>JADFZJ010000017.1:54913-71258 GCA_015232555.1 Desulfamplus sp. | reverse complement strand
AAGATTACAGGATGGAAAGGGCAACACATTTTGCGACCTCCTTATAAATTGTTATGGTTACTCACCATAACAATTTATAAGGAGGTCGCATTATCACATGCAAGAACCTAACTGGACACTACTGATTTTTTATAGATAAAAAAGAGCTAATCAGTAATAGCTATATAGCTAACGATTAAAAATATAGCTATTTTAACCGTTTTATTTATCTCTGATAGAGATTACATTAATTTTTTAATAAAAAAAACACAAAGAAGATAATTATGAGAAGAATAGAAATTATACCTTCAAAAATATTAGCAGAATTATGCGGTCAGCAATCTGGCGCAGTTAGAACCTATTTTGATAAATCAGATTTGATTAGGAAGCTATATTGGAAACGACTTGAGTATATGTTAAATATATGCAGTGATTTTGCGGCATCAAACGTTTTGGATTTGGGATGTGGGCAAGGAGTTTTTTTACCCTCTTTAAGCAAATATTATGAAAATGTATTTGGATTAGATTTAGATGTTTCTATCGCAGAAATAATAAAAAGAAAATATCATTTAAATAATATTACTCTATTTAAAAAAAATATATTTGATAATACTTTCCAAGACAATACATTTGACTTAATTTTTGCTCCAAGTGTATTAGAGCATTTCTATGATTTAAATCTAATTTTTTCTGAATTAAAAAGAATCTTAAAAAAAAAGGGAAGACTTGTTTTCTCGTCTCCTACAGAAACAATATTATATGAAATTGGTAGAAAAATATTTGGTTATAAAAAACCTGTTGATCATTATCACGATGTATTTGAAATTAGTAATGTAGCAAAAAAATACTTTAAATATATAAATAAAAGGAATGGTCCATTCTTTTTTATCCCATCTATTTGCTCAGTTTATGTAATCTATGTTTTTGAAAAATGTTGATATGATGATGAATATAAATATTTCAAACAGAGAGAAATTCTCAAATGTATAAAGAAAAAAGTGTCTGTATAGTGGTACCATGCCATAACGAAGAGACTCAGATAGCAAATGTGATCAAAACAATGCCTGAATATGTTGATAAAATAGTAGTAGTTGATGATAAAAGCGTTGATAATACAGTTAAAGTTATAAAGGAGTGTCAGAACACTAATTCAAAGGTAGAGCTTATTGCCTTGCAAACGAATCAAGGTTGCGGAGGATCACTTGCGACAGGATACAAATGGGCAAGAGATAATGGTTTTGATTTGGCTGTGAGGATGGATGGTGACGGACAAATGAATCCTGATGATCTTCCATCGCTTCTTGATCCTGTTGTGGAAGACAAGGCTGACTATTCCAAAGGAAATCGGCTTTTTACTGGAGAAGCCTTTAAAAAGATTCCAAAAATAAGATATTTTGGTAATGGAATACTCTCTCTATTTACTAAGATTGCCTCGGGATATTGGCACGTTGCAGATTCTCAATCTGGATACACTGTAATCAATAAAAGAGCATTACAACTAATTGATTGGGATAAAATGTATAAAAGATATGGTCAGCCCAATGATATTCTTGTCAGGCTTAATGTAGAAAATTTCAGAGTTGTGGATGTGCCTGTAGAACCTGTTTATAATGTAGGAGAAAAATCAGGTATTAAAATCCCCAAAGTTATTTTTACTATTAGTTGGCTGCTGCTTAAACTATTTTTTTGGAGAATGAAAGAAAAATACATAATAAGAGATTTTCATCCTTTGGTATTTTTCTACCTAACTGGATTTTTCTTTAGTTGTGCTACGGCGTTACTATTTTTTAGGGTCTTTTTGATTTGGTATCTATCAGGAAAGATTCCGTCAATCAATGCTTTGTCAGCAATGTTTTCGTTTATGAGTGCCAGCCAGTTCACCCTTTTTGCAATGTGGTTTGATATGGAGGCAAATAAGCATCTCAAGTGAGAAAATTCTGATTTGGGCATCAATAGCGTAGAGACGCACGGACGTGCGTCTCTACCGTTTGGATTAGATATAAAAAGGCTACACCCTATTGATTTTTTTCTTATTTGGTAAGATAAGATTCACCAACACGCCTAAAATACCAGCAAGTCCAATACCTTGAAGGGTAAAATCACCAGCAGAAAAACTCATTCCTCCTATTCCGAAAACCAAAATCAAGGCAACAATGGTAAGATTTCTTGGTTCTGTAAGATTTTCTCCTGACTGGACGAGTGTGTTAAGCCCAATTACCATAATAGCACCAAATAGCAGCAGCATTATACCGCCCATAACAGGAGTTGGAATGGTCTGAAGAAATGCACCAAGTTTTCCAACAAAAGCCAGAATAATTGCAGTAATGGCAGCCCATGTCATAATTGCTGGATTGAAAACTCGTGTCAAGGCAACGGCTCCAGTTACCTCTGAATATGTTGTGTTTGGAGGGCCTCCTAAAAATGATGCAAAAGAGGTTGCAAGACCATCTCCTAAAAGGGTGTTCTCAAGCCCCGGGTCTTTTACATAATCTTTTCCTGTAACTCCACCAATAGCAAGCACATCTCCAACATGCTCAATTGCTGGTGCAATAGCAATAGGAAGAATATAAAAGATAGCTTGAGGATGCCACTCTGGAAAAACAAAATTTGGCATTGCAAACCATGCAGCATTTCTAATAATTGAAAAATCTACAATACCAAAGATTAGAGAAAGGATGTATCCTGTTACAATTCCGCATAAAATGGGAATCAGCCTTATAAACCCTTTACCGAGAATTGACGCAATAACAGTTGCTGCAAGGGCTGCCAATGATATAATCATAGATGTCGTTTCCGGGAAAAGAATTCCTGAACCATCGCCTGTTCTACCCATAGCCATGTGAACAGCAACTGGAGAGAGTATCAATCCAATCACCATGATAACAGGACCTGTAACTACTGGCGGAAGGACTCGTTTGATAACCCCGCTGCCCTGCCACCTGACAAGCAGGCTTAATAGCACATAGACAATACCAGCAGAAGAGAGACCACACATTGTAGCTGGAATTCCCCATGTTTTGACTCCGTACATTATGGGTGGAAGAAAGGCAAAAGAGGAGGCAAGAAACACTGGTACCTTTCCTTTGGTAATTGCCTGAAAAATTAGCGTTCCAGCACCTGCTGTAAAAAGAGCAACATTAGGGTCAAGTCCTGTTAGCAGTGGAACGAGAACTAAAGCACCAAATGCCACAAAGAGCATCTGTGCCCCAAGAAGTGAATCTTTGATTTTAAAATTGTAATCTGTTGATGAATTATCTGCTTCTGACATCTATTTTATTTCCTCTTAATTTTTATCCTGTTTATTTAATAATTGATTTTACGTAAAGCCCCACCCCACCTCTAACCCCTCCTCAATGGGGTGGGGCATATTAGTGCGTAACACGACTTAATAAAAAAGGCAATTGAGGTAAATTGCCTTAACATCACTATTTAGTTCCAAAAATCTTGTCTCCAGCATCACCAAGACCTGGAAGAATGTATCCTACATCATTTAAGCAATCATCAACTGCTGCAACATAGATATCAACATCAGGGTGTTTTTCTGTAACTTTGGCAATCCCCTCAGGAGCTGCAACTAAGAAAAGCCCCTTAATATCTTTACAGCCAGCCTCTTTAAGCAGATCAATAGTTGCAATCAAAGTTCCTCCAGTTGCAAGCATAGGATCAAGAATAAGGGCTGTTCTCTCATTAATGGAACTTGCTATTTTTACATAGTATTTTACAGGCTTAAGAGTCTCTTCATTTCTGTAAAATCCTACAACACTTACCTTTGCTGATGGGATAAGATCAATAACGCCGTCCATCATGCCAAGACCAGCCCTCAGAATAGGAACAATAGTAATCTTTTTGCCCTTTATCCGTTCTACCTCCACGCTACCCGCCCATCCTTGAATGGTCTGCTTTTCTGTCTCAATGTCCTTTGTTGCCTCATAAGTTAGAAGACGTGCAACTTCAGATGCAAGGTCCCTAAAATCTTTTGTGGAGATATCCTTTTCTCTCATCAAACCAAGTTTGTGCTTTATCAGCGGGTGATTCTGAACATAGACTGCCATGCTCTCTTCTCCTTTTTTCTGGTTAATGGTTCTTTTGGTAATTTTATCAGATATTTTAGAATGTTATAAAAAGTTGTGAAATATCTGACAGTCACAGTTAAAAAAAATTTGCTCAACTTATGAAATAAGCATTCTTGTAGTCAAGAAAAATAAGATAGATATGGAAAATATTGATATTTTTTCACAATTATGGTCAAAGCATTAGATATGAAAAACGAACATTTAAAAAAAGAGCACCATACTCAGATTAAAAATGAGTCTTACATCAAGCAAGAGCAATATATTGAGGTTGCAGTCGCACTTCCTGTAAGCCATACATTTACATACAAAGTACCAGAACATTTTGCACAAAATTATCTCATAGGCATGAGAGTTCTGGTACCGTTTGGCAGACGCAGAATTACAGGTTATGTGCTTGCAACAAAAGAGGAGAACGGCAGTTGTTATAAGTCAAAGCTGATTCTTGATCTTCTTGATGATATACCGCTATTTCCCCCTTCTATGATTCCACTATTTCACTGGATTTCCCGCTACTATATCCACCCGATTGGAGAGGTTATTCGTACAGCCCTGCCAGTAGGTCTTGACAGCCATGATGTCTCTTTAGTTGTTGCTACACAAAAAGGAGTTGAAAAGTTAAATCTCAATCTTCTTACACCTGCTGAATCTTATGTAATTAATCAGCTTCAAGCAATTGGAGATCGAACACTTCCTCTTAAATCGCTTACAGACATGAATAAAAAAAATAGTGGTAAAAGCCCTGTAAGCTACGCTTTAATAAAAAAGATGGTTAAAGATGATCTGATTGAGATAACATCAGAACTAAAAAAAGATAAAACACGCATAAAGATGGAGAAATTTATCTCTATATCTCCATCTTTAGATAAAAGGTTATCTGATTTAGAGCTATCTGATTTAGACAATTCAGATTGTGACACTCTGCTAAATAGATTATCAAAATTAGATACACTATCAAAAAAACGTCAGGCTATTATTCAGATAGTCAGCAGGCATAACGAGATTTCCATGGCTGCTCTTAAAAAAGAGGTACCTACAGCCCCCAAATTAGTTCCAATAATGGCAGAAACAGGCTATTTGACAATCCTTGAGCGACAGGTTTTCAGAGACCCATTTGGAGATGCTGTTGAGCCTGATATTCCTCCTGAACTTACAGATGAACAGGCTCAGGTGGTTAATCAGGTGAGAGAAAAGATAGATGCAGGCTTTCAGAGATATCTTCTATCTGGTGTTACTGGAAGCGGTAAAACAGAAGTTTATATGCGTCTTGTAACAGATGTGATCACAAGAGGCATGAGGGCAATTATGCTTGTGCCTGAAATTTCACTCATATCACAGACAGAAAGGCGATTTAGGGCAAGATTTGGCAATAGAGTTGCAATACTTCACAGTGGACTTTCCAAAGGGGAACTGCTTGACCAGTGGCATCGAATTGCAAAAGGTGAGGTCTCCATTGTTATTGGTGCAAGATCGGCTATCTTTGCCCCTGTTGCAAATCTTGGAATAATTATTGTCGATGAAGAGCATGATACATCTTACAAGCAGGAGACTGGCTTGAGATATAATGCAAGGGATATTGCAATAGTTAGGGCACAGCAGCATAATATTCCTGTAATATTGGGTTCTGCAACTCCATCAATACAGTCATATTATAACGCCTGTCAGGGCAGATTTGAGGAACTTTTTCTTAAAAAAAGGGTCAACCGCCATCCTCTGCCTGAGATTACGCTTGTTGATCTGAAAAAATACAAAGATTGCGGGTGGAGAGATAAACTTGTTACACCTGAACTATCTAAAGAGATATCCGCCTGTTTGGCAAAAGGTGAGCAGGTGTTGATATTTCTCAATCGCCGCGGATTTGCAACCTTTCCAGTGTGCGAATCGTGCGGAGAGGCTATTAAGTGCAAATTTTGCGATATCACCATGACGCTTCACAAAGATGAGAGTGAGTTTAGATGCCATCTGTGTGGATTTTCGATATCATCAACCATAGATACAGCAAACATACGAACATCAACAGGCAAAAATTTTTACAGCATGAAGGTATCATCAGATATAAAGTGTTTAAAATGCGGTTCTGCAAAAATAAAGCCTTTGGGATTTGGTACAGAAAGAATTGAGACTCTTCTCAAATCAATGTATCCTGATGCCAGAATAATAAGGCTTGATCAGGATACTGGAGGAAAAAAAGGTGCAACTGTCCAGATTTTAAAAAAGGTAAAAAACAGAACGGTTGACATCATTGTTGGAACTCAGATGCTTGCAAAGGGGCACGATTTTCCAGCCATCACACTTGTTGGTGTTATCTGTGCTGATTTATCTTTAAACTTTCCCGATTTTCGTGCAGGCGAGAGAACTTTTCAGCTTCTTGCTCAGGTTGCAGGACGTGCAGGCAGAGGAGATAGACCAGGAAAAGTTATTATGCAGACATACAATCCAGAACATTTCAGTATTGAAGCATCTAAAAATCAAGATTTTGTACAGTTTTATAACAGTGAGATTCCATTTAGAAAGGCGTTATCATATCCTCCGTTTTCAAGAATTATTCAACTCAAAATTTCAGGACTTGATATAGAAAAGGTAAAAGCTCATGCCTTGCTGATAGGAGAGATATGTAATAACTTTATTGAAGTGTACAATCAAAAAGAAAATCCTGAACCTGTTCAAATGTTAGGACCAATTGAAGCTGGTATCCCTAAAATTTCAATGCGTTATAGATGGCAGATACTTTTTAAAAGCCCATCAGCAACTCTTTTGAATAGAATTGTCCACCATCTGATATCAGATAAAAAGAGTTTTGCAGTTAAGGAAATATCGATTGGAATTGATGTTGACCCATATTTTATGATGTGAAAATTTACTAAAAAGAAAACACCTGCTATAATTTGCTAAAAAAATTAACCTGACAACATTGGGAACGGAGTATAAATGGGACAGACAAAAATAGAACCTTTATCATTAGAACGACTTGGGGAAAACTTAGCAGTATTTTCCATTAACCGCGATGATTTGAAGATGCTTTTACAAGCAGTTCCTGAAACTGAAAAAATCCACCTTACAACGATTGAATATGAGCTTCAGATTCTCAAAATTCTAAGTGTTGGCTGGGGTATTGCTTTTTACATGCCAGAAGGAGAGCATAAACAGCCTCTTACGCTTGTGTTTTGGCAGCATATTCAAGAGATAGCAAAAAATATCTCAAACCTTACCGGAACATCAACTGGTCAGCAGATTGATTACTTCACTATTTTGCGAAATCGTTTGGATGACTATCTGAAGGTGATACAGCGGAACTCTGACAATGTAAGCGATCCATCGCATATTATGGGACCTGCATTTGCAGATATATGCCGCTGTAAAGAGAATGCTGCTGTTATACTTGTTGGAACAAAGATGTTCACTCTCACACTTGGAGCGGTAAAAGAATATCTGAATGCCGTAGAAATTATATGATCCGCGTCAGTTATGGGAATATAACCAGATGAAATCTAACCATGAAAAATATTTGCTCCTGCTCAAAGCTATGATCTCTTTAAATATTCTTTTTTTTGTAGTGAGCCTTGTTTTAAGCGGAAAAAATCTTCACCTTTCCATAAATCCATTTACTGCACTATCCCCTTCCACCAATGTTCTTATATCTCTTGGTGCAGCAGGCAAAGCTGCTGTCAATAGCTATATAGGGCAATTGGGCACAGACTACTCTATCAGCCAGTTTGATAAAGATTCTATCCGGCAGTTCGTAACTACCTATTGGTGGGTACTTACACTGGTTACATCAAACTGGCTGCACGGTTCTCTTTTGCATATTGTATTCAATATGATTGCACTGTTTCAGATAGGCTCTCTTATATCTGCAATATATGGGTTTGATAGAATGTTTATCATCTATACATTAAGCGGAATAGCTGGCTTTTATCTTTCACTCGTTGTGGGAATATCTGTCACAATAGGAGCATCAGCAGCAATATGCGGGCTTTTGGGAGCTGGCTTCTATTTTGGCAGAGCACAAAAAAATAGTTTAGCAGGCAGGGCAGTATCTAAAATGGCTTCGGGCTGGATTTTAAGTCTTGTTATATTTGGGGTTGCAATTCCTAATATTAACAATTGGGGACATGGCGGCGGATTTGCTGCTGGAATTTTGATTGGTTGGCTTTTGGGATACAATAAGATTGAATACAGTTCAGTTGAAGCTGGATATGAGCAGGTTGAATACATTAAAAAAATAGAGGAGAGCGACTTTAATACTCTGCTCTCCTCTATTTTAATGCTGATTACAATATTTTGTTTAATTTTCCCCTTTGTTCTTCTTTTCCTGTTTTAATTTGCGTTTCTCTTTTATGGTATGTTCTGCCTTTTTCTTTGGTTCTTTTGTCCCTTTGTCCTTACTTCCTTTCTCTCCCATAGTGTCACCTCCGTGTTTGTAAAAATATGGTTTACAATATTTGATCCAACGCTCCTGCACATCTGGAGCAGGTTCCAGGGTGATTCTCTCTTGCTCCTGTTGTAGTGTCATATTTCCAGCAGCGATCGCACTTTTCACCCTGAGCTTTTTTCACAGTAATTTGAAGTGTCTTTATAGTCTCTCTGTTTTCTGATTCATTATCAGCCGTATCTTTATCTGCAATAGGTTTTATTGGCTGATCAAGCAGATAGGCATCAGAGACAATAAACACATCTCTTAAATCTTTTCCAAACGAAGATAAAATCTCTTTAACATCAGCATCATCAACATATATTCCAATACTTGCATCAAGCGAGTGTCCAATCTCTTTAGCAACTCTTGCCTCTTCAAGAGCTTTTGTTACTTCTGAACGAACAGCTATAATTTTTTCCCATTTTGCTGCAAGATTATCATCTTGCCACTTAGGATCAACAACTGGACGTAAAGTGAGATGGACGCTTTCCAACTTTTTATCAACTATTCGTCCATCATCTGTTGTTTTTTCAAAAGATGGCATCTCTTTCCACACCTCTTCTGTTGTAAATGGCAAAATCGGGGCAAGAAGTCTTGTTATAGCGTCAAGTGTCAGATACATAACTGTCTGAGCATCACGTCTTGCCTTGTCTTTTGCAGGAAAGGTGTAGAGTCTATCTTTAATAATATCAAGATAAAACGCTGAAAGGTCAACTGTGCAAAAATTATAGACAGTATGATAGACAGTGTGAAACTCATAAGTATCATAAGCCTTTAGTGCTTTGGTAAGCACAAGACCAAGTTTATGGAGCGTGAATCTGTCCATATCTGACATGCCTTCAACTGTCTGAATATCGGTTGCAGGATTAAAATCGAAAAGATTACCAAGCATGAACCTGCAAGTATTTCTGATACGGCGATACGCATCAGAAAGCTGAGTGATTATGTTGTCGGAAATTCTCACATCATCACGATAATCTGCCGATGCTGCCCAGAGCCTTAAAATATCAGCTCCATGCTGTTTGATGATCTTTTCAGGTGCAACCACATTGCCTACAGATTTTGACATCTTTTTGCCTTGAGAATCGACAACAAATCCGTGGGTCAATACGGCTTTATATGGTGCTTTGCCGGTTCTGCCAACCGCAGTTAAAAGAGAGCTGTGAAACCAACCTCTGTGTTGGTCACTTCCTTCAAGGTAGAGGTCTGCCGGGCGTTTTAAACCTTCCCTCTCTTCAAGCACAGCAGCGTGGCTTACGCCAGAATCAAACCAGACATCTAATATATTCTGGTCTTTTTTAAAATCACGACTTCCGCACTTTGCACATACTGCCCCTTCCGGCATCAGAAAATCTGCATCTTTTTCAAACCAGATATCTGAACTGTGCTCTGTAAAAAGGGCGTGGATTTTATCAACTGACTCTCTTGTTACATAAACTTCTGAACACTTATTGCAATGGAAAACAGGAATCGGCACACCCCAAGAGCGTTGTCTGGATAAGCACCAATCTGGTCTGTGTTCAATCATTGAGTAGATTCTTGCCTTTCCCCAAGATGGTATCCACTCAACCTGATCTATTGCCTCAAGGCTCTTCTGCCGTAAACCTTGTGCGTCCATAGAGATAAACCATTGTGGTGTCGCACGAAATATTACAGGCTTTTTGCATCTCCAGCAGTGAGGGTATGAGTGGGTCATGCTTTCGTGTTTTAGCAAGGCATTGCGATTTTTCAGCTCTTCAACAATATTTGCGTTTGCCTTCATTATGAACTGCCCTGCAAACCCTTCAACCTCATCTGTAAAGCAGCCATTATCGTTCACAGGAGAATATGGTTCAAGACCATAACGTAATCCTACAATATGGTCATCTGCACCATGACCTGGAGCTGTGTGGACACATCCAGTGCCAGCTTCGAGAGTAACATGAGTTCCAAGAATAATCAGAGAGTCTCTGCCGTAAAGAGGATGGGCACATTTTCTGTTTTCAAGAGCAGTTGAGTCAATATCACCAACTATTGAGTAATCTTCAATTGCAAACTGGGACATCACCTTTTCTACAAGTTCTTTTGCAATTATCATAATCCCTTGATTTTTTGTCTGAACAGCACAATATTGAAATTCAGGGTGAAGGCATACTGCAAGGTTAGCTGGAATTGTCCAAGGAGTTGTTGTCCATATTACAATTGAGATATCTTGTTGTGAGCCGCATGAACCTTTTTTACAACCGCAGCCTTCTTCTGTCGTGCAAAGAGTTTCAGCTTCTACTTTCAACGCTGGAACAAGATCAGATATATCATCTTTTAAAGGAAATTTTACATAAATAGATGGCGAACCGTGATCTTTATATTCAATCTCTGCCTCTGCAAGTGCGGTTTCGCAGCTACAACACCAGTAGATCGGTTTTTTGCCAAGAAACATATCGCCGCTCAATGCAAACTCACCGCACTCTTTTGCAATTCTTGCCTCATAGGCATTGTGCATTGTCAAATATGGATTTGCCCAGTCTCCGCCTACTCCAAACCGTTTGAACTCATCTCTTTGTATGTCTACAAAACCTTCAGCATATTTTCGGCACGCCTGACGAATCTGAACCGGCGTCATCTCTTTTTTCTTTGAGCCGAGTTTCTGATCAACATTATGCTCAATTGGAAGCCCGTGGCAATCCCAACCAGGAATGTATGGGGAGTCAAAACCAGCCATCTGCCTTGAACGTATGATAATATCTTTCAATATCTTGTTAATGGCATGTCCCATGTGAAGATGTCCATTTGCATAGGGAGGTCCATCATGGAGTATAAATGTCTCTTTGCCTGCTGAAGATTGTCGTATTTTCTGGTATAAACCAGACTCTTCCCACGCTTTTAACTGTTCTGGTTCCCGTGCTGCTAAATTTGCCTTCATTGCAAATTTTGTTACTGGCAGATTCAGGGTGTTTTTGTAATCCATTGCTATTTATCGCTCCTCAAGATATTAGAATATTACCATTAGAAAAATGCTCTACAGATATCATAAAATAAAAAGGTTAAAAACAATAAACCAAGAGTTCTCAAACAAGTTTGTTCGATTGGATAAATCTAAGCACGCTATAAGAAAACTTGATATATACAAAAATTATATAATTAAAGATTGATGGCATTGTAAAAAGCCAATTTTACACTTTTTACGAAGGCATCAAGATTACTCTTTAAACTTAAAAGTCAATTCATTATCCTTAACCGCAATTGAAATATTGCCCCCTTTTTCAAGTGCACCAAAAAGGATTTCATCAGTCAAAATATCTTTAATTTTTGTCTGGATCAGTCTATCCAATGGTCTTGCCCCAAATTTAGGACTATGTCCTTTTTCTGCAAGCCAAGCTCGCACTTTTGGGGTATATTTCAAAGTGATATTTTTATTAGTCAAAAGCTCTTTAAGTTCCTTCATTCCCTTATCAACAATAAGCTCCATAACCTCTTGCGATAGTGGATTAAACTGTACAACAGAATCAAGACGGTTTCTAAACTCTGGGCTAAAGAGCTTTTCTACAGCTTTAAGACCTTTAGAGTTTACATCAACATTATTTTGCTCTCCAAAACCTATTTTATTGGAACTCATCTCTCTTGCACCTGCATTTGAGGTCATAATTATAATGACATTTCTAAAATCAGCAGCCTTTCCATTGTTGTCGGTCAAAGTAGCATAATCCATCACCTGCAAAAGGATATTGAAAAGGTCTTGATGAGCCTTCTCTATCTCGTCAAGCAGAAGAACACAGTGCGGGGTTTTTCTTATGCTGTCAGTTAAAATTCCGCCCTGCTCAAAACCGATATATCCAGGGGGAGCACCAATAAGCCTTGATACCGCATGTTTCTCCATATATTCGCTCATGTCAAAACGCAGAAACTTCACTCCCATATTGAGTGCAAGCTGCTTTGCAACCTCTGTTTTGCCAACACCTGTGGGACCTGTAAATAGAAATGATCCAATCGGACGACCAGGTGCAGACAATCCTGCCCGAGATCGTTTTATGCAGGTTGAAAGTGTTGCGATTGCACTATCTTGACCAAAAATAACCTGAGCAAGTTTTTTATCTAAATTTTCAAGGTTTGTTTTATCTGAAGCCGTGATTGTAGTTGTTGGAATTTTTGCCATCTTTGCAACAGTCTTTTCAATATCTCCAGCAAGAACATTTTTGCGTCTGCTGTCCCCTGAAAGCCGAATAAGTGAACCAGTCTCATCAATTACATCAATTGCTTTATCAGGTAAAAATCTGTCATTGATATGTTTGGCAGATAATTTTGCAGCAGCTTCAAGAGATTCCAGTGTATAGTTTAACTGATGATGTTCCTCGTAACAATTTTTAAGACCTTTAAGAATCTCAATTGTCTCTTCAACCGAAGGTTCGGGTACCTCTATCTTTTCAAAGCGTCTTGAAAGTGCCCGATCTTTTTCAAAATAGTTTTTATACTCCTCATAAGTTGTTGAGCCAACGCACCTTAAATTTCCTGATGCAAGTGCTGGCTTTAAAATATTTGAGGCATCTAAAGAGCCGCTGCTTGTTGCACCAGCACCAACAACAGTGTGAATCTCATCAATAAACAGAAGTGCATTTTTCTTTGCTTCAAGAGCATCAATAACATCTTTCAGCCTCTGTTCAAAATCTCCTCTATATTTTGTTCCTGCAAGCAGAGCACCCATATCAAGGGCAAACATTTCAGATGATTGCAAAAACTCAGGAACATCTCCTTGAACAGCTTTTAAGGCAATACCTTCGGCTATTGCAGTTTTGCCAACACCAGGGTCTCCTACAAACACGGGATTGTTCTTGCGTCTGCGACATAGAACCTGCATTGCCCGCTCAGTTTCATTTGTCCTGCCAATAAGAGGATCAATCTTTCCCAGTCTGGCTTTTTCAAGCAGATCAGTTGTAAACATTGCAAGCGGATCTTGCTGCTGCTCCTGCTCTTGCCCTTTATCTCCCTGCTGAGGCTGAGATTTGCCTTGTTGAGGCTGATTTTCACCTGTTTTTCTGCTTTGAGTGGATGTTGAACGTTCATTGTGAGAAATATACTTTAGAAGTGCAAGACGAGTAACCCCCTCTACCTCAAGATAGTATGCGGCATGAGAATCTTTTTCCTGAAAAATTGATGCAAGCACGTCTCCAAGACTTATCTGGTTTTTTGATGCTGATTTTGCATGATTTATAGCTCTTTGAATTGTCCGCTGAAATCCAATAGTCTGCTGGAGAACATATTCATTACCCTCTTGGATACTCTCCATTTTATCTTTGAAAAAGAGATCAAGATTTTTCTTTATAGCTTCAGGACTTCCACCACAATTTTTAACTGTTGTATAGCCTTCTCCACTATGTAGTATAGCATAAAGAACATGCTCAACAGATACATATTCATGCCGTCTTCTTTTTGCCTCTTTTACAGCAAAACCAAGTGTATTACTCAACTCTTTGCTTATCATAACCATCTCCTTGAACTATTCCTTTTCGATTGTGCTTTTAAGAGGAAACTCTCTCTCCCTTGCAAGGGCGTGAACTGTATTGACTTTAGTTTCAGCAATATCTCTTGTATAGATACCACAGATACCTCTTCCCTGCTCATGCACATTTAGCATGATCTGAGTTGCAATTTCAAATGATTTGCCAAAAACCTTCATAAGAATCTCAACAACAAAGTCCATTGTTGTATAGTCATCATTATGTAAAATAACTTTATACATTGGCGGCTGCCTATCTTTTGTATCTGAATCTGATGATGTCTCTTTTTTTACTTCAGTATCTATAGTTGACATATAAATAAGACTCCTTTTTTAGGATCATAACTCTTCGCTGTTCCATATAACAGATAGGTATCTTGATATGTATAAATCAACATTTCCGCACTCTGCATCTTTAAAAATCTGGCGAATACGTTTGGGTAACTTTCGTTTTTCAAGTCTTAAAACAATAGCCATAGTATCAGTAACAAATTTAGCCTTCATAAAATCACATCTCTTTGGGATACATTTTTTTATAATCAAAAAACTCTTCTTCTAAATGAGTTAAAGATGTTGCATCTAACAAAGATAACTCTTCTTGAATATTATTGTCTACCAAGTGCTGTTTTATTATGGATTGTTTATTCTCTTGAGTTTTGATAAATTTAATAAAATCAAACACTTGCTGCAAAGAATCCCATGATAAACCATTTGCTTCTTTGATAATAGCGTCTTCCCAATTTGCTGTAATCATAAACGCACCTTTTTTGCAGTTGTTCTATTATTTTTCGTCATTTGCAATACCATCACGCCCCACAGCACTTTTTATATTTTTTGCCGCTTCCGCACGGACATGGATCGTTTCTTCCAATTTTTGGTTCAGCACGCTTTACAGGCTCGTTTACCTGTGACTCGTCTGAATGAGAGAGAATCAGTTTTTCGTTTTTGGGTCTTTGCATCCGCTGAATATCGTCATGATGTACCATCTGAACCCTGAAAAGAATCTCCAGAGTCTCCTCTTTTATCCTGTCAATCAGCCCCTGAAACATCTCATATCCCTCTTTCTTGTAGATGACCAAGGGATTTTGCTGGGCATAACTTCTAAGTCCAATACCCTCTTTAAGATGGTCCATATTGAGCAGATGCTCTTTCCAGAGAGTGTCAACAGTTTTGAGCATAATATATTTTTCAAGCTGTCTTAGCTCATGCTCACCAATTATAGATTCCTGTTCAGCATATTTGTCCATTACCTTCTGAAGCAGGATATTACCAGCAGTTGCAGCGTCAAGGTTTGGTGTGGAATGATCTGAACTTGGCTTTGAAATTTCAAGAGGAGACTTTGAAAGCTCAGAATCAGAATTTTCAGAAACAGGGTCATCTGAAAATATTGACACATCAAGATTTGTGTTAAACTGACGGTTAATTGACTCACAAAGTCCTTGCAAGTCCCATTCCGAGACTGGCAGTTTGCTATCTTCAAACTCTTCAAAAATTGCCCAACAACGCTCTTCAATCATCTGGAGAAACTCATTTTTAAGATTATCGTTTTGAAGAGCCTGTCTTCTTTGACGGTAGATAACCTCACGCTGCTGATTCATAACATCATCGTATTCAATAAGCTGCTTTCTTATCTCAAAGTTATGCCCCTCAACTTTGGATTGAGCATTCTCAATTGCCCTGCTGATAAGGGCGTGCTCAATCGGTTCACCCTCATCAATTCCAAGGCGATCCATAATTTTGGTGATACGCTCTCCGCCAAAAATTCTAAGCAGATCATCTTCAAGTGATAGATAAAACCTTGAAGAGCCTTCATCACCCTGACGACCTGAACGACCTCTAAGCTGGTTGTCAATACGTCGAGATTCATGGCGTGATGTGCCAAGAATATGAAGTCCCCCAAGCTCCTTGACTCCCTCTCCTAATACAATATCAGTTCCGCGTCCTGCCATGTTTGTGGATATGGTTACAGCTCCTCTTTGACCAGCAGCTGCAACAATTTCTGCCTCTGCTTTATGGTGCTTTGCATTCAAAACTGTGTGCTTTATTCCACGTTTTTCAAGCTGGCGGCTTAAATCCTCTGAAACATCAATTGATATGGTACCAACAAGAACAGGCTGACCCTTTTTGTGGAGCTGAATTATCTCTTTTATGGCAGCCTCATATTTCTCCTTTTTTGTCTTGTAGATCACATCAGGCATGTCTTTTCTGATCATGGGTCTGTGAGTCGGAATCACCAGAACATCTAAATTATAAATCTTTTTAAACTCAGCAGCCTCTGTTGCAGCAGTACCTGTCATGCCGCTCAATTTATCATACATTCTAAAGTAGTTCTGAAATGTTATTGATGCAAGTGTCTGGTTTTCATTGGCAATCTTGACATTCTCCTTTGCCTCAAGTGCCTGATGCAGCCCATCA
>JADFZJ010000017.1:0-54848 GCA_015232555.1 Desulfamplus sp. | reverse complement strand
ACCTGATTATCTTTTACAATATAATCCACATCACGCTTGAACATTGTGTGGGCTTAGAGTGCTTGATTAAGATGGTGCAGTATTTCGATATTTTTAGGATCATAAAGATTATCTGCACCAAGCAGTTTTTCACCTTTTGCAACACCAGATTCTGTAAGGGTAACGCTCTTTGCCTCTTCATCAATTTTGTAGTCAATCTCCTCTTTAAATGCAGGCATAATTGTATCTACCTGCTGATAAAGGTTGGTTGATTTTTCCGCAGCTCCTGAAATGATAAGAGGAGTTCGTGCCTCATCAATAAGAATACTGTCAACCTCATCCACAATGGCAAAGTTTAATTCTCTTTGAGCAAGAGACTCTTTGTCAAATTTCATGTTGTCTCTTAAATAATCAAACCCAAATTCATTG
Source organism: Desulfamplus sp. (assembly GCA_015232555.1). GTDB lineage: Bacteria > Desulfobacterota > Desulfobacteria > Desulfobacterales > Desulfobacteraceae > Desulfamplus. Next base: position 54,440 of record JADFZJ010000017.1, on the reverse strand, counting down.
TTTGTGCCATATGTTATATCAGCACTGTATCCCTCTTTTCTTTCAGCATCGTCTAAATTATGGAGAATAACGCCTACTTTAAGACCTAAAAAGCCATAAATGATACCCATCCAGTCTGCATCACGTTTTGCCAAATAGTCGTTGACAGTAACTATATGAACACCTCTACCAGACAGAGCGTTGAGATAAGCAGGAAGGGTTGACATCAAGGTCTTTCCTTCACCAGTCTTCATCTCCGAAATCATGCCGCGATGAAGTGCAATACCGCCAATAAGCTGAACATCAAAGTGCCGCATCTTCAAAGTTCTCAATGATGCTTCTCTCACTAACGCAAATGCGTCAGGCAAAATATCATCAAGAGTTTCACCTTTAGCGATACGCTCTTTAAACTCCAAAGTTTTATCTGCCATCTGCTGGTCTGTGAGCTTCTGAATGTCTGGTTCAAGTGCGTTAATCTGTTCTATCAAGGGCATTATCTTTTTTATTGCCCTGTCGTTATTTGACCCGAATATCTTTGTAAGTAGTTGGAATACCATAAAGTTTTTTTGCCTTTATTTTTTATATGAACGTAGAGAAGCACACCTGCGTGTCTCTACAGTTTGATTGTTAATTGCATCTGACTTCCGCCAGTAAAGTCATGTCCGTTATATTGCTCCTGGAATAAGTTTAAGTCCTGTCGTCTCATCCATACCAAACATCAGGTTCATGTTTTGAACTGCCTGACCCGCCGCCCCTTTAAGAATATTATCAATGGCAGAGACTATAATTACTCTTTTAGATTTGTCATCAACCCAAAAACCAATATCACAAAAATTGGTTCCCCTGACATGTGCAGTATCAGGAAATTTTCCTTTAGGAAGAACTCTTACAAAAAATTTGTTCTCATAGTATTTCTGCAAAATATCGAGAATTGCTTGATAACCATTATCTTTAATATTTTCTGATAGTTCTGCATAAATGGTGGTAAGCATTCCTCTGCTCATTGGCAGCAGGTGGGGCACAAAGGTGATATTTATTTTTTCTCCAGCAGCTTCTGTTGTTATTTTAGAGTCAGCATTAGTTGATTGAGTAGCACTACTATGCAAATCAGCATTGGCAGATAAAATCTCCTCCATCTCTGGAACATGGCGATGAGCACCAACTTTATAGGGTTTAAATGATTCTGCAACCTCACAGTAGTGCGATGTAAGAGACAAAGATCGTCCCGCACCGCTCACACCAGATTTGGAATCTGAAATAATCCCCTGCTGTTTGATTGCACCTTCACGAATGAGCGGTATTAAAGGAAGCAGCAGACTCGTGGGATAGCAACCTGGATTTCCAATGAGATTTGCACTTTTTGCTATGTCAAATTCGTCTGCTGGCAAATTTGTCCCAGCGATTTCATCTTTATATATCTCGCTTAATCCATAAACTGCCTTTTCTAACAGATGAGGGGCTGAATGTTTCTGATATGTTTTTTCATAAGCTGCCAAGTTTTTGAATCTGAAATCTGCTGAAAGATCAATAACCTTTATATTATTTTCTAAAAAAACAGGTGCATACTGCATTGAGACTTTATGAGGAAGTGCAAGAAATACGCAGTCCACTCTGCCAAAAAGAGCTTCTGGCTTCATATCTTCACATTTAATATCTACAATGTTTCTCATTGATGGAAAGATATTTTCCAAAGATTCTCCAGCGTATGAGCGAGAAGTTACTGCAATAAGTTCTGCGTTTGGGTGTCCAACAATTAATTTGACAAGCTCTGCACCTGTATAGCCTGTCGCTCCTGCAATAGCCACTTTGACCTTTTTATCTATTGAATCTATTGTATTATCTCCTGATTCTGTTGTGCGGCACTTTCTATTTTGCGATTCTAACTGTGTATTTATCATTTTATATCCTGAGTAAATTTGTTATATTGTTGAAAAAAATAGAAATTAATTTATCAGATATTTTAAGATTTGACAACTTTTAGAAAATTGTCAAATTCTGAACGGTAAATAAAGTAAATTTCTCAAAAAATCCAATTTCTTAGAAGGTGTAAATGCTCTATTCAACAAAGACTCTTCAACACAGATTAGTGATTCAAGTAACTTTGGGGCTGTTAGTATTCTCTCTCCTTGCTGGAATATTCACCTATCAATATTCATACAAGCATCAGCTTAAAATGAGTCTGACATTTCAAAATCAGCTTTTTCGTACCATTCAGTCTCAGGCAGAAGTTGCAGTATTTGCAAGCAATGAGGAGATAGGACGTGATATTATCAACGGTCTTCTGACCAATCCTCTTTTGAAAGGTGTAAGGATCGAATCTACTGAGCTTTTCAGAGTAGAGCAGACTACAGAATCAGAAAAAGTATCAAATAAAGAATCAGATATTGATTTTGCAAAAGGGATGAGCTACCCGCTCTTCTCTCCAGTTGACGGTAAAGAGAGGATAGGAACACTCTCATTGGTAAGAAATAACAAACATATCCGCAGTGAGGCTGCAAAAGCATCCATGACTCTTACTCTGCTGATGCTCTCTCAGCTTTTAATGGCGGCTCTGCTGATAGTCTGGGTTTCTCGAAGAGTTATAAGCAAACCCGTTTCCGATCTTGCAAATAAAGTGGTTTCGGTCAAGCCAGGAGAAAACTCACGTATTACTATAGAACAGGTACATGCTAATAACGAAATTGGTATGTTGTCTGGCGGTATTAACTCTTTTATTAGTGCCGCAGCAGATGCCTTATCTGAAAGTGCAGCAGCAAGAACAGTTGCAGAGGCTGCCAATCGAGCAAGAAGTGAATTTCTTGATAATTCTGGAGAAGGATTTCTATCTTTTGGTTCAGACATGCTTATTGCTCCAGAATACAGCCATGAGTGTGAGGCAATTTTCGATAATGGTTTCAAAGCGGTTATCAACGGGAATAATATCTGCGATCTTCTGTTTGGAAAAGAGCCGTCTATCAATAAAGAGAATTTTCAAAAAACATTGGAACTTATTTTTACTGAACCTTTTGATCTCAAGAGAGAACTTTATATCTCACTGCTTCAGCCTGTTTATCAGATTGGAGAAAAGCATGTGAAGGCAAAATATAAGCTCATTACCAATGATACTAAAATGATGTTGATTTTAACTGATATAACCCGTGAAAAAATTCTTGAGCAGCATGTGGAAAATGAACGCAAACGGCTTAAATTTGTAATTACTGCTGTTCGCGAAACAAGAGATTTATTTGAAATTATTAAGGATTTTAACTCTTTCAAACAAGATCGTCTGCCATATCTTGCAGAGCTGTTTAAACAGAACTTCAGTGAAAAACAAAATAGCAGCAGAGAAACTAATTCTAATGGTCAAATTAGTATTAGTTTTGCCGAAAACAAAGAGAGGCTTTATGAAATATACAGGCAGGTTCATACATTCAAGGGGTTGTTTGCACAGCAGGAATTTTTGTCCTTTCCTGAATTTCTCCATGAAATGGAAACAAGAATCTCCAAAATTATCGGGAGATTATCAGGATTAATTGATAATAGTAACAACGAATGTATAGATATATCTGTTGATAAGCATAATGGTTTTAATCAAAGCAGCCTTAAAGATTATGATGATATTAGTAATCTTATTAGAGATGATATTAAAACTTTTGTGGAGGATTTCCAAACAGAGATTGTTCTTGAACAGGATTTGCTCATTATCCGTCAATTCCTTGGAGATGAGTTTATTGAACGCAAGGGGGATGTTGTTATCAGCAGTGAGCTTGCATCAAAGATAGAGGCTGTGGCAGTAACACTGATTTCAATGATGGGTGAAAAAATTGACAGAGAGACGCTTGATATTCTTGAACAGGTAAAGTGTCTTAGATATGTTGATGTAAAATCTCTTTTAATGCCAAATATAGAAGGTACACTCCGTCTTGCCAAAAGACTTGGTAAATATATCAGCCAGTTTCAAGTGGAGGGAGATAATGTTCCTGTTCATCCTGACACATTTACCCCGTTTATCCGCTCTCTTGTGAATGTGTTCAGAAATGCGGTTGACCACGGTATTGAAGAGCCAGATGAACGTATTGAGGCTGGAAAAAATGAGTATGCTGCTATTAAGTGCAAGGTTAGAAAACTTCAAGGTTTTTTTGAAATTTCTATTTCAGATGACGGCAGAGGAGTTGATCTTAATGCTGTTAAGAAAAAAATGGTCGAAAAGGGGCTGATGACTCTAAATGAGTTAGATATCATCTCTGCAAGAGAACTGCTTCAACTGCTTTTTATTGATGATTTAAGCACAAAAAATTGTATTGATGCAATATCAGGAAGAGGAATGGGACTTAGTGCTGTGAAAAGAGAGCTTCAACGACTTAATGGAAGGGTAGAAATTAATACAAAAGTAGGGGGTGGCACCTGCTTTAATTTTTATATTCCGTTAAGCTGACATAATTGATGATGTCAGGTGGGGTGTAATTTTTTCCTCTAATTCAAGATAGCAGGCAATATCTTCAATTGTTTGAACTGTTTTTCCCAATCTTCTGTTTGTTATTCAATAGATAACACCTTAATTTAATAACAAAATTTTTTATAAGGTTTTCTTAGATGCGATGGCATAAACATTGCTTCCTTATTTTGTCAAGTATTACTATAGATAACTGATATAAAGTGAACATATAACCATTACAACAGGTGATGCCATGAGTTTTGATTTCCTTACACCCCAAATATCAATGAATAAAAATCTTAAATCTGGTACTGCGGGCACTTCATCAGGTCAGGATTCAAGTGGCAAAGATGCTGTTGCAAATCTTTTTCTGATAAAGTTCAATCAGATTCTTGCCAAAAATGGTATTAAAAACAGTGCGGCTTCAGAAATAGATTTAACGAAAACATCGCCATCTGAATCTTCTAAAGTCGATATTTTGTCAGAGGGCGTCAAAAATGATCTACTCAAAAAGATAGATAAAACTCAAGGGTTTGATTTTTTAACAAAACTAAAACAGTATCTCATGGCATCAGGTTATGATGATTTAAACGGTGTGTCGATAGGTGAAGATGGATTGGATGCAGTTAAAATCTTGCTTGACAAGGCAGGATTTTCCAATTCAAAGGTTGCACAGCTTATAGATACATTAAAAATTGAATCTGATGATGGAAAGGTATCAATGTCTGCACTGATGGATGGACTCCTAAATATTGATCCAGAAGAGATGTCCACAGCAGATTCAGCCGTATCTAATGATATTACAGATACAGATGCTTTTTCTATAGAAAATAAATCTGATAAAGAGAGTTCTAATTCAGAAGCTGATGATAATTATGGAACACAAATTCTTGATATATCTGCAATTCCTTTTGTCAGCTCTATTATGAAATCTTTGGGAATTTCCGATGATATGATAAGTTCCATTATCTCAGATTCAGAGATTAAAGGTGAGGGGGTAAACCTCAATACCCTTATTAGTGATCTTAAGTCGTTGCAGAAAACCTCATTTTTTACAGGAACTTCTTTTCAAAATTCTTCAGATGCCGAATCCATAAAAGAGATGTTGCAACAACTCAAACTCTCTGTAGAAAAGGGCGAAGTTAAAAATAGTATTGTTCAAAACACTGATATTATTGCTAAAAACAGCGATATTACTTATAAAAATAACGATTTAAACAATAGAGTTTCTCTTGGAGATTTCGTATCTACGCTTGAGGGTTTAAGACAAAAAACTGCCTTTAAAGATAAGGAAAATCAGGCTTCATCAAATTCCAAGTTGTCAGAAGAAATTTTTCTTAATGGTTTGAATCAAAGCCAAAAAACTGCATTCTCACTTCTTGAAGCTACTGGAAATACACAGGTAAAAGATGATACTTCTGAATCAGAAACGTTAATTAAAAAAATTATGGGTGATCTTCAAATTAACAACAGTGCTTCCACCTCTGCAAAAGCAGTTAAGGAAGAGCAGCTCACTGAAACAGAGATGCGTTACCGTGCCTTGAAAAGTGCTAACCATCAGTTGTTAATGGGTTTATCAGAAACTTCGCAAGATGATCAATCTGTAGATGCTCCATCTATGGATAGCAAGTTATCAGAATCTATAAAAAGCGGCGATAAAGATTTAAAAGAGCTGTTTGCCTCACTTGGTATAGTGGTAAAAGAGACGTCTGATGATGGTTCTGCAAAATTGAGGGATATAAAATCATCAGCAGCATCTGCGGGAGCAAATATAGCAACAGAGGCATCTGCATCAACTATCAACACTTCTGATGTGACATTCAGATTAAATGAAGATTCAACGCTTTCAAAAACAAAGATACAAGATATCAAAGATTTGTTTGCCTCCCTTGGTATAGTTGTAAAAAGTAAGTCTGATGGGGACAATCCGAATGCGAACAATGCAAAGCTGTTTGATACAGCATCAGCAGCTACGTCCTCCAATACCACATTAAAATCAGATGAAACTGTTGTTGATGTGGTGCCACAAAGTGGAGATACTGACGCAAAGACAAATTCAACAAATAGAACAACTCTAAAAAATTCATCTGAGTTTTTTAATGATATATCTCAAAAAAAGGTAATAAATAATGCTGAAATAGAAAAAGAGCAAAGTAGTAAAATTATGGCTGGAATGACGGCAAATGCTGGAAATAATATTTCTATCTCTGCTGTAGGAAGAAATACAATTGGAGATGCTTCTAATGGTAACATAGTGTCTGATCTGATCCAGTCAATCAATAGTAGTGAAACTTTGATTTCAGGTAAAAAAAATAATCCTCAAAGCGGATCAAAATACAATGAAGATGAGATAGATCCAATACTCTCTAAGGCAGATAAAAAACAATCTATAAATCTTTTTGACTCAAAACAGTCATCAGACAGCAGTTTTTTTAATCAGAGTGATAACAGAGGCACATCTCTTGGAGCAGCAACAAATAAATCTGCCTCATCTGTACTTCCATCTTATGTAACAAATCAGGTTGTAAGAAGCATTAACAGAGCAATCACCAGTGGAGAAAACGAGATAAGGCTACAGCTTAGACCTGCTGAGCTTGGACGCATATTTATGACAATAGAGACTGTAGGTGATACACTCAATATAAGTATTGTGACTGAAAACCAGACGGCAAAGGATATTCTGACGGGACACGCTAATGATCTTAAATCATCTCTTGCTAACAATGGGATTAGTATTGGAAGTTTTGATGTAGAGGTGGGCAGCGATTTCAAACAGTCAATGGCAAATTCAGGTCAGCAGTCTCAGAATGGCACAGATTCCGGCAGAAACAACAGCTCATCAGGACAGCGTAGTTCAATATCTACAGGTGAGATTGAAGGCGTTCAAAACATTTTGAATAATGAAGATGGTAATCTCCATTTTGTAGCCTGATTTAAACATTAAATTGATTTGCTTATAACCATTTCACCCGAACGGGAGGTAAAAATATATGACAACAACTGACGCAATAGGTAACAGCAGCCTTGCAAAGCTTGCCAGTTCCTATAAAACTAATGATACAGAAAAAAAGGCAGAGGAGGATTATTTAGGACGAGAAGCGTTTTTGAAGATGCTTGTTGCTCAGCTTCAGAATCAGGATCCTCTGAATCCGATGGAGGGCAGCGATTTTTCTGCCCAACTTGCACAGTTCTCCTCCCTTGAGCAGTTGATAAATGTTAATAAATCAATTCAATCTATGGCAGATGCGTTTACAAAAAGTTCAGAAACAGATGCTACTGCTTATATTGGAAAGGAAGTTACAGGCAACGCCAATTCTATTGAGATAAGTGCAGGTGCTCCTTCAGGTGGTTATTATACTCTTGAGAGTCAGGCTGAAGTTATGGTCAGCATATCCAACGCTGAAGGACATGTTGTCAAGACTCTCTACCCAGGGCAGCAGGCATCTGGCGAATACGGCATTGAGTGGGATGGAACAGATAACGGCGGCAATGTTGTTGAAGATGGCTCATATACCTATCAGGTACTCGCAAATACGGGTTCTGGTTATGCTGCCCTTCCAACAACCATTACTGGCAAAGTAGATGGAATTACATACCAAAACGGCAAGGCATATCTTGATATTGGAGGTGTTCTTATCAGCCCTGACGCAGTTGTCAAGGTTGCGTCTGACAAGTCAGATCCAGAAAATTCAATGACAGCTATTGATTATCTTGGTAAAGATATCTCATATTCAGGTCATCTATTTTCAGTTCAAGAAGCCAAGGTGTCAGGAAGCGACATCAAATTTGAGCTGGAAAGCCAAGAAGATGTTGCTATTAATATTCTTGATTCAAAGGGCAATGTTATAAACAGTGTTAAAATTGCGGCAGACAAAACAGCTACAGGCGAAAATGTTATCAATTGGAATGGAACAGACAGTTCTGGAAATCCTGTTGCAGACGGCATATACTCATACTCTATTTCATCAGCATCAGGCAAAGCCAAAGTCGCTGAATCAGGAGATGTAACTGGAATTAAATATATTAACGGAACACAGTATCTCGTGGCTGGAGATAACAGCGATTTGGTGAGTATATCATCAATTACAGGAGTTAATTAATATCAAAAGTAATCTTTGACAGCCTGAACATTTAAACAGGCTTTAAGGCTTTCCAATATTGAAAGATTAGACGAGTTTTATGATTGTATTAAAATATTAAAGTCAGGGCAAACTTAAGTTGTCCTTTACATAAGTTTATACAAAGGAGGATATCATCATGGCACTATCAAGTTCACTATTTACAGGCACCAGCGGATTAATAAACATGGGTAACACCATGCAGGTTATCAGTAATAATATTGCCAATTCAAATACCTTGGGATTTAAAAAAGGTACCGCAGCCTTTGCTGATACACTCAGCCAGAGTATTGCAACACAGGCGGGTGTAGGGCAGGTGGGAAGAGGCGTTGGTATAGGAGAAGTTGCTAATGTTTTTGATCAAGGCTCATTACAAAGCACTGGTAATACAACTGACCTTGCAATTGGCGGTGATGGCTTTTTTATTGTTAAAAATGAGGCGGGTGCCAATCTATATACAAGGGCGGGAAACTTCAAGTTCGATGAAACAGGGCAGTTTGTAAATCCACAAGGCTATGTTGTACAAGGTTGGGCATTAGATTCTGAGACTGGTCAGGATGTCGGGGCAATAGGTGATATTGTTATGAAAAGTTTTACATCTCCTCCTGCTGAAACTACCGAAATCACGGTTATAGCAAATCTTAATTCCCAGGCGGAGAGTGCGGCAGATGTTATGGCAAATTTCTGGGATGGAAATGTAACAGCCACAACAAACATGGAAAATTCAAAATACAGCTATCAAACAGTCGTAAAAGTTTATGATTCATTAGGAAGCCCACATGATGTAACTATTTATTATGATAAAAAAGGCTCATCTGCTAATGGTGATGAATGGGAATACATGATTGCGACCAATCCGATAGATGACAAAAGAGCACTTGTGCAAGGAACTGAAGGGCAGGGACTTTTAGCTAAAGGGACAATTACTTTCAGCAAAAGCAGCGGTAATATTGTTGATCTTACCATGTACAGATTTAATGGCAGAATTGGAAATCTTGATACAAACGGCGGAGAGAATAAAGAGGAAAATGTTCATTTTAAAGTTCTAAACAGCGATAAAATGAAAGCAGATGGGTATGGTTTTAGCCTTACATGTGTTGACCCTCCCACTGCTGCCAGCCCGAATGGCTGGTCAATCACTTATGACCAAACACTTCCTTTGACTTTAGTGCATCCTTTTGATGGGACAGCAGTAGCACCACCAGGAATGCCAAATTATGGCGTCGCTGGTTTGGGTCTTCCTCCAGTTCCACCTGTAGCAGCAGGTACTTTTGGTGTATATGTTTTACCAGGCAGTGATACTCAGAATGTAAAGATTGATCTTAATGGTGACGGCGAGTGTGATCTTGAAATTAAATTAGATAAAGTAGCAGTAACAGGCAACGAGATTAATTTTGATATATGTGCTGAACAAGATATTCATGTTCAAGGTGTCGCTGGAGATTTTTATCAGGGAGAAACTGAGGATGGAAATACTACCATACAGATAAACGATCCAACGGTGATGACAAAAGACGTAACCCCAAACCCTGCGACCCCTCAAGGTATTGTTTGGTATGATGCTCTTGGTGTATGGGGATGGGGCACTATGACTGCTCCGACTATTAATGCAGGTGGTGTATATGTACCTGGTGTTCCTACTCCCGCTGTTCCTGTAACAACTCCCACTGCTGCGGTTGCCCCTGCTTTTTTTGCTGCTTATCCTAACGCAACAATTTCTGGAGATAAAGAAAAGGCAATCATAAATTTAGACGGATCAACTGGTACTAATAATAGAGAGGATATAGTTTTTGATTTTGCGACCCCTCTGGCAAATAACAGTAGCATTTACTTTAACATAAACGGGTCAAACGCATGGACAACAGTTGATAAGCCAGAACTTGAAGAGACTGGATATTTTAATTTCAAGACAGATTTTCTTGGTGGAGAATTCGGGGGAACAGAATCTATGATTCAGCTTAATATGGGAACTCAGTATGTTAATCAGACTTTTACAAAAGATGCTATGTCAACAACCCAGTTTGCCAAAGCATCAACAACTGTATATCAAGATGCTGATGGTTATGCTGCTGGAAGCCTTGAAGGAGTTGACATTTCAACAGATGGAACAATTACAGGAGTGTATTCCAACGGAGAATTGCTTCCTCTGTTTCGTGTAGGTCTTGCAAAGTTTTTGAATAATAATGGATTATTTAGTGTTGGTGGAAACCTTTTCCGCGAGACCCGAGACAGCGGTTCAGCCATTACCAACAAACCTGGTGAGAATGGACTTGGAACTCTTAGCCCCAATTCGCTTGAGATGTCGAATGTTGATATTTCAGAAGAGTTTGTCAACATGATCACAACACAGAGAGCATTTCAGGCAAATTCAAAGACGGTTACCACAGTTGATGATATGCTTAACACAGTAATTGGTATGAAGAGATAAATCTATGAAAATATAACACTATAAAGGAGTTTCGTATTGTTTAAGTTTAAGAAAAAAGATAAAAGCACTGCTAAGGATGAGACAATATCAGATAAATCTAAAAAAGATAACCAATCTGATGTAGAGCCAGTAAAAAAATCATTTTTCAAACGAATATTCAGTTTGAAGTTTATGGTTATATTTTTTATTTTGATTGTTATTATTGCTGGAGCTTTATTTGCAGGCTGGTTCTTTTTTCTAAAACCAAACAATACTGATACTGGTGAATCTGCTAAAATAGAGGAGAGTGCTAAAACAGCGGAAGTGGCAGGGGCAGTCGATAAAGATGGAAAGCCGATTTCTCTTCCTCCGCCTGAGCCTGATTTTCCTGATATTGTATATTTGGAAGTATTTAAGAAAATTAAGTTGCAGGAGAGCGAAGGTTTAAATTATCTTACACTTAAAATTTCAGTTGAACTAATAAAGCCTGAGATGCGAAAAGATATTGAATCTAATAGCGAAAAAATCAGGCAGACAGTTGAATCCGAAATAAAAAAAATGACATGGCTTTTGTTAAGAACTCCTGAAGGTAAAATCAACTTTAAATACAGGCTGATTCAAGAGTTGAACAAAGCATTGCCTTCAAGGATGGTAAAAAATATCTATTTTACCAATTTTTGGTTACAGTAAGTCTATCTTCTAATAATAACACAAACGCATCTCCTTTCAGGTGTTAGTCTTTTGGGCAGAACCAAAAGGAATGCAGACAAGTGAGTAATTTTGTTTAATGAGTGAAATACTATCCCAGGATGAAGTTGACAGTCTGCTCGCGGGTCTTGATTCCGGTGAAGTTGAGGCGGAAAAAGAGGCGGAAGCCCCGCCTGTAAAAGATGGCGTTCCACTTTATGATTTCTCAAGTCAGGATAAAGTTGTCAGAGCAAGGATGCCCACCTTTGATGTTATTAACGAGCGTCTTGCAAGAGAACTTCGTGCAAGCATGTCAACGCTGCTTCAAACCAATGTTGATGTTAGTGCTAACCCTTTAGATACACTTAAATTTTCCGAGTTTGTCAGAAGCCTTCCTGTTCCTACAAGTCTTCATGTGTTTAGAATGGAACCATTGAGAGGACTTGCACTGGTTATCCTTGAGAGCCAGCTTGTCTATAACCTAATAGACACTTTTTTCGGAGGCGAAGGTTCAGGCAAGGCAAGGGTTGAGGGAAGGGAGTTCACAAAAATTGAAGAGGTTGCCACAAAAAAGGTGGTTGTAGCATGTCTTAAAAATATCGAAACTGCATGGAGTCCCATTGAAGTAATCAAAACTTCACTTGTAAGATCAGAGATGAATCCTCAGTTTGCAGCAATAGTTCTTCCCACTGATCTTGTTATTGTTACACGGTTTGAAATTGAACTTGAGCAGATTGCAGGAAATTTGATTGTCTGTCTTCCATATTCCATGATAGAGCCATTAAGAACAAAGTTAGCCTCAGGATTTCAGGCAGAGATAGAACAGACAGACCTTGCATGGAGAAAAATGTTAGAATCGGTTATATTAGAATCGACAATTGAGCTTAGAATAGAGTTGGGTGCAACTGAGATAACAGGAGAGCGTCTGTGGCTGATGCAGAAAGGGGATGTAATCCAGTTAGATCACGATGCTATTGAGATGCTCACAGGATTTGTCGGCGATCTTCCAAAGATAAAGGGATATGCAGGTGTAAGACGGGGCTTTCAAGCTTTCAGGGTTGAAGAGAAATTGAAATTGAAATAGAGATTAGATTTATGAGTGTGTAAATATGGAAGATGAAAATAGTTCAAATCAAGACACAAAAGCAGTAACCGCACAGGCAGACGAGTCTGGAGAAAGGGAGCTTTCATTTATCCTTGATATCCCTCTTGAGCTTTCTGTAGAGCTTGGCAAAACAAGAATGATTGTAAATGATCTGCTACAGTTGAGTCAGGGATCAATTGTAGAATTGAATAAACTTGCAGGAGAACCTCTTGAAGTTTATATCAACCGTAAGCTCATTGCTCGCGGGGAGGTTGTTGTAGTTAATGAAAAATTTGGTGTCCGTCTTACAGACATTATAACTCCTATGGATAGGGTGAAAAGTCTTACAAACTAACTCTAACTTTATAACAAATCTAATATCTTCTAAAGACACTTATGAATTTGACAAATTGATGGAACACTCTACAGATATATGGGCTGCTTTCTTTAAAACTTCTGGAATGCTTCTGTTTGTAATTGGAACGCTTCTGTTGTTAATCTATCTGTTAAAGCGATTTTCAAATCTTGGTGTTATCAAATCTAAACACAATCATATCAAGATTCTTTCAATGCACCATTTTTCACCAAGGGAAAAAGTTGTTTTAATGGAGGTTATGGGAAAAACTCTTCTGATTGGAGTAACAACTCAGAACATTCATACGCTTACAGTTATTGAATCTCCTGAAGCTATTAATCCTGATATTGCTACGGTCGTTAATTCAGAATCTAAACTGTATAAAGAGATAGTTAATACAGTTAATGAGGAGACTAAAAATGGGGTTTAAACCTGTCAAAGTTCTAATCCTTTTTTTTGCCTGCCTGTTAGCTGTTATCGCTTTTATTGGATTATCTCCCGACATCGCACAAGCTGTAACGTTTCCTATCCCCTCGCTTAAAATTGGTCTTGAACCCGCAAGCACTCCTGAAGATGTTGCTGTTGTGCTTGAAATTGTGGCTCTTCTCACCATTCTTTCACTTGCTCCATCTATCTTGATTCTGATGACACCATTTACCCGAATCATTGTGGTATTCCATTTTTTACGGCAGGCAATTGGCACTCAGACAAGCCCTCCTAATCAAGTTATAGTTGGATTGGCACTTTTTATGACATTTTTTATAATGCGTCCAGTTGGGCAAGAGATTTATGACAAGGCTTTAAACCCTTATCTTGAAAACAGAATCACCTATAAGGAGGCTTTTCATGAGGCTCAGATTCCCATACGTAACTATCTATTGGTCAACACAAGAGAAGCTGATATTGCCATGTTTGTCAAAGGGGCAAAAGTGGCAAAGCCTGAAAACAGGGATGATGTATCGCTGCTTATTCTGGTACCTGCCTATGTTATAAGTGAGTTGAAAACAGCCTTTATAATTGGATTTGTCCTGTATGTTCCTTTTTTGGTTATTGACATGGTTGTTGCATCGGTTCTGCTTGCAATGGGCATGATGATGCTTCCGCCTGTTATGATCTCCATGCCTTTTAAGTTGATGCTGTTTGTGCTGGTAGATGGGTGGAATCTGCTGATTGGCTCAATGATGAAGAGCTTTGGGATAACTTTTTAATATGACCCCAGAATTTATAATTGAGTTTGCAAAAGAGGCAATTATGATGACTTTGATGATCTCCATGCCAATGCTGATGCTTGGTCTGATTGTGGGACTTGCGGTTAGTGTTTTTCAAGCTGTAACATCTATTCAGGAGATGACACTATCGTTTGTTCCCAAAATCATTGCTGTTTTTGCAGGACTTCTCTTCTTTGCACCATGGATGCTTGAACAGTTTACAGAATATACTCGAAGAATTATTGAGAATATTCCTTTATATATAAGATGAGAAAGTCGGATAATATACTTGTAGCTGCTCAAAAAAATGGGCAGGGTCAAAATTTATCCTATAATCTCATTTGAAGAACTGGCGTTGATATGCCCATATTAAATCTTTATAATGTTGACGAACTTAAAGTTTATCTTCTTGTGCTTGCTCGATTCAGCGTTGTCCTTTTCATGATTCCCATTTTTACCACCAAGGTAATTCCACGAGTTGTCAAAACCACTCTTGCAATGGTTCTATCTCTTCTGCTCTACTCAGTTGTTGAAGTTGACTCATCAATGTTTCCTGATACTGTTATTCAAACAGGTTTGCTTATTTTCACTGAAATTATGATAGGATTGATACTCTCTCTTTGTATCAGATTTTTTCTTGGTGCGGTACAGTTTGCAGGTCAGATTATAGGGTTTCAGATGGGATTTTCTATGGTTAATGTCGTTGATCCACTAACAGGAGCAAATGTCTCAATTCTTGAAGAGATATCCTACTGGATGACTATTCTGCTTTTTCTCATCTTTAACGGGCACCATATCGTTATTCTATGTATCATAGAGAGCTTTGAGATTCTCCCCCCAGGAGTTTTTATATTTCAACAGGTTCTTCTTGATAAACTGACAGAGCAGGGAACCCAGCTTTTTGTTCTTGCTATAAAAATTGGTGCCCCAGTTATTGCAGCTCTTCTATTTGTAAATGTTGCATTTGGACTGACAGGAAAGTTTGCACCTCAGATGAACATAATGACTGTAGCATTTCCTTTTCAAATACTTGTAGGGCTTATGCTGTTTGGATTCTCACTTGAGATTATAAAAATGGTTACAAGAGACTATATCGGCGGTATAAAAGCTCTCTTCTTATCGATCTTCTTCTGGGCAGCAGGGGGTTAAAATATGGCAGAAGGTCAGGGTGGAGAGAAGACCGAAGATGCATCAGAACGAAAACTGACTAAAGCCCGTGAACAGGGGCAGGTTACAAAGAGTATGGAGATACCCTCTGTCTTTGTCCTTCTTGCAGGGGTTTTAGCTCTGCGCTCGTTTTCCTCCATGATATATAAAAATTGCCTTGCTATGTTAGATGATACCTTGAGATTTGAAGCTGTGCCTCTTATGACAGACAGTGAGATAATCAACCTTTTTTTTAGATATTCAGAAGTCATGTTTCTGATGCTTATACCCATTCTTGCAGCGGTATTTCTTGCTGCTGCTGTAACCAACCTTTTTCAAGTCGGATTTCATATCTCATGGGAATCAATCCAGCCTAAGTTATCAAAAATAAGCCCTCTTTCTGGATTTACGAGGCTATTTTCACCTAAATCTTTAGTTGAGCTTGTCAAAAGTGTTCTTAAACTTGTGATTGTCTTTTTAATAACATGGTCTGTTGTTAAAGGAGAACTTGACAATATAATAAGACTTTATGATCACAGCATCTCTTTTATTCTTATGTATATCATGGAGTTATCATTTACGATTGTAATCAGAATTCTTTTGGTTATGGCACTGCTTGCAATTCTTGATTATGCCTATCAGAAATGGCAGTTTCTTGAGGATCAGAAGATGACTAAACAGGAGGTGAAGGATGAGTTCAAACAGACAGAGGGAGACCCGCAGATAAAATCCAAGATAAGACAGATACAGGCACAGGCAGCCCGTCAGAGGATGATGGCAGACGTCCCCAAGGCTGATGTGGTAGTAACCAACCCGACCCGTCTTGCTGTTGCCGTCAAATATGATGGTGCCACAATGGATGCTCCTATGGTCATTGCCAAGGGATCAGGTTCGGTTGCAGCCAATATAAGACGGATTGCTGAGGAAGCTGGAGTTCCTCTTGTGGAAAACAGAGAGTTGGCTCGAAATTTGTATTCAATGGTTGATATAGGTCAGGCAGTTCCTCCTGATCTGTTTCAAGCTGTGGCTGAACTGCTTGCTTATGTTTACAAGTTAAAGGGAAAACGGCTTTAGAGATGTCATTTTTTTGGCATGTCCGTCAAATTCTATATAAAAGTAGAGACGCACGGCCGTGCGTCTCTACAAAAATGTGTATATAAACAGATTAATTGTTAATTATCTTTTTATATAAGGAGAAAATTAGATGGCTGAAGAAACTACAGGAATCCTTCAAAGTTTAAAAAAAGAGTCCTCTGACATTGCAATGGTTCTTGCGATGGTAAGTATCCTGATGGCAATGATACTTCCTCTGCCTGCCATTCTGCTCGATTTTTTTCTTGCACTCAATATCACCATGTCAGTAATTGTTCTGATTACAACCATGTACACCAAAGAACCTCTTGATTTTGCAATTTTTCCATCGCTTCTGCTTGTTCTAACGCTGTTTCGCCTTGCATTAAATATTGGAACAACCCGTATGATTCTTCTGCATGGCAGCGAAGGTCCTCTTGCTGCAGGGGCAATAATAATGTCCTTTGGTAATTTTGTTGTTGGTGGAAACTATGTAGTTGGAATGATCATTTTTATCATACTGGTTCTTATCAACTTTATGGTTATAACAAAAGGTGCGGGTCGTATTGCAGAGGTTGCTGCCCGTTTTACCCTCGATGCAATGCCAGGTAAACAGATGGCAATAGATGCAGACCTTAATGCTGGTATGATTGATGAAGCTGAAGCAAAGAGGAGAAGAAAGGCAATTGCAAGAGAGTCAGAGTTTCATGGAGCTATGGATGGTGCAAGTAAATTTGTAAGCGGGGATGCCATAGCAGGTATCATTATTACCATTATCAATATTGGAGCAGGCTTTATAATTGGAGTTCTCCAGCAGGGGATGCCGGTTATGGAAGCCTTGACGAACTATACTCTGCTAACAGTTGGAGATGGTCTTGTATCACAGATTCCTGCACTTCTCATCTCAACTGCATCTGGTCTTTTGGTATCAAGGGCAGGCTCTGAAAATCGTATGGGCAAGGATTTTGTAGAACATCTTCTTGCAAGTCCCACTCCTGTTTATATAGGTTCATTCATTATATTCTGCTTAGGACTTGTTCCAGGGCTTCCGACCATTCCATTTATGAGCCTTTCCGTTATATTAGCCACAGGAACATGGTATTTTTTAAGGGGAACCAAGAAAACAGAAGATGAACAGGCATCTGATGCAGGAGCAGCTCCTGCAGAAACACCTGAAGAGTCCGGTTCACCTGAAGAGGTGGAACATCTGCTCAATGTTGACACAGTTGAGTTAGAGGTGGGATATGGACTGATTCCATTAGTTGATAAGCAGCAAGATGGAATGCTGCTTGGAAGAATCAGGGCGATAAGACGGCAGTTTGCAACTGAAATGGGCATTATTATTCCGCCTATCCATATCAGAGATAACCTTCAGTTGAGTGCGGCTCAATACCGTATCCTGATCAAAGGGGTTGAGGCTGCTGGAAGTGAATTGATGATAAACCATCTGCTTGCAATGGATCCAGGCGGCGTTGCAAGTGGAATTGACGGTATTCCGACTACAGAACCAGCATTCCATCTGCCAGCACTCTGGATTCCCAAAGAGAGAGAAGATGAGGCAAAATTTTCAGGTTATACAGTAGTTGACAACTCAACTGTTGTGGCAACTCATCTTACAGAGGTTATTCGTAAAAATGCTTATGATCTTCTTGGACGACAGGAGGTTCAGCATCTTATGGACAATCTTGCAAAATCTAACCCCAAGGCTGTTGAAGAGCTGATTCCCGCACTTATGACTCTTGGCATGGTTCAGAAGGTTCTTCAGAATCTTTTGCGGGAAAGAATATCAGTTCGAGATCTGCTGACAATTGTTGAGACCCTTGCTGACTACGCCCCGATGAGCAAAGACCCTGATCTTTTGACAGAATATGTCAGACAGAGAATCTCAAAAGGTATGCTTGCCCCATACATTCAGCCTAATAAGGTGCTTCAGGTGATAACTATTGATCGTGCCCTTGAGGAGATGCTTACCAAAAATATCAAGCACACTGAACATGGCTCATATCTTGCAGTTGAACCTCAGACAGTAGAACAGATTGTGCAGTCCTTAAGTGCTGAGGTTGAAAAGCAGATTGCAATGGACGTTCAGCCGGTGGTTATGTGTTCTCCTGCATTACGCCGCCATTTCAGAAAACTTATCGAACATGCCCTGCCGTCAGTGTTTGTGGTATCTCATGCTGAAATTGTTGATGATATCAATCTTCAGGCAGGTGGAAAGGTGACCCTTAATAAATGAGCACTAACACCAAAACATATAAAGCCCGAAGCATTCAGAAGGCATTAGCAGATATAAAAGAAGAACTTGGATCTGATGCGATGATACTTGCAACCCGTAGGATTCCCAAAAGTCCAAGGGATCCATACTCAGATGATATGTTTGAAGTTGATGCTGCTCCAAATACTGTTGAAAGAACAAAGGAGAAACTTGATGTTGTTCAGCCCTTTTCTACTCCTCTGAACGGTTTATCCTCCAACGCTTACGGCGGAGAGAATCCCAATTCTGATATTTCAATAATTGATGAACTGAGCAATATCAAAGATTTAATATCACTTGTCGGGTTTGGCAGCGGCATGGAGTCAATTCTTTGCAGTCACACAGAGTCTGCTGGTATCTTGGCTTCCCTGCTTCGTGCTGGAATCTCAGAGAAACGGTCACATCTTATCTTGCAGCGTGCATCTATTGCAATGGATAGCGATCTATCCCGACATAGAGGGATTGTTCAGCCCCTAAAAAAATATGTTATAAGAGAGTGCATGAAAGATATCCACACGAGAGATGTATTTGCAAGACCGCTTGATTCAGGAATGCCCCATATAGCTGCATTTGTTGGACCTACAGGCGTTGGCAAGACAACTACAATTGCAAAACTTGCAGCAGATTTGAGCATCAAAAAGAAAAAAAGGGTTGGGCTGATATCAATTGATAATTACCGTATTGGTGCGTTTGAGCAGTTAAAGGCTTATGCTTCAATCATGGGACTTTTGTGCATTGCTGCTTTTAATCAAGAAGATTTTATCCGTGCCCTTAAAAAGATGGAGAGCATGGATGTAGTTCTCATTGATACTGCGGGACACAGCCACTCTGACACTGTAAGAATGCGAGAGTTTTCTGAGGTTATCAGGAGTGATTACAAAATTTCGGTTCATTTGGTTTTGAGTGTTACTACTGGATTTTTAGATATGAGGGAGGTAGTCAACTCATTCTCACGGTTAAACCCTGAAACTTACGTGTTTACAAAAGTTGATGAGACAAGACGCTGTGGAAAAATTTTTGATCAGATAAATGATTTACAGCTTCCAGTATCTATTATTACCAATGGGCAGAGAGTACCTGAAGATTTGATTATTCCTGATACCAGAGACCTTCTAAGTATCATGTTAGGTTCAGAGCAGAGTGAGAGAGATAAATAACGCAATGATAAAGAAAAAATTACCCATAGGAATTCAAACCTTTTCTGAAATGATAACAGAGGGTTATTACTATGTTGATAAAACCCCCTATGCCCATCGACTTATAACTGAGGGCAAACACTATTTTTTGTCTCGTCCTCGCCGTTTTGGGAAAAGTCTATTTCTTGACACATTAAAAGATTTGTTTGAGGGGAGAGAAGAGCTGTTCAGAGGGCTTGATATTCACGATAAATGGGATTTTACCAAGTCAAATCCTGTAATTCATATCAGTTTTGGAGGCGGAGTTTTAGAAAGTCGTGCACAACTTGATCGTCGTATCCGTGATTTACTGCGTATTAACCAACAGCGTCTTACTCTTGAGTGTCAGGATATTGAAGATGTTGCTGGCTGTTTTGGTGAGTTAATACGCAATGCACATGATAGCTTTGGCAGTCGTGTTGTTGTTTTGGTTGATGAATACGACAAACCAATACTTGATAATATAACAGACAGTTCAACTGCCATTGCCATGCGAACAGGTCTTAGAAATCTCTACTCTGTGATTAAAGATATGGACGCACATATTCGTTTCAGCTTTATTACTGGAGTCTCAAAATTTAGCAAGGTTAGCCTTTTTTCAGGAATAAATAATCTTAGTGATATTTCTGTAGATGCTTCATATTCAGCTATATGCGGTTACACTCAAAAAGAGGTTGACACTGTTTTTGCCCCTGAGTTAGAGCTTCTTGCTTTGGTATCTATTGAAAAAGAACAAATACGTCACTGGTATAACGGTTATAATTGGCTTGGAGAAACGGTCTATAATCCGTTTGACCTGTTGCTGCTTTTCCAGAAACGTGATTTTCGGTCATTCTGGTTTGAGACTGGAACTCCAGAGTTTTTGATTAAAGTTCTTACAACTCGAAAGCAGTTTGTTCCTGCTCTTGAGCATATTGTGGCTATAGAAAATCTGCTTTCACGGTTTGATGTAAACGATATTTCAACCGAAGCCCTTCTTTTTCAGACAGGTTATCTGACAATTGACCATGTGGAGTGGACAGGTGCAAAGCAGATATTTCATCTTAGGTATCCAAACCATGAGGTTAGAATGGGTCTTACTGAACAGCTTTTATTTGCCTTAAATCCTGAAAGTAGCTCTCCATCAAATCACATATATCGACTACACCAGCTTCTTTCTGCTAACGATTTAGAAGGTCTTAAAGGTCTGTTTCAATCATTTTATGCAACTATTCCTCACCACTGGTATGACAATAATCCGATTGCACAGTATGAAGGCTATTATGCCAGTATCTTTTACAGCTATTTTGCAGCGTTGGGTCTTGATGTTCGATTAGAAGATGTTACCAATCACGGACGAATTGACATGACAGTAAAATTTAACCACAATATCTATCTGTTTGAGTTTAAGGTGGTTGAGTTATTTCCGGAAGGACGTGCAATTTTGCAGCTTAAAAATAGAAACTATGCTGAAAAATATAGAGCAGAAGGGTTGCCGATTCATCTTATTGGTGTGGAGTTCTCCAAAAAAGAGAGAAATGTGGTTGGGTTTGAAGTTGAGACTTTACCTCGAACATAAGCAGCTTTGCTGCAATTATTGTTGGATTGAAATTCCTGAGTAATTAAATAATAAAAGCTCCATAAATAGAATTAGTAAGAGCAAGATATGGGAGATAAAAAATTGGATCAGGCAAGCGGGTTAAGAAATATTGTGAATACAGATTCTTTATCAAGAAGAACTTCCCCTGTCTCTTTGGGTGGCAGCCGGCGGGTTCCAAGAGTGATATCGGTTACGAGCGGTAAAGGCGGAGTTGGAAAAACAAATATAGTTGGAAATCTTGCTATTGCTCTCAATGCCCTTGGTAAAAGGGTTGTGATTGTGGATGCAGATGTCGGGCTTGCAAATATTGATATTATATTTAACCTTCGTCCAAAATATAATATCAGTCACGTTATAAGCGGAGAGAGGACACTTCATGAAGTTATGGTCAAAACTCATCATGGTGTTCATATAATTGCAGGAGGATCTGGGTTTGCCAATTTGACCCAGTTGACGCACGGAGAAAAGCTCAATCTTCTGACTGAGTTCGAAACTCTTGAAAATATGGCAGATATTATTCTGATTGACACTGGTGCAGGTATCTCCTCGAATGTTTTGTATTTTAATTCTGCAGCAGATGAGTGTATTGTAATTGCAACACGAGAACCAACATCAATTACAGATGCCTATGCCTTGATGAAGGTAATGTCTCAGGAATATGGAACAAAGTATTTTAAACTGTTAGTCAATGTGGTAAATTCAAAAAAAGATGCCAAAAATGTCTATGCAACTCTTGACAGTGCTCTCGGGCGGTTTTTGAAAAATGTGGTGCTGGAATATCTTGGAAATATCCCTTCTGATCCAAAACTTCAGAAGGCTGTTTTAAATAGAACCACTGTTATGGATTATGCACCTGATTGCCCGTCAGCACAGGCAATTAAAGAGATTGCCCTAAAGATAGCAGAGTCGCCAATCAGGATATCTTCAGATGGCAATATCAAATTTTTTATGAAAAGAGTTTTAGATGCAGTTAATTGAAATAATTGACTCGGTTATCTCAAAAAATTGACCATCTGCTGAATTGAGCAGTTTACAAAGTTGAATTTAAAAAAATAGGCACGGTAAATTGAAAAAGGATGATCTTAAACACAAAGACCCCGGGTGGCGGGAAGCAAGAATTATTGAATACGCATTTTTAGTCAAACAGATTGCTTTAGGATTTGCCCGCAAAATTCCGTCAAGCGTGCTGTTTGATGAACTTATCAGTGCAGGTTCATTAGGTCTTATTGATGCTGTTGATAAGTTCGATCCTGACAAACACACCACCTTGAAAACCTATGCTCAATACAGAATCAGAGGTGCAATCCTTGATGAACTCCGAAGCATGGATAGGTATTCTCGATCTGTCCGAAAAAAAATTCAGGAACTTGCTGCTGCAACAAAACGACTTGAAGAGAGCACAGGGAAAATGCCTTCTGATGAAGATATTGCCGCAGAGTTAGGTGTAACTATAGATGAATACAACGATATTCTCACCCAGATTCATGGTGCGACAATATTAAGTATTGATACATTCCTGAAAACAAAAAACAATGAAACATCTTCTGCAACAAGATTTCTATCGAATTTAAAAGTTAAAGAGACCCCTTCCGAAGAGTTTGAAAGGGAGGAGATGAAATCTCTGCTTACAGATGCAATAAACAAGCTCAATGAGAAGGAGAAACTTGTTGTTTCCCTATACTATTATGAAGAGTTGACCCTCAAAGAGATAGGAGAGGTTCTAAATCTTACTGAATCAAGAATCTGCCAGATTCACACCTCGATTTTAAATAAATTGAAGTCGAAATTAAAAACTCATTTTGAGGCTTAAAAGGTTCTCAAATGTCTGATCCCAATGACGATACCCTGTTTTCCCAAGACGATATTGACAAACTTCTAAATGCCCAGTCCATTGAAGAGGCTGAAGAGAGTATTGCCAATAAAGGAGATGTGGAAGACATTACACCTTCAGAAGATAAGAAAGATGAAGGTGATATTATAGGCGAACTCTCCCAAGACGACATTGACAGGCTTTTGAACGCATCATTATACTCTAATGAACCAGAAGAACCAGCTTCTTTGGCAAGCGAATTTAAAGAAGAGTTTAAAGAAGATGATGACGATGACGATGATCTTGGAGAGCTTTCTCAAGATGATATTGAGAAAATGCTCAACTCTCCTGCCGCAGATGACCAGAGTAATGCTTCTGCCAATAATTATAATAAAGAGAGTACAGATGATGCTGATGCCTTTGATCTGATATCTCAAGATGATATTGACAAGCTGATGGCTACTGACGATATGTCTGAAGAGCCAGACAACATTGCAGATATGGATGATCTTGAAAGTGATATAGAAGCACCAGATAATGAAATAGTTGAAAGTGTTACTGCCGATTCTATATCTACTGAAGAGGTTATTGATCCATCTGAAGCGTGGAATATACAAGACTGCCTGATTACTCAGGATACTATTGACAATCTGCTGAATAAAAGTGCTCAGGATGCCGATATATTAGATAAGGAGCCGTTTAATAGAGCTGACCCTTTAGCAGACGAGGTTTTTCAGGTTAATCTATCTGAAGGTGAAACTGACTCTGCTCTTGAAAATAATGACAGCGATCTGGACGATCTGCTTAACGATGCTGCTGGAGATATGGATGATCTTCTTAATGATATCTCCCAAGATGATATTGATGGTTTCCTAAAACAGAGTGAAGATAATACTTTAGATGATGATCTGGCATTAAACGATAATGATGCTCAGGGTGCAGAAACTTCTGCAGCAGGCACAGACGATAGTGTAAGAAATGTAATATCTCAAGATGATATTGATGCACTTCTTGCAGGAACAGACGAAGAAGACGAAGATATTTTAGCAGACATGGAGATGGACGAGGATATTAAAGGTAATAGTGTCCTTGTTAAGAACATTGAAAGTTCTCTTCCTGAAGATGATAATGAACAGGTTATTCTTGAAGAATCGGTTGTTCCTGCTGCTACACTTGCAGACGGCACCGTCAGGCAGCTTGCTGATCTTATTGATATGTCAGAAGAGAAGCCTGTAAAAAAACATTTTCTTCTTAAAATTATTATTATTTTGCTGCTGGTTCTAACTTTAATGGCTGGTTGTGTTGCTGGTGTATATTTTATGTTTTTTAAGGAGAAGGTGGATAATCTTCTTATGTCGTCTCAACCAGCCGGAAAAATAGGAGAGACTGAGTCTGTAGCAACAGAGGTGCCAGATATGAATATTAAGGAATCGCAAGAGCTGACACCCGGTACCATTACGTTGGAAAATTTTATAGCGTTTGCCCCTGAGAGAGATGATGGCATAACTTATATCTCTGTAGATGTTTCAATTGAATACTCTCATTCAACTGTGTTTGATACCATCAACAGCAGGCTTCCATACTATAGAGATGTAATATACAATGCTATTAACACGGCATTGAAATCAGATAAAGGCAATAAACTTACTGAGAGTACACTTCTTGAGATTGTTCAAGATGCATTAAATAAAGCATTGCCTGATATGAAACTTAACAAAGTTTCGTTTGTAAACTTTAAGACAGGCTAAAAAACATTACATCAAGCTGCTCTAAAGGAGGTAGATATGACAACAATACCCGGTGCACATACTCATGTAATTCAGCAGTCAAACCTTGCCCATGAGGCAACTCACCACCTCAAGCCTGTTCAGCCAGACCCTGCCGATCTGCAGAATCAGCAGATGATGAGGGAAAATATAGAACAGACAACCGTTATCTCTACTGAAAAATCGAGCGGTGTAAATATTGATACAAAGACAAAAAAGAGAGAGGAGGAAAAGATGCTTGCTAAAAAAAAGAGGGCACAAAATAGAACCAGAAAAAATGATCCTGATCTGCCAGGTAATCTGCTTGATACAGTGGCTTGATTGATAATATCTAAATTTAAGGAGTTGAGGGTTCTTACTGTGAAAAACATTACTATTATACTTATCCCCGCATTAGTTGTTTTATACATATTCTTTTACGAAAATTCAAATTCATGGTCTTCTGAAAAGACTGCCCATTATCAACTATCCCAATTTATCTCTCCTGAAACTTGCGGAGGTTGCCATGAACAAATATATGAGCAGTGGCAAGGCTCAATGCACAAACTTGCATACGATGATGTAATTTATAACAGTGTTGCCAATGCAGGACTTGTCGGGCTTACAGACAAAGATGAGATTGAGGAGGCTGAGCATTGCCAGACATGCCATACTCCGGTTGGATATATAACAGGGTATCCTCTGAAAACATCTGATGACAAAACAAAAATTGCGGAAATAGCAAAGCAGGGTGTTCAGTGCGACTACTGCCACTCAATTACAGGGGCATACTCTGTTTATAATGCAAAATTTAAATATGCTCCTGGAAATGGAGAGGATGACCCTGGAGTTAAAAGAGGTCCATTTAAAGACTCTGAGTCAGATTACCATCAATCTGAATTTTCAGATTTTCATACAAAATCAGAACTTTGCGGAACATGCCATGATGTCCAGCATGTAACTTTTAAAACATGGCTTGAAACAACTTATCAGGAATGGAAAAATAGCACTTACAGTAAACAGGGTGTTCAGTGTCAAGATTGCCACATGTATCAAAGACCAGGATATCCATCTACAGGCTCAACAGATAGACCCAAAAATCCAGGGACAGCGGCTGAAGGCTCGGTTGAGAGAGAACATATCTTTACTCACTATTTTGTTGGTGCAAATATGGCAATTCCTATAAAAGAACAAAACACGGCTCTTGCCCAAATGGCAGAAGAGAGACTTAAAAATGCAGTTGATATTAAAATAGAGCCTAAAGCAGAGATGGATAAATCGGGTAAAGGTAGTAAGATTATTATCAAAATAATAAACAATGGAGCAGGACATCAAATTCCCACTGGATTGACCAATATCCGTCAGGTATGGCTTAACGTTACAGTAACAGACAGCAAAGGAGCTGTCATATATAAATCAGGTGTCCCTGATGCAAAAGGATATCTGCCTGAAAATACAATAATCTATTCTACTATTTTTGGTGATGGGAAAGGTAATCCTGTAGATAACTTAGCCAAGGCAAGAGAGATAATAAGTGACAAAAGACTTGAGCCTATGAAAGAGCATGTTGAAAACATCGATATTGGAAATTTTGATGGCAGCGTAACTGTTAAGGCTTCACTTTTATATAGCGGACTATCTCAAAAGGTTGCAGACAGTATGAAAGAGCTGAAAGGCATGAATATTCCTGTTGTGGTTATGAAGGAAGTTAAAGCGGTTGTTACAAAATAGAAAAAGAAAAGTTGGGGAGGCTAATAAAGCATGAGCAGACTGCTTATCATGGAATTATGGATTGCTGCCCAACTCTTTATCAATCTTGTGCTTGTGATGCTTTTGTGGCGGTTTATCAGACGGATGAAAAAAACAGAGGCTGAACTGCACAACACTTTTAAGCGTGATGATATCAAGACTGTGACTGACTCAATTCATAAGGAAGTAGTAGAGAGAATAGACCAACTTCTCCACAATATGGGTGAAAAAGCGGCTGTAGAGATGGTTGACCGTGCGGCTCAGGACATTATTGAACTGCTTGAGCCGTTAGTTAAAGGTTCGGAATCAACCGCCGCATCTTTTGAGCATCAGATAAAGGAAAAGCAGCGTCTTATCAAGAACCTAAATGATACACTTGATTCACGAATTATCAGTATCAATCTTCTATTGTCCAGATCAGAGGTTATATTAAATTCCAAGGACAAATCCATATATCAGCATCAACCTGCCTCAAATCGCCGTCAGAACCAGAATAATAACAACAGTCGCAACAGTGCTCAAGGTCTTGGAAATGACGGAGATATTCGCTGTTCTGGTGCTGCTTCAGGTTTATATAATTCTGCATGGTCAACTGTAGATGATTCAACTCAGGAAGAATCAGAAAATAGTCTGATTGACCAGCAGCAGAAGATAGTTGAGTTCTATCAGCAGGGGCTTGATGTTGATACTATTGCATCAAAACTCTCCATGCCTCGAGGAGAGGTGCAGTTGGTAATAAGTCTGAAAGAGAAATTTATGCAAATGGAGAGATAGCTTTTGGAAATAGAGAAAAGTAACTTTTGAAAAAATGGAGATATCGCCTTGAATTTGATAAAAAATATGCTCTCCTTACCAGACTTAAAATTGAATAATGCAGAGGCACTTCTTAAAAAATCCCTTCTTCCCATTCTTGAAAAAAATCAGGTTGTTGATGCAAAAGTGCTTAAATTGATATCCCCTTCAAAGGCAGAGCTTTTAATTTTAGGTAAAAAAGTTATTGCTGACACATCTGAATCTCCCAATTTGGCAAAAGCAAATTTAGCAAAAGGAGATACTATTCAGCTTAAAGTTACGGATCAGGGTCATCTGAATATTTTAAAGGTAATACCTGAAAAAGTTATATCACAAGGAGTTATACACTCAACCTCTGTTCCTAATAGCAGCCTGTCCCGTCTTTCAGATTCTGCATTACAGTTTTTTGCAAAAAATCAACCTTTTGAAGGATTTACCAAACTTGCAGCAGCACTCTTTCCAAATCTCAAGGAATCCCCTGAGCTTACAAAAAAAGAGATTTCAATTTTAACTAAAGGCTCTCCTGAACTTACAAAAAAAGAGATTTTAGTTTTAACCAAAGAATCCTCTGAGCTTACAAAAAAAGAGATTTCAGTTTTAACCAAAGAATCCTCTGAACTTACAAAAAATTCTTTAGTAGCATTACAGCCTGATAAATTAATTTTAAAAAATGTAATAGAACGGATTCCGACAGATAAACCTTTTATGGATAAAGCAGATATCAAAAATTTATTAATGTCGGTTGCACTCAAGTCAGAAAATGTGGAAGTTGATTTTTTACCTCGATTGCTCCAAAAAAGCGGCATTTTGATGGAGAGTAAACTTGCAGATATAGTAAAAATGAAAAATTTTTCAGCTACATCACAAAAATCTGAATCTATTTCTCAAAAACTTCAATCATCATCATCTTCTTCAATTTCAACTTCGACTTCGTTTTTGACTTCAACTTCATCATCATTTGAGTCAACCGAGAGTCCCCAAAATAGTAATTCTGTCCAAATTGCACCTTTTCCCACTAAATCTTCTTCTGCTAATTCCGCCGCCTTTATTCAAGAAGATATAAAAGGAGCTGTATTAAATTTTATAGCCAATTCAGGTTTTGAAGCATCTGAATCAATCTCTTTAAACGATATTCATTCATTTCAGGAATTTGTCCAGAATCTTGAGAATGTGCAACTGCTCAACAGCCATCTTTCAGAATCAGGCAAATATATAATTCCGTTTCCTCTGTTCAGCGGAGATCAATTCAGCTTTGGTCAGCTTTTGATTGATCTTGGGCAGAAAGATAAAGATGATGAAAACGGCTCTTCAAAAGAGAACTCTCTGCTTAAAGTCTCTCTTTTCTTAGATATGACCAATCTTGGACCAGTCAGAGCTGATTTTTCTGTGCTTAAAAACAACATCACTGGAGGATTTCAGGTTGCTGATCAAGAGACTGCCGATTTTTTCAACTCTATGCTTCCAGAACTCAAAGAGAGGCTACAGACTCATGAATACAATGTTCACAGAATAGAGTGCCGTGTGGTTGAGCCTGAAAAGTTGGCTGAAAAATCAATCATCAATGAATTGCTAAAATCCGAAGAGCATGGATTGAGTTTGATGATTTAAAGCAGGGGTAAAATATAGAGTGAAGATTTGAACAAGCACGATATTATTAAAAAAATTCCTCAAACGAGTTCTATTCAGTATCTACATATTGCAATAGGTTTTACTGGATTGATTGTAGGTAGTATCATATACTTAAGTGATCGTCCGCCTGAATCTACATGGTTTGTACGAAAATTTTTATACACGATTGGGCAATCCATATATTCAACTTTTCCAGACATGTTTGGAAGTTTAGACAAAAGTATGGCTTCATTTTTGCACACATTCTCTTTTACCATGATTACAGGAGCGTTTATCGGAGAATCCAAAAGAGGCTGCCTTGCTGCTGCGATGATTTGGGCTGTTGTCAATGTTCTGTTTGAGATTGGTCAATATTTTGACACTATTGCAGTCAAACTTGTACCAGACTGGTTTGAGCAATATGAGTTGCTAAAAACCGTTGATGATTATTTCATTGCAGGGTGCTTTGATTTTTGGGATATTGCCGCCATTTTTGTAGGTGGTCTATTTGGATACTTAATGCTAAAATACTACAAATGAATAAAACAAAATTACTGACTAAACTTCTTTCCAATTCTAAAAATATAAGATTTTCAGAAGCAACTGGCTGTGCGGAGTCATTTGGATTCAAATTATCACGCATAAATGGCAGCCATAATATTTATTCCCACCCTCAAGTGGTTGAGCTGCTTAATTTACAAGACGTAAAAGGCAAAGCAAAAGATTATCAGATAAAACAACTATTGGAAATAATTGAAAGGTACAACCTTGAAATGAAAGAGGATTAAAAGTGGAAGATTACTATCACATTAATATATTTTACAGTAAAAATGATGAGGGTTATATCGCAGATATACCAGATTTAAAATATTGTTCTGCTTTTGGAAACACTCCGCAAGAAGCATTGGAAGAGGTATTAAAAGCAAAACAGGCATGGCTTGATGTGTGTAAATCATCTGGTAAACCAATACCAGAACCCCGCTATTGTCCCGTAATTTATAAAGCAGCCTGAAAGTTGCTAAACCAAAGAAAAGAGAGGCACGATTAACATGATTAAAATTAATCCCCCCAACAATAGAGATTTTAAAGGTTTTAAGAACAATCGCAAACAAGCTGTAAAATTTATAGGAGTAATAATCTCAATTATTACTGGTCTTTTCACAATAGTTGCTACAAGCGGGGACAGCGGCGACAGCACAGTAGCACCAGAGACTCCGCCGGCAGGCATTGCAATAATTACACCCACCAATAATCAGGCTTTTATTGAAGGCGACTCTATTGCATTTGTCAGCAAGATATCTGATGCTGTGGCAACTGAAACCTATACATATACTTGGAACTCAAGTTTAGATGGAGCTGTTGGAACTACAGCCAATTTTAACTCAGCCACATTAACGACTGGAACACACAAAATCACAGTTACCCTTTCTGATAGTAAGGGCAACACAGTCGATGCTGATTCCATAACCGTTACAGTTGGAGATTCTTCTGCATCAACTACTCCGCCTGATGTAACTATAACAGCTCCTGCGGGTGATTTAACCTTTAACACAGGAGAGAACATAACTTTTACAGGCAGTGCAAAAGACTCTAAAGGTGTTGATATTGGTAGTTCATCTCTTTTATGGAGTTCAGACATTGACGGTGCTATGGGAACAGGAACAACTATAACCAGCAACATTCTATCAAAAGGGCAGCACACAATAACTCTTACGGCTAAAGATTCCAAAGGAAACAGCGGAAGTGCCTTTATTATCATTACTATTGGAGAGGCAGAGCCGTCTGCTCCTACTGTCCGCATTACAAGTCCTGCTGACAGCAACAATTATACATCTGACTCAACTGCTGATACAAACGCTGATCAAGAGGCTGCCACACCATACGATGTCAATGCAGGCGATATTATTAACTTTGTCGGAAATGCAACTGACTATGACGGCACTGCAATTACAGGTGAAAAATTAGAGTGGATATCTTCCAAAGACGGAAAGCTCTTTACTGGAACTGAATTTAAGCTCAACACAAGAAGTGTGGAATCTCTTGATTACGAGCCTTTGAAAGAGGGAGAACACACAATTTACCTTAAAGCAACTGGAAGTGCAGGAACAGCACAAGCATTTATTAAAATCAAGGTTGAGAACAGTAATCCAACAGCAGTGATTGTAAATCCGCCTGACACCTGCCCTGATACAAATACCCTTTGCAAAACTTTTGCCCCGGGAGAGTTTATAAATTTTCAGGGCACTGCCACAGATGCTGAAGACGGAAACCTTTCTGGCAAAAGCCTTGAGTGGCATTCGCAAATTGACGGACTTCTTGGAACTGGTGAAAGTCTTAACATCAAAACAGATAATGTAGATGCTCTTGGAAATAAACCTATGACTAATGGCGAACATATTATCACGTTGGAGGCAAAAGACGAGTGGGGAGCTTCTGGCATTGATTCTGTGATTATCAATATTGGAGCCAATACGCCTCCTGTTCCTGAAATTATCTATCCACCAACTACAGAAACTATTCTCCCAGCATCAGGTTTTATTACTTTTTACGGAACCGCAAGGGATGCTGAAGATGGTTCGCTTACAAGTGAGCATCTTGAATGGTACAGCACTAATCAGGCAGAAAAACTTTCATCTCAGGAGGTAGCAGGTTCTGGCGGGTTGACGTCTGCTGTACGTGTAAATCTTTCAAATTTTGCAGCAGGCAGCATAAATTCGATAACGCTTGTTGCCACTGACAGCATGGGAAGCACAGGCGTTACCAGCCGTAATATAGAGATTGATGAAGATGGACTTGAGGCAACTATTACAGTGCCGACTACTAATTAATAAAAAGAGGAAAAATATAACGAGGTGAAGTTCTTATGAGAAAGTTAAATTGGAATAGCTTTTGTAAAAATACTATTGTTGTGATTGGAGTGAGCTGTTTGGCGTTGATTTTTGTTGGTTTGGGCAAGAATTCGGCTTATTCCGCTCCCCCAACGGTAATAATAAATACTCCTTCTAATCCATTTTATGTGAGTCTTGGTACGAGCGTTATTTTTTCAGCTAATATAACTACCACTTCTCCTGCAACTATATCATCTTATCAGTGGCACTCTTCTATTGCTGGAGATCTTTCGACTGAGAGAACGTTCAGCACTTCTATTACCCCAGGAGACGATACATATCTCGGACCAGGCACACATATTATCTCTTTGGTGGCAACAGACAGCAATGGAGAAAAAGGATATGCTCAAGTGACTGTTGTTGTGGGTAACAATACATTACCCGTGGCTTTGATCACCTCACCAGCGGATAATAGTTCACATGCTTTCGGGAAACCAATCACCTTTTCAGGAACAGGAAAAGATACTTTAGGCGTACCTCTGACAGGCAACAGCCTAAAATGGGAATCAGATATTGATGGATTTTTAGGAACAGGTTCTCCTCTTGTTATAAATGACCTTTCAATAGGAACCCATATTATCACTCTTACAGCGACTGATAGCAAAAGCTTAACTGGTATCTACAAAATTTCAATAACCGTTGGCAATGCTGAACCAGTAGCACTTATAACCTCACCTGCTAATAATAGTTCCCACGCAGTTGGCAAATTAATCACCTTTTCAGGAACTGGAACTGATGCTGAAGATGGTAATCTTACTGGTAACAGCCTGAAATGGACATCAGATAAAGATGGATTTTTAGGAACGGGTTCCCCTCTTGTACTTGGTAATCTATCTGAGAACATTCACAACATCACTTTAACTGCTATAGACAGCAGCGGCGAAGATGGTATTTCAACTATTTCTGTAACAGTTGCTAAAAACTCTTCTCCAACTGCCACTATAACTGCACCACCATCAGACAAGAGTTCATATAAAACAGGTGAAACTATAATATTTGAAGGAACTGGAACTGATGCGGAAGATGGCAATCTTACTGGCAGCAGCCTGAAATGGACATCAGATAAAGATGGAGTGATTGGCACAGGCGGAGTTTTTTCTACAAACTCACTATCTGTAAATACACACATCATCACTTTAACTGCCGCAGACAGCCAAGGACTTACAGATAATAAATATATTACTATAGTAATTAGTAACTCTACAAACAATGTGCCCATTTCAACTATAACTGCACCATCAGACAAGAGTTCATATAAAACAGGTGAAACTATAATATTTGAAGGAACTGGCATTGATGAAAAAGATGGCAATCTTACTGGCAGCAGCCTGAAATGGACATCAGATAAAGATGGGGAAATTGGCACAGGCGGAGTTGTTTCTACAAATTCACTATCTGTAAATACACACATCATTACATTAACTGCTAAAGATAGCCAAGGACTTACAGATAGTAAATATATTACTATAGTAATTAGTAACTCTACAAACAGTGCACCCATTTCAACTATAACTGCACCACCATCAGATAAAAGAGAATATAAAGTAGGTGAAACTATAATATTTGAAGGAACTGGAACTGATGCTGAAGATGGAACTTTAACTGGTAACAGCCTTAAATGGACATCAGATAAAGATGAGGAAATTGGCACAGGCGGAGTTTTTTCCACAAACTCGCTGTCTGTAAATACCCATATTATTACATTAACTGCTACAGATAGCCAAGGACTTACAGATAGTAAATACATTAATATAACAGTAGTTGGAGCATCACCTGTAGCACTTATAACATCCCCAGCCAATAACAGCTCTCACTCTTTGGGAAAAGATATAACCTTTCAAGGAACTGGAACTGATACTGAAGATGGAACTTTAACTGGTAACAGCCTTAAATGGACATCAAGTATCTCTGGATTCTTAGGATATGGAACATCTTTGACTTTAAAGAATCTTGCAGAAGGAACTCATACAATCACTCTTACTGCTACAGACAGCAAAAGTCTTACTGGTAGTGCTAATATTACAATAAAAGTGGGTAATGCTGCACCAGCAACACTTATAACCGCCCCTGCAAATAATAGTTCTCATAGATTTGGAAACTCAATTGAATTTAAAGGAACCGGAACAGATACTGAAGATGGAACTTTAACTGGTAACAGCCTTAAATGGACATCAAGTATCTCTGGATTCTTAGGATATGGAACATCTTTGACTTTAAATAATCTTGCAGAAGGAACTCACACAATCACTTTTACTGCAAATGACAAAACTGGATTACAAGACAGTAGTCAAATTATAATAAATATCGCAGTTGTGGCAGAGCCTAAAGTCGCAATTCTGAACCCGTCAGATGGAGCAGCTTTTGATATTAATGACTATATAGAGTTTAAAGGAGAGGTATCTGACAATACAGATGGAGCTATACAAGGTGACAAGCTTACTTGGACTTCAAATATTGAGAATCCATCTCAAATTGGAACTGGTAATATTTTAAAGCTCAACACACTTTCAGTTGGTGAACACCTAATAACATTTACTGCGGAAAACAAATATGGAGTTAAAGGCTCTGACTTTATTTCAATTACCATAAAAAAACCGTCTCCAATTATTGGAATATCTTCACCTAAAAATGGAGATGTGTTTGATGAAGGAGAAAAAATTAACTTTTCAGGATATGCAGATGATGCATTAGATGGAAAACTTTCAGCACTATCTCTTGCATGGACATCTGATATTGATGGCTATATTGGAAACGGTGCAAATATATCAAAAGCCCTTTCACAAGGTGTACATAAAATATCCTTTACTGCAAAAAATAGTAGTGGAAAGACATCCACAGAAACGATACAGATCACAATTAGACCAACTGAACAAAACCAGCAGCTTCAACTTTCAATAGGTGATATCTCTATTCCGCTTGGGCAGATTGGAGAAGTGGGTATAAGTGGTGGAACTCCGCCTTATCGCTATTACAAAGAGTATCCTCATATCGCTTCTATAGATATTATTGGTAATAAAATAAGTATTGTTCCAGAAATTATTGGCAAAACAACTTTTAGAATTGTTGATCACTATAATGACACGGAGATTTTAAGTGTAACAGTAACCGACTCTTTAGATAATGTTGCCAGAGCAGATGCAGGCAGTGATAAAGATGTTGTTGAAGGAACAGGTGTTATACTTGATGGAAGTTCATCTTTTCAGGGTAATAATGGAATTGTATCATGGAACTGGAGTCAGATAGTTGAAGACGATAATAACAAAGTTTTACTATCAGATTATTCATCTCAAAATGCAATGTTTGTTGCTCCTGATATAGATTTAATCTCTTCTCCCTCTCTTAAATTCAGATTAACTGTTGTAGATAAAGATGGAAACAGATCTTCTGATGATCTCTTTATAAATATATCAGATAATGGAATTGTCGGCTATCCTCAAGATGTTATAACATTTCATACTTCGGATCATACTAACCATCTTGGAGCAAAAATCTCAGGAGACGGCGATATTGTCTATATCAATCCTATTGAACCTGAATCAATTAAAGATATCGTAAATAAACCCGAAAATATGCTTTATGGACTTGTTGAGTTTAAAATTAAAGTTGTGCAAGGTGGTGATGCCAATTTAATCATCTATTTTCCAAAGCCTTTAGGTGAAGAGTTTACAGCATACAAATACAGTCAATCAAAAGGTTGGTATTCATACGCTGAGCATACAATCTTCTCTTCAGACAGAACTAAAGCATATCTGATGTTAATGGACGGCAGCACAGGAGATGATGACGGAGTTCCTGATGGCATTATAAGCGATCCAATTGCTTTTGGAACTAAACCAAAGACACAGCAGCCCGTTACACCAGAACCGTCAGATGATGGAGGTGGTGGTGGAGGCTGTTTTATTTCAACCCTTTTTAACTAACGAGGGGGATATTATGATGAACTTAGATAAAATTGATTATAGAAATTGTACGCGTAGGTCATCGAAAAGAAGTGTATGAGAAAAACCAAAGATAAAAAAGCCGTTGCACTTAGGTATGATCCTTCACAAGAATCAGTGCCAAAGGTGATCGCCAAAGGCAGCGGAAGGATTGCAGAAAATATAATTGAGCTTGCTCAAGAACACGGCATTCCTGTTAAAAGCGATCCCGATCTTGTTGAGGTATTATCTACACTTAAAATAAATGAAGAAATTCCATCATCACTTTATATTGCGGTTGCAGAGCTGCTTGCATTTGTATATTCGCTTAATGCTAAAAAGAAAAGATGAGGTAAAAGGAGCTTAAACTCATGCAATCTAATCATCATATAGAATTTTACAATTCGGATACAAAAATAGCTATAAAGGTGTTTAGTGTCTGCCTGCTTGCTATGCTGACTTTATTTGTCGTAAAGCCACAAAAAAGCATCGGAAGCTCTACTAATATTGCGGCTGGTGGATCGCACACGGTTGGGCTTCAAACAGACGGTACAGTCTGGTCATGGGGCTGTAATGGCTTAGGACAATTAGGAGATGGGACGACAATTAACAGTAGTCTTCAGGTGCAGGTGGTATCATTTTTGAGCCCATTTATTCTGCAGAATATCTCTGCTATTGCTGCTGGTTTTTCTCACACAGTTGCATTGAAAACAACTGACCGTACAGTATGGGCATGGGGATATAATAGTTCAGGACAACTTGGTGATACAACTATAGTAAACAAAACAATCCCGATACAAGTTCATCAAGGGACGGTTGTTCCTCCAACAGGTGTTCCAGTACTTTACGGTGGATTACTCACTAACGTCTCTGCTATTGCTGCTGGCTATGCTCATACAGTTGCATTAAAAACTGATGGCACAGTATGGTGTACTGGAAGTAATAGTGATGGACAGCTCGGTAACGGATGGATGCCAGACAGACAGATTATGATACAGGCTAAAAATATTACAGGTGTAATTGCTATTGCTGCAGGTGATTATCATACAGTGGCTTTGAAAAGTGACGGCACTGTCTGGACATGGGGACAGAATACTTCAGGACAACTTGGCAATGGCACTACTATAAACAGCCGCATACCTGTTCAAGTTAAAGACACATCATCACCCTCAGGTTTACTTACCAATATTACTGCTATTACCGCTGGTGGAGGTTCAACTACCCCTCTCTTAGGCACTGGCGGACATACGGTTGCTCTAAAAGATGATGGAACTGTCTGGGCATGGGGATATAATGGCTCAGGTCAGCTCGGTGACGGTACAAATACAGACCGTTTAGAACCTGTACAAATTGCGGCTATTCCATTTGGCTTTAAAGCAATTGCTGCTGGTAATGCCCATACAGTTGCTTTAGACAATAATGGCAATGTCAGGGCATGGGGTTATAATGGATCAGGGCAGCTTGGTGATGGTACAAATACAGACAGCAATACGCCAGTGCTGCTTACAGGCATATCAGATGTTTCTGACATTTCTGCTGGTTATGATCATACAGTTGCCATGCAAAGTGACGGCACGGTTTGGGCTTGGGGGGATAATTTCTGCGGAAAACTTGGTGATAATACGAATATCAACAGCCTCGTACCAGTTCAAAGCTACTGGATACAGTTACTTCCATTATGCACTGTAGTTACCAATCCAATAACAATGGCAACGGTCAAGAAAAATTCTGCTGTGCTTAATGGCACTGTAAATCCCAATGGTTCTCCTGCAAGCTACTATTTTGAATATGGTGAAACTATAAACTACGGTTATAGTACATCTACTCAGTATGCAGGTGCTGGAGTAACAAGCAGTGTCAATGTAACAGATATTATTACAGGTTTAACTCCAATTACTCCATACAACTTTAGATTGGTTGCATGGAATAGCAGCGGCACAACTTATGGTTCAAATCAAACATTTACTACGCTGGCAGGCGGGGCTATTCCATCTCTTTCAATTACTCCTAACCCAGCTTTAGGTAATTCAGGTGGGACAGTAACGGTAAATCTTAATCTTACCAATGTATTTGGTACTAACATCGCCGCTTTATCCACAGACATTGATTTTGATCCGAATGTGCTTGAAAATCCGTCAGCAGTAATTGGTAGTAGTATTTCAGGAAAGACTATATCATCTGCTTTAGTGGATAGTGATACCTTCAGGGTTGCAATTCTTGATGACTACAATGTTCTCGGCAATTATACAATTTCAAATGGAGTTGTTGCTAAAATAACCTTGCAAATCAAACCTACTGTTCCTGATGGTACGGTAACGACTTTAACTCAAACAGCATTGGGTTCAGATGCAACCGGCTATCAGGTTGAAATCAATGGAACTGATGGAACGATTAATATTTCTAACTTATTTAAACTTGGAGACTGCAATAATAACGGGACAGTCAGCATTGCAGAAGTGCAAGCAGCAATAAATATGTTTCTTAATATAAATTTAGTTCAAAGCTGCTGCGATAGGAACGGAGATGGTGTTGTTGATATTTCTGAAGTGCAGATCATAATCAACAAATTCTTAGGTTTACCAACGCCATGACCATAATGCTACATGATAAAATATAATTATTTGCAACACATAAATACAAGGGAAATTATAAACATGAAGACAAAACTATTTCTTCTATTTGCTATAATGACAATTTGCACCAACGCATTTGCTGCTAACACTCTAACTCTGGAGAGTAAAAATGCAAAGTCAGGCAGCACCATTCAGCTTGCTTTGACACTAAGCCAAGCATCTCAGATATCTGCAATCAGCACCGATATAAGCTATGACTCTAATATTTTTGAATCTGCAAATGCAGAGATTGGACCTGTTGGCTTAAATGCGGGAAAAACTATTGTGTCTAAAGATATGGGCGACAAAATAAGAGTAGTAATTTTATCCATTGCGAATAATGACATCATTAGCGATGGTGTGGTTGCATATCTCATTCTAACTATCAAACAAAATTCAACAGGAACTGCATATCTTAAGAACATAGCTTCTGGAGCTGACCCTAACGGAGAAGAAGTTGTAATTACCGGAAATACTGCACAAATCTCTTTTACCGATGAACCAGTAATTGAGCTGCCTGAAAATGTGACTTCCTACAAGGTTCTGACAGACAACTCCTTGCCATTGAACATTCTTAAGGGTCAATATGTTCAGGTGTTTGGTTCAGCCGGAGTGAATACTATTAATGTTGAATCAGGTGGACGGGTGGAGTTAAGAAATTTTGTCGGCTCAAATGTTGTCAATATTGAGGATAACTCTTCTGATTTCACGGTTTATCGTTCTGGAGCTACTGTATATTTAAAAAATTCAATCACAGGAACGTTGATTAAGATTCCAGCTACTTTTACAGTCCAAAAATTATGCTTTGCAGATGACTGTTATAATCTGGTTATTAGTGGAGGCAAGGTGATGATAGATACAAAAGAGATTACAAAGATAGACTTTCCATTGTCATCAATATCAGGGTAGGTGTATTAAGCCGCCGTTCGCATTTTCCCTCTAACCTTACCCTTGCACAAATGTCTTTTCTGGTGTAATTCCAAAATCAAACTCAGATAGATAATCTGCAAAAGTCAAATAATTAACCTAAAGCATATAAGCAGCCTATCAGCAATTATTGTTTTTGTTGGATTGGTCTTGTTGGATTTACTATGGTTTCATCAAAGAAAATTTGTTCTATACTTGTAAATGCGGGAGTTATATCAGCGGATCATGCAAAGATTGCTTTGCAGAGGGATGTTATAACCAGAACCAAAATTCAGATTGAGAGGGAAAAAAAGAGAGAGACTTCCGGGGTTGTAAATACGGTTGAAACTCCAATTGACTTTGTAGATGTGCTTCTTGCACTTAAAGTTAAAAAAATTGACAATCCAGAACTTCCAGTAGAAGAGGATGTTTTGTATGAAGCAATCGCTGCTGGGCTGAATGTTCCTTATAAAAAAATTGATCCTCTTAAACTTGATTTGAATTTGGTTACAAAAACTATACCAAGATCATTTGCCATGAAACATCTTTTGCTTCCACTGGAGATGAATGAGGGACGTTTAGTTGTTGCAACTATTGATCCATTCAATCAGGAAGCTATCGCAGATGTTGAACGGGTAACAAACCTTAAAGTGATGCCCGTGTTCAGTGCAAAATCTGATATAAAAAAGATGATAGCAGAATGTTTTGGTTTTAAACACTCTATCAGTGCGGCTGAGGATCAGTTTTCCAGAACAGGTGTTGAACTTGGAAATTTTGAACAGTATGTCCGTCTCACATCTTCAGACGAGCTACCTTCCACAGATCAGCATATTGTAAATGCGGTCAACCATCTTTTCTCTTACTCCTTTGAACAGAGAGCAAGTGATATTCATATTGAACCAAAACGGGAGACATCTGTTGTTAGAATGAGAATTGACGGGGTGCTGCATACAGTTTACAAACTTCCCAAAAAGGTTCATAACGCTGTTATAAGCAGAATCAAAACTCTGTCAGGACTTAATATGGCGGAAAAACGAAGACCTCAAGATGGACGAATAAAGACTGAAAAAGACGGTATTGAGGTGGAAATCCGCGTTTCAACCATCCCTGTTGCCTTTGGTGAAAAGGTTGTAATGAGAATCATGGATCCTGCTGTGCTGTTTCAGAATCTTGAATTTCTTGGATTTGAGGATGATGATTATCGCAAATACCAAAAATTGATAAAGATGCCTCATGGTATTATTTTAGTTACTGGTCCGACTGGAAGCGGTAAGTCAACAACACTCTACTCCACCTTAAGGCTTCTCTCTTCTCCAGAGGTCAATATTACCACTATTGAAGAGCCGATTGAGATGATCCATGAAGACTTTAACCAGATTGCTGTCCAACCCGCAATAGATGTTACTTTCGATACTATTCTTAGAAACATTCTTCGTCAGGACCCTGATATTATAATGGTAGGTGAGATAAGAGACCTTCAAACAGCTCAGAGTGCTATTCAAGCAGCATTAACAGGTCATCTTGTGCTTTCAACGCTTCACACTAACGATGCTGTCTCTTCTGTGACGCGTCTTCTTGATCTTGGAATTCCTCCGTTTTTGGTTCACTCATCACTTACTGGTATTATTGCCCAGAGACTTGTAAGAACAATATGTCCATTTTGTGGCGAGAAATTTGAGATGGATATAGACGAGTTCAATGCCTTGGGTTTTAGTATGGCTGCTGATGGAACAATACGTCACAATGGTCATCTGACTCATAATGGAACTATAAGCAGTAACGGAGATGTGATCTTAAGACGCGGAAAGGGCTGTGTTCAGTGCAGATATACAGGTTATAAGGGTAGAAAGGCTGTTTTTGAGGTGCTGCCATATTCTGAAAATCTCAAAAAAATGACATCTGCGGATGTTAATATTTCAGAGTTGAGAAAAATTGCAGAAATTGAAGGGTTTGTCACTTTACGAGAGAGAGCAATTACAAAAATGCTCAACGGCGAGACAACCTATCAAGAAGTTCTTAAAGTAACATGGGAAAATATCTAATTAAGGTTTATTGAATTTATGAAGCAAATTGCAGATTTTTTATTTGAAACCAGTATGTTAAAAGAGCTTATACGCTCAG
Source organism: Desulfamplus sp. (assembly GCA_015232555.1). Taxonomy (GTDB): domain Bacteria; phylum Desulfobacterota; class Desulfobacteria; order Desulfobacterales; family Desulfobacteraceae; genus Desulfamplus. The sequence goes on along the minus strand of JADFZJ010000017.1, from coordinate 12,815 downwards.
GTTATGCTTTTCTTGGCTCTGGACGAGAGACTGTTGCAGAACACTCTTTTATGACAGCCATGATCTGTTTTGCAATCTCCCGAATTGAAAAAGGTCTTGATACTGAACGGTTGATTACAATGGCACTAATGCACGATCTTCCAGAGGCACGCACTGGTGATCTTAATTATGTTAATAAAAAATATGTCACCTCGCTTGAGGATAGAGCTGCCGAAGATATGGCAGATGGTCTGCCTTTTGGGAGCGAAATTATCTCAGTGCTGCATGAATTTAATAAGGCAGAGACCCGTGAAGCACAGTTAGCAAAAGATGCGGATCAGTTGGCTTTTATAATCGAACTTAAAAAAAGCCATGATAATGGAGCTAAATCTCCTGAAAAGTGGCTGCCATTTATTGTTGAAAGGCTTAAAACTGACATTGGCAGAAGACTTGCAAAAAATATTATAGATTCAAGTTGGGATGACTGGTGGTTTACAAACTACTCAGAATAGAGATATCATGTTTTATTATAACCAACTGCCTTTATAGGCATAACAAATAATCACACTCGTAGAAACTTTAGAGCATTACCATGAATAGATATCAGGATAGAGAAATTACAAAACTTGTCTGTTTCTGTGCGTCTGAAGACTCTTCTATTGTAGAGTATCTGCAGAACGAGGAGAGCTATCTGCTCAAATTGTGCCGCGAACCAGATACTCTTGAGCAGATTGTAGATGCTGTTCATCCTGATCTGATATTGATTGACTGTAGCGGAAAAATTTCAAATTCAGTTCAGCCTGAGATGCTTATTGAACTTGATGATGTTGTAGATTCTGAATCTATAGATTATGCTGCTCACTCCATTTCTAACTCTGAAGAGATGATTGGCTCTAATCGAATGGTTCGCTCTGACGAGATAGATGATTCGGAAAATGTTCAAGAGAATGAAGACCCATACCCTGACGATAAAACAAGTTTCCCACCGATTATTATTCCTGATTATCTGTCTGAGCATCTGCATATCAGAACTATTGCCAACAAAGGACAGATACTTTTTATATTTAAGTCTGATCCTGGCATGGCTGTTAGGCGTCAATGTCTTGACAACAGATGCGATCTGATGGTTTTACCGTTTCTATTTGAAGAGCTTAAATTTAGAATAGGGCTTCATGCAAACCAAAAGGAGCTGAACTATAGAGTAGCATGGCAAAAAGAGACTCTTAATCGTGCGGTTGACCATATTGATAATCTCAAGCAGATTATTGTTGATACAAGAAAGTCGTGGTCAAGGGAGAATGAGATTCTTCATAACTCTTTAAAACAGATAAATATGATGTCAAATGACCGTGATATAATGAAAAATCAGCTTCATGTATCTCGTGTTAAACTATTTGAAAACATAAAAGGGGTGAACTCATTCCTATGGAGCATGATTGAATCGAGAAATGAGCATCAAAAAGGGCACTCCAAAAGAGTTGCTGAAATTGCAGAGTTTGTGGGAGAAAAAAAGGGGCTTGAGCCAAAATCTCTAAGATTATTAAAAAATGCGGCAATGCTGCATGAGGTGGGAATGCTGCTTATTCCATCTTCAATATTAAATAAAATGTCCTTTGAATGGTCAGATTATGAGAAAAGCATGATGCTTTACCAACCATCAAACGGGGCAGCATATTTAGAGAAATGCCCTGGTTTTGAGAAAGTTGCTGAAGTGATTCGCCATTTACATGAAAATTCTGATGGAACAGGGTACCCCCAAGGGTTAAAAAAGCGATATATTCCGCTGCTCTCAAAAATACTTGCAGGTGCAGATGTTTTAGATCAGATATGGATTGACAACCCTTATGCCTCAATTGGCAGACTGCTTGAAATTCTTGAGGGATACGCAGGATCGCGGCTCGATCCCACTATTGTCAACATACTTGAAAAATACGTAGTTACCGTTTTGAATTTTAGGATAAATCATAATGAATTAAAGCGGTCTAATAAGTTTGATGATAATCGAGATGACAAGCAATCTGATAACCGAGATGATAATACTGATGATAATACTGATGATAATCAATCTGATTATCGTCAAAACAGCAATGATTATCTAAGGCTTAAAGAGGTTGCTGTTTATCAGTTAAAACCTGGAATGGTTCTTGGCACTGGATTATTTACAAAAACTGGAACAAAACTTTTCTCTTCAGGGACAACTTTAACTTCTGATTCAATCCGTATGCTGGAAAAATACAGTAAAGAGTATCCAGTTGATGAAACCGTATTTATAAAAGTTGACTTGGAACAGTAAAATAAATCGTGAACTGAAACAGTTTAGCTATTATTTCTAATATATAGAATCAATTTATATCAATGGAGTAAAATTATGGATATTGCAACAATTGTTGGAATGCTATCTGGTACAATATTTATTGCTTGGACAATTCTTCTTGGCAGCAGTTTAATGCTTTTCTGGGATACCCCTTCTGTAGTTATTGTTTTTGGCGGAACGGTTGCGTGCGTTTTTGTAGGTTATCCTCTCAAAGATGTATTAAGTCTTGTAAAAGTTACCATGAAGGTTTTCATGTTTAAGGTTGAAAAACCTGAAAACATAGTTGCCAATTTAATTGAGATTTCCAATAAAGCCAGAAAAGGTGGACTTCTATCTATTGAATCTGATATTGCAAACACTCCAGACCCTTATTTGGCAAGTGCTCTTCAAATGACAGTAGATGGTGTAAAAACTGCCGATATTGCCGCAGTTATGCAGAAAAAAATGGATTTAGTAAAAGAGGGAAATGGAACTGGTGCTGCAATGTTTACAAGCCTTGCAGCATTTGCACCAGCATTTGGTATGATAGGCACACTAATTGGACTTGTTCAGATGCTTGCAAACCTTGATGATCCCGCAAGTATAGGACCTTCAATGGCAGTTGCCATGATCACCACCTTTTATGGTGCAATTATTGCCAATCTTTTTTGTACACCTATGGCAAATAAGCTGAAAATTCGTTGTGGTGAAGAGATTTCCAATATGAACATCATATATGAAGGGGTGATTTCAATTCGTGAGGGCGAGCATCCCAAATTGTTAGAAGAGAAGCTCAATGTATATCTTGGTCCCAATAAACCAAAAGAGGGCGGCAAATAGAATTTTCTAAAACTTTACTACATATATTTTAGGATAGATAAAAATGGCAGAAGATAACTCATCAGAAGCAGAAGCACCAGCTCTCGAATGTCCAAAACAAGAGGAGCAGGAGTGCCCTGGCGGTGCTCCTGAATGGATGGCAACATTCTCAGACCTTGTTACTCTACTGATGTGTTTTTTCGTGCTCATGTTTGCCATGAGTACCACGCAGCAGGAGACATTTAAGGAGCTTGTCGAATCATTACGAAGTGCCTTGGGTGTTGCGGCTGTTCCAGAGGCGGGAAGTAGAGAAGGGTTGACCATGCATGCAGTACCATCAGCAGCACCTCCTGAAGAGCAGAAGGTTGATGAGATGGGGGGTATGATACAAAAAGAACTTGAAGATGTTATGAGCGAGGTGAGAGAGCTTGTAATGTTCAACAAACTTGGTGGTCTTGTAACAGCCTCTGAAGGTGAGATGGGTGCTGTCATTACAATGACCGATATGCTTCTTTTTGAAAAAGGAGGGGCACAGCTCTCTGAAATGGGAATAGATGTTTTAAGAAAGGTAGCCTCTGTACTTTCAAGACTTGCCTATCATGTAAAAGTTAAGGGACACACAGACAATGTTGAGATAGATTCCAAACTATATCCATCCAACTGGGAGCTTTCATCAGCCAGAGCAAGTGCTGTGGTTAAACTACTTGTTGAAACCGGTGTAAACCCTAAATATATAGCTGCTGAAGGGTATGCCCAATATCAACCTGTTGCCACTAATGACACGGAAGAGGGTAGGGCAAGGAATCGAAGAGTTGAAATTGTATATGACAGAGATATTATTGCCCGTGATTTTGTTGGTTTAGATAAGGGGAAAAAATAGAAATTTGCAGAATATTTTGAAAGATAATAGTAACTATTGTTTTTATAGTTATTACCAATAAGGATTGTTATTAATGAGACGTGCTTTAACTGAAATTGCCGATGATCTTGGATTGAATTTGGATACATTAGAAAGATGGATAAGACAGGGGAAAATACCAGTTAATAAACATGGAAGCATTGGTATTTATAATGAATTAGAGTTTCATCGCTGGGCTGAAAAACATCGAAAGACTCAAATGCACCCTAACAATGACCACGCTCTGCAAAAAGAGCAAGATGATCAGAGTGAAAATATTTTATCACCATCTGTTCTCTTATCTGCGTTAAAAAGAGGCGGGGTATTTCACAATATTGTCGGTAAAACTAAAGATGAAGTTATTGATGCTGTAATTGATATAATTCCTGATTTTTCAGGAAAAGATAGAGATGAAATTCGTCATCAGCTTATGGAGAGAGAAAAACTTGCATCAACAGGTATTGGAAAGGGGGTTGCAATCCCTCATCCAAGAAATCCTTTGGCTAATGGACTTACCAACCCCATGATTATCACCTGTTTTCTTGAAAACTCTGTAGATTTTGATGCCATTGATGATAAACCTGTATCAGTTCTTTTTGTTATTTTAAGCCCGTCAGTGGAGACTCACCTGAATCTGCTATCTCGGCTCTCTTTCTGTCTGAGAGACAGCAACTTTATGGCTTTTCTTCATCAGAAGCCAGATGCAGATTTATTTCTTAATCGAATAAAAGATATGGAAAGAGATATTGATAGAAGAGAAATGTAGTAGTGCTATTTTTCTCAATTTGCTTACAATGTCCATCTTTGATCGCTTTACTTCCAACTTAACTCCAGAACTCGTCAGTTTCAGCATCTTTTAGTATTTTTGGTTTGAAATAAAGGATGCCAATACTTCAATTTAAAACTTTATAAATGTTAAAAACATAAAGTTCATTTAATTACTCACAAGCACAGGAGTATAAGTTTTATGTTTTATCAAATACGAAAAACAATAGCAGCAAAACTCGCATCTCTGATTGTATTTGTAGTAACTTTTATCAGCATAATATTTATCCTCTATTTTAACCATATCAACAAAAATAATCTAACCGAATATCTTAACATATCTCTATCAAATGCCGTCCATTTTTCAAAGATGGGATACGGTCAGCCGCTTTGGGATTATAATGAGGAAGAAGTTAACCGACTGAGCCATGTGATATTAAAAAATAAACTAATTGTTGCTGTCAATGTATTTGACATGAATAATTTTTTAACAAGTAACGTCAAGAAAATCTTGAAGCAATCAGATAAGACATCTCCTATTAAGGTATATCAAGGAAAAAAAATATCTCCTACAATTACAGAAGACAAAGCAGATGTAGAGAGTAAAGATAAGGTAAATGATGAATTCCAGATAGACAGAGGATTAGATACAGAATATGAAGTAGAAACAGTCAAAAAGCCATACACTATTCCGTCAGATGCCACTTACATCAGAAGAATCACAGACAGTATAATTTTTAAAGATAGAAAAGTTGGTAAATTTGAAATCTTTTACACGGAAGAGTTTATTGACAATGCCATTCTTGAATCAAACAGTCGGATGCTTTTTGCGTTCATCATAACTACGATTATTATTATTACTGTTATGATGTTTGGGGCTGCAAAAATAAACAGACCTATACTTGAACTTGCAAATATTTTTAAAAAAATTGCTAAAGATAACGATTTTTCTATAGATATTAAACGGTCCAATCGGATTGATGAGGTTGGTATTTTAGTTAATGGCTTTGTCAACATGATTGACCAGATACGGCAGAAAGAGATAGAACGTAATTCATTGTATGAAACTCTTGAGAAAAATCTTGAGCGTTTCAACTATCTATTCTCTACACTACAGACAGCTATAGACCATGCTGATTACTCTTTGCGTATCCCGATTGAATCTGAAAAAGATCCGCTTGCAGTTTCACTTAACAAAGTTATGCAAACCCTTGAAGAGGCAGATACCACAAAGCAGAATCAGAGCTGGATTAAAAACGGACAGGCAGAATTGGGCAGTATAATTGGAAGAGAGCAGGATATAATTACAATCTCAAGAAAAGCCATTGAATTTATTGCATCTTATATAAATGGAGTCGTAGGAACATTTTTTGTAAAAAGCGAGACGGACAATGACTTTAAGATGGTTGCATCCTATGCGTTCAAAACAAGGAAAGGAATATATAACCGTTTTAAACTTGGAGAGGGTCTTAATGGTCAGGCAGCATTAGAAAAAAAGACGATCATTTTTACAGAAGTCCCTGAAAGTTATATTAGAATTGAATCTTCTCTTGGAAATGCTACGCCTAAAAATATCATTGTGCTTCCTGTTATATATGAAGATGATGTCAAAGGGGTTATTGAGATTGGAACTTCTGGACAATTTTCTCAGCTTCATATTGAATTTCTTGAAATTGCAGCAGAAATTCTTGCTGTCTCAATAAATGGGGCTATTTTTAATCAAAAATTATCTCAACTTTTAGAGCACACCCGTGAACAGGCAGAAGAGCTTAGGGCACAGCAGGAGGAGCTTAAAGCCACTAACGAGGAGCTTGAAGAGCAGGCAAGGATACTAAGGGCATCAGAAGAGAAATTGCAGATACAGCAAGAAGAGTTACGGGCAAGCAACGAAGAGCTTGAAGAGAAAACCAACATACTTCAATCACAGAAGCAGGAGATTGAAAAGAGCAACAACATTCTAAAGTCAAAACAGATGGAGATTGAGGAAAAAGCAACACAACTACGTATTGAGACCCAATACAAATCAGAGTTTCTTGCCAATATGTCGCATGAGCTTAGAACTCCTTTAAACAGTCTGTTGATACTTGCCAACATGCTTTCTGAAAATGAGGAGAATAACCTTACGCCTGACCAGATTGAATCTGCCGCTTCAATATACAGGAGCGGTCAAAATCTTCTGCATCTTATCAACAATATTCTTGATCTATCGAAAATTGAAGCAAAAAAGATTGAGCTTAATATATCCAAATGTTCTATTGATGAGATAGGAGCACATTTTAAATCTGAATTTTTGCACATGGCAAAGGCAAAAGGGATAGAATTCAGGGTGAATATGGAGCATAATCTGCCCGAAATTATAACAACCGATCTGCACAGGCTTGAACAGGTAATCAGAAATCTTATTGGAAATGCTATTAAATTTACAGAAACTGGTTCTATTACACTAAATTTTGCAAGAGCTTTAGCATCTGAGCTTAATAATATTGTAAATAATAATATCAGAGATAAAATCGGGCAGAACAATAAGCCTGTAAATGCGGCAGCGAACAACATAATTGCAATATCAGTTATTGACACAGGTCTTGGCATTCCAGCAGATAAACTTGATGCAGTGTTTGAAGCGTTCAAACAGGTAGATGGCTCAATTCGCAGAAAACATGATGGAACAGGTCTTGGTTTATCCATATCAAAAGAGCTTGCACAACTGCTTGGAGGAGATATCAAGGTTCAAAGTGAAATTGGCAAAGGATCAAGATTTACCCTTTATATTCCTGAGCATCTTGAGAGTGAGGAGCAAGAGAATAATGTGCAAAATTTGCCTGTTTCACCTAAGATTGAACAACCATCGACACCTTCTTCCCTTCAGACTATAGATGTAGTATCTAATACTAAGGCTTATACAACTGTTCCTCAGTCTCAAACAGAACTTTCTGCTTTAAAAGAAAATCCCAAAACAATGCTTATCATTGAAGATGATCCTGAATTTGCAAAAATTCTCTCTAACTTCTTTAAAAAACATGGATACAGCACTGTATCTGCTTCAACAGGAGAAGAAGGAATAAAGTATGTGCTTGATAACAAGCCGACTGCGATTATCCTTGATATCTCACTTCCGGGTATTGACGGCTGGGCTGTTATGAATGAACTTAAAACCAATCCAGATACCCGACACATACCCGTTCATATTATGTCAGGTCATAACCAAAGCCGTAAAGGTCTTGAAAAAGGGGCTGTCGGCTATCTGACTAAACCTGTATCAAGCAATGATCTTAACAAGGCTCTCCAAAAAATTGAGACAGTCCTCTCAAATGATGTTAAACATCTGCTGGTAGTTGAGGACAATGGCGAACTGCAATTGAGCATCCTTAAATTGATGGGAACAAACGACATCAAGGTTACTTCTGCTATTACTGGCGAGGAGGCTGTCGCACTGCTGAAAGAGCGTCATTTTGACTGCATGATCCTTGATCTTGGGCTGCCTGACATATCTGGTTTTGAAATCATGGATAGAATCAGTAAAGACCCGCAGATAGAGATGTTGCCCGTTATTGTTTTTACAGGAAGAGATTTAACTGCTGACGAAACCAGAAGGCTTGAACAGTATGCGTCCAGCATTGTGTTGAAAAATGCCATTTCAATGGAGAGGCTTATTGATGAAACAGCCCTTTTTCTCCATCGTGTAGAAAGTGAAATGCCAGAAAATCAAAAACGGATGATTAAAAAGGTGCGGGATCAGCAAACTTTTCTAAAAGATAAAAAGGTACTTGTAGTTGATGACGATATGAGAAATGCCTTTGCTCTCAACAAGTTCCTCAAATCTAAGGGTATGGAGGTAATTATTGCCAATAACGGCGAAAAGGCGTTGAAAGTCCTTGTTGAAGATGGTGAAAGACCTGATATCATCCTTATGGATATAATGATGCCTGTCATGGATGGGTATGAAGCTATAAAGAGGATAAGAGAGCAAAAAGATTTACGCACGCTTCCAATTATTGCCCTTACAGCAAAGGCAATGTCTTCTGATAAAGAAGAGTGTATAAAATGCGGGGCAAACGATTATCTGTCCAAACCTTTAGATACAGCAAAACTTCTGACTCTTCTGAGGGTTTGGCTGTATGAATAACGTGCCATCTTATCCACTCCATCAAAGAGTCATGGATATAGACGATATTGAGATAAAATTGATTCTTGACGCTGTCCAGTTGAAGCATGGTTATGATTTCACCAATTATGCACGAGCTTCAATGAAAAGACGGCTTAACAAAATTATGGAAGATAGCGGTTTGGCAAGACTTACCGACATGATCCCCCTTATAATCCATGATAATGACTTTTTTAGATTTTTTCTCCACAGTATATCAGTCAATGTAACAGAGATGTTTAGGGACCCCCCTTTTTTTCTATCTATAAGAGAGAGTATAATACCCTATCTTAAAACTTATCCATTTATCAAGATATGGGCAGCAGGCATCTCTACAGGAGAGGAGATATACTCTCTTGCCATTCTTTTTAAAGAGGAGGGACTTGATGAGAATATTATCATTTATGCAACAGATTTTAATGATAATGTGCTTGAAATTGCAAAGAGAGGTATATATTCTGCAGCAGATATGAGACTTAATACAGCCAATTATCAGAAATCAGGGGGGAAAGAGTCTTTTGCTGGATACTATCATGCAGACTATAATTCAGTTATTTTTGACAGCTCTTTAAAAAAGAACATTGTATTTGCAAATCATAATCTGGTCACAGATGGGGTTTTTGGTGAAATGAACATGATTCTCTGCCGTAATGTGCTTATATATTTTAATAAAATATTGCAAGATCATGTTTTAGAGCTTTTTAGTAAAAGCCTCAGAATCAATGGCTTTCTATGTCTTGGTACAAAAGAGAGTCTTGAATTTTCTACAAGTGCTTCACTATATGAGACAATTGATAAAACAGCCAGAATATTTAAAAAGAAGAGAGATATTATCTGTTCAATACATAAAGATGATAATTAACTGAGAAGCTGATATGGCAAGTCAAATTAAACGCCCTGCATTAAAAGCTGTTGTAATAGGGGTTTCTGCAGGTGGGTTTAAAGCTCTTCACAGGATACTGCCCATGTTTAGGCGTGATTTTGAACTACCAGTTATGGTTGTTCAGCACAGAAGGGCTGATTTAGAATCGTATTTAGTAGAATCGTTAAACGATAGATGCCAGATGTCTGTGAAAGAGCCGTTAGATAAAACAAAAATTGAATCTGGAACTATCTATATTGCCCCTGGAGGCTATCATCTGCTTGTTGAAAAAGATATTGCAGATGGATGCCTCTATTTTGCACTTTCTGTTGATCCGCCTGTCTGTTACTGTCGTCCGTCTATTGATGTACTGTTTGAATCTGCTGCTGAAGTTTTTGGACCCTCTCTTTTAGGGGTTATTTTAACAGGGGCAAACTTTGACGGAAGCAATGGCATTAAAAAGATAAAGTCCCTCGGAGGGATAACTATTGCGGAAAATCCTGAAACCGCAGAAGTTGATTATATGCCCTCTTATGCTATCCGAACTAATGCAGTTGATCACATAATGAATCTTGATGAGATACCCTGTTTTATAGAAACTATAATGAAAAGAGTTGACGGAGAATCTGAATGAATAACAACACCTTCAAGCCCAAAATCCTTATTGTGGATGATATTCCTGAGAATCTCTTTGCTTTGGAAAAAATTCTTACCAAATCAGATGCACAGGTAATACGTGCATCATCAGGTAATGAAGCATTGGCAAGTATTCTTGAGCACGAATTTGCCATTATTATACTTGATGTCCAGATGCCTGATATGGATGGATATGAAGTTGCAGAGATACTCAAATCCAACGAAAAAACAGAAAACATCCCAATTATATTTGTAACTGCAATTGACAGAGACGATGCAAAGGAGATCAAAGGATACGGTACTGGTGCGGTTGATTTTATTTTCAAACCTCTGAATAAATTCATTTTATTAAGTAAGGTCAATGTCTTCTTAGAACTTCATAAGATTAAAAATGGATTAGAACAGATTGTTGCTGAAAGAACCTCAGAGCTTCTTACGACAAATGAAGAGCTTAAAGAGCAGATAAAGAGAAACATTGAGGCAACCCGTGAGATAGAACAGGCAAGGGCATATCTTATTAAAGTTATCAACTCAATCTCATCGTCTTTAATCAGCGTAGATAGTGAGTGCAGAATAACTGATATGAACAGCCATGCCTATAGATTAGCTCGTCTTGCGTCAAACAAATCAGAAGCTGTCGTGTTAGAAGATGCAACTGGAAAATATATTTCTGCTGTTTTCCCTTTTTACCGATTTATTGTTAGTAATATTGAAAATGGAATGAGTTCAGGAGAGCTGATTGAGAAAAACCGTATTCCTGTTTATATTAAAGGCAGGCTGGTTATTAATAACTTTGCCATTTACCCTTTCAGTTTTAACGATAGACGCGGGGCTGTTATAAGAATTGACGATGTAACTGAACGGGTTAAAATGGATGAGATTGTTATTCAGTCTGAAAAGATGCTCTCAATGGGTGGAATTGCTGCTGGTATGGCACATGAGATCAACAATCCGCTTGCTGGAATTATTCAAAATATTCAGGTTATAAAAAACAGGATTAATGGAGAGCTTCCTGCTAACCACCATGCTGCACAAGAGTGTGGTGTAACACTTGATGTTATAAGGCAGTATATGGAGAAACGTGAAATTTTTCGTATGATGGATTCTGTGCATCAATCAGGCAACCGTGCAGCACAAATTGTTGATGATATGCTAAGTTTTAGCCGCAGAAATGAAGGCACTCTTAAACACGAAAATCTTGCGGAACTTATGGAAAAATCCATTAAGCTCGCCGTTATTGACTATAAAACAAAAGCTGAGAAAGATATTGGGCATGTTGAGATTATCAGAAATTATCAAAAAGATATGCCGTTGGTCTCCTGTCAGCCCGTTAAGATTCAGCAGGTGCTTCTAAATATTCTTAAAAATGGATTGCAGTCTATAGAAAACAAAAAATGGCATGATAACAACAATGGTAGTGAGCTTAGTCAGATTAATGAAGATAAACAAGATATAGAGTCTGCGTCAGCAAATGGAGCAAAGCAGATTATAGTTACCATTGGAATATCTGACGATAATATGGCATCTATTGAAATCTCTGATAATGGAGAGGGGATGCCAGAAGACGTTCGTAAAAAAGTGTTCCAGCCGTTCTTTACAACTAAAAAGAGCGGAACTGGTCTTGGTTTATCCATATCTTATTTCATCATTACAGAGGATCATAAAGGGCTGATTAAAGTTGCCTCAACACCTGGTAAAGGAAGTACATTTACAATAAAACTGCCTCTTACTAAATCTATGGCTGTATGAATAGAGCAATTCTAATTTTGAATATTTCTGCACCAATATAAAATTTTTTGACAAGTGATTATAAAATGGAAATAACTACAAATATATATAACGGAGACAGTAAAGAAGAATTAAATTTACTTCAAAATGATTCTATCGATCTTATAGTGACATCTCCACCTTATGCAGACCAACGAAAAAGCACATACGGTGGTATTAGTCATGATAAATACGTGAATTGGTTTTTACCTATTTCAGAACAGCTTTTACGTGTTTTAAAGCCAACGGGAACCTTTATCTTAAACATCAAAGAGAAGGTGGTGGAAGGTGAACGGAGCACTTATGTGATTGAACTGATTTTAGAAATGCGTAAACAAGGATGGTTGTGGACAGAGGAGTTTATTTGGCATAAAAAAAATTCCTATCCAGGAAAGTGGCCTAATCGCTTTCGGGACTCGTGGGAGAGGCTTCTTCAGTTTAATAAAAATCGGAAATTTAATATGTACCAAGAAGAAGTTATGGTTCCCATGGGCGATTGGGCAAATTCAAGATTAAAAAATCTCTCTCAAACCGATAAAATTCGTGATAACTCAAAAGTAGGAAGCGGATTTGGCAAGAACATTACAAACTGGCTTCACAGGGATAAGGCAGACCCGACAAATGTTTTACATTTAGCGACAGAACGTAACAATAA
>JADFZJ010000016.1 GCA_015232555.1 Desulfamplus sp. | reverse complement strand
AGCAAATGTTGTTTCGGTATTAAATGATTTCGCAGGCTTTTGTAAATTTTTAAGTTTTACAAGATATTTTTTATCCTCTGTCAATCCCCATGCAATATTAAGGCATATTGAGGCTATCAGAATTCCTCTTTCAGTCTGTGGCTCTCTTTCTGCTATAAGGCTGTAACCATGAGCTAACTCATCTGAATTATTAATAATTTTTATTTCATTTATCAGCATCCTTTCAAATAAGGCTAAGGTGATATCAAGAAAAAAATTACCCATATCTTTTTTTAAAAGAAACTCAGCTATTATAATGGATATTTCTATTGGGATCGATTTATAGCCATCGGTCGAATCAAGAAATTCTGTTATTGAGGTTTCAAGACGTTCTATGTCATTATTTTTTCTCGAAATAAATATTGAATATGTTAAAACAGTTTCATGTATATCAGATTTTAACTGTTCCTTATGTTGAAGCAAGAAAAATAAGACAACTTCTAATATGTTCCATTCTTCTGTTTGTTCTAATTTTGTCAATATCTCTTTTTGGAATATCGGTTTGGTAAGTATCATCTCTTTATTTAGATTCCACAATTCATTAAATCTATCAAAATCTTTTGCTTTAATGGATTCTATCATTGTTAGATAGGCTTTTTTTTCAGAAAGATTCTTTTTCTTGATTTTACTCATTTAATATGTTCCAGTAATTATCAGAGTTTTGTATGATGCTGAAAGTTTGTTATAAATTGTTATTATAAGTTTAAGATTGATTTAATATAGTCTAAGATTAAAAATCATAAAATATGCAAACATCAGATAGTTAAGCACTACGTTATATTGTATTATATAATAAATCAAGGAGCTACTTATGATTAAAAACAAAAAAATATTCATTACTGGTGGTGCAGGTTTTATTGCAAATAATATCATTAAGTATCTTATAGAAGCAAATCAGATAATTGTATATGATAATTTCTATAGAGATACATTAAGCAAAAGCAACTTTAAGCACCATAAAAATATTTCCATAATAAAAGGTGATATTCTTGATTATACTCTTTTAAAAGATAGTATGTACGGGGCAGATATAGTAGTTCATGCTGCCGCAATTGCAGGTATTGATACGGTTATACTTCAACCAACAAAGACTATGCGTGTTAATATGATTGGAACAGCAAATGTCTTTGAAGCTGCATACAAGAATGGAATAAAAGATAGAATCATTGATTTTTCTACATCAGAAGTATTTGGTGGAATGGCATATAAATCAACAGAGGAAGATTTTACTGTTTCAGGTGCTGCAGGTGAAGCAAGATGGAGCTATGCTGTAAGTAAATTGGCAGGAGAACACCTTGCTATGGCATATTATAAGGAATTTGCATTACCTATTGTGACTGTCAGACCCTTTAATGTTTATGGACCAGGACAGACGGGAGAGGGTGCAATTAATATTTTCATAAAACGTGCACTGAAAAATGAAGATATTTATATATACGGTGATGGAAACAGAATCAGAGCATGGTGTTATGTAGATGACTTTGTTAATGGGTTGCTATTATGTATGGAAAAAAAAGAAGCTATCGGAGAAACAATTAATATTGGTAATGCCAGGGCAGTAATAACTGTATATGGATTAGCACAAACAATCAGCCGTGTTTTAAATTCAACTTCTAAAATTATATTTAAACCAGATTTGTCCGCTGATATTGATCTGCGTATCCCTTCAATTAAAAAGGCAGAAGAAGTCTTGGGATATGAAGCACAATGGGATTTGGAAAAAGGTATTCTACATACTGCTAAGTATATCCAAAGCTCATGCCAAAATTTCTGAAAAAACAGCTTGAGTTTTCTAATGAGTAAGTCATGTTACACACCACCCTTGATAAATAAGGGCTTTACGTGTTTATCAAAATGCCAGAATCATTGATTTTCCGTATTCACTGCGTAACACCACTGAGTAAAATTAAGTAATCCCTTATCCCAAAGAATAAGGGATTATGCCTAACAGTTTCTAAATATAACAAACTATAGTTCTCAAATGGGGTTAACTTCCATTTTTGAGTAACAGTGTTTGAATGTCGCTGTTATTTCCGCATCTACTTCCTTAGCAAGAGGATATGGGATCATATAATAATATGGTGATATATCCGATTCATATCCCCCTTGCGAGATGGCTTTATCATCAGGCAGATAACATATTAATCCATTGGTATATCCGAGAATAAAAGTAGTCTCAGGATACTCTGTAAGTTTCTTTAATTTTATTCCAATATCTGTTACAGGCCCGGCTGGAAAACAGATAAATGTAACAATTTTTCCAATGACTGCAACCTGCATATCTAACGCAAGGGCATTTGGAAAATCACCAGCAGGATATGTGGAAGAGAGTCTTGATGCCCACTCTCTAACAACTGGAGCTGATAATATATCTATTTTAAGCTCATTAATCCTGTTGATATCAGGAATTTTTTTTAGCCTCAAATACATGATTTGATTTGTATAAGATATGATTGATTCAGTTAAAGGTATTAGTTGCCCATAATCAAGAGCTGATTCAATGCCTTTTGCCATTATTTTACCATTTATTTGAGTCTCTTCTGATGTTTGGGAAAAGACTTTGCAGCCATTAAGTGTGGAAGCCTCTTTTATGTCTCCTGATGCTCCTTGAAGATACATTACATGATCAACCTTACCAATTTTAATAAGTTCCTCCCTAAAATATCCCGGAAAATCGGCAGATACATTCTCTTCAATACCAAGCCCTGTTGGTTGACAACCATGATTTACCATAATAATTGTTTTATGACTCTTTTTTTGCTCCAATAGAAGAAATGGAGTGTGTTGATCATAATTTGCAGTTGAGTCAGGCTCGAAATCTATCTTTCCGCTGTTGTTAAGAATACTCTTTACACCTATGCTGACATCTGTTTTTCCTGAATAGATGTGTGATTCTTCAAGACTATTATAAAGTGTTGCGATTGAATTTGAGATAATTCCCGCAACTTCAATTGAATACTCTTTAAAGTAGACTCCTATTGTTCTGAATGTATGAGACAGGGTGCAAGGAGCATAGTGTGTATGGGAAGCATTAAGAATAATTCCCTCTGGAGGAATTCCCCAAGCAGAAGCGGTGTTTCTTACAAGCTCAACCATCTCACTTCCAAATCCAAAAATATCTGCCGAAACAAAAAGAAGTTTAATTTTGTTTTGATCTTCAATTAAGAGCATCTGCATTTTTAAAGGAGAGCCAACACCAATGGCTTTTCTCTCTTTGCCAGCCATTCCCTGAAGATAAACAGGATTGGAATCTGATATTTTAGGCGTGATATTAACCTCTGCGAACGCTGTTCTAAAAAAAGCTGGGACACTATTTTTAGATTTATTAGATTTGACAACAGTAGAAGATTGATTGTCTGTAAATTTGTTGTCTGCGTCAGGTTGGTCAATTTCTTCTAATTGTGAAAAATTATTCATTTTTATCTTTTTAATAGCATCTAAATACTGACTATCATCAGTTAGAATCCACGCAATATTAAGAGAGGATATAGCAATAGTTATGCCTTGTTCTGTTTTATCCTGCTGCTGTGCAAGCATATTATAAGCTGATGCAAGTTCTGCCGCACCTTTTATGCTGTCAAGCTGATGCACAACATAATTTGTAAGAAGAAATGAGGATATTTCGAGAAATTTTCTCCCCTCATTTTGTTTTAGGAGCGATTCTGCAATAATCACAAGGAATGTAAGAGCAATGTTTTTATAATCAGATGGCTGCTCTTCTGCTCTTTGCTCTTTCAGTTGGAGTTTCATCTCCCCCCATAACTTTGCAAAACCATCTGTGTTATTAATTTGAATATATGCAATGATCAGCCAACATTTAACTGAAAAGATTGCTGATTGAGATGTCGTTGATATTATTCGGTTGTTACCTTGATTGGGTAGCCCAATATTATTTTTATTTTCATTTTGCGAGATCAATCTAAGATAAGATTCTCCGCCTTTAATTATCAAAGATGGCTCATTTAAAAAATATCCTGCACATGCAAGATCATAAAGCAGATCAATCTCATCAGGGAGTTTCTGAAGCCCCTCTTTAACTACATCAAGAGCTTCATTATAATTTTTCTGACTTATTAGAGCTAAGGCAAGTATGTGATAAATTGAATAATAAAAACTTAGCTCGTTATTGATTTTATCTCTATTGTTTTTAATTCGTTGCAGAAGAGCCAAGCATTTTTTAGCATACTCAATGCCTCTATTTTCATCTTTCATATTCATATATAATTGGCTTAGATAAAAATATGCGGGATAATCATCAGGATTTGTTTCGACCTTTTTATGCAATAGTTCAATTGTCTCTCTGCATTTATCTTGTATATTACTGCCTGAAAGTTCATGTCCAGCATCTATAAGGTTTTTTATGCTGTTCAGAGATTCAGCAGCCATTGGCTCTTCAGGCTTGATGTTTATAGGTGGGGCTGTTTTGCGGTTCTTTTTTTTTTTCATAAATATGTCTTTCCCGTAGGCTTATGTGATTTCAATATTTAACGATCTAATAAGTTTGATGTATATATTATGGTAGATTCAGTATCTTTGGTATTTTGATCAATTCCATCCATTAAATCAATTGCAATACATTTGCTATATGAATATCTAAGAATATCAGAGGCTTTTTTAAGTTCTGAAATGTCATTTTGAAGAATAGAAAAGAGTTTATTCATACAAGTTTTATACCTTTTTCAAGAGCTATCTGTGCAAAAGGTTCGGAAGGATTATCAACAATTATCAAGTCAATCTTTTGCTCTTCAAGAGAGTTAAATATCTTTTTTTAATGCGTAATTTTCCATCAAAGTCTATGATAGATGATAAGACAAGAATATCAATATCTCCACCAAGCTCTTTATCATCAACCCGTGAACCAAAAAGATAGATTTCTGCCTCATTGTCTTCATCTTTTACCGCATTGACGATAGTTTTTTGTTCAAACTCATTGAGTCTCATTACCACCTTTTGCTAAATTTATAATTTAATGTAAAATCCAGTTATTCTTCATAACTTTTCTGCTGATTATAAATCTCAGTAAGAGATTCGATATATTTATTATCTTCGGTTAATCCCCATGCAATATTGAGGCATAATGAAGAGATAAAAAAGCCTTTTATGTTTTTGGGCTGTTTTTGTGCAATTACATCATAGCCATTGGCAATTATCTTGGCATTATCAATAACTTTTATAGCAGTAGTAATAGTTTGTTCAAAAAGCTCAACAGTTATATCAAGGAAAAAGTCACTTAATCCCTTTTTCAGCAAAAACTCTGCAACAATAATTATTGTATCCTCTGGGATATCTCTATAATTTTGAATTAAATCAAGATATTTTGAGATAGCTGTTTCAAGATTTTCATAATCTTCATCTCTTCTCAGACAAAAAATAAGGTATTGAAGGATATGTTTTTGGCTGTTTGTCTCTAATTTATCTATATTTTCAAATAGATATAAAACTGCTTTTTTAATAAAATCCCATGCCTCTTTTCGCTCAAGATTCACAAGAAGCTCTCTTAGAAAAGATGGTTTATTGAGCAGAAGATGTCTGTTTCTCTCCCACACCTTTAATGCCTCATTTAACCGCTCTTTTGCTATATAGCCGCTCATAAGCCAATACTCTACGGTAAGCTGGATAGCCTCTGATGTTGAGAAAACAAATCTGGTGCCTGCTCGCAGATATTTATTCCTGAACTCATCAACCACCCTTAAATAGTTCTCTGCACCTTGAACAACCAAATCAAAATTATTGCTGAAAACACCAATACAGGCAAGATCGTAATAAAGATCAATCTCGTCAGGCAGCAACTTCAGCCCTTTTCTGATAGTATCAATGGCAGTATCATATTTAGATAGTGCGATATATGACATGGCAATGCTGTGGTAAAGAGAGTAGTAAAATGAGATATCAATACCGCTTTTTTTCTCTGACGGCAGAATATCAAGGCAGTGCTGGGCATATTTAATCGCCTGTTCAGGCTGCTCCATCTGCATATAGACCTGACACAGATAAAAGTATGCGGCATAATCCTTGGGATCAATGTCAATTCTTTTTAGCAGCAGAGATGATGTCCGCTTATATTTAGCCTGCATCTGAGGTGCTGGCAGAGCATAACCGTAGTGAAACATCTGCAGATCCATCTCTGTTACTTTGCCTGAATAGTATGCTGTGTTGTGAACAATTCCTCTATATTCAACTCCAACTCTGTTTCTAAAAATTCTGGCACTTTTGGCAACTGTTGATACATTGCCTTTAGCATCTTTATCTAAAAGGTTTATAAGAAAACAGTGCAGCTCTTTTGGTGCTTTGGAAAGCCTCTTTTTAATATCCTCTTTTGTCAGACGATAAGCATCTAATTCCTCATCAGCATCAATAATTAAAAACCAGTCACCGGTTGCATAACCGATAGATTGGTTGCGGTGTTTGCTGAAATCCTGCTCCCATGGATGATGATATATCTTTGCTCCAAACGATTGGGCAATTGCAATAGTAGCGTCTGTGGAGCCTGTATCAACAACTATTATCTCATCGACAATATGCTTGATGCTGTTAAGGCATCTTGGCAGCATCTCCTCTTCATTTTTGACCATCATACATGCAGATAGCGTTAAGCCCTTTTTTTTCATAAGTAATTTCCGATATTTCTAAGATTTATATTTCTTACTTGAAATTAATGAATGGTTCGATAATAGAAGCGATATATTTCATATTTTACTCTTTATTGCTTTATAAATGAACCTGCAAGAATGCACAGCCCCCCAAGAGTAAATAAAAGTATCCATAAGGGCAGTTCAAACACAAGATAGTCAAATCCGTTTTGTATTAAACCTACAGGTAGTTTCTCTGATATTGTAACCCACATATCATAACTTAAGTTGCTAAGAAATATAGTGTCCCATTCAGGTTTTTCCATCAACTTTGAAATCCATTGAAACAGAAGAGAAAAACCACCTCCGATACAAAGTATCAATCCGTTTATTGTAAAACTGTTCATATTCATAAATATATTTATCTCCTTAAATAATTGTTCATTAAAATAGTTGTTTCTTGGTAAAGTTCAAACTTTGCTTTTACCCTCCTGAAACTGTCAATATATATTCTGTCAGTTTATAATAAGTCAAATAGTTTTGATGGTCATTTCCCTTTAATTTACAGGATATCTATGTTAAACCCCCGTCAAATTCTAAAATATTGTTAATTGCCTAAATACCAAAAAATCAATTGCTCTAATATCGCCTACGGGGAATAGGTTATGGAGAATATGACACAAAACAGCAGCACACTCAAAAAAGTTGGTGTTGCATCTCTTATAATGATGGCTTCTGTCTTTTCAAGCCGTGTTATTGGTCTTACAAGGGAGATGGCTATTGCATTTGCAGGAGGTGCAAGAGGAGATGTTGATGCCTACCAGATTGCCTTTATAATTCCTGAAATCCTTAACCATGTTGTGGCAAGCGGATTTCTATCTGTAACGTTTATTCCAATCTTTTCATCCTACATTGCAAACAACAAGGAAGAGGATGGTTGGCGGGTCTTTTCTATTATTTTCAACACATTCGGAATGATGCTGATTATTTTTATATCAGTTGCCTTTTACTACTCTCCTGAACTTGTACGATTCTTTGCACCTGGCTTTAAAGACCCGCAACTTTTCAACAGTGCTGTAAAAATGACCAGAATTATAATGCCAGCCCAGTTTTTCTTTTTTGCAGGGGGGATGTTCATGGCAGTTCAGTTTACAAAAGAGAAATTTTTTATTCCAGCCCTTGCCCCTCTTTTATACAATATTGGTATTATTGCAGGCGGGTTGACAGGTTTTTTCTTAGAATCAAGGATTGGAACATCTTTGAGTTTTGGAATGGAGGGTTTTGCATGGGGAGTTCTTGTAGGGGCATTTCTCGGCAATTTTGCTTTGCAGTATATTGGAGCTAAACAAACTGGAATGAAGATTTATCCTCTTTTTAACCTTAAACACCCAGAGTTTATAAAATATGTCTGGTTGACAATACCGTTGATAGTTGGGCTTAGTATGACATTTTCTACCGAGATACTTCTTAAATATTTTGGCTCGTTTCTCTCTGAAGGAAGTATTGCAGCCTTAAATTATTCCCTTAGAATCATGTTTATTCTTGTTGGGATTTTTGGGCAGGCTGTCGGAGTTGCATCTTATCCATTTATGGCAAATCTTGCATCTCTTGGGAAGATAGGAGAACTGAACGCTCTTCTTAACACTACACTCAAATATCTTCTCCTTGTGATACCAATATCTGTTCTTTTTATGGTGTTAAGATATGAGATAGTTTTTCTGCTGTTTCAGCGAGGGAGGTTTAATATTGATGCCACGCGGATAACCGCTGAGATTCTCCCCTTTATCATGGCAGGCACTTTTGCATTTGCTGCCCAGACAGTTGTGGTCAGAGGATATTATGCAATGCAAAACACCTGGTTTCCTGCTATCTTCGGGACTATTGCTGTCGTTGGTTCTCTCCCCTTATTTTTTATTTTTATGCGATGGTTAGGTGCCCCTGGTGTCGGTCTTGCCCTCTCTTTGTCTGCATTTATTAACAGCGGTTTTCTGTTTGTATTGTGGAACAGACGCTCAGGCAATCGAGGAGCTGGAGCTGTTTATATTTTTACATTAAAAATTATTGTTCTAAGTTGTGGTATAGGTTTGATATTATGGAAAATCAGGATAATGTTTATACCATTTTTGCAGTCAATTGTTTTAGGCTTTTCAGATGGTTTAGATATTACTGATTCAGCAATAGAAAATTTAACAATTTTAGGAGCTTTGACAATATCTGCGGCAATAGCTATTCTGTTTGCCCTGCTTTTTGTTTTGTCAGGTGTAGTTTTTAAAATCGAAGAGATAACTATCTTTACATCAAAATTGAGAAGAAGATTTATTAAGAGAGTTTAAATTTTAAGTTATGATAATCATACATACAACCAGCCATCGTGAATTTGGAGGGCTTGAAAAAAGAGTCTATAACGAATCGTGCAAGATGGCAGAAAAAGGACACAAAATAGTTATTGCAGCTCCTGATAAGAGCCCTTTATTAATAAAATGCCAAGATAGAGGTTTTAGGTGTGTCCCAATTGAGTTTACAGCAAAAAGTTCCATAAAAGACTATTTCGTGCTTAAACAGCTATATCAGGAGTTGAAACCAGATGTGCTGAATACTCACGGCAACACAGATTCTAAAATTGCACTTTTAGCAGCAGCAGATATAACTTTAAAAGCAAATCTTAAACAGCAGATAAAAAATCAAATAATAACAGATAAAAAATCAAATACGAAAAAAAACAAGTACATTATCCCCTGTACAATTCTATCCCGCCATATCAGTGCAGATGTAAAGCCTTCATTTTATAATAAATTTCTGTATAACAGATTGTGTAACTATGTTTTTACGACAGCAGATTACACAACAAAACATCTGATATCGACTCTTGATATCAATCCAGACAGAATTTTTACTCTGCCAAGCGGAATCCTGCCACCAGCAGAGCTTCCTGTTCGAGATGTTGCAAGAGCTAACCTTGCAAGAGAACTGATTGCTTTTTATAGTAATAATTCTAATATTGTTTTGAGCAAAGAGAGAGAAGCAAAAACAGGTTGCTATAAAAATATTAGTATATCTTCAGACTCAAGATTTATCGGATTTGTGGGGCGAGTATCTGAGGATAAAGGGGTAGGTGATATAATAGAGGCTTTTTTAATGTTAGCAGATTCTTCATTTAAAGAACCATTCAATAGAGAGAATCTATTCAATAGTGAAGTGCCTTTAAAATATCATTTAGTTATTGTTGGACACGGTGATAACGATTTTATTGATAAAATGAAAAAAAAAGTAAATAAGACAGTGCATAAAGATAATATCCACTTCATAGGATTTAGAGAAGATACATGGACATACTACAGAGCCTTTGACTGCCATATTCTTGCAAGTAGAGAGGTGGAAGGTATCTCACAATCTCTGCTTGAAGCTATGTATGCTTGCTGTCCAGTAGCTGGCTCTGAAATTGGTGGAACGTGTGACATTATCAAAGATGGTAAAACTGGGTTGCTTTTCAAACAAGGTCAGATTGAAGAGATGGCAAAGGCTATTTTACAAATATTGAGTGATAAATCTGCCACAGAAAAAAGAATAAGGCAGGCATTTGACATTGTAAAAGAGAACTATACGATTGAGTCAATGGTAAATAGCATCTTAAGTATTTACAATAGACGATTTTAATGCAACATCTGCTTATAAGCAGTTTATGATCAAAAAATGAGAATTCATACACTTATATATACTTATACTGTTAAAGGTCATAAATTTAGGTTCTCGATATAGGCAGTAGAGACGCACGGACATGCGTCTCTACTTGGATAAATAATAGATATAAAAGCTCAATTGATGACCGCTTGGAATATAGAATTTAAGGAGAAAGATAATGAATGACAAAAAGAAATTGACTGTTCTCATTGCTGATGATGAGCCACACATCAGATTGATGTTGAAAACTGTAATGAAGTCCATGAATACAGATGTTGTTGGAGAGGCAAAAAACGGAAGTGAAGCTGTAGAGCTTTTCAAAAATGAAAAACCTGATATCTCTCTGTTTGATATTAATATGCCTATACAGACTGGCTTGGATGCTCTACAGGAGATAATAAAGGATTATCCAGATGCTTTTGTTATTATGATGACATCTATTGCAAACGCTGAAACTGTAGAAAAATGTATTGAATGTGGAGCATCTGGCTATATTCTGAAAGACACACCTATTACAGAGATGAAGGCAATGATAAAAGAGGCTTGGAAGGAATATAAAAGCAGCAGAAGCAACGGCTAATATCAAACGATAAACTCCATAAATTATTCCATAATATAGACACTTATAGCCTCAATGTTTAGACAGGCTATAAAGAGAAGGAGAAAATTGATGCGTGAAAAATTTGATCTCAATCAGATGCTCAAGGAAATTGAGGAGGAGTCTAACATTCAAATTGTGAAAAAAAAGAATGTTAAAATGTCTCAGGATGATATTAGAAAGCTGCTATTAAAAAAGAGAAAGGAGAGCAAAAGTGATACGCAATCCTAAATTTATTAACATGCTTATAGAGCAATCTATCCTTACAACTCAAGACTCACTTAACTTAAGCGAAAAATATCAGGGAGATGCATTTGAGATTTTACTGCACCTTTATAGAAGCGGTGTTGCCAAAAAGTTTGTTTTTGGAAAGCTTTGGGGAGATTCGATAGGTGTCTCATACGTTGATCTTGAAAAGACTCTTTTTCAATCACAGGTAGTTATTGCACTTAAAGAGAATTTTGCAAGAAAACACCTTATTATTCCAATATACAAAATTGAAGATGTTGTAACAGTTGCAACAGCATACCCCAAAAAAGCTGATGTTTTAGAGCAGGCAGAACATCTGCTGCAATATCAGGTAAGTCCTGTCTTTGCGTTTCCTGATGAGATTATTGATGCTATTGATATTCAGTATCAATCAGGAGACAGCATTTCAGGACTTCTCAATACAATCGCCGATAATGAGATGTTTAAAGGAACGAGTAAAATAACACCTGAACAGTTGGAGAAACTTGCAGGGGATAAATCAATCATTGATTTTAGTCGAAGTATTTTGCTGCTTGCAGTAAAAGAGCGTGCAAGTGATATCCACATTGATCCACAGGAGGATATCGCTTTTATCCGTTTCAGGATTGATGGTGTTCTCCATGACAGGTTAAAATTGGATATGACTCTATTCAAGCCTCTATCTTCAAGACTAAAAGTGATGGCAAACTTAGATATCACCGAACGGCGAAAACCTCAAGATGGACGTATTGCTGTTAATCTTACCAACAAATCAATTGATTTTAGAGTATCTACAATTCCAACCATTTATGGCGAAAAGATGGTTCTAAGAGCATTGGGGCAGATACTTAAAGACAATGTGCCTGATTTATCAGAACTTGATCTGTTAAAATCAAATTACGATAAAATTCAGCGAATCATCAACGCACCAAACGGGGTGTTTTTTGTGACAGGCCCCACTGGTTCTGGTAAATCAACCACCCTTTTTTCTGTTTTGCAGTCATTAAATAAGCCCGATATAAACATTATGACTGCTGAAGACCCTGTAGAGTACAGACTCCCAAGAATCAATCAGGTACAGGTAAATCCAGCTATTGGTTTTGACTTTGCAAATGCACTGCGTTCGTTTTTAAGGCAGGACCCCGATGTTATTCTAATTGGAGAAATTCGTGATTTAGAGACAGCAAAGATAGCATCTCAAGCAGCTTTGACAGGTCATTTAGTTGTAACAACAATGCACACAAACAGTGCTCTTCAAGCTGTTACCCGTCTTGTTGAGATCGGAGTTGAACCATTTTTAGTTGCACCATCAATTATTGGCGTTATGGGACAGCGTTTAGTCCGCAGAATTTGCAATTTTTGCAAAGAAAAATATCGAGTTAGCAGCGAAGAGATTGAAAAATATTTTATCTGGGATCAAAAGACAGAGGTTTCTTTCTATAAGGGACGAGGCTGCTCTGAATGTAATAATACTGGATATTCAGGACGATTAGCTATTCACGAAATTTTTTTACTAACAGAAGAGATAAGGGCTATGATCGCAAGAGAAGCATCAATTCTTGACATTGATGCTATTGCGAAAAAATCAGGTTTCAAAACAATGCGTTATGATGGAATGAAAAAAGTTCTTATGGGACTTACCACGATAGATGAGATTGAAAGAGTAACAGTTGAGGATTAACGATTACCCCCACCTCCTTGTCAGGGAAAGGGATAAAAATTGAATATAGATAAGCCTTTGGGGGCATCCTTCAATCTTCCATGTGCCCCCAAAAGTAGTTGACACTTTTCATTAAAATCCTACAACCCTCTGATAAAATCGCCTACTGCCGCAACTCCTTTCTCATCAACAATTCTTATTGTCTGAGAGCCAATTACAGCAATATCAGCCTTGCCCCTGAGATAATCCATATCTGCTTTATCTTTTACACCAAATCCTACTGCTATTGGCAGATCAGTATTTGTTCTGCATCTTCCAATATACTCATTCAGGTCATCAGAAAATTGGGTCTCCTTTCCTGTTACACCTTTTCGTGCCATGCAGTAGATAAAACCTTGACCCCAGGATGAGAGATATTTCATACGTGCATCAGTTGTGGTTGGAGAGAAAATATATATTGGACAAAGATCGTTATTTTTCATCAGCTCTGCATAGTCAGCACCCTCTTCAGGTGGCAGATCAGGAATAATTGCACCTTTTATACCGATTTTTGCTATATCTTCTATAAAACTTTGAACACCATATTTATAAAAGATATTGTAGTAGGTCATAAACAGAAAGGGGATGTCAAAACGGCTTGCAGCTTTATGAGCAAACTCAAGACATTGTTTCACTGTTATACCAGCTTCAAGAGATTTCTGGTTTGCCTTTAAAATCACAGGACCGTCAGCCATAGGTTCGGAAAAAGGGATTTGAAGCTCCATCAGATCAACTCCTGCTTCAACCATCTGCTCCACAATTTCCATAGACGCATCAAGTGATGGATATCCCACAACAATGTGGGTCATCAAAAGGATATCTTTTGTTTTAAGACGCTCTCGTATATATTTTTCAAGCATTGATTCACCATTTATTATTTTTTAATTGGTTTTCGGATATAGATTTTCAGCTTTTAGATGTTTGGAATTTTTTGACGCACTGCTCATATATTAAATTACTTATAATCTAAAGCTTTCTCTTTTATAAAATCTCTCCATTTTGGATCACCAAACGCATCTGCAACTGTAAAAATATCTTTGTCTCCCCTGCCTGACTGGTTGATAATAATTATATCATCTGATGATAGTTCCGCAGCCTCTCTGAAAGCTCCTGCAAAGGCATGAGCAGATTCTAATGCTGGTATTATTCCCTCCTGTCTCATGGTGAGTTTTACAGCATCAATAACCTCCTGATCAGTCGCTGATTCAAATCTTGCCTCACCCTTTTGGTGCATTTTAGAGAGAATCGGCGAAACTCCAATATAATCAAGACCCGCAGCAATGGAGTGAGTCTCTCTCATCTGACCGTCATCATTCTGAAGAAAATATGTTTTGTATCCTTGAGCAACGCCTACTGTGGCATCTGGCGAGCAGAGTCGAGAAGCGTGTTGGCCTGTATGAAGTCCATGACCTGCCGCTTCAACTCCTACACACTCAACAGATTTGTCAGGAAATCCTTGAAAAAGTCCCATTGCATTTGAGCCTCCTCCAACACAGGCAAAAACACGGGTCGGAAGTTTTCCTTCCAATTTTAATATCTGCTGCCGTGCCTCTTTTCCAATAATAGATTGAAAAAAGGAGACCATTTCAGGAAATGGATGCGGTCCGCAAGCAGTTCCTAAAACATAGTGGGTATTATCCATATTGGTTACCCAATCTCGAAAAGCCTCGTTTATAGCATCTTTTAAAATTCGAGTGCCATCAGTAACAGATACAACAGTTGCCCCCATCTGCTCCATCCAGAAAACATTAGGACGCTGGCGTTTTACATCTACCTCTCCCATATAAATGGTGCACTCAAAACCAAATTTTGCAGCCATTGTTGCAGTTGCAACTCCATGCTGACCAGCCCCTGTCTCTGCAATTACACGGGTTTTCCCCATTCTTTTTACCAAAAGTCCCTGACCCATAACATTATTTAATTTGTGAGCACCTGTGTGGTTAAGGTCTTCCCTCTTGATATATATCTTTGCCCCTCCAAAATGGCGTGTCAGATTTTCGGCAAAGGTCAGAGGGGTTGGTCTGCACGAATAATTTGACATAAGGTCTGAATAGGTCTGCCAGAATGCAGGATCATCTTTAATTTCACGAAAATGCCGTTTCAATTCATCAAATGTCGCTACAAGAATTTCGGGTATAAACGACCCGCCAAACTCCCCATAATAGCCTCTGTCATTACATTCTTTATCCTGACTCATACGCCTTTCTCCTCCAGTTTAAACGTCAGAAAACACTAAAAAAAACAAAGGGGGTCCAAACTTTCTGAACCCCTCTCTTTTTACTCTTCTTTTAATCTGTATTAAAAATTATTGCAATAACCTCAAACTGCATCATGCGACATTAAGCATTAAATTTGCATAGTCTTTACCAGATGTTTTGGGCGGTAATGCTTTACCATCTTGTTTATATAACGCTATGGTCTCTCGGACTATCTCGCACAATTCAGAAAAAACATCTATTTCATTATTTCCATGACACCCACCATAGAATAGCCCTGGACAGCTTCCAACAAAACATTGATCTTCTTCAGACCACTCTACTATTTTAACGTAACAGCCTATTTCATTCATTGCTGGACTCCTCTATAGCTATTTTTACTGCTTTTTCCTGATAACGATGTGCATCATCACCAGTATGACCAGAAATAACTACTGGTTTTATCACAGATGGATGAA
This sequence comes from Desulfamplus sp., assembly GCA_015232555.1. Classification (GTDB taxonomy): domain Bacteria; phylum Desulfobacterota; class Desulfobacteria; order Desulfobacterales; family Desulfobacteraceae; genus Desulfamplus. Next base: position 56,155 of record JADFZJ010000016.1, on the reverse strand, counting down.
CAAAATTTCTATGACTTCCCTTTCCACCACGATTAATAAATCCAGCATTTTCAAGTTCTTTTATTAAATCTTTTATTTTTTTGGGCATTTAAGAACCATTAACATTGCAACTAATATTAAGGCAGGTTATCCCTCTTATTACAACAAATAGAGGGAGAAATTAGCTAAAGTTATTAGAAATTTGTAAACTCATCGTCATCATCAAATGGAATAACTTGATCCGCTCTTACCTCACCTTTTTTGGGATGTGCTCCAAGTTGTTTAGCTTTTCCTGCATTAGAACGAGATAAAGTAGCATGACCAAGTGCCTTCACAGATTTAGATTTTGTTTTATAAGAAGCTATGCTCCTCGTCCTATGTCCGCCTGCTGATGCCATATTACCCTCAACAAGTCCAACCAGCTCATTTACAAAGTCATTCATGGTTTCAGCCTGAGCATTCATCTCTTCTGATGCACTTGCTGACTCTTCTGCATTTGCAGCGTTCTGCTGAATAACTTTATCCATTTCAGAAACTGCAATATTTACTTGCTCAATGCCTGTTGACTGCTCTCTTGATGCAGCAGCAATCTCTCCTACAAGCTCTCCGACTTTATTTGAACTTGCAGCAACCTGAGTAAATGCTTCGCTTGTCTTTTTCACAAGAGCAGAGCCGTCCCTTACTTTGGTTACAGTGCCTTCAATAAGATTTGCCGTATTTTTTGCAGCCTCAGCAGAACGCATTGCAAGGTTTCTCACCTCTTCTGCGACAACTGCAAATCCTGCACCTGCCTCCCCAGCCCTTGCAGCCTCAACAGCAGCATTAAGTGCAAGAAGATTTGTCTGAAATGCAATCTCATCAATGGTTTTGATTATCTTTGAAGTTTCATCGCTTGCTTTGGAAATATCATCCATTGAGGCTGTCAACTGATTCATGGACTCATTTGCCTTTGCCACCACTGAATTTGCATCTTTCATCAAAAGATCAGCCTGAGCAGCATTGTCAGAGTTCTGTTTAGTCATAGATGACATCTCCTCTAATGAAGATGATGTCTCCTCAATTGATGCTGCCTGCTCTGATGAACCTTCTGCCAATGACTGACTTGCAGATGATACTTGACCAGAAGCAGAGGCAACCTGCTGACTTCCAAGTGTCAACCCTTCAATAACCCGTCTGATTGGGCGGGTAATGCTAACTGTAATGTAAAACGCAAGGAAAATGCCAAACACTAAAGCAATCACAAGACCGATTATCATAATATTTGATGAACGGTTCAGTGACTCCATAGCTCCTTTAGCAATAACTGTTGTCTGATCCATTCCAGCTTCAGCAAGCTCTGCACACGCTTTTAGTAGCTCATTGCCAAATGCTGTGCGTTTAACGCCTATGTCTTGAAGTTTTGTCCAATCATCAAGCAACTTTAACATTGCCTGCTGATAAGATTTTCCAGCCTGCTCTACAGCAGTTATCTGATCGATGTTTACCTGATTACGTGTTATTTCACGAAGTGATTTTAGTTTCTCATAAATCTTGGCAAAATTCTTTTCGCCCTCCATCATTATCTTTGGATCGCGTTTAACCTGAGACTGGTTGGCTTTAATACGGGTATCGTTTCCTAAATCAACTACATCATTTGTTAGACCAATCTTTAAGTTACGTTCTATCATATCTTTGGTCAATTTTGCCTGCTGCCCATCAAAGAAATCTTTGCAGTTCTCTACATAAATTGCAGCATTTTTATCCATATCAGCTTTTGTCTGTTCAAGAATAGAAGAGTCCGCAGAGCCACCTTTCTTAAATTCACGCAAAAATGATTTCATGGCATCTTGATATGCTGACGCAGCATTAACAGTATTATCCATACGTTTAATGTCATCTTCACCTTTAACAATTTTTCTAAGTGATTCGATAATAGGTTTTACGCTATCAAGTTTATCAATGGCTTTTTGCATCAACTGAAGATCATTTTGTGCCTGTGCCTTAAAATTTGCTACTCTAACTTCAGAGCCAATTTCAACAAGATGCGTTACAGACTCTATCTTTTCCTGTCTATCTTTTAAATCTAACTTAAAAGCAACATTCTGGGCTTCAAGAAATTTGTAGCTATTCTCCATGTATGTTGCAGCATTGCTCTCTAATGCAGTTCTGACTAATTGCAGGGCGGTTATGAACTCTTTGGTTGAATCCATAGCCTCTTTGTATTGATCCCGAGCAGTTTTAATAACAGTAAGTTGGTCATCTAACTTCTCTAAATGAACAGCATTTTTCTCAAGCTCATCTCCTTTAGCAATGGCAGAGTCTAATATTTTTATCTCTGACAAAGCGTCTTTATAAAAATGATCTTCTTCACTAAAACCATAGCCTCTCATGGCATACATGAGCCTGCTTGCTGCATTATCTATCTCTGACGCAATCGTAACTTCTGGAACATACTCATTGGCGAGCTTTGTGGATTCAACAGAGACCGTTCTCATGTTGACAACAGCCATTCCTCCGAGTAGCAAGGCAATAATAATTAAACTTCCAAACCCCAACGCGATTTTCGTGCCGAGTTTCATGTTTTTGAACATAATTTTTCTCCTTTTCCTCCTAAAGTTTATAAATTAATTTTAATTGCTTATATTTTATTATTTTGCTTAGAATTACCTTTACACTTTAAAAATTTTTTTTCAACTAAAATATAGACTGAATATCTTTACTATCAAACCTGACATACATGATAATTACTCCGCCTACAAGGGCGACAACCGAACTTGCAAGAAAGATATATTCCTGAAAATCATCGTAAAATATGCCACTTAAGAAAAAGCCTGTCATTATTCCAGCACCGTAAGTTACTGCATTATTTACAGCCTGACCAAAGGTTGTACCTTTTAAGGAGAGTTTATCAATTGCAAGAATACTTGCAATATGAAAAGAGCCGTAGGTAAAAGCATGAAGAAGCTGTGAAAACAGAATCATAGAGGATGCTGTGATTCCCAACCCGAAAATATCCAGCGGTGCAGAATCCGAAGTTGTAAAGAGCAGAAGCCACCGTAACGATGCGGCACCACATGAAAGAGCAAGTACCTTTTTGAGATCAAATTTTGAAAATATCCAATTTGACCCCACCATAATAACAATCTCACCAAGTGAAGCGACTGCCCATGCAAACCCAATGAAACTTGTGCCAAACCCAAGGGATTCAAGATAAATTGAGAAAAAGCCATAATATGCTCCATGACTTACCAACATAAGAAAGGCAGCAAAAAGAAAAAGAGATGTTTGAAGTGAAAAAAATGCCTTAAAATCTGACCATGACTGTGCTGTGGTCTTTTCTTTTGATGATTTGGCAACTAAAACTTCATGGTCAGGCTGTTGTTGTTTTCCATCGGGCATTTTGAAGGCAAAAACAGACTGAACTATCATGCCAGCTAAAATCAAGGGGATGACAATAGATGTAGAGTAAAAGGATAGCACCTTTCCGAGTATGAGAGAAACAACAATAAAAGAGATAGTACCCCAGACTCTGGATTTGCCATATTTCTTCTTTTCCCTGCCAAGAATATCCATAGCAAAGGCTTCAAGAAAGGCTATAATCGGAGCATAAAAAACAGAGTAAAGTGCGAGGATAAATAGTACGGGAAGAAATTTTTCGGTGAAAAAAAGAAGTGACCATAAAACAGAAGCCATGACGGTGCATAGCACAAATATGGATTTACGAGCATTAAATCTGTCTGCCGCCATTGCCCAGAGCACAGGAAAAATAACTACTGCTGCTGTTTGAACAGATGAGAGAATGCCTATTTGAAAACCTGAAAAACCAAGATGGCGGCAGAAGAGATTAAAAAAGGGCAGCACAATACCGCGAACAGCAAAATAGACAAAGTATTGAGTGCCCAGTAAAAATTTCATATTAAATTACACTTAATGGTTATATTGAGCACCAAGTTCCATCCCGAGTTCAAACGCATTTTGATTCATCTCAATAAAATCTTTGGGAACATTTGATTTTATAACCTCCATAACAGAGGTTGGCTTTACAAACTCGGTAATGCCAAGAAGTGCACCAAGCATACATATATTGAACACAATCGGCTTTTTGATCTTTTCCATCACACTATCATACATTGGCACTTCAATCTGTTTTGCATCAACTTTTTTAGTAGTTATTACAAATTTAGAGTCAGTAAGAACAAGTCCGCCGGGTCTGATAATTGAGGAGTAGTTAATATAAGCCTCCTGAGTCAGGCATACAAGAATATTTGCCTGATTTACTTCAGGATAGTAGATTGGCTGATCTGATATTATAACATCGCTTTTAGTAGCACCGCCCCTTGCAGCAGCACCATAGCTTTGGGTCTGAGTTGCATTCATACCCTCATAGATTACAGCAGCTTCAGCAAGGATTATGGCAGCCGTAATAACCCCCTGACCTCCTGAGCCTGAAAAAACAAATCTGGTTCTCTTCATTTTTTATCCCTCTTCATCATGCCATGTCACAGGTCTGGTTGGCTTGATTGCCGAAATTCTTGAGAGGCTCTTTTTGCAAAGTCTCCTTCATGGCTCTTTTCATAATCTTATCATACTCTTCGCAATATTCTGGTGCATCAATATCTACAAAAACACCTCTTGGAATGAGCGTGGGATCGTTTTCTAAAGCCTTTGAGCCAAGTTTTGCTGTTGTTTTCTTCTGAAACTCTAACATCTGAACAGCGTCACCCTCTTTATTCTTTCTGCCATAGTGGGTGGGACACTGGGAAAGAATCTCAACAACAGAAAAACCCTTATGCTGAATTGCCCGTTTAAGAATATCAACGCATTCTAAAACGTGATATGTTGTACTTCTTGCCACAAATGATGCTCCAGCGGCAATTGAAAGATTTACAACATCAAACTGATTGTCAATGGTTGTGTAAGGTGCTGTTGATGCCTTTTTACCGGGTCCTGAAAGTGGAGAGTATTGTCCCCCTGTCATACCATAAATCCTATTATTCATAATAATTGCGGTAATATCTATGTTTCTTCTTGCAGCATGAATAAAATGGTTGCCGCCGATTGCTAAGGCATCTCCATCTCCCATAGGTACCAGTAGTTTAAGTTCTGGCTTGCTTAACTTTACACCAGTTGCAAATGCTAATGCCCGTCCATGAAGTGTATGCAGAGAGTGAAAATCAACATAACCTGAAATACGAGCAGAACAGCCAATACCAGAGGTCATAACAATACTATTTTTATCAAGTCCTAACTCATCTACAGCTCTTAAAAGAGCGTTAAGGATAGTTCCGTGTCCGCATCCTGGACACCACATCTGGGGAAAATATCGCTGTCTTATATAATCTTTTATTGCCATATTATACTCCCGTCTCCTGCCCTGTATAAGCTCTATACTGCCTTATAGAATAATGACTATGACTCATCATGTTTTATACCCCCCGTCCCTGAATCATTCGCAGAAGTGTCTTAATGTTAGTTGGTGTAATCAGCTTGTTGTCAATCCTGTTGGCAAGGAATACCTTAGATGGATTATCCACACACGCTTTTACCTCTTTCATAACCTGTCCCATATTCATCTCAACTACAATCACAGCCTTTGCGTTTGCACACTTTTCTCTGACCAGAGCCTCTGGAAATGGCCATATTGACTGCAACTCAAGCACTCCAACTTTTTCTCCACGTTCACGCCTGTTTTTTGCAAGGTGAATAGCAGAGCGAGCAGATGATCCATAGGAGATCAATACGTATTCCGCACCTTCTAAATAGTGCTCTTTATATCTTGTGATTGCGTGAGCATTATTGTCAATCTTATCAATAAGATGGTGTAGAAGTTCACGCACAACCTTTGGATTGTTTGATGGAAAACCCCACATGTCATGGAAAAGTCCAGTTACATTGTAACGGTGTTCCCCGCCAAAGTCTGACATTGGAAGACGTCCATCTTCTCTTGGCAGATATGGATGGTAGTCAACCCCCTTTTTTACTGAAGTTCTTAAACGATCAACAATAGGAAGTTTACCCTGCTCTGGAATTACAAGTTTTTCCCTCATGTGACCTATTACCTCATCAAATAGAAGAATAACAGGAGTTCGGTAAGTTTCTGCAAGGTTAAAGGCATCAACAGTTATTTCAAAAACATCCTGATGGTTGGATGCTGTTAGTGCAATAATTGCGTGATCTCCATGCGTTCCCCATCTTGCCTGATATATATCGCCCTGGCTTACATGAGTTGGGTTTCCTGTCGACGGACCGCCTCGTTGAACATCAACAACAACACAGGGAATCTCTGCCATACAAGCATACCCAAGAGCCTCTTGTTTTAGAGAAAATCCGGGACCACTTGTGGCAGTCATAACCTTATGACCCGTTAGCGATGCCCCAATAATAGCACACATGGAGGCAATTTCATCCTCCATTTGTATGAATTTGCCCCCTTTTTCTGGGAGTCGTTTAGATAAAAGCTCTGCAATCTCAGTAGAAGGGGTAATCGGATAACCTGCAAAAAAATTAATACCTGCATAGAGAGCACCCTCAACGCATGCCTCGTTTCCCTGAACAAATTTAATATTATTAGTCTTAATAACATTTTCATCAGTCTTGATATTATCGGTCATTTTCAATCATCCTGTTCACTTGTGTTGACTGCATCTTCACTCGTGCTTGTTGCATCGTGGTCTGATTGCTCTGTTATTACCTCAATTGCAAGATCAGGACACCTCAGTTCACAAAGTCTGCAACATATGCAATCTTCGGGCCTTACTGCAACAACTTTTTCTTCGGAATCCAGCTCAAGGACGTGCTTGGGGCAGAAATGGACACATATATTGCATCCTTTGCACCAGTCCCTGTTGATTAGATGTTCCTTAAGTTTAAGCCTTGCCATGTTTCAATCCACGCCTCCCGTGGTAGGTTTAGTCGTTTAGTTAGTTTGTTTAATCGTTTTTTAGTGGTTTTTAGTGTCTAATTCCCCTCTGATTGCTGCGGGGAATGGATTAATTCATTATCTCTACTTGTAGCCTGATGTATAATTGAATGCAATTCATTAAATATAACCTCATTCTACTTTATGCCGTGCATGAATAGTTGATTTTGAAACTCAAGTCAAGTAATATAGCAGGGAAAACGCACTTATCAGTCAACTTAATGAGAACATAAGCAGCTTCGCTCCAATTATTTTTAGATTGAAATTTTTCACCAAAACAAAATAAAACACCAATGTTTGAAAATAGAAATTACAGATCAAAATCTAATAGAGAAGGTCTTGTATCCTTTAAAATAACTGTTAAAGAGACTGACCTTCACATACAGGCATCGTCTGATCTATCCCGTATCGCTCAAAACAAGGTTCTGGAACTACGTGGTTTTGTGGAAAATTATACAACGATTCATCCTGAATTTGTAACATCTTTTACTCCATTAGAACCAGTAATTCCAATAATACCTCAAATTGTTAGAGACATGATTGAAGCGGGTAAAAAAGCAGGTGTAGGTCCAATGGCAGCAGTAGCAGGAGCTATTGCAGAACGTACAGGAGAAGAGCTTCTGAAGTATTCATCAGAAGTTATTGTTGAAAATGGCGGGGATATTTTTTTTAAAATAAACTCTCCTATGGTTTTTACAATATTTGCTGGTAAATCGCCTTTAAGCATGAAGATTGGAGCACGTATTAGCCCCCGTAAATCTGATGCTGATTCAAGTATAAAAAAAATAATCTCGGAAAAAAACGCTACAATTAATAGACTCATAACATATAGCGGTATGGCTCTTTGTACATCATCTGGAACCGTTGGACATTCAATAAGTTTTGGCAAGGCAGATGCAGCTACAGTTATCTCACAGTCATGTGCTGTTGCTGATGCGGCAGCTACAGCTATTGGGAATATGGTTAAACAAGATTCTGATATAGAAAAGGCAATTGAAGCAGGAAAATGTATTGAAGGCGTTGAAGGAATCATCATTATCAAGGGAAAACGACTTGGGGCATGGGGAGACCTTGAGCTTGTTAGGGTCTCATAAAATTTTTCAATTGGCTATTATTCATCGTTAAAACAACATTTTACAAGAGGGCATCCGTGGCAAACAATTATGAACAAGCGTCAAAGATATATGAACATATCCTTAATCCTTACGAACATTTTGCAAGCCCTTACGAAAATTTATGGATATATTATATAGAGGGTAGCCCTGAAAAGGCTATTTTAAATAGCAGCTTTATGAAAAATAGCAATTTTATAGGCAACTGGGAGGAAGATGGTTTCTCATTTTTATTCTTTTCTGATCAGTGTGATAAGCTTGTAGATGCAATAGTGGAACAGGATAAACAACTCACCTTGATTGACAGATACGAAATGACGGGTGAAGCGTGGCATGGAGAGAAAATTGAATCATACATATCAGGAAATCTTTGCATATCGCCGCCATGGAAAATTCCGTTTGTTAATCAGCCCGAAATGAAGCATATTCTTCTTGACCCTGGTGTTGTATTTGGAACAGGACGCCATCCAACCACAGAAGATTGTCTTGGATATATCGAGTATATTTGTTCCAATAAATCTAATCTAAATAGCAATAAACCAATTCAAAACCGAGACAAACCAACCTGTGACGCTCAGAATACTATTCAACTCAATCAAAAAAAAGCGACACAAACCGATAAAGAGACAATCTCCACAATGCTTGATATCGGAACTGGAACAGGTCTTCTTGCTATTGCAGCAGCGGTGCTTGGCTGCAAAAAAATTCTTGCAGTTGATTTTAATCTGCTTGCAGTCAAAACCGCACATAACAATATCAGGCTAAACTCTCTTGAAGATAAGATTTTAGCAGTTCAAGGCAGAGCAGAGGATTTTGTGGCACTGCCTGCTGATTTAGTTGTTGCCAATATCCATTATGATGTTATGAGGCATCTTCTTGAAATACCTGAGTTTTATGAGCATAAGTGGCTGATTCTCTCGGGACTTTTAAGAAGTGAGGTGAACATGGTTCTTGATACGCTCAAACGAAAGAGTGCCACTGTAATTGAAACGCTCTCTCCTGACGGGGTGTGGAATACAATTTTAGCCAAAGGGAAATAAGGAAGCAACACGATATGTATCTTGTAACAGCAAAACAGATGCAAAATATTGACAGAACAACCATTGAATCTTTTGGTATTCCGGGTCAAGTTCTTATGGAGAATGCTGGAAGAGGTGCGATTGATATATTTTTTAAAATTTTTCCAGATTTAAAATCAAAGAGGGTCTCTATTTTGGCAGGACGTGGAAATAACGGCGGAGATGCCTTTGTAATGGCTCGCTATCTGATGGAAAAAGATATTTCAATTCAGACATTTCTACTCTCAACCATAGATAAAGTAACTGGAGATGCGAAGGCAAATCTTAATCTCTTTGAAAAGTTGGCTGCTTCCAACTCAAAAGAGGGGGTTATAGAGATTCCTGACAAAAATAGTTTTGAACGTCTGAAAGATAGAATTATTAGCTGCGATATTTTTATAGACGGAATACTTGGAACAGGACTTAACAGCGATGTTAGAGGTTTGTTCAAGGATGTAATTGAAACCGTAAATAGCCTTTCAAAACCTGTTTTCAGCATTGATATTGCTTCAGGATTAAATTCAGATACAGGTCAACCAATGGGAGTGTCAATAAGAGCTGCTGCCACAGCCACATTTGGATTTGCAAAAACAGGACAGATACTACACCCCGGAAAAGAACTTAGTGGAAAACTTGAAATTATAGATATCGGTATTCCAAAATTTATTGCAGATAGAGAAAAACCATCTGTAAATCTTATTGAAGAGAAAAGCGTTCAAGCTATATTTAGGCTCAAACCAAGGGAGGCTAACTCTCATAAGGGAAATTACGGACATCTTTTGTTGGTTGCAGGCTCAACTGGCAAGACTGGTGCTGCTGCTCTTGCTGCAAATTCAGCTATGGCATCAGGTGCAGGACTTGTTACGCTTGCCGTTCCAGAGAGCATCAACAGCACTATGGAACCTCAAGTTACTGAAACCATGACCTTCCCTCTGCCCGAAAATCAGCGGGGTCAGATATCCCACACAGCACTCAATCTTATTATCAAAAATCTTGTCAAGGATAAACGGGTGGTTGCAGTGGGACCAGGACTTGGTATCGATGACAGCACCATAAGGGTTGTGCATGGCATGGTTGAAGAGATTTCTCTTCCAATGGTTATAGATGCAGATGGCTTGAATGCAATTGCAGTTAACCCATATATATTAAAAAGCAGAAAATCTCCGACCATTTTAACGCCTCACCCTGGAGAGATGGCAAGGTTGACTGGAAAATCAACTGCACAAATCCAGGAAAACAGAGTTGAGACAGCCACTATTTTTGCAATGGAGTTTAATGTAATAGTGGTGCTCAAAGGTGCTTCAACCATAATTGCCTTACCAAACGGCACAGTCCATATTTGTCCTACGGGAAATCCAGGAATGGCATCAGGCGGTATGGGAGATGTTCTGACTGGCATGATTGCAGGGTTTGTTGCACAGGGATTTGAACCATCTGAAGCTGTAATTGCAGGGGTTTATACACATGGACTGTGTGGAGATACGCTTGCACAGAGGCGGGGAGCATTTGGATTTGTAGCCTCTGACATTATCCGAATTATTCCTGAGACAATACATCTGATGTTAAAATTATCGGCATCCTTCTACAAAAAATCAGTAATTTCCGATAAAGAAATTGCAAGTTAGAAAATAAACAAGTTGGAGCTGTAAATTTACAACCCCAAATGATTAAAGGTGTGCACCCACTCTAACTGCTTTGGCAGACAGACTCTTTTTAGATCGTAGTGAGCTTTGGCAAACTCTACAGCATTAGCTCCTAATCTTGTCCGTTCATCACGATTATCAAGAAGAGTGCATACCTTGTCAGCAAGAGCTTTAAAATCAAAAAAATCTACAAGACAACCCGTCTCTCCATCAAAAATAGCCTCATGCAACGGTTTTGTATCGCTGGCTACAATTGTACATCCTGCACTCATAGCCTCTAAAAGACTCCATGAAAGCACAAATGGATATGTCAGATAAACATGAACTGTTGAGAGCTGAAGCAGCGTAATAAAATAATTATAAGGAATATTACCCAGAAAATGCACCCGATTTAAATCTAACCTATCTTTAACTTCATTCAGAAAAATATCCTTCCATGTCTTCCCTTCAGGCGGTCGTGCACCATAGCTTACATCACTGCCACCAACAATTAGAACTCTTGCCAATGGTCTCTGTTTGAGGATTTTAGGCAAGGAGCGCATAAAAATATGATAACCTCGATATGGTTCAAGATTTCTATTTACAAAGGTTATTATTTCATCTTTTACAGTCAAATTTATTGTGTTGTTAATAGTAAGCGTTGCATCAGGATTTGGAGCTATAATAGCAGTATCAATTCCATCATGAATTACTGTGATTTTGCTACGAAACGGCTCTGGAAAGGTGCTTGCCTGCCAATGCGTAGGAGAGATAGCTGCATCAGCCTCTTCACAATGGAGCATGTTGTTGAGATTCTTGAGCCGCAGACGGCAAAGCTCATCAGGGTAAGATGCAGGAAACTCAGGATCAAAACCTACATCAGCTCCATGAGCATGGTAAAAAAACTCACAATAGATAAGCAGCCTTGCCTGAGTCCAGACATTTTTTAAAAATACACTTTCACCCCAGCCGGGGTGTGCAACTATAATGTCAGGAGTATATCCCTGATCTTTTAATTGTAAAGCAGCCCGAAAAACTGCCTCCCCCCGAATGGTCTTTGTCTCAAAATCACTTACCCATGGATGAACATTTGGAGTAGTGCCTCGTGATGGATTATATCCGATAAGTTTTACCCCCTGCCATTGGGAAGGGGCATTTTTCTGCATGGTAAAGGCAAGCACATCATCACCTTGTGATACCAATGCAGGGGCAAGATGTTTAAACTGCCCCGGAAAATTTTGATGAATGATAAGTATTTTCATATAAAATCATCCTCCCCCGACTGGTGGAAAAATCCCAAGCCTGTCTCCATCATTAAGAACATGATCAAGACCTTGCTGTATTCCATTTACAAAGGTGAGTTTAACTTCAGAGTCTGGTATACCAAGTTTAGCGACAATTGCACGGATAGTTGAACCATCTTCTACAACAAAGTTGTTGGCAGAGTCTGGCAGATATTTAGCAATAGTGGCAAAAAGTTTGAGTTCTATTTTAATCATTATTTATGACCAATAAGGCATGTGACGTATCATTAGATAATAGTATTAAAGTTTAAAGAGATTGTTTTCACTCTATAAACATTGCATCCCCATAACTAAAAAAACGGTATTTGCTATCAACCGCCTCTTTGTATGTTTCCAAAATAAGCTCTCGTCCTGCAAAGGCAGATACCAGCATAAGCAGGGTTGATTCAGGCAGATGAAAATTGGTAATTACTGCATCTATCATTTTAAATTTATAGCCTGGATAGATAAAAAGATCACACTTTCCACTGCCTGAATTAAGCCTGCCTTTTGCATCAGATGCATATTCAAGTGTTCTTACAGATGTAGTTCCTACAGCAATTACTCTTCTACCCTCTGATTTTGCTTTATTTACAGCATCTGCTGACGCTTGTGAAATGGAAAAAAATTCTGAATGGATTTGATGCTCACGAATGTCGTCAACTCGTACGGGAATAAATGTCCCATATCCAACATGAAGCGTAATGTTCACAAATTCAATTCCCTTTGTCGTAAGCCTCTGGATAAGAGATTCTGTAAAATGGAGTCCTGCTGTAGGGGCCGCAACTGCACCTTTTTCTGTTGCATAGACTGTCTGGTAATTTTTTCTATCGGCAGTTCGTTGCTTTCTCAAATCTTCTAACTGTTTAAAAGATATAGATATTTTAGATTCTTCCAACTTGTGTTGAACACTTTTATTGTTATGTCCTGAATGTTCATTACGGCGGATATATGGAGGTAGAGGTATTTCACCTAAATTTTCGAGTATAGTGTCAAAGCTCTTCTGGCTATCTGTATAAAAAAAACTGACATTAAAAATTGCGTTCTTTACACTCTCTACCCTGGCTTTAAGGTTATTATCATCTCCGAGTCGCAGGATAGTACCAGGTTTCGGGCTTTTAGATGCACGTATCATACACTCGCACTCAAAACAGCCTTTCTCTTGCTGGGCAGCTATACCACCGATATAATCAAGAATTAGAACTTCAACTTTGCCTCCGCTCTCCTTGAATCCTTTAAGCCTTGCAGGTATTACACGGGTATTGTTGATAACTACAAGGTCATCTGGTCTCAGAATATTCTCAATATCTTTAAAGCGGTGATGCGATGTTTTCCCATTGATTCTGTGAAGTCTTAAAAGCCTTGACTCTTCTCTATTATATGCCGGATGCTGGGCAATAAGCTCGTCAGGAAGAATATATCTGTAATCTGAAAGTAAATACATTATCTGTTAATTATGCACTCTGATAGTTGATTGTAATATTTATTATTAATATTTTGGTAATTTTCTACATTTGATGTTATGCCAAAGTTATTTAAAGTATCTATCTTTTACAATTAAGCACTATTTGCTTGACATCACCCAAACACCATCCCACTCTTGACCAGTTTCAACAGGAGGTATTTTTTTGAACATTTTACATCTTTCTATAAATAAATCTGAGGGGGCATCATCATGTTTGTACTCTAATACTTTTTGGAAAAAAGCTATGGCATCATCCCATCTTCCCTCTTTATAAGCCTCTCTGTATGTTTCAAGAGCATCAAGAAACAGACTGGCACACTTTTCATCTGACTCTGATGCTGGACGGATTGAGACTAATTCGTATATCTTGATTGCATTGTGCTTGCCTTTTACCCTTATTAAATCAAGCTCTCTACATAAAAATTTATCAAGGTTCAGGTCATTTTTGGTCTCTTCGCTTATAATAATCTGAACACCATAAACCTTTGTAACTCCTTCAAGTCTTGATGCAAGATTAACCTCATCGCCCATGACTGTATAGTCAAATCGGCGTAGTGAACCCATATTACCTACAATCATTTCACCAGTATTAATTCCAATACCAATGGCAATCGTGGTATTATTAATAGCTCTCCCTTGATTGAGAACTAAATTTTTTTCTTGATCCGAAGTGTAATTTTTCTGATTCATCTCTGCTAAACGCTCTTTCATCTCAAGGGCAGTGTAACAGCTATTTTCCGCATGATTATCACTCCAGACAGGTGCACCAAATATCACCATAATTGAATCGCCTATATATTTATCAAGAGTGCCATTATGTCTGAAAATTGTGTCCGTCATACGGGTAAAATAGTCGTTTAAAAGGCTTACAAGCTCTTCAGGTGTCAATTTTTCAGAAAGAGTCGTAAATCCTCTTATATCAGAAAAAAGAACTGACAGACGTTTTTTTTCACCGCCAAGTTTAAGATTCTCATGGTTTGCAATGATGCTTGCAACAACATCTGGTGACACATAGCTGTCAAAAGCTTTTCTAAGAACTGATTTTTCCTTATAACTCTGGATAAACTCTTTAAGCCCGATAAATATCCCATTTAACGCAATACCTGCAACAGCAGGCATAACATCAAGTATAATACCCTTATACTTGAAAATAAGAATGGATGAAGTGAAAGTCAGAATTAATATTATTATTGTTGAGAGGCTTAAATAAAAAGGGTTTTTTCTGACAGGAATAAGAATAGAGGTAAGAATATAAAATAAAACCCATTTTACCTCTGGAATAGGAAATTCCCTTATTGGATAATCTCTAAACATTGTTCTTACCACATTAGACTGAATCTCAACTCCAAAAATCATTTTTTTTGTAAAACGCATAAACGGATATGGATAGGCATCTGCACCGCTTTCAACCTCAACGGCAGAATCAGCAATAAATCCAACAAATACAACTTTGTCTTTAAAAAGACTTGGATCAACCATATTGTTGATCACCTGATAATATGAAACTGCCTGAACTGTTCCCGCTTTGCCTGCATAATCTATAAAAAATCGTTCTCCTTCATTTATGTCATTTAGATAGTTAGAGGAGACGGATGAATTTGTAAGATTTAAAGTGGAAATTTCAGTCTTGATATTTTTTTGTTTTAAAGCTGTAGTTACTGCAGCAAGGGCTATTGATGGACGGGTATCAACAAGGTTTGACGCCATACGTATGCTGCCGTCACCATCAGGATAAAAGTTGACCATCCCTACGGACGCAGCAACAGATGCAAGCAATGGCAAAGGTTCCTCTATGAAGTATGTTTCATATCCTTGACGCCAAGTTATAGTAAGATTTGCTGCAAGCACTACATTTCCAGCTTTTTTGATAGCTTCTGCAAAAATGGCATCTTCAGATTCGTCAGAGGATTTTTCAGGAAAGAGAATATCAAAGACAATAGCAGCAGCACCCGCACTGCTTAATTTTTCTACAAGAGATGCGTGAAGAGTTCTGGACCAAGGCCATCTTAATTTCATCTGCTTGAAAGAGGGCTCGTCAATAGCCACAATTATAACATCATTAACGCTATTTTGTGGAGATGTTGTTGTGGATGACCTTAATATATAGAGTACATCACGCCATGCAAAATCAGCAAGCTCCATAAAAGATGAGTTCGCCCAGAAAATAAAAATAATAACGGGAAACGATAATGGAATAATTATAGTCTTTAATCGTTTCATATATTCCTTTTCTGATGCGTAATACAAAATGAAACGGTTTTTTTATTCATTTCATATTTTGATATATTAACAAAATTCCTGATAAGCCTTTTCCCAACAGCAGTCATAATGGATTCAGGATGAAACTGAACTCCATAGGTTGGATGCTCTAAATGGCGTATTCCCATAATCTCTCCATCATCTGACTTTGCAGTTACAGTCAAACATGCTGGCAATGTCTTTTCGTCAATCCCAAGCGAGTGGTAACGCATTGCTGCAAAAGGTTTGGTTATGCCGCTGAATATAAACTTTTGATCGCCTGTAACCATTGAAGTTTTACCGTGCATAATTTTTTTTGCATGAATTATGGCTCCGCCAAAAGTGTAGCCTATTGCCTGATGACCAAGGCATACTCCAAGTATAGGCAATCTGCCTGAAAAGTTTTTTATCACATCAACTGATATGCCTGCATCTTCTGGTCGCCCGGGACCAGGTGAGATCACAATTCCGTCAGGATTTAAGGCTTCAATCTCCTCAACAGTGATCTTGTTGTTTCTGAAAACATTAACCTCTGAACCTGACTGCATTATATAGTGAACAAGATTAAAGGTGAATGAGTCATAATTATCAATTACTGTTATCAACATTGTTCACCTCCAATAACATTTAGAGAATTATTGCAAGATATCCCTATGTTGTTTTGCCGATTACTGCTATTGTTGCTGTTCATCAGGGCAAGTTTGAGTGCTCTCTCTACGCTGCGAGCTTTGTTGACACACTCTTGATACTCTCTCTCAGGATCCGAATCAGCCACAATTCCAGCACCAGCCTGAACAGTCATTCTGCCATTTTCTACAGTTGCTGTTCTTATTGTTATTGCTAAATCCATATTTCCTGAAAATGAGATATAACCAGCAGCACCTCCGTAAATCTTGCGAGGCCGCCTCTCCATATCTGAAATTATCTCCATTGCTCTTATCTTTGGAGCACCCGAAAGAGTACCTGCTGGAAAGGTTGCACGTAACAAATCCCACGCATCAAACTCTCTTTTGACTTCACAGTTGATATTGGAAACTAAGTGCATTACATGAGAATATCGTTCAACAAACATCAAATCTGTTACCTGAACGGTTCCAACTTCAGCCACTCTTCCAAGATCATTTCTTCCAAGATCAACAAGCATAAGATGCTCTGCACGCTCTTTTTCATCATTTAGAAGCTCGTCTGCAAGTTCTCTATCCTCTTGTTCGTTCTTTCCTCTTGGGCGTGTACCTGCAATGGGGCGAAGAGTTGCCGTCCTGTTTTCCAAACGAACCATCGTTTCAGGAGACGAGCCTGCAATTGCAATATCTCCTAAATTCATAAAAAACATATATGGTGATGGATTAATGTATCTTTGTGCTCTGTATAACATCACAGGATCGACAGGCTTGTCTGATGAAAAGGGCTGGGAATAGACTGCCTGAATAATATCACCTGCAACAATATGCTCTTTTATTCTTTCTACTCCTTTTGTATAGGTATCGTGCTCGGTTTCTGGTGTAAGTAAAAAAGTGTCTGATTCAGGTTTGCTGGAAACGGGTCTGCTAATCTTATTTTCAATTGGTCTGCTTATTCTATCTATTATCTGTTCAAGATGAGTGCATGACTCCTGATAATAGCTATCAATATCTTTACTGCTAAGAGTATCGCTATCAGCCTCTATATTATCATCCTTATCGTTAATATAACAGATGCTCATGCAGGTGAGAGTATGGTTCATATTATCGAAAATAATCATTGCATCAGGAATAATAAAATGGGCATACGGTTTGTCGTCTGACAGCATTGAGGGGATATCTTCAAAAAAAGATACCATCTCATAAGTAAAATAACCTGTCAAACCGCTCCAAAATCGAGGCAGTGCTTTTATATCAGCAGGCTTATATAGCGATGTTATTTCTTTAAGTGACGCTATGGGATCACCTTTGTGAGGGATATTTTTGATATCATATCTCTCTTGAATAACAATATTATCTTTAAATACCTTTACATGGCTTTTTGCAGAAAGTCCCATAAAACTGTATCTTGCCCAGTGCTCTCCACCTTCAACGCTCTCTAACAAAAACATACCATTTTCAGAAGTTGACCTAACAGCAACCTTAGAAGATAAATCTTCTGCTTTATCAGAGCTGTAGAATTTTTGTAAAATTGAGACTGGTGTTTCAGTATCTGCTAAAATCTCCGCACATACAGGTATTACATTGTATTTCAGGGCAAGCTCCTTGAAATCTTCCTTAGATGGATACTGTTTTAAAATCATATTTTCTATTCCAGATTAAATGTTAATAACTTGCCTACTGATTACAATTAGATTTATATTTTGTCAATATTTTTTGTTTCTCTACATAGAAACAGAGAGATACACTAAGAAAGACTCTTTATCTTGTGATACCTCTGGCTGAATTTTCAATGAAATTCATAAATTTGACAACCTCTGCTATCTGATCTACCTCTGCTCTAACCCTTTCAGATGCCTGTTTTACTGTAAGCCCTATTCTAAAAATAATCCGATACGCTTTTTTAAGACTTGAGATTGTGGATTTGGAAAAATTGTGCCTGCCAAGTCCTACATTATTGAGTCCATGAAGGGTTGCTCTGTCGCCAGCAGCAATAACATAGGGAGGAATATCTTTTACAATTGCCGATTTACCCCCAATATAGGCATAATCTCCAATCTTGACAAACTGATGAATTGCTACAAGCCCGCCTACTGTCACATAGTCTCCAAGCTCAATATGTCCACCAAGAGTTGCGTTATTTGCAAGAATTACCCCTTTGCCTGTTTTGCAGTCATGGGCTATGTGGGTGTATGCCATTAAATAGTTCTCCTCTCCAACTTCAGTATGACCGCCTCCAAATTCAGTTCCTCGATTTATAGTTACAAATTCACGTATTATAGTTCCTTTTCCAATTGTAAGAAAAGTCTTCTCTCCATGAAATTTAAGGTCTTGAGGTGAAGCTCCAATTGATGCGTATTGAAAGATTTTGCAATTCTGACCCACTGTAACATACTGGTCAATGGTGGTATATGGTCCTATTTCAGTGCCTGAGCCTATATGGACATCACTTTTAATGATAGCATAGGGACCTATGGAGACATTGGATTCTATTTCAGCACCCGGATCAATAATTGCTGTAGGATGAATCATAAATTTTTACTTCCTTGATTTATTTAGATTTTTGAATTTTTTGAGAGATTTTGTAAAGCGAGGCTTCTTTCTAATGCTATTATTTTTTTACGGATTTCAGGAAGTTTTGGCAAGATTGATGCTACTTTAAGCCACAGTTTATGGGGCATTCCGGGAATACCAGAGACAATATCTCCCGGTTTAACATCACTTAAAACACCTGCCCCGGGTCCTACAATAGCACCGTCTCCAACTGTAAGATGTCCTGATACTCCAGCTTTTCCAGCAATTATAACCCGTTTTCCAATAACGCTGCTTCCAGCAATACCAACTTGAGCAACAATGAGAGAGTGTTCACCGATTCTCACATTATGAGCAATATGGACAAGATTGTCTATTTTGACACCTTTTTGAATCCATGTACGTCCAAATGTTCCTCGGTCAATGGTGTTGCAGGCTCCGATCTCAACATCATCATCAATCTGAACAAAACCTGCATGAGGAATCTTTTCGTTATTGCCTTCTACTGTATCTTGAGTAAAACCAAAACCATCACTGCCAATAACAGTTCCAGAGTGAATAATTACCCGTGAACCTATTTTTGTATGCTCCAGTATGGTAACATTCGGCTTTATGATAGTGTCGTCACCAATAGTCACTCCATCACCGATATATACACCGTGCATTATCTGAACTCTGTTCCCTATTGTGACATTATTCTCTATGGTAACATGGCTACCAATTGAGATATCATCTCCATTAATAAAACTCTTACCAATAACACTTCTCTTATCAATTATTTTAATGGGCTGTTTTGGGGGGTGAAAAAGAGATAAAATTCTAAAAAATTTACGTTTAGGATTTTTGGCCTTTATCAGAGCCACTTTGCATGCACAGCTTTTGGAGGCTGAACCCGACACGTTATACTCTGATAAAACACCATTTTCTGATACTCTATCATCAGAAATAAAATTTTCAGGCACAATGACCGCACCTGCACGAGTCTGGTCCAATACCTTAAGAAACTTTGCATCAGAAGCAAATGTTATATCAGATGGTTGTGCATCATAAAAAGATGAGACTCCGTAAATTTCAAGAGTCTCATCTCCTATAACCTCTCCATCAATCTTTAAGGCAATCTCTTTAAGAGTGATTTTCATAACGGTTTTATTTAGGTCTTATCAATCTGTTAGTATGGGTTATTTGTTCGCAGGTCTTCTGTTGAACTCGCTTATAACTTTGTCCGTAACATCAAGTGAAGGGTCTGAATACATCATACCACCCTCATTTTTTTCAATAATAATTGTAAAGCCCTCTTTTTTACCTATCTCATTAGTTATATTTAGGACATCATTACGGATTTTATTGAAATGGGTAGCCTGCATACCCTTGAACTCATCCATATACTTTGCTCTTAATGTTTTAAAATCATTGAATTTGGTTCTCAGTTCTTTCTGCTTTGCCTCTTTTTTATCCTTGCTCATCACAACAGAATCTTTCTCAAATTGCTTCTGAAGATTAAGCAGTTCATTCTCTTTGGACTTTATATCATCTTCCATTCCTTTGCCTTTTCTGTTCAACTCCTCAGTGGCACGTTTTCCATAAGTTGATGTAGTAAGAATCTTCTGAAAATCCACAACTCCAATTTTAATAGAGGCTGCATTAGCATTAGCAACCAAACCATGAACCGTCATAAAACTTATAAAACAGACAACTGAAGCAGCAAAAAACACTACTGATTTTTTCATAGCACTTAAATTCTCCTGTTACTATATTTAGTATTATTTTCAAATTAACCCCCACAGCAATCAGCGGGAATTTAGACCCTAAAAATGGTTAAACTTAGTTTTTACAGCTTACTTAATTTTTATATATTTAAAAGTTATAATATCTTGTTATTTGACCCCAACTAACATAAAGGGTTTTTAAAATACACCTCCCATAGAAAACTCCCATCTTCCACCGCTATATTGCTTACCTTCTAAAATCTTGCCATACTCTATTCTTATTGGTCCCATAGGAGAAAACCACCTGAATCCTCCACCATAACTTGTATAAAGTTCATCTAAAGTGATATCCTCATCTTTAAGATAAGAGTCACCCGCATCAAAAAATACAACTCCTGCCAAATTGACATCTTGAACAATAGGAAATACCACCTCAGCATTAAACTGAATAAATTTTTCTCCTCCTCTCTGTTCAATTTCTCCTTCTGGTGTTGCATTTATATCCTGCCAGTCATAGCCCCTTACAGAATTCATACCGCCAAGATAAAATCGTTCATAGTCAATCTCAATATCTTTGGTTCTGTCATCTAAATATCCTGTTTTTCCGTGTAGCACACCCGTTAATTTCCAAAAAAGCGGATAATACCAGCCAGTTTCAGCAATATATTTGGTAAATTCAATCTCTCCTCCAAGCCAGTCACCAGCATACTCAACTGAAATAGTGTGATCAGAACCCTCTGTAGGGTTAAAAGGTGAGTTTGTCGAATCATACCGTAATGATGTGGTAAGACTGCTTGTAACATAATGTCCTTCATCTACATCTGTATATTTTTCTTGAACATTATCAATTGTAAAATCTTCATATCCATATTTAAAACCAAGTGATGTATCGTCTAAAATTTTGTAGCCAAATCGGACTGCACCACCCTTACTGTCCTTATCATAATAGTCATACTCCTTATCCCAGTTATATCCATCAACACCCGCAGAAAGAGGTATGTCAAAAAGCCAAGGCTCTGTAAAACTTACCGTAAAACGTGTAGATGTAGCAGAGATTTCAGCCTTTGTTCCAATAATCTGACCACGACCGAAAAGATTTCTCTCTGTAATTGAGATCATGCCAAAAAGTTGATCTTCACTGCTGTAACCGCCTCCAAAGCTAAAAGCACCAGTTGCTTTTTCTGTAATCTGAACATCAATATTGAGTCTATCATCACTGCTGCCTTTAGATGTCTTGATATCTACATTTTCAAAATAATCAATTCGTCTTAAGTTTTTTACGCTTTTCTGGAGTTTGGTCATAGAATATAAATCCTGCTCATACACTTCAAGCTGCCTTCTAATAACCTTATCCCGTGTTTTTGTGTTCCCGCTTATCAATATTCTTTCAAGATATACTGGAGAACCCTTTTGTATATTGAATTTAACATCTACAATCTTTGTCTGATCATTTTTCGCAATACCAGGCGATATATCTGCATTAGCAAAACCTTTATCTGAATATACGTCTGTAACTGCAAAAACATTAGTTCTAAGTTTTTCACGGCTGTAGAGATCACCCTCTTTTATAGTGATTTTTTTATTTAACTCCTCTTCAGGGACAATTAAATCTCCCGCAAAACCAATTGTACCAAATTTAAACTGCTCTCCCTCCTGAATTTTAAATTTAACTAAAATGCTCTCTTTTTCAAATTTAACCTCAGGGTCAGATATTTTTGCATCAATGAAGCCGTTATCTTTATATAAAGATTCAAGTCTGTAAACATCTTGTTCAAGTTCATTGCGTTTGAGTTCTCCAGATGATGTTATCCATGAAAAAAAGCCTTTTTCATTGGTCTTCATAACTTTTTGGAGTGCTTTATGTTTAAAAAATTTATTGCCGTCAAACTCAATCTTTTCAATTTTAAGTTTTTTACCCTCTTTAATGTCAAAAGTGATATCAGCCTGATTATTTTCAAGCATATCAGCAGTATAGGATATTTCACAGTTATGGTAATTTTTATCAGTATATAGAGCTTTGATTCTTTCGATATCTTCGTTGATTTTAAAAGCATTGAGAATAGAGCCGGTTCCAGTTCTTACAACTTCCTGTATCTCCTGATCTTCATATACATTGTTACCCTTATATTTTATTTTCCTGACACTTGGTTTTTCTGTAACATTAAAAATTACAGCAATACCATTATCAACTTCTTTACCTTCAACACGGACATCTTCAAAATATCCCATTGCAAAGACATTTTTAAGTTCTTTGGACAGCTCACTTACATTAAAAATATCACCTTTTCTAATAGCAACAACCTTTAATACTGCATCAGACTCAATTCTTTTATTACCCTGTATAATCACATCTGACACCAGCAGCCTGTTAAATATATCGCTGCCCATCTGCTTGCTTAAAGTATTTACTGCCGCAAAGAGATTTTCAATTGCCCCTGCTCTTGCGGAGAATGAAATTGGAGTATTTGCTTTAATAACATTAAACAATTTTGCATCAATACTTATCTGCCCGCCGGCTATAAAAAGATTTCCCCAGATAAGATAATCAAGCCCCTGCTCCAATCCTAACTTTTTAACCATTTCGTAATCTAAAGAGTTAATCGGCACAGTTTGTTTATCCTGGCTTATAATAATAGTTTCAGCTCCCTGAGTCTTCAAATTCTCGGAAATCATTTCGGGAAGATTCTTTTTAAGATAATCCATGTTTGACGGAGCATTGATTTCAAAGGGAAATATCCCGACTTTTACTTTCTCTTTGGCTATTGCTGTAGATATTGATATAAAAGTCAATAATACAAACACAATGATTATATTGAACACGATAGTTAATTGCTTTTTATCTGTTTTACTCATTTAATTAGTCCACCATGTTAAAAAACATATTAAAATAAAGTCATACGGTTTTAGTTTTTATAATTCCGATCAAATTCATCTATTATTAACCTTTTATTCGATTCTGAAACAGCTGGATGACCAACTCTATTTTGCTGATTCATGGTCGTTGACAACTTTCATTGATTGGTTAGATAGCTGCTTGGAGCGGAGCAGAAATCATAGCCATATTGGAAAATTTCTTATCTGTTTTTTTTTCTAAAAAGCAATTGGTATTATGTATTTCTTTTATTATCGCTTTCACAACATTAACAGCAACACTATTACCAAATTGTTTGTATGATTGTGTAAGTGATGAATCTATTTTAAAACTATCTGGAAATCCTTGTAATCTTGCACATTCACGAGGGCTTAATTTTCTGATCACTCCATCAATTAAATATAGTCCAGTTTTTGCACCAACTCCACCACCATAAGCAGATAGTGTTATTGCATGACCAAATGGGCTATAAATACGCTCTCCTTGTCCACCTTTGTTAACATAACCGATTTGAATCGGTTTGTTTGGAAGTTCAATTCGACCAAACAGGTTCATTTGAGGTTCAAATGATTTTGTAAATACGATATCTGTTCTATTTATTATTTTTGCTTTTAATGGTTTCTTTTCAAGAATATCGAATAAACTTGTTTTTGTTTCATAAGGTTTTGGGAATTCAAAATTATCTATTTTTAAATCATTTCTGAGGCAAACAATAAATATCCGTTCTCTATTTTGAGGTAACCCATAATCACTTGCATTTAAAACTTTATAAAAAACTACATAACCTATTTCTTTTAAAGCCCAAATTACTGTTTCAAGAGTTTTTCCATTATCATGCTTCTCAAAATTACTAACATTTTCAAGAAGCACAACTTTAGGTTTATGATGCTTTACAATACGAGCGACATCAAAAAAAAGTGTTCCTCTTGTATCTTCAAACCCCCTTTGCTTACCTGAAATGGAAAATGACTGACACGGAAAACCAGCACAAAGCATATCATGATTGGGAATCTCTTTTTCTTTAATCTTAGTAATATCTCCTTTGGGAGTTATTTTATAGTTTGAATAATAAGTTTCTGCTGCTGATTTATCCCATTCTGAAGCAAAAACGCATTCTGCATCAAAACCCTTCATTGCCTGATGAAAACCGCCTATACCAGCAAACAAATCAATATATTTCACTTTGTTAAAATTATTATTCACTAAATAGCTCCAACGGGTTTATTTTAAACTGAAGGCTTGTTGGGTCAGGAGTCCCCCCTTTTCTTTGCATTGTTAATCTTCCTATTTTAAGACTACCTCTTGGAGAGACAACAACATCGCCTTGTGCATAAAAATTACAGACAGTGTTTATATCCTTTAGAATCCAACTCAATGAATTATCAGTTTCTTTTTGAGTAACTAAAAACCATTCGGCACTTAGTCCGCCTCTACCTCTTAATATATCAGTAACCACCAAAAGCTTATTTTTTGAAAAAAAGAAAATTATGTTATCTCGTGCTTTTTGAGGAATTTCATTAAGAAAAAGTCTTCTGTTGTCCTTAATTTTACTTAATTCTGCAATAGATAAAACATTATTTGGCAGAATGTCGCCTGTAAATAGTCTTAACCATTTTGCAGTATTATCATCAAAGTTCCATATATCCTGATATGTTTTAACAGGTCGTTTATCAACCTGATTAAAGCCCGCTGATCTATTTGCTTTTTTCAAAGAAATATTTTCAATGTGTAAAACATTGTCAATAATAATCTCTACCCTGACTTGTATATCTGCTTTTTTATATTTGATTGTTTCTTCATATTTATCTTGTGAAATGCCAAGCTCAATTGCTTTTTGAATATTTATTCTTACAGGAATTTGAATAGCAAATATTCTTTGTATTTTTTGTGGAATATATCCCATAATTTCCAACCAAACTTGAGCTTCATTATCCTTTTTGTAGTTTAGAAATTTTTTGCAAATATCAGATTCATTTATAAATCCTCCTTTTGCTGTCATAGAGCCTATTTCTCTTTTATTCATCAATTTTCCATTCGGTTGTTTTCAAGATGTAGAATAACCAAATTATTTCGCATCATCAACTATCTTACAATCTTGAATAGTAACCCTTTTATTCATCAATGAGGCAAGTTCGTTGTTATGTGTTACAACCATTAAAGTCATTCCAAGCTCTTTATTAAGCTCAACCAAAAGGTTATGAACTTGAACGCTGTTTAGTTTATCAAGATTACCAGTCGGCTCATCAGCAAGCAAAATATCTGGTTTCATAACCAACGCCCTTGCAAGTGCAACTCTTTGCTGTTCACCACCTGAAAGGTCTTCTGCACGATGGTGAATACGGTGCTTTAAACCAACTCTTTCTAAAATTGACTCGGCATCAATCGTAATTTGTTTTCTGGATAAATTGCTAATCAACCCAGGAATCATAATATTTTCAACAGCAGAAAATCCCTGAAGCAGATGGTGAAACTGAAATACAAATCCGATTTTCTGATTTCTAAAACGTGCAAGCCCCTCTTGTCCCAACTCAAATAGATTTTTGTTTTTAAACAAAAGAGAGCCTTGATTTGGGCGGTCAAGAGTTCCTACAATATGCAAAAATGTTGATTTTCCTGTTCCAGAAGCACCAACAACAGCTATTGTTTCACCCTTGTAAATGTCAAAATCCACATTTTTAAGAATCTCTATATCTGCGGAACTGTCTGTAGCACTGCTTTTAAATACTCTTGAAATACCTCTAAGGGAGATTAACGGGGAGATGTGCTCATCACAATTAATTTGATTTTGATCGTCCGTTTGATTGTAATTATCCATAACGAAGAGCCTCGACTGGATCCATTTTTGACGCCTTATAGGAGGGGTAAATAGTTGACAAAAAACATATCACGATTGATGCTAAAGCAATTACAACCACGTCAAAATATTCAAGCTGAACTGGCAGGGTTGAAAATGGATATGCAGCAGGCAGCTCAATAAACTTGTATCTTTTAAGCAAGATACAGACAACAACGCCAGCCGAAGTTCCAAGAATTGTGCCAGTTAGCCCCACAATCATGCCCTGAATCACAAATATTTTTCTGATGAGCATATCAGTTGCACCCATAGCTTTAAATACAGCAATATCTCTTGTTTTCTCCATAACCATCATAATCAGGGCACTTGCAATATTAAAGGCTGCAACAAGTATAATAAGAGTTAAAATGACAAACATCGCTGTTTTTTCAAGTTTAAGAGCAGCAAAAAGACTCTGGTTTATCTCCATCCAATCTTTTCCATAAAAATTAGAACCAAGAGCGTCAAGAATAGCATCTTTAATATGAGCGGATTGAAACAGCTCATCAACCCATACGCCAAGAGCAGAGATGCGATCTCTCATGCCCATTAGTCTTTGAGCATCTTTAAGGTTGATATATGCAAGCGAACTGTCATACTCATACATGCCAGAATCAAACACGCCTGTAACTATAAAGCGGGTCATTGAGGGCATGTGCCCAACAGGAGAAATCATACCACCCGGAGCCATCAAAACAACTTTATCGCCAGTCTTTACTCCAATATGGTTTGCAAGTTGACGCCCCATTATAATTCCTGGGAAATGGCTGTCATCTCTATTTTCTCCAAGTTTCTCTTCAAGTTCTTGTGCTGTAAACCCTTTTATGATTGAGACACCTGAAGCCGGCTCAACTCCTCTTACAACTGCTCCAGACAGCCCTGATGCAGAGCGTATCATAGTTTGACCAAACACTAACGGAGATATAGCATCTATCCCTTTTATCTCAATATTCTCTTTTATACCGACACTTTCTTTTTGAGTATCCTCACTGCCTTTTACTATATTGTTATAATTTCCATCTTTGCTGCTTTGATTCTCTTTAGAACCGCTGGGTTTTATCTTTTCTGCAACTGCCTTGTAGTCACTAAATTTACCAGCATACTCCATAATAAGAATATGAGGCTCAACTCCAAGAATTCTTTTTCTGAATTCGATTTCAGCACCGCTCATAACAGCAATTACAATCACTAAAGCCATAACTCCAACAGTAACACCAGCAACTGACAAAAGCGTGATAAGAGAGATAAACCCCTCTTTTCGTTTGGCTTTTAGATATTTGCCTGCTATGAAAAATTCAAGAGACATTGATTTTTATTTCCTATGGTGAATTACTATAACACCCATGCAATAACTTACACAACGAGAGATGAAAGTCAGTTAAAAGACTTACATATAAAATATTAAACATTTTTCATGTGAGGAAACAAAATAACCTCTCTGATAGAAGGGGAATCTGTAAGAAGCATTACAAGACGGTCTATGCCGATACCCTCGCCAGCAGTCGGCGGCATACCATACTCAAGAGCCTCAACATAGTCAGAATCCATAATATGAGCCTCTGTATCACCTTCGGTTCTTTGAGATACCTGCTGCAAAAACCTTTCATATTGATCAGCAGGGTCATTTATTTCAGAAAATCCGTTTGCAATCTCTCTGCCCGCAATAAAAAGCTCAAATCTATCAGTCAGTTCTGGATTTGTATCGCTCTTTCTTGATAAAGGCGACACTTCGACAGGATATCCAGTTATAAATGTCGGCTGAATCAGCTTTGGCTCAACAAGTGCATCAAAGAGTTTTGTAAGAATTTTTCCATAACGCTCTTTTTTGGTAATCTTGATGCCCTTTTGATCAGCAACTTCAAGCAGCTTTTCAGAATCACCAATAATTGCACTGTCAATACCGCCGATTGTGGTCAACGATTCAATCATTGAGATACGCCGCCATTTACCGCCATTTTGAGCATCAGGTTCTTTCACAATATTGCCCTGATTGTCAATACCTCTAAAGTCAATGACCTCTCCTTGATATTCAACCTGAAAAGTTCCATTCACTTCCATTGCAATGGTTCTGAACATCTCTTCTGTCATATCCATCAAATCTTCGTAAGTTGAGTATGCCTGATAAAACTCGACCATTGTAAATTCAGGATTGTGCCGAGTTGAGACACCCTCATTTCTAAAATTTCTGTTAATCTCAAAAACCTTCTCAAATCCGCCAACCACAAGGCGTTTAAGATAAAGCTCTGGTGCAATCCTCAAAAAAAGCTCCATACCCAAAGCATTGTGCCATGTCTTGAAAGGTGTGGCTTCAGCTCCCCCCGGAAGTGGCTGCATCATGGGAGTTTCAACTTCCATAAAATCTCTTTCTTCAAAAAATTTCCTCATTGTGCTGACAATTTTGCTGCGCTTTATAAAGATATCTCTTGCCTGCTCGTTCATAATAAGGTCAAGATATCTTTGACGGTATCGCTTTTCAGGGTCTTTGATTCCATGATATTTTTCAGGCAGAGGTCTTACCGATTTGGACAGAAGCCTAAGATTCTTTGCAAGCAGAGTCCACTCACCTGTTTTTGTCTGGAAAAGAGGTCCCTCGATTCCGATAAAATCACCGATATCAAGTTTTTTGAAAACAGCATAACCATCAGCTCCAACAAAATTCTTTTGAACGTATGCCTGTATCTGACCGGTTCTGTCTTTAAACCTGATAAAAGATGACTTGCCAAAATTATTGACAGCCATCATTCTGCCTGCCACAGAGAAGGGTGTTCCGTGCTCTCCAAGGATAATCTCTTTTTCTCCCAATGTTTCGGATGAAATCTGCGTAAATTGATGAAGCTCTCCAATGGTGTTGGATACTTTAAAATCATTGGGATAGAGATTAACTCCACTCTCTTTGAGTTCGTTCATCTTGTCTTTTCTTGCTTTGAGAAGTGTACTTGATTCTTCCATTTTATATATCTTTCTTAAAATCTCTTTAAATTAATTTAATAGTAAATTTCTAATTATAACAGACATTGAAAAAACTGTATAGTTACTCCATTTTCTTGTGAAGTGTCAACATTTTGTTTCTTTCATGTGGTTGACCTGGCAAGAATTGCCTTAACCAACGCATCTGCCGAACCATAAGACATACTTGGAAGAGCTGCAATCTCTTCCACCGTTGCTTTTTTCATAGCAGTTAAACCTTTAAAATGGGCAAGCAGCATAGCCTTTCTCTTCTTTCCAATACCAGTAATGCCTTCTAAAAACGAAGTTTCAGCCCGTTTTGCCCGCCTTTGTCTCTGAAAGGTGATGGCAAAACGGTGAGCTTCATCTCTCAGCCGCTGAAGAATATACAAAGCCTTAATTGACTGAGAAGATTGAGTCATATTCAATGGATTACTTCTGCCTTGAACATAAACCTTGTCATAAAGTTCACCCTTTTCAGAATCTTTTTTTGCAAGCCCAATCACCTTGATCCGCTCTTTTAATCCTGAACTTGTCAATTCCAACTCTGCCAAAACCGCGGTTGCCATTGCAAGCTGACCTTTACCGCCATCAACAATTAAAAGGTCAGGGAAACTAACAAGGCTTTTATCCACCTTATCAATTTTATCAGTATCACTTTTTTTGTTAGAGTTACTTTTATATTGTTTATTAGAGCTGCTGTTAGATTGCTTATTATATCTCTTAAACCGTCTCGTAAGCACCTCTGTCATATAGGCATAGTCATCATGCCCCTGTACGTCTCTTATGATAAACTTGCGATAAAGTGACTTTGCAGGCTCTCCGTTTATAAAAACCACCATTGAAGAGACAGGATCGGTTCCAGCAATGTTAGAGTTGTCAAAACACTCAATTCTTTCAGGATAATTTTCCATGTCGAGGAGTTTTTGAAGAGTTGACAGAGTCTCCCTGCTTTCACTGTTTCTTGATATTACAGATTGAAGTTCTCTTTCAGCGTTGTTAATTGCCATCTCAACAATACGCCTCTTTTCACCTTTTTCAGGCACTAAAATATTGACTTTTCTATCCTTTGCAGAACTGAGCGTATCTTCAAGCAGGTTTCTGTCTTCAAAGTCTTCTGCCACAAGTATTTGAGATGGAATAAATCTGGTTGTCTGATAATTTTGATTCTTACTGGTCTGGCAATTTTGTTCTGTAAGTTTATGATGTGTTTGACTTTCGCTGACCTGATAGTACTGCTTTAAAAATGCCTCGATTATTCGGGCAGTATCACTCCCACTATTCTCACTATTAAAAACATTTAAATTTAATTCAACATCAAACGAGTGGTGCTCTGTTCCTACAACATAGCCTGACCGCACAAACAGAAGAGTAACCACTGCCCTACCCTGATCTGATTTTGCACATGCTACAACATCTCTGTCCATCATGTCTGCTGAAACCGCAATCTGCTGTTCAAGGCTTCTTTCAATTGCAAATATGGTGTCTCTTATTTGAGCTGCCTTTTCAAACTGCTCATTCTCTGCCTCTTGTGCCATCTCTTGCCTAAGATTTTTTATTAAATTTGGAGCTCTCCCTTTGAGAAACAGAGTTACATCATCAACTATCTTTTTATAAACTATAACTGGAACATTGTTGCAGCAAGGACCTAAACACGCCTTAATCTGAAACTGCATGCAGGGTCTTGACCTATTGTTGAAAGTGTTGTCGCGGCATTTTCTAAGTTTAAATATTTTGTTCACCTGTCTTAGCACTGTTTTGATGTTATTTCCTGACGAATATGGACCGAAATAAACAGCACCATCATTTTTAATCTTTCTGACAACCTGCAACACAGGATAATTCTGCATCAAATCAATCCTAAAGCAAGGATAATTTTTCCCATCTTTTAGAAAGATATTATATTTAGGCTTATGTTTTTTTATTAGAGTTGATTCAAGGATAAGTGCTTCGTTTTCCGTTGAAGTTATAATAATATCAAAATCAACAATATTTTTTATAAGCAGAGTTGTCTTTGGGTCATGCCCAGACTCTTTAATAAAGTATGATGCAAGCCTCTTTTTAAGATTTCTTGCCTTTCCTACATAAATAATTCGCCCCCGAATATCTTTCATCAGATAAACTCCGGGGTCAGAAGGTGCAAGATAATATTTTTCTTTAATTTCCATAAAGCTCTTTAACTTTATTACGATCAATAGAACCATCGCTGTTTTTCGGCAGACTCTCAACAAACTGAACATAACCGGGCTTTTTATATCGGGCAATACGAGAACCTACAAACTCAATCAGCTCTTTTGCAGTCAAATCAGAATCAGATTTTTTCTTGCAGACAGCCTTGACACCTTCGCCAAACTTTGGGTCAGGCACTCCAATTACACTTGTCTCTTCAATATCAGGGTGTTCTAAAATAACACTTTCAACCTCAGCAGGATATACATTCTCTCCACCCGGTTTAATTAGCTCCTTTTCTGGTTTTCTCCCCTCAAACCAGAGATATCCCTTAGAGTCAACATGTCCAACATCTCCTGTGTGATGCCAGCCATTTCTGATGGTTGAAGTGTCATATAGCTCCTCCTTAGTCATGTTGCAGCAATTTAAAATCTCTGCGTCATTAGTGCTGCCTCTCCAAAATCCCTGAAACACAAGAGGTCCACGCACAGCAATCTCACCGCTTTGACCGCAAGGTAAAACAACATCGCTTGCATCAACAATCGCCATATTTGAGATACCGCATTGACGACCCGCTGAACCAGGGCATTCTGATGCGTCAGATAGCGTTACAAATCCTGATGTCTCACACTGTCCATAGAGTATCCAGAATTTGCTGGATATTTTTTCCGTGAATTTACAGATAGTTGCGGGTGAATCTATCCCAACTATGTTTTTAAGCGACGAGATGTCATAAACAGCACTATCTTTCCGAATCTCTGCTTTATTATTTGAATTAGTTTTATCAGGCTCTTTGGTATTAAACCTATCCAGCTCATCCATAAGATTTACAAGAATAGGGGGAAAACTCCCCATTACAGTAACTTTCTCTCGGTCAATCGTGGAAAGTGCCTCTTGTGCATTGAATTTCTCCATGAGCACATTTTTGCCTCCCATCTGCATCACTGCAAGAGACAGATTCATGCCTGTGATGTGGAAAAGTGGCAGCATGTTCAGATAGATATCTGACTGATCGATTTTCATGGTAAGACTGGTTTGAAGGTTGGCTGCAATGATGTTGTTATGAGAAAGTGCTGCTCCTCTCGGTTTTCCAGCAACAGCGGCTGTGTAGATAAGGGTAAAAATATCATCAGAATTGTGAAAAAATGGTTTAAAATCAGATATATCAGAGCTTTTTATATCTAAATTTTTATCATCAAAATTGACTATAATACCATCAAATCCAGATGTTTCTTTTTCTGATGATGCTTTTATCGCGTAAGCCTTTTCGCTTTGTACTGAATCACAAAAGAGAATTTTTGAGCCTGAATTTTTGAGAATATATGCAAGCTCATCGTTTGACAAACGCCAATTCAGAGGCACAAGAATAGCACCAATCGCTGATGTTGCACCGTACAGAACAAGATATTCGGTTCTGTTCATAGAGAGAACTGCAACGCTCTGGCGTGGCTTAACTCCATATCCTGCAAGCGTGGAGGCAAGTGAGTTCACCTGAACAAAAAACTGACTGAAAGTGAAAGATTTCTCACCATCAACAATAGCAGTTTTGTCTGGAAAAAGTAGAGCATTCCTTTTGATCATGTCATAGACAGAGAAGGTAGAAACAGACAGCATTTTTTTACTCCTTTTACGTCTGATTAAATGGGCGTAGTACGCCATTAACTGCATTATAATAATGGCATTTTTTATTTGAAGGTTATTGCATGATATAAATGAGGGTGTCAATAAAGCATGGAAATTAAGATTTATGCTGCAGGATGGTAGAACATTTGAGGAGACTGAAATAAGAAAATTTGAAGATTTATGAAATATGGAGCGGGAAACGGGATTTGAACCCGCGACTTCGACCTTGGCAAGGTCGCACTCTACCACTGAGTTATTCCCGCTCTCAAAAGAGTCTTTTTCTAAAAGAACCTCTTTTAAAAAAGACGTGGACTTTTTACATTGAAGCTCAATTCTTGTCAAGAGAGAATTTTGGTTTCTTCAGAGCTTTTCCTTGGTTGTGGTTGAATCTTGTTTATAAAACCTGCCCAAGCCGCAGAGGATCGCCGATAAGTGTTGAAGGAATACCACTGCCGATATTTACAGTCCCAAGATTTTCAATTTTTATTATAATACCGATCCAAAATTATTTAGTCATCTTACACGCCCCCACCCCATAAGTAGGGGGGAGGGCTGGGGAGGGGCTTTGCGTAACACATCACCTGCCTATTAATTTCTCTATCTGCTTTCTGATTTTATATATATTCCCTTTTATAAAACCTTCAGGTGCTTTTGGTGCAGCTTCCGCTATCATTCGTATTCTCTTTGTCAGCTCTAATACAGGAGACAAAGCCTCTTTTGCTCCCGTTGAAATATCATTTTTCTGCTCCTTAATCTGCTGAAATCCACTCTCTTGATTAACCTGATATGAGACATAAAGAGCCTCAACCCTTTTTTCTAACTTGTCGTATGTCTGCTTTAGTTTACTCTTCTCTTTTTCAATCAATTTTATCTCTTTTTCAGCAATTTTTATCTGATCTGGGAATTTTTCACCAAGGGCAGTAAGGCGTTTTACCTCATTTTCAAGTAGAATGATTTCGCTGTTAAAAAGAACGGTCGCCTCATAAAATTCGGGAAGAAAATCGAATGAGAATCTTATCACCTCTTCGGCAAGGATAACATTAGAAAGCTCTTGTTGAACATAAATCCTCTCAACTACACCTGCATCTTTTTTAGTAAAATATATTTTATAGACAACAAAAGCTGCAATACCAACTGATATAAGTGTAAGCAGCAAAAACAGGACTTTCTTAGAGAGTAGTTTTTTAGGAAGAAATTTAAATTTTTTTTTCTCAACCGTCTGTGGTAGCACTTCTATAACTGGAACTAAATCTTTAGTTTCGCCTTTTTTATTTACACCTTTTCCTTTTTTACCTTTAGTGTTCTCTTCAACAGGAGGTATTTCAGGGGGCGGTGGCGGCTGTTCATTTTTTTTCTTTTTTCCAAACATGAGCTTTAAAATCCTCTATACGTTAAGAGCCTGAATATTTAAACAGGCTCTAAGAAAACCTATTACTAATTTTTCTTGCACTCAAAATTTGCTGATTATATAACACAAATAAAAATCAATTGAATTAAAGCTGTTTTAACATAATCAAATCTCAAGTTAAAATATAAACTTTTTATCTTAAGGAGTTTTAGTATGCGATTTATAATGAATATTACTCTACAAATAATTATTCTATCAACATCAACTCTTTTAGCAGAGGAATCAACTTTTGCTAAAAACACTACAACCAGACCAAATCAATTAAATACAACTTACTCAAATTTAAATAGTGAGATGATCCCATCTCTTGTAAAAAGTGCAAAATATTCAGGTTCATTAGATTTTTGCGGCAGCAGAATACCAATTGAGATTCATGATGTAAGAGAGCGTCTTGAAAGGGAGCTGCTTCTTATTCTCTGGGACAGGGCACAGGTTATATTGTGGATAAAACGGGCATCTCAATACTTTCCCCATATTGATAAAATCCTTAAAGAGTACGGGCTGCCATTGGATTTAAAATATGTTGCAGTAATTGAAAGCGGTTTGAGAGCACATGCTGGTTCAAACAAAGGTGCTGTGGGAACATGGCAGTTTATGCCCGGAACAGGCAAGGATTATGGATTGCGACTTGATGACAATATTGATGCAAGAAAAAATCTGATTGAATCTACAAGGGCAGCATGTGACTATTTTAGAAAACTTTATATACGCTTTAACTCGTGGCCTCTTGCTTTGGCAGCCTACAATATGGGTGAAAACGGTCTTGCACGGGAGATGGCTTTGCAGGAGGTCTATGATTATTACAAACTCTATCTACCGCTGGAGACTCAACGGTATGTTTTAAGGGTAATTGTGGCACGGGAAATCATGGAACATCCTGCAAAATATGGATTTAACTTCTCACGCGAAGACTATTATCCAGTTCTTAATTTTGCACAAGTTACGGTCCATTGTCCCACAAGAATACCTATTACGTTGATTGCTAAAGCAGCAAAAAGCTATTTTAAGGAGATTAAAGACCTAAATCCAGAGATCAAAGGATATTATCTTGATCCCGGAAGATATTCGATTTTAATTCCTCAGGGCATGGATAAAATTTTTTATCAGGAGTTTTCAAAGGAGCTTTCAAGATATCAGAGTGCTGCGTCTCAATATCAGACATCACCATCTCAAAAGGAAAGTTCTATAAGTTCTGGTCAAAATAGAAATTTGGTTCAGCAGTCTAATAACAACCGATACCATATTGTCAAAAATGGAGAGAGCCTTACAGGGATTGCCCAAAGTTATGGTCTTTCATTTGATGCTCTTCTTCGTTTGAACAACTTTACCAGTAAAAGTGTAATACACCCCGGGCAGAGATTGATTGTACGACCTTAAGAACTAATTTTAATATCACTCTTCTGGTCTAACATCAGGAAATTTTGCAATAAGAACAATGCTTACTAACGGTAAAAAAGCAATATAAAATAGAACTGACTCTATTGAGTACACATCTGCAAGTTTTCCTACTATTGGCGATGCAACACCGCCAAGACCATAAGCAAGCCCCATCATAAGACTTGAGACCATGGATCTCCCTTTTGGGGCAAGGGTCTGAGCCATTGCAACTGCTAAAGGAAGGGAGGCAAACACAAAAAAGCCAGATATAAAAGCCCCTAAATAGACCCAATTTCCAGGAACATAGAGATATATCAAAGTTGCGGGTATCATAATAATATTGGAAACTGCAAATATCTTCTTGTATCCTATTTTATCTGATAGATACCCTGAAATAAGCCCGCTTATTGTGCCTGCAATTATAAAAATGGCAACAATAGTTCCCACAGAGACCAGATCGTGACCACGCTTGGACAGATAAACAGGCATAAAGGTCATATAAGACTGAGCCACGACAGAACGCAATACCATCACCATCCAAATCAGGGCAATTGGTTTCCAAACATCACCAATGCTCTCCTTTAAAGAGCCTATAAAACCTGTGTTTTTAAATCCTTCGCTCACAGGCATAGGTATATAGGCAACACATATCAGGAAAAATACAAAACCTATTGCCATTGTGAAAGGCATATTTTCTAAACCAAAAGAGGCGACATACCATGATATGAAGATGGGTCCCACTCCAAATGCAAAAGTTCCGCCTGTATTAAAAATAGAGAGAGCAAAACCTTTTTTTGAGCCGCTGTAAAGGGGAACCATGCCTGTAACCGATGGATGAAACATTGAAGAGCCAACTGAACCAATTGCCATCACAAGCATAAGAACGTAGTAATTGTTTGCAATACCTGATAACGGAATAAAGACGATAGTAAACAGCAGACCACAGAAGATAAATGCCCGAGTCTGATACCTATCTGCAAGATAGCCAACACAAGGCTGAATAACAAAAGATAGAATACGAACAAGACCAGTTATAAATCCCACCTGTGCAAGAGAAAGCGAGAGTTTATTCACAAATACAGGCATAAGAGGACTTGAAAAGGAGCTGTAGAAATCTCCTGTAAAATGAACAAGAGTGAGAGCAAAGATGATCTTCATATTAACCTTGTTCTCGTTTTGTAATGTGGAAAAATTATCTCTGTTCTTTTCTAAATCTATGGTGCAATCGTCTGATTTATCTGCTGCTATTGTTTGCATAAGTTATTGCTCATATCAAATATTGTCTGTTTTTTTGTTATGCTTTTTTAAAAAACACTACTCAGTTTTTCAGACTATGAATTGGTGCGGGAATCCTTCCTCCACGGGTTACAAAGCAATCTTTATTTGTAGCATGGGGCACATTCATTATTGTTGCCTCTCCAAGAAGTCCTCCAAAACTTACCTTGTCTCCAGCTTTTTTCCCCGGAACTGGAATAATTCTTGTAGCTGTTGTTTTATTGTTGATCATACCGATTGCCATCTCATCTGCAATAATACCAGCCAAAGTCTCTTCAGAGATATCGCCTGGCACTGGCACCATATCAAGCCCTACAGAACATACGCATGTCATGGCTTCAAGTTTCTCAATTGAGAGATAGCCATTTGCTGCTGCCTCTGCAATGTTTAAGTCTTCGCTGACTGGTATGAATGCCCCGCTTAATCCTCCAACATGAGAGCTTGCAAAAGCCCCACCTTTTTTAACAGCATCGTTTAACATTGCCAAAGCTGCTGTTGAACCCGGAACACCAATGCTTGTTAAACCTAAAGTTTGAAATATCTCTCCAATGCTGTCCCCAACAGTCGGCGTAGGTGCTAATGAGAGATCAACAACGCCAAACTTTATGTTAAGATTTTCAGCAACTTCGCGTCCGATAAGCTCACCTACTCTTGTAACTTTACACGCTGTATTTTTTATAATCTCAGCAATTTTTCCAAGATCAATTTCAGGAGATTGTTCAATTGCCCTTTCAACTGCTTTTTTCACAACTCCAGGACCGCTTACGCCAACATTTATAACAGCATCAGCCTCTCCAACCCCAAGATACGCACCTGCCATAAACGGCATATCTTGCGGAATATTAGCAAAAACACAAAGTTTTGCACATGCAAGCCCATCGTCCGACTTAGAGAGTTCAGCAGCTTTTTTAATTGCACGAGCCATTGCAAGAACAGCGTCCATGTTAATACCAGAACGTGTAGTTGCAACATTGACAGATGCACAAAGCCTCTGAGTTTGGGCAAGAGCTTCTGGAAGTGCTTCAATCAAAGCTCTATCTCCCGCAGCAATCCCCTTTTCTACAAGAGCAGAGAATCCGCCTAAAAAGTCAATATTTACCTCTCTTGCAATATCATTGAGAGTGTGGGCAATCTCTACCATCTGAGGAGCAGAGAAAGGGGCACCCACCAAGGCAATTGGACTGATTGAGATTCTTTTATTCACAACAGCAATGCCATATTTTTCACCCACAGCATTACAAATACTTACAAGGTTGGAGGCATTTTTAACTATTTTTGAGCGAATATTTTTTTTAAAAACATTAAGATCATGGCTGACGCAGTCAAAAAGGTTAATTCCAAGGGTTACTGCACGCACATCAAGGTGTTCATTTTTTACCATCTCTATGGTTGAGATGATCTCCTGAGAGTTCAACATTTTGTATTTTCCTGTATTCTTAAGTTAGCAAATAGATATTTTATTTCCTAACTCCTTGTTTTTATATCGGTTATTTGTTGTTTTATAGTTGTTTATATTTTATTAATGGTTTCAAATATATTCTTATGCTGGATACTTATGTCAAGTCCGAGTTCTGCCTCTTTTTGTCGAATGCTTCTAAAAAGCCCAGCCTGATCTGTATCAGGAGTTATTGCAACCTGATATGACATAATATTTGCTGTAGGCTCATCTCCACCTTTAAAAATTGCGGTAAGATTTACGACATTAACATTGTAAGATGCAATGATTTCAGTAAAACGTGCAACAAGCCCCTTCTGGTCAGGTCCTATTGTTGTGATAAAAAATATCTCTTCTTCTGATTTATCATTTCCTTTAACGCTCGATTTATTAACAGCTTTTATATTGGAATTTGCGTTGTTACTGCCATTTTTTGAGCTATTTACCTGAGTGTCAAGTATATCAGCATGAATCTTGAGACTTTGCCCGACAAGCTCAACTTCAAGCTGTTTGAGTATAGCGTCAAGTGTAAGATGAGAAGGATGCTCAACAACAAAAAATCCTGCAAACTGATTCTGCAGGATCATCTGGTTTACATTTTGAAGATTGCAGTCCATTTTGTAAAGACTCTTTGAGACAGATGCAATAATCCCCGGACGGTCCTTTCCAAGTACTGTTATTATGATTTTATCCATAAAATTTAAAATTTTCTCCTGATGTATTTAATTTGATTCCATTGACAATGGCACTATCTTATCAATGGAAATTCACCGTACTAAAAAAATGAGTAATACCCCAAAAAGCTGATTGCCTCTGAAACACCACAATCATTATTTGATGCAACTTCTGTAAATTTTTGTTTGTCTCTAAGCCGTTCTTTTAGTTTTTTGGGTGTATTTTTCATAACAAAACCATGACCTGCCCAGTTTAACATATCAATATCGTTATAATCATTGCCAATTGCTGCAACATCTTGCTGTCTGATATCAAGCTGATTTGCAAGCCATGATACAGCCTGACTTTTGGAAACAGTCTTGTTAAAAACCTCAATCCAGATAGATTCACCATCTAAAGGAGATGTCGCCCTTATCACACTAAATTGAGGAAGAGCCTCATGTATCATATCTGCTATGTCATGTCCCTGTTCAGCAGGTACAATAGTTAAAAGCTCTGTTGCCTGACCAAAATCTCTTACCGAGCCTGTATAATTTATTTGCGTGCAAAAATCACTGTAAAGTTTAATTCTGGAACTAAAATCAAAGTTTATCCATTTACTTTGTTGTCTGTAGATGCAGTAGGGGGTATCGGGTATGGGTCTATGAATCATGTAATCCAATTTAAGCGAATCAAAGTAATCTGAAATATATCTTACATCATCTGATTCGAGTGAATGTTTTCTTAAAATCTTTGAATCTGCAGATTCAATCTTGTTTTCATCTATAATTTCCATTTTACTTTCATCTGTGCTTTCCCCCTTTCTTTCATCCATGATTTCCATCTTATTTTTCTGAAATTGTATTATGCCAGCTCCTGTGGAAAATATCAGATAATCAACAGGCAAATCTTCACAGTAAGGGGTAAATCCCATTTTTTGAACGGCTTGCTGAAACGAATAGAGGGAACGTCCCGTTGCAAACACTCTTTTTACTCCCATTTCGCCCAACCGCTCAAGAGATTGGAAGTCTCTATGGTTGATTTTCTTATCATCGGTGAACAGTGTTCCATCAAGGTCTGTGATGAACATTTTTTTATAGTTGTTTTGGATTTTCATATTTCTCTGTCAGCTTTCAATGTAATTATTTTTAGATTGAAATTCCTAAGCAATAAAATAAAATAGCATATTTATTCAGATTATTCACCCAGTTTGTTGCAGATTGCATGTTCATAAAGACAAAAATAGTGTTGTGATAATTTATAAAAAGGAGAAAAGTTTGAAAAACAGAGACAATCTTACAGCACAAATTAATAGTGCAAATATCATTAAAACAACGAATATTATTAACATACCAAAAAATCTTCCGTTTAAACTTGCAACTACATCTTTTATATTTCCAGACCGCGTTGTCCCCAATGTGAAAAGACTTGGCTCTTTTTTTGACGAGATTGAGCTTTTGATTTTTGAAAGCAGACCTTTTATTCCCAAAAAACAGAAAGTCAAAATTGAGACTATTGAAGTGCTGCCATCATCAGAAGAGATAAAAGAACTTGTCGAGCTTTCGCAAAGTCTTGATTTAACCTATAATGTCCATCTTCCCGTCGATATTTCGCTTACAGATATTTCAAAGGCAGAACGGATTAATGCCATTGATACAGTCAAAAGGGTATTGGAACTGTGCGAACCTTTAAACCCTACAACACACACTTTGCATATTGATTGCAATTTACAAAAACTCAGTGATAACTTCCAAAAGAGTGATAACAAAAGTTATCATGCTCATGTCCATAATAATGATAACAATAATGCCCACTATCAGGAGCAGATTAATCATTGGCGGGAGCGTGCGGCTCAGAGTCTTAAAATTATTGCATCGTCTATTTCTGACCCTTCGATTATATCAATTGAGACATTGGATTATCCTTTTGAATATATATCTGATATTGTTGATGAATATAGTTTTTCAGTCTGTATTGATGCAGGTCACTTAATCAGGTATGGTTACAAGAATGGCAGCCAGATTGAGGCTTCGTTTGATATTAAGTCTCTGTTTGAACGATACAGAAAACGAATTCCCCTAATTCATCTTCATGGAGTGGATTTTTCATCAGACATTTCACAATTTATTCCAAAAGACCATCAATCTCTTGATAACACGCCTCCTTCAATGTTAGCACCAACCATGAATCTGCTCAGAGAGTTTACAGGAGTCGTATCTTTGGAGGTTTTTAATTCTGATCATCTTTTTGCTTCATTGACATTTCTGAATAATTTTTTTATGAACACCCAGCATTCTTAACTTAATATTTAAAGGCGTAATACCAGAGGAATAATTAAAAATGATTTATGTTAAACTTTTTCTTACCGCTCTTTTGTGGGGCGGAACTTTTATAGCGGGTAAAGCCATTGCCAATGAAGGCAGTCCACTTACGCTCTCATTTGCCCGTTTTGCGATTGCCTCTATTTTTCTGCTGATTATAACAAGGCAGATTGAAGGCTCTCTTCCGCCTGTAAAGAGATGTCAGATTCTTCCTTTGCTGCTGCTTGGAGCAACCGGAGTATTTTTCTACAACATCTTATTTTTTTACGCACTGAGCTATATTCAGGCTGGTAAAGCATCTCTGATTATTGCCAATAACCCGATTTTAATAAGTCTTTTATCCGCACTAATTTTTAAAGAAAAACTTGATGCTGTAAAGTGTGCGGGTATTTTGCTCTCTGTTATTGGTGCAGTCGTGGTCATATCAGATGGTAATATTGTTGAGTTATTTAATATAGGTCTTGGAAAAGGTGAAATACTCACATTCGGCTGTGTTATAAGCTGGGTTGCATACTCTCTTATTGGTAAACAGGTCATGGGTGATCTGTCTCCTCTGATTTCTGTATGCTACTCCTCAGCGGCAGGGGCTGTTATGCTATTGTTCCCTGCTGTTATGAGCGGAAATTTCAATGAGATTTTTTCATACAGCGGAATTACTTGGTTTAATCTATTTTATCTTGCATTTTTTGGAACAGTAGTAGGATTTTTGTGGTATTATGAAGGTATAAAAAGTATTGGTGCCATGAAATCCAGTGTATTTATCAACTTTGTACCTATCAGTGCTATTATCTTCTCATATTTTATGCTCAATGAACCTGTGGGAAAATCATTATTAGTTGGTGCTGTATTGGTCATTTCGGGGGTCTTTTTGACAAATGGCTCAACTCTTTTTTACAAAATATTTGTAAGGAATCCTGTTTAATGATTAAAACTATCTTATTGTTCAGGAATTTCAATTCAACAATAATTGAATCGAAGCTGCCTATGTTCTCATTAAGGAATTTCAATACAACAATAATTGCAGCAAAGCTGCTTATGTTCAAAAAGAGGTAAAAAAGATTGAGTGAAAACAAACCTTGCTTTGATATAAAACAGATTTCACTTCTGGCTTCAGAAGACGATAGAGAATGGTCAGGAAAATATCAAAAATATGACATTTATACTGCTATGCAGCCTATATTCAGCCTGTCACACAAACGTGTTGTAGGATATGAAGCATTAATGAGAGTCAAAGACGCAGATAATAATTGGCTTAACCCTGCTGATCTGTTTATGTCGTTAAAAAATCAAGATGATATAATTTTGTTAGATCGTTTATGCAGATATATCCATACAGGTAATTTCGTCCGTTTAAATGCCTCTTCAAACTGGTTATTTTTGAATGTTTCACCTTATGTAATGCTTCATGGAAAGAATTACGGCTCTTTTTTTAATGACTTGCTGAGATATTTTTCTATTGCTCCCCATCAAGTAGTGATTGAGATAGTTGAGGATCCCGTAGTAGATCAGAGTTTAATAGTAGAGACGGTAATGTATTACAAAAACCTTGGATGCCTTGTTGCTATTGACGATTTTGGAAGAGGAGAATCAAACTTTGAACGTGTATGGGATTTCCAGCCTCAGATTGTCAAACTTGACCGCTCCATGATTGTAAAGGCATCTGAACAGAAGAGAGTTCGTAGGTTGTTCCCGTCAATTGTATCTTTGATCCATCAGACAGGTTCATTAGTTCTTATCGAAGGTATTGAAACAGAAGAGCAGGCAATTATTGCAATGGAAAGTGATGCGGATTTTGTTCAAGGATATTTTTTTGCTAAACCATTAAGATTTATTGAAATGGGTGTTCTGCCCTCTCCGCCGTTTAAACAGCTTTTTGAAAAATATCGAATAAATGCTCTTAGTGATAAGAAAAATAATGACAAAATACGGGCTGTATATACAAACTTATTTCATAGAACAATTGAGCTGTTAGTTCAGGGTGTAAATCTCAAAAGTGCATGTCAGGATATTATGAACACACCTTCTGTCCTTAGATGCTATCTGCTTATGGAAAATGGCATTCAAATTGAATCAACAATTTTTGCAGATAATAACCGTACAAGCGATGTCAGGTTTAAACCATTAGAGAACGCTGAAAATGCTGACTGGTGCAGAAGAGAATATTTAAGAAAAGCAGTATCGCAACCAGATCAGTTGCAAATTTCC
Organism: Desulfamplus sp.; assembly: GCA_015232555.1. GTDB lineage: Bacteria > Desulfobacterota > Desulfobacteria > Desulfobacterales > Desulfobacteraceae > Desulfamplus. The sequence goes on along the minus strand of JADFZJ010000016.1, from coordinate 12,524 downwards.
CAACCATACTTCTCAATAACAGGTGCCCATATCTGCATTACTTTATCTTTCATGTTCACAACTGACTCAGGAAGCAAGGTAATTTGCTGTGATCTGGATGCTGATAGAGAGGATTACAATTTGCTGACAGATAGGAGTTTAATTTAATCAATGAAAGATAGCTCTGCTGTTATAAAATCTATTGCCGTAATAGCTGTTATATCAATAATCGCTCTCGTTCTTTTATGTAACCAGACAACTACTGTAGAAGCTGAGACTGACGGCACAACTGTAAATCCAGTGAACTCTTCTGTAGAGTTAAACAGGTTGAACAGTTTATTGCGAGGAGTGGAAAAAATCCGCGTAGGTGCATACCAGAATCATCCTAAAATTTTTACAGATGAGAGTGGCAGAGTATTTGGGATATTTCCCGATATCTTAAATTATATTGCACTTAAAGAGGGGTGGCAGCTTGAATTTGTTCACGGCACATGGCAGGAGTGCCTTCAGAGGTTAGAAGACAAATCAATTGATATAATGGTTGATGTCGGTTTTTCCAAAGAGAGAGCCTCAAAATATGATTTTAATAATGAAACGGTTTTTCTCAACTGGGGGACTCTTTATACTGTAAAAGAGTTTAAAGCCAACTCTTTTCTTGATTTAAGCGGGCGAAAAATAGCTGTTATGAAGGGCAGTATTCATACTGATGGAGAACAAGGAATTAAAAATATTCTCAAGCAGTTTGATATTGTATGTCAATACATTGAAGTTGATAATTATGAGGCTGTTTTTGATCTACTTGCCAAAGGAGAGGCTGATGTTGGTGTGGTGAACCGTATCTTCGGCACTTTAAACGAAGACGGATATAATTTTAATACATCTCCTGTTGTATTTAACTCTACACATCTAAAATTTGCATTTCCTAAAGAGTCAGAATTGACACCTTTTTTAAAAGAACGGCTCGATATCAATCTGACAGCTTTGAAAAATGATCCTGACAGTATCTACCATAAGGTAATTGCTCATTACCTTGCGGGCTTGCCGGGAGGGTTTGATATAAGCACTGCTGATAAGAGGATTAGAATTGCATTGAGCGAAGAGGAGCGGAAGTGGATTCAAGCTCACCGTGTTATAAAAATTGGTGTTGACCCTGGTTTTGCACCATTTGAGTTCATATCAGAAGGTGGTAATTACATTGGCATGGCAGCAGACTATGTGGCGATTATTAACGATACTCTGGGCATACAGATGAGGCATGTAAAAGGTCTATCATGGAACGAGACCGTTGAACAGGCAAAACAGGGTAAAATTGATCTTTTGTCCTGTGTAGGCATAACTGAAGAGAGAAAAAAGTATTTCACCTATTCTGAGCCTTACCTCTCATTTCCAAGAGTCATCATAACGCGTAAAGATTCTCTTATTGATTCAATAGAAGATTTGACAGATAAAACTGTAGCTGTTCAGGCAAACAGTTCTCACCATGAATTTATAAAAGAGAAGACAACGCTTGAGCCTGCTTTGTATGGCACATTTCAAGATGCCATGGTTGCACTTTCACGCTCAAATAATAGCAGTGCTGGTACTGTAAGTGGAGGTGATGCTGTAAAAGGTGTCGATGCTGTAATCGGGAATCTTGGAGTTGCTGCCTATACTATCCAGACTATGAATCTTGCAAATCTCAAAATTGCAGCCCATACATCTGAGAAACCAAATCCCCTTGCATTTGCTGTGCGTAAAGATTGGTCTATTCTTGTAGAGCTTATCAATCGGATTCTGGCTAACATACCTGAAACTCAAAAAAATCAGATTGCTAAAAAATGGGCACCGGGTGCAATCTTAGAAAAAATGACTTCTGATGTTCAATCTGTTTTGGCGTTAAGTTTGAAGGAGAAGGAGTTTTTAAAAAATCATCCAGTCATAAGGCTCGGAGTTGATCCCTCTTTACCCCCTTTTGAGTGGATAGATGAGCAGGGCAGATATCAGGGTATCAGTTCTGATTATGTGAAGCTGATTGAAAGGCGATTAGGCGTTTCAATGGAGGTAATTCAGGGACTTACATGGAAAGATATTGAGCAGAGAGTTGCAAAAAAAAACATTGATATTGTTCCATGTATGCTTGAGTCACCTTCACGTAAAAAATATCTTAACTTTACCCACCCATATCTCTCATATCCTGTTGTGATTATTACGAGGCAGGATACCCCTTTGGTAGGTGATCTGGCAAATCTTGCAGGTAAAAAGATAGGCGTCGTAACTGGTTACGCTTACCATGAGTTGCTGAGGGATAAATATCCTGCTATCGCTCTTAAAGAGACGTCAACAGTTCTTGAATGTCTTCATGATCTCTCGTCTGGACGTACAGATGCCTATATTGAAAATTTAGCAGTAGCAAGTTACCTGATGCAGCAATATAATATTACAAATTTAAAAATATCTGCACCTGCTGACGTTCCAGCTAACAATGAACTTGCTATGGGAGTGAGAAATGACTGGCCTGAAATGGTATCTATTCTTGATAAAGCCCTTAAATCAATCACTCAGATAGAGAAAAATGAGATTGCAAACAGATGGATTTCTGTCAGATTTGAACATGCCATTGACTGGACAAAGGTGATAAAAATTGGTGTCGTAGTTGCCTCAATAGCGTTTATAATAATCAGCCTGATTTTGTTCTGGAACAGAAAACTTGCTATGGAGATATCAGCCCGCATAAGAATGGAAGAAGAGCTGATTCGAGCAAAAAATGATGCTGAGCAATCCAGAGAAGAGGCTGACAAGGCACGTAGTTATGCTGAAAAATCTAAGGAAGATGCTGAAAAATCTAAGGAAGATGCTGATAAATCACGAGAAGAAGCAGAACGAGCCAGAGATGATGCACAGAAAGCTAATCAGGCAAAGAGCATTTTTCTTGCAAACATGAGCCATGAGATAAGGACTCCTATGAATGCAATACTTGGCTACTCTCGACTGATGCAGTCAGATGATACTCTTTCGGCTGAACAGCGAAAAAGTCTTATGACAATAAACAGCAGTGGTGAACATCTACTTAATCTTATCAATGATATTTTAGAGATGTCTAAGATTGAAGCAGGACGAATTAAGATAAATAAAAACGCCTTTGATCTATTTGCACTGGTTGAAGATATGCGGCTTTTATTTAAAGAGAGAACAAGCTCTAAAGGGCTTGAACTGAAAATTTCTCATCCGCCGACTATACCCCGCTATATTATGGCAGATGAAGCCAAGTTGAGACAGATTCTCATAAACCTGCTCGGCAATGCTGTAAAATTTACAGAAAAGGGATATGTGGGTTTAACTGTAATAACTGATGAAAAAACTAACAGTGTCACCGAGCCTCTTGCAGAAGCTCAATCAACTGCTATACAAGACGCTCAATCTAATCCTATGCAAAATAGAGAATATTCGCTTGTTTTCAAGATTAGAGATAGCGGAGTAGGTATTGCTAAAGATGACCATGAAACAATATTCCAGAGCTTTGAGCAGACAGACATGGGCAGATCAAAAGAGGGAACAGGTCTTGGGCTTGCGATATGCCGTAAGTATGTTGAACTTATGGGTGGCATACTCTCTGTTGAGAGTGCACAGGGCAAAGGCAGTACTTTTACATTAGTGCTACCAGCAGTTCAAGTTGAAGAGAAAGATGTACCTGTAAAACCCCAAAAAAGGAAGGTTTTGGGGATTAAACAAAATATTATCGACAATAGCGAGCGTGGAAAAAATATAACAAAATGCCGTATTCTTGTTGTAGATGACAAAGAGACAAACAGAGATGTCTTGACCCGCCTGCTTGAACAAGTTGGTATAGAAGTGAAAGAGGCTGCTGATGGTCAAAAGGCTCTTGATGTTTTTGATACATGGCTGCCTCAGATGGTTTTTATGGATATCCGTATGCCTGTAATGGATGGAGTTGAAGCAACAAAAAAAATTAAGAGTTCTGAAAGAGGTGCTAAAACATTTATTATTGTTGTCAGTGCAAGTGCTATGGAAGAGCAGCGTATTGAGGTTATGGCGAGCGGTGCTGATGCGTTTATCCGAAAACCTTTTCAGGAATCTGAAATTTTTGAAGCCATTTCAACTTACCTTGGAGTTGAATTTATTTATGAGGCTGATCCATCAGAAGTATTGCTATCAGAAAACAGATCCGCAGCAAATAAAAGCGGTTCACCAGAAAACTTGGGATCAGGAGTGGCTGGAATATTAACGGCTGCTGCATTTAAAGATATCCCAGAGCCACTCTTGAATGAGATGTTAAGTGCTGTTGAAGGCGGTTATATTGATAAGCTGAAATCTACTATAAAAATAGTATCAACAATAGATGTGCAACTTGCCAACAGGTTAGAGGAGTTAGCAGACAACTATGAATATGACCAGTTGATTAGACTATTGCAAACATGAAAATCTTATTTTATGTTGTATTTTTGAATCATTCCCATAACTGAATATGTAAGTTGTGCAGCCGCAAAATCTGACGCATGATCTCTCTCAACTGGAGCAAGTTCAACCACGTCAAACCCTATCACCTCTCTTATTTTAATAATTTTCTCGAGCAGTGTTAAAGTGTCATACCAACTAATACCACCCGGAACTGGTGTGCCAGTTGCACGAATTACAGAGGGATCAAGCCCGTCAACATCTAAAGTTATATAAATCTTTTTAGGAAAATCAACCGGAAGGAGCTTATCAGAATCACAGATAGCTTTAACCCCGTACGAGTAAATATCTTTAGCATCAATAAATGGGATATTTTTCTGACTTCTAAATATCACCTCTTCGTAAGAGATTGCACGAACACCAATCTGAAACAGAGGAATATTAAGATCATCAACAGTGCGCCGCATTACACAGGCATGACTTAAACCGCTTCCCTGATAGCTGTCTCTAAGATCAGCGTGCGCATCAATTTGAATAATACCAAATGGTGCTCGAATATTACCCAATGCAGCACTCTGGTTACTATTATAACTTGCAGAATCAAGATTTGTTGTAGAATCTTTAGAATCACAATTTGCTGATGATTTAATAAAATATTTTTTTAATGCCCGTAATGCTCCAAGTGTGACAGTGTGCTCTCCACCAAGCAGAACCGGAATTGCGTTGAGTGGGGTATTATCAGAAGTAACTTTATTATCAGAGATAACCCGATTCTCAGAAGCAACCTGATTAAATGATAGTGCTCTTGCGACAGCCTCTTCAATACGCCCAAGAACAGTTTCAGGCTCGCCTTTGCAGTCAACTGGTGGAACTGTATAAATACCTGAACGTAAAACAGAATCATACTGTTTTAGATAGGATTCTGTGTCTCTTGATGCTTGAAAATTGTCCCACACCTCAAGCTGATCTGATGCCTCAATAATTGCCTGAGGTCCTGCTGCTGTGCCACTTCCATAAGATACTGATAACTCCATAGGTGCTGGAATTACATGAAAAAGAGAGTTTTCTTCTTTTTCCCTGTCTTTAAATATCCATGATTCTAAAAATTTCAATTTTTTTTCCTCCTTATGACAACCTGTTTTTAAAATCAGAATAGCCAAATTTTTTAACCACCTCAACTTTACCATCATCTTTTTTGACCAAAGCAATAGATGGAAGCTGAACTCCATTAAAGGTATTTGTCTTTACCATTGAATAGATTGCCATATCGGTAAATACAAGTTTGTCACCAATCTTAAGCGGCTCCTCAAAAGCATACTCTCCAGCAACATCTCCAGCAAGGCACGATAACCCGCCTACTCTGTAAATATATTTTCTCTCTTTAAACTCAATATCTTTTGATAATCTTTCGTGTTCTTCTAAAATATCATTAGGTTTTTCAGAATTTATGATATTTGGGCGATAGGGCATCTCAATAACATCAGGCGTATGAGCAGGCACGCAGCCGTCCATTATAGCGATATCCATATTGACTCTATTGATATTATCAACTTTATCAAATTTGTTAGAATCATCTAATTTGTTAGAATCATCTAAATTTTTTAGAGAAATAGAGCCTCTGCTGACAGCAGATGAATCATTTATTATATCCAGCACTGTTGCCACAAAAAAACCTGCATTTAAAGCAACTGCCTCACCTGGTTCAAGATATACCTGAACCGCCCATCTCTGCTGAAAATCGTTTATTATTTTTTCAAGCAGTTTAATATTATATCCGGGTCGAGTTATGTGATGCCCCCCACCGAAATTGATATATTGCATCTTTGGAATAAATTGACCAAATCGTGATTCAACAGCCTTAACAGTTCTCTCCAAACAGTCTGCATCTTGCTCGCACAGGTTGTGCCAGTGAAGCCCAGCAATATCGTCAAGAGGGTTTTGGCGTTTATCTTCTCTATTAGGCAAATTTCTGCTAAGCAAATTTTTGTCATTCGCTCCAAAGTTCAGAGCATTAATAAAATTGTCATATTTCACCCCAAGCCTTGAACCCGGGGCACATGGATCATAAATCGGAACTGCTCCTTCTGAATGCTCAGGATTTATCCTAATGCCAAGCTCTATTTTCCTTCCAAGCTCTTCTGCCTTTTTCTTAACCAATGGTTTGAACCGCTCAAGCTGACCAAAAGAGTTAAACACCAAATGGTCAGTAGTCGCACACAGATCAAGAATATCACTCTCAGAGTAAGCAGCAGCAAAGGTGTGAACCTCTTTTTGAAACGCCTCACGCCCAAGCCTTGCCTCATGCGGAGAGCTTGCACAGACGCCATCTAAATATTGACGGATAAGAGGAAACACCCTGAACATAGAAAAACATTTTAATGCAAGCAGAATCTTGCAACCAGTATGCTCTTTTACTGATGCAAGCGTATCAAGATTTTTCTCAAGTAGAGATTCATCAACAACAAAACAGGGAGTCTTTATCTGGTCAGGATTAAAATTCAGGGTGCTGTATTCCATAATCTTATAACCTTGTTTTAATGCAGTTTAATTTAAAAATGATAGTTTAACCAATTGCCATAACATTCCACGGAAGCCCATATTTATTCAAAGCATCCATGAACGGATCAGGATCAAACTGCTCCATATTCCAGACACCAGCCTTGTGCCATTTTTTTTCAAGCATCATCATTGCCCCTATCATTGCTGGCACGCCTGTTGTATAGGATATTGCTTGAGAGCCAACCTCTTTATATGACTCTTCATGGCTGCATATATTATAGATAAAAATCTCTTTTTTCTTTCCATCTTTAACCCCTTTCATCAAGCAACCAATACAGGTGCGTCCTTGTGTCAAAGGTCCAAGAGATGCTGGCTCTGGGAGTACTGCTTTTAGAAACTTAAGAGGAACAATTTTGTTTCCGTCATAATCAACAGAATCAATACGGGTCATGCCGACATTTTCTAAAACTCTTAGATGTGTAAGATACTGTTCAGAAAATGTCATCCAGAATCTTGCACGTTTTAATCCTTTAAGATTCATAACTAATGATTCAAGCTCTTCATGGTATAAGAGATAACATTTTTTCTGACCAATACCTTCAGGAAAATCATAGTTCATTGACCATGATAGTGGATCAGTTTCTACCCAATCACCATGATCCCAAAATCTTCCCCTTTGTGTAATCTCACGGATATTTATCTCTGGATTAAAATTTGTGGCAAAGTGCTGACCATGATTTCCAGCATTGCAGTCAATAATGTCAAGCTCATGTATCTCATCAAAATGGTGCTTCTGTGCATAAGCACAAAAAACATTGGTAACTCCCGGGTCAAAGCCAGAACCTAAAAGAGCCATAATACCTTTTTGTCTAAATTTATCTTGATATGCCCACTGCCACTTATATTCAAATTTTGCAACATCAGGAGGTTCGTAATTTGCTGTATCTAAATAATCAACACCAGTTGCAAGGCACGCCTCCATAAGCGGAATATCTTGATAAGGCAGAGCAAGATTGACCACAATATCAGGTTTAACTTTTTGAATAAATGCAACAGTTTCATCTACATTATCTGCATCAACACTTGCAGTTATTACAGTTCTGCCTGTTCTTTTCAAAACATCTTGTGCAATTGCATCACATTTTGATTTTGTCCTGCTTGCCAAAACTATTTCTGAAAAAACCTCGGGAATTTGTGCACACTTATGTGTTGTAACACTTCCCACGCCTCCTGCTCCAATAATCAGAATTTTAACCATTTTTCATTAGCCTCCGTTTGTTATTTTTATTATTTTTTATGTTAATTCTCTATTATTTGCTGTCTGAATTATGATAGTCAAGATAAACAGATATCTCAAGATAAGATTATCCTGCTTTATCCTTTTTATCTTAACTATCCTAATTCTGAGTATTTGTGATTTGCCTCAATTACTTCACAACCTCAAAACAAACCCCGTCAAATCTTTCAGGCACAATAAAACCTTTTTCAGCAGAAACCATCAAATCTTGACCCTCTGGAATCAAAGCTGCGTAAACACAATACTGACCTTGAGGCAATTTCTCCTGATATCCCGTGTTCTGTGATAAAATTTCTTCTGACAACACAATATCAACAACATCAACCGCTCTGCCCATATTCGTATTTCTGTTTGTCTCTATCCATCTGTCGCCCCAATAGAGCCTATTAAAATTCTCTTTTTGCAACTGATTCAAGTATGTAAGCGGATTTTTGAGTGCAACAAAGTTTCCATCAGGCATGAACAGGGCAACGTAAAGGTCATAGCCGTAAGCAAGATTTTCGGTTACAGAAACGCTCAATTTTTCACCAGACTTATAGGAGGATTTGGTTGAATTTACCTTCAACGCTCCTCTTTCCGGACAAGCCAAACCATCAGGCACAGTTAGTTTTATTGATTCGCTCCCCTCAATGTTCCCTTCGTTATCTTCTGCGTAAAAGGTTATTTCGAATTCGCCGTTGTAAACAAAGCCGTTCCAGCTTCCTTCGTAAATATCAGCCTCTGTTTTGGATAAACTTAAATCAGCTTTTGGAAAAGCCATGATCGGAACGCCTGTATTATCAAGAAGAATATCCATCTGTGGCGGACGAATTACAGCCCAAACCCTGTTTACTCTGCCTGCTGCAAGTGTGGCTTTGGCTTTTAATATGGTTGGGACTTGAGCTTCTGATGCGGAATTGTTTGAAGCTGAAATTGTGCCAGATTGCGTAACTGGCTCAACCATCAAGGGTATATCCGCATTTGTGAAATTCCCATTAATTGAAACTTGTTTGAGCCATTTGCCTTCATCACAAATAGTGTATAACCCGTCTCCTGTGTCGTCAAATTTAGGTTCTTGTGATAAATTGACAGCATCCTCTTCTGTTACCATTATGTAGTCTGATAATTTACCAAGCAGTTTTTTTTGTTTGCCTACGGCATCGTGAAACGCTTCAAAGAAATTCATGCCTTTGAACAGCCCTTTTGCAAAAAAATAGTTGAAACTCTGGTCTTCAGTTCGGTCAAAATAGGCAAGACCATCGTCGGCACTTGTAATGACTGCTCTGTCGCTACCTGCAAGAGAAGGGAGTAATGTTCCTGAATGCGAGGCATCAATCACAACTACAACTTTGTTTCCTGTGCTTTGCTGATAGTCGTCAAGCATTGTTTTAAGTTCTGAACCCTCAATGTAAACACCTTGAGCAAGCTGGAGACGATTCTTTCCGCCGTGATCTGTAAAAAAGATGTAAAGAGGCTGGTTCAGTTCTCCTTTGGTTTTTGCCCAGTCAAAAGCTGCCTGAATGTCTGATAGTTGAATCTGGCACGCTGGAATTGGGGCATCAACGATTTTATCGTCAAGACCATCGCCATTGAAATCTGCAAAAGGCTGGGGAGAGATGTAATGAATATCTGTATTTAAAAAACCGCGTCTGTTCAACATTTTATAGGTGTAATTACATATAGCTGCTGTGCTGTCCCATAAAATATTATCTTTAGTGTTTCCGCCTCCTGCAATGATTATTGCAGCACGCCCACCGGTGAGATATTGCTCTTCCTGAATCTGTGAAGTGGAGAAGGTAAGATGAGCGAGACCGTCGCTATAAGTTCCGACCCATAATCCACCGCTGCTGTCTGAGAGAAGAGAATTGACATTATTATCCGGCAAATCAGAATTTTCTTCATTGAGCACTTCCCAAGAGCCGTCTGTCTTAAAATGGGCAAGACCTCCGCCCCAAGTTCCGACCCATAATCTGTCGCTTCCGTTTGATAGGAGATATTGGACATTGTTAGATGGCAGCCCAGAATCGTCTTTATTTAACACTTCCCAAGAGCCGTCAGTTTTTAAATGGGCAAGACCGCCACTCGAAGTTCCAATCCATAATCCTCCGCTGCCATCTAACAGAAGAGAGTTTACATCATTATCAGGCAAATCAGAATTTTTTTTATTGAACACCTCCCATGACGCATTAGCCTTTAGATGGGCAAGACCGTTATAAGTTCCAATCCATAATCCTTCGCTTTGGTCTGACAAGATGGAGTAAACATAGTTGGAAGGCAATCCTGAATTGTCTTTATTGAAAACCTCCCAAGAGCCATCAGACTTTAAATGGGCAAGACCGCCACCATCAGTTCCAACCCATAGCCCGTTCTGTCCGTCTAATAGGAGAGAGTCAACAGGGTTCTCTGGTAAGTCAGAATTGTCTTTATTAAATATCTCCCATAAGCCGTCAGTCTTCAAATGGGCTATACCGCCTTTATCTGTTCCAATCCACAATCCTCCGTTATCGTCGGACACCATAGTGTTGACTTTATTGTGAGGCAATTTTGAATTACTACTTGTGAAAATCTCCCATTGTCCATCAGATTTAAAATGGGAAATTCCCCTTTCCTGTGTTCCGATCCATATTCCTCCACTGCCGTCAGACAAGAGAGATGTTATCCAGTTATTTGATACTCCAGAGTTATCTGCTTGAAATGTATTCCATGTTCCATCAGATTTAAAACGGACAAGCCCTTTGTCATTTGTTCCGATCCAAAGCCCACCGCTTGAGTCTGACAGCAGGGACTCAATTGTATTTTCTGGTAATCCCGAGTTGTCAGTTTTAAATATCTCCCATGTTCGATCTGATTTTAAATTGGCAAGCCCTCCATAATAAGTTCCAATCCAAAGCCCGTGCTTGCCATCAGACAAAATGGAGCTAACTTTGTTACCCGGTAATCCTGAATTATCTGTTTTAAATATCTCAAGTTGCCCGTCTGATTTAACATGGGCAAGACCACCTCCTGTTCCAGCCCAAATTCCACCGCTGCCATCAGATAAGAAAGCATTGATATAATTGTCCGGCAATTCAGAGTTATCTTTATTAAAGAATTCCCATGTTTTATCTAATTTCAAGCGGGCAAGACCGCCTTGATTTGTTCCGATCCATAATCCTCTTTCTCCATCAGATAAAAGGGATCTTATCCAGTTATCAGGTAATTTGGAATTATCTTTATTGAATATTTCCCAAGTCCGATTTGATTTAAAATGTGCAAGTCCATCAAAGCGTGTTCCAATCCATAATCCTCCGTTTCCGTCAGACAGGAGTGCATAAATATTGTTATCAGGTAATTTTGAGTTTTTTGTTGTTAATATTTCCCATTTTCCATCAGACTTTATATTAACAAGCCCTCCTGTTGTTCCAACCCATATCCCTCCTTTTCCATCAGATAATAGAGAGTGAATCCAGTTTTCAGGTAATCCGTCTTTATTGTTCAATACCTGAATGAGTTCTCCTGTAACTGCATCACGTTTTTCAAGCCCTCCTGTTGTTCCAACCCATAAAGTTGAACCGTCATCTGATAACAGTAAAGCCAGAACAACACTACGATCAGTAAATATCTCCCAGTTTGCGTTCTCTTTTGAAAAAAGCTGGTTATAACGGATTTGGGGGATGAGAACGACACCCTCCCAAAGATGCCGAAATTAAAAGATTATGTAACCAATTGTCATGATATCTGAATCCATTCATTTTTTCCGCAGGACACATATAATCCTTATGTTGTTTTATCGTTATCGGATTGAACGGAGCAAAATTCTGTATGAGAGCCCATGCACGAATACTAAGGTTTGCAGAATATCTGTTTCCATGAAAATACTGAGTCGAGAAAAGATGTCGATCCATCCGTTGCATAAGTCGATCAATCATATTGCTTGTACGATGTGAGCCAGGAAAATCATATGCTCTGGAGAATTTTGGCAGATTGCTCCTGAGTCCGCCTATTTTGTCCATTATTACAGGAGGGACTTTATTCTTAAGAGACCATTCGTCAAGCCTTCTGACTCTTTGAGAAAAAGCGGACTTTGATTCAGCTTTATAGCAATGCCAGAGCATAGTTGAAATGGAAAAAAAAAGCTCTTTGAATTTCTTTTTTGCGCGGTCGCGAATGGCAATAAAAACGTGAAGAAAACAGGCAATAACAGCGATTGAAGGAAACAGAGCTTTCCAGCTATTTTGTGTTGCATCCCATCCGTCAGTATTGACTGTAGCAGGTTTATATCCGGGTTTGACATCTTCTATCTCTTTTTTGAAGACACCATACGCTGCTGTCAGGTTCTCCTGAGATGCACTGTCTGCCACCTCTGTTCCAAGGAGACAACCATTGCCTGCTGTAACTG
>JADFZJ010000015.1 GCA_015232555.1 Desulfamplus sp. | reverse complement strand
AAAATTATATGCAACATGTAAAAATCTTTGCTCACGAACCAATATAGAGCCAAAAGAGCCTTTTATGACTCCAGCAGATTCTAAACAGTAATCCATTAAGACGGACAAGGTTGCAATATAAAGACTCAACTTGAGCAAACATATTAAAAATTGTGACTACTTGCAAAGCAAACTGAGGGTTACAATTGATTTTCAAACAGGCTCTCAACTGGTCAACAAAGTCAGTAGTAAAAGTTATGGCTCATGCTCCTGAACATTTAAAGATTGCAGCATGATTTTGTTCACCTATTTGTCTGGAGCTGTATTAAGTATCAGGAAAAGCTTGAAAAGCAAGAAGAATAATTAAATTTTTTGAGATAATAAAACATGGGGGTAACCGCTTGCCTTCTTAGAGGGCAAGTGCCGCCCCCTTTTAGGGGGCAAAAGGCAAAGCCACCTTCTAAGAAGGTGGATGTTTACTTAAACCGACCCAATTGATTTGGTTAGTTACCAATTGACAATTTTATTTTAGCTTGTAACGATTTTGATTGCTCATTATTTTGGCTACTTACTCGTCATCGTCCAGACACCATTCCAACCTGTGGTTGCATCAACACCTGACAAAAGCAGTTCACGACATTTTTTGATATATGATGATGCAGGGTGATCTCTATCAGAAATTAAGGAGAATATCTCTATAGCAGATTGAAACTCTCCTTTGTAAAAAAATTGCAACCCCTTATCAAAAGTATTGTAAATATATTGATTAGCTTGAAAATCATCAGGCGACATTGGTTCAAATACAGTTACAGCCTCTTTTTTCCCCATCACTGCAAGCCTTGCAAGCTCTCTGAATGCAAATTCTTCTTTCATCTGAATATTAATATTATTATTTCTGCTGGCTGACGTTAAGCCATTATCTACAACTTCGCTCTTCTGGTCTCTATTAGTAATAGCGTTGCGTGTCGCCGCTGATATCATGGTATAAGTTCCGAACTGCTTGTTTGCACCTTCAAGCCTTGCAGCAAGGTTTACTGAATCTCCAAGCATGGTATAGTCAAAGCGTGAATAAGACCCCATATTGCCAACCACAACAACACCAGTATTAAGACCTATTCTCATACGCATATCACTATCTACCACTTTTTTCATTTCAGGACGCATAAGGGCAAGTTTGTTCTGACATCTTAAGGCAGCTCGTACAGCATAGACACCATGATTTGGCACATCAAGAGGGGCGTTCCAGAAGGCAATTATTGCATCACCTTCATATTTATCAACAGTTCCACCTTCTTCGTGGATAATCTCGGTCATGACAGAGAGGTAGTTATTAAGAAGGGAGGTGAGTTCTTCAGGAGATAGTTTTTCTGAAATCGAGGTAAAACCCTGAAGATCGGAAAAAAAGATGGAAAGCTCTTTACGCTCGCCACCAAGTTTGAGCTTTTCAGGGTGCTGGATCAACTGCTCAATAAAAACAGGGCTTAAATACTGACTGAATGCATTTTTAATAAACCGTCTTTGACGACCTTCGTGAACATAGTTGAGTCCAAGAGAGAAGATAACTGCAAAAACGGCTGTCAACTCCTGGACCACAAGAGGAAGCCAGACTCCTACAACATAAGCTGCAATGCAGATAGAGGCAGGCAGAACTACTGCTGCACCTCCAGTAAAAATCAACGGTAGAGTTCCTTTAACAGAAGCGATGCACACGGCACAGAGAATTGACCAGAATATAACCCACACTATTACGACATATTCAGGAGTATCACTTATGAAATCTCCCACAAGAAAATTGTCTAAAATAGTTGCCTGTATTTCCACTCCGGGATAGACACTGTCAACAGGAGAGGAGCGAAGATCAAATAGTCCTGGAGCGGAAAAGCTGAAAAAAACATATTTGTCCCTGAATGCGGATTTATCAATTGTTGTCTCTTTGCTTTCTGCAGCCCCCCTGTTTCTGAACTCAATTTCAGACTGAATAATTGATGCCGCACTGTAAATTTTGTGAGTGCCTGACTGTCCGCGATATCTGAGAATAGCCTCTCCTTTTTTATCCAATGGTATGGTGCGGTTATCAATACTTAACACTCCTGAACCAATAGCACTCTCTTGTTTTATGTTGCCGACAATTTGACTATCAAAGTCAGCAAAATATATTCCAAGACCAAGGCAGGGTACAATATAATTACCAAAGATACTTACCATTCTTACACGACGGTAAATAGCATCAGGATCAGGCTCCTGCTGCACGTTGCAGATTATTGAAGATGTTGATGCAAGCTCAGCTATTGGCATTGCAGCTTTGGTAAACAGACACGCTTTACCTGCTGGAGTCTCTGTCCATGATTTTAGACCGTTAAGAGTAATCGGCGAAAAAGGTCTATTCTCTATCCATTCAAATTGAGCAGGAGTAGTATTACTTAATTTTTTCAGAAAGGCAGCAGATGCGACATTGCCGTAATCTCTAACTGATTTGGCAAAAGTTCTGTCATCTTCAACACCATAAGAGGATGGTTCTGTAAAGAGCACGTCAAATGCTACGGCTTTTGCCTGAACTCTTTTACAGAAATCTATAACTACGCTGTATATCTCCCTTGGCCATGGCCAGTTAAGACCATTATTCTGGCTCATCCAGTCAAGACTTGTCTGATCAACAAGTATCAGACAAATATCATCAGTTGCAGACGAAGGCTTTGCCATTAAAGATTCACGCCAGTCCCATGTTTTCCCCTCCCACATATCCATAAGCCCAGCATTCCATAGAATCAGGGAAAAAAGGGCACAAAACAGCCCCCCTAAAATCGACTGAACCCATTTATGTTGTAAAAATAGTGAGTTCAGCTTCATCAGAAAAGCCTTTCTAAATATATGAGTTTCAGCTTTGTCAAAAGAGTTGCTCCAAAAAGATAACTTTCAGTTTATGAAAAATTTCTTCTTGCTCTCTCAAATCTCTGCTGCCTTATCTTTGGGCTTTGAACAGGTCTGAAACTGCCTATAGACTTTTCAAGAAGAGCTATCCTGTCTGTTGGTGTCGGATGTGTCTCACCAAAATCATTTCTGCCAGGTACAAGGCTGCTCTTCATAATGTCAAGCATATCAAAAAGGCCGTTTGGATCATATCCTACCCTGCGTAAAATTTTTACAGCGTTTGCATCAGCACTATTTTCAAAACTTCTTGAATATCCGCTGTTTATAAGCGTGCTTGTTATATCTGTAATGGAGCTTTCAAATGTACTTGTTAAACTTGCAAGCTCAGAAGAGCCAAAATTTTTTGCACCTTCAACCCCAATAGTTGTAAGTGCAGAGGTTATTCTTGATTTTTCAATTGACTGTATTCCATGTTTCTCCTGAACATGAGCGATTTCATGTGCAAGAACGCCAGCTAACGCATCTTCGCTCCTACAGCATTTCAAAAGACCACGAGTAACAAATATAAAACCACCAGGGGCAGCAAGAGCGTTGATCTCATTAGAGTCTTGAATCAAAAAATGGTATCCTCCGTAGGTTTGAGGACGGTCAGATGCCCGAGATAGGCTCTGACCAAGCATATTGATATACTGATTGGAACTCTGATTTGTGTATGGTCTGTATTTCTGTAAAATGACTGAACCAACTGTTCTGCCGATGTAATACTCCTGTTCAGGGGTGAAATCTTCAAAACTTTTAGTTGTTACAGTCGATATCTTCTGTATTGATTGAGCCTGAGAGTAGGATATTAACCCTGAAGCAGCTCCCAATTGAGCACCAGCCTGGGTTACAGCGTTCATAGTTTCGCAGCCGCTTATTATTGCTGAAACAGGAATCATTGCTAATCCAAGCATGGAGCATCGACCAGCAGCTTGCAAAATTTCTCTCCTGGTCATTGTATTACAGCAGGAAAAACCTCCAGCTACGTCACCTTTTGTTCTCTTTGGAACTTGATTAACATTAAGTTTTTTTTCTGGTTTCATGATTGCCCCCCTTCTGGTGTAACCCAGCAATTCTAAATATATACTAAAGATTAAGAAAGTTATTGCATCAGATAAAAACCAAGTACCTTGGAATAGTTTTCGTCATTGAATTCTGCACCGATCATATTATCCATTTTTATCTTCACCGTGCATCTTTTATTTATGATAGTTTCTTTCAAATTATCAAGTTTAAACTCAACAAATATAACATCTCCGACTTCAATTTCAGCCATATATTTTTTATGGACAAAGATAAACTCAACTCCAACCCCCCCCAGCGAGATATCTTTAATAATAATATCACAGCGTGTATTATTTTTTTCCATCAGGCATACACCCGGAAGACCCACTTTTTTCCTGAAATGCTGCCTAAATTCAATAGTCATTTCAGTTGATACTCCACATTGACATTTTATATTCAGTTGCTTTTTTTTACCCTTAAATGGCAATGCATTAAATCTCTTCTGAAAACCGCAATTGGGGCAAACAAATAAAGCATGATCATGTTCATCAATATAACCTTTAATCATCACATCTCCTGAGCAGACATATTTATTACTTGTACTATAACTACATAAGGTAAAAGCCAAGCTGTTTTGAAAAATTCTCATCATCAAATTCAGCACCAATATGGTTTTCTCGCTTCAGGCGGACAATACATCTTTTGGTAATTTGTTCTTCTTTTTTATTGTCAAGTTTAAAATCAACGTCAATAATATCACCGACTTCAACATCTGTAATGTATTTTTTATAAATATGTAGCAGCTCTATGCCAATTCCCTTAAATGAGAGGTCTTTAACAATCATTTCGCAGCGTTTTTGAGTTTTTTTGATAGTACATGAGCCAAAAAGCTCCACTTTTTTTCTGAACTGCCTTCTGAACTCAATTTCCATTTCAGTGGATGTACCGCATTTACATTTCACTGTAAGAGTTTTCTTCTTATTTCTGAACGGAGATGCATCAAATCTTCTTTCAAATCCACAGTGAGGGCAGAGAAATACGGTTTGATTCTGCTCATCAACATATGCTTTAACCATAACACCACCTGATGCATCTTTACTTTTATCATTGCTTGTATGCTCTCATTGTCATAAAAAATGGCATCATTATTTATATTATATAATAGAATGCCTCCACATAGTTATTGAATATAACGATTCTCTCTTCTTTATCAACTGCAAATGTGAAAATCAACATGCTCTATCTATTTTACGATAAAAAAATCCCTTGCTGGATACACCAGTTTTAATTTGTTTTTTCTGTTTCAATATACAGATTATTAACGCAAGAAACAAAAAAGCTTATCTCACTATTTAAAGTGAGATAAGCTTTTAAATTAATGTCGAAAAAACTGAAAGTAAGCTCTATTATGACTCCAAAACAGCCTTATGGCTAAGTCGGATTTTACCATCTCTCGTAATTTCAAGCACCTTTACTCTCAGTTTGTCACCCTCTTTGACCACATCAGTTACTTTTTTGACTCTGTGGGTAGAAAGTTCAGAAATATGGACAAGTCCGTCAGTGCCAGTTTTGATTCTTACAAAAGCACCAAAATCAGTGGTTTTTACAACCTCTCCTTCATAAACTCCGCCCACTTCAGGATCGAGACATATATCGTTCACAACCTTAAGAGCTGCCTCTCCATCTTTCTCATTTTCAGCAGCTATTTTTACAAGACCTGTATCATCTACCTCAATTGTTGTGTTGGTGTCTGCCTGTATGGCACGGATCATTTTGCCTCCAGGTCCGATTAGATCACGTATCTTGTCAACATTTATCTTGAGAGTGTAAATTTTGGGAGCATGAGGAGACATCTCGCTGCGGGTTTTATCAAGTGTGGCAAGCATCTTTTTGAGGATATGAATCCTTCCTTCACGAGCTTGAGTTAATGCCTTTACCATGATATCGCGTGAAAGCTCCCTGATTTTTATATCCATCTGAAGGGCAGTAATACCCGTCTCTGTTCCAGTAACCTTGAAATCCATATCTCCAAAGTGGTCTTCGTCACCAAGAATATCACTTAAAATTACAGTATTTTCATTATCAGTAACAAGACCCATTGCGATACCTGATACTGGTGCTTTTATGGGTACACCGCCATCCATCATTGCAAGAGTTCCTGCACAGACAGTTCCCATTGAAGAGCTGCCGTTAGACTCCATAACTTCGCCAACCACACGGATAGTATATTCAAAATCTGCCTTATCAGGGACAATTCTCTCAAGAGCACGTGTAGCAAGATTGCCATGCCCTATATCTCTTCTGCTCGGACCGCCTGGGCGTTTACACTCACCTACTGAAAATGGGGGGAAATTATAATGAAGCATAAATGGACGGGATTCATCACCACTTAAAGTTTCAACCCGCTGCTCGTCTCTGCCTGAACCTAAGGTAAGAACTCCTAACACCTGAGTTTCTCCTCTCGTAAACAGAGCACTTCCATGAGGTCTTGGAAGATTGCCAACTTCGCAGGTAATTTGTCTAATTTCGTCAAATGCTCTGCCATCAATTCTTCGATTCTCTTTAAGGACAATCTGACGGCTTATCTCTTTTAGAAGATCACCAAAAAGCGATTTTATCTCTTTAATGTTTTCTTTTGGGATTAATTGGCTCACATCAAATGTATTCTCAGATGGTGATGGTGTTGTAAGTTGGTCTATCAACTCATCTCTTACCTTGTCTATTGTTTTATAGCGTTCGATTTTACCTTTAGTCTGGACAGCCTCACGAATTTTGTCTGATGCAAGCTCTTTTATCTTTGCAAGTAGCTCGTAATTAATCTTAGGCGGAGTGAGTTTTCGCTTCTCTTTTCCCAATGCACTTTTAAGTTCATGCTGAATTTCAATCAATGGTTGCATTGCATCATGTCCAAAAAAGATGGCATCAAGCATATCAGATTCAGAGACAATATTTGCTCCCCCTTCAACCATGATTACACCAGTTTTTGAACCAGCAACAACAAGCTCAATATCACTTTTTGACATCTGTTCGATTGTGGGGTTAGCTATAAACTGACCGTCAACTCTTCCCACTCTCACTGCTGCAATTGGTCCGACAAACGGGATATCTGAAATCTCTAAAGCAGCAGAAGTTCCAACCATTGCCATTACATCAGCCTCATTCTCTTTGTCCATTGAAAGCACTGTTGCAATAATCTGGGTCTCAAAATTATAACCTTTTTCAAATAGAGGACGGATAGGTCTGTCAATAAGACGGCATGTCAGAGTCTCCTTCTCACTCGGTCTGCCAATCTCCCGCCTGAAGTAGTTACCCGGTATTCTTCCAGCAGCATATATCTTCTCCTGATATTCTACAGAAAGGGGAAGAAAATCGCCAGCCTCTTCTCTTGGCTCCTTGGCAGCAACCGCAGTAACCAAAACCATTGTTTCGCCATATCTGACAATAACTGCACCAGACGCCTGTTTGGCTATCTTACCAGAAGTTATGCTAAATTCCTTGCCATTCATCACTGTTTTAACCGTTGTTTCCATAATATCTCCATGATAAAAAAAGGCGGCTTTCAAGGTATTCCTGCAGGGAATAAACACGCACATCCAACATCAAATCAAAATTTGCTTGATGCTGCATATACGAATTTATTCCATAAAGTGTTAGGTACCAGAGAATTGCCGCCTGTAAATAAAAATTAAAAGAGTCAGCAAAAACACAAAAATATATTCTGTGTTGCCAACTCTTTATTAAAATAACCTGATTGTAAAAATAGCTATAAAATCTATTTTCTTAATCCTAATCTGTCAATCAATATACGATAGCGATTGACATCTTTCTTTTTCAGATAATCAAGAAGACTTCTGCGTCTTCCAACAAGCACCAGCAACCCTCTTCTTGAGTGATGATCTTTCTGGTGAACTTTAACATGCTCTGTCAGATAGTTAATTCTGTGAGTCAAAATAGCAATCTGAACTTCAGGTGAACCTGTGTCAGAATCGTGCTGCCGGAACTTTTCAATCATTTCAAGTTTGTTTTCAGCTAATAAAACCACGTTAATACTCCTTAAGTTTGGAATAGATAGATATTTGATATTCTGTTAATTTCCGTTTTTCTGATATTAAAGCTATCCAATATTCCATTCAGATAACTGGTCACACAGTACAGGTACAGAATATCCACACAACAAAAATAACGACTAAATTAGCAATTAATTTATAAAAACACAACAATAATAATACTTATCAAGAACCCTGTTATATTCAACGATAGCAACAAGTTCTCCATTGGTATCAATAATCTTAAAATCAGTAAGATTCTCTCCATCTGCAAATGACAACGGCTGCTGGAATCGGAATGTACGACCAAATCGAATTGTCTCCATCATCTTGTCATCTGCTTGAATTACAGGCATAAATGGGATGCTCTGTGCCATAGGGAGAATTCTGGTTAATGTCTCTTCCTGTGACATATCTTCCAACTGACTCAGCGATATGGCATCATCAATAGAAAATCCGCATGTCTTGGTTCTTCTTAAAGATGATAAGCAGCCACCACACTCAAGCTGTTGACCAATATCATGGGCAAGAGTTCTTATGTATGTTCCAGAAGAGCAGTGAACTGAAATGGTTAAAAGTATTGCATCTGATAAAAATTTTGGCTTTGATATAAGGTCAGCCGCTGATTCCTTCTGAATATTTAAGATTTCAATAGAGTGAATTTCAATCATGCGGGATGGTTTCTGGACGGGCTTTCCCTCTCTTGCTAACTTGTAGAGGGGTTTTCCATTGTGTTTAAGGGCAGAGTATAGAGGGGGCTTTTGCATCTGAATCCCTCTCAATTTTTCAACTGTCTCAATGATTGTGTCATGGGTGAGTGAATCAAGCACCAACGGGTCACACCTGTTTACGAGCTGACCTGTATAATCTTGAGTATCTGTCTCTATTCCAAGGGCAACTTCTGCTAAATAGTGTTTAGAACTGCCAAGAAAAAATTGGGATAATTTTGTCCCTTTATTGATGCCACACAGCATCAAGCCAGTTGCAAATGGATCAAGAGTTCCAGTGTGCCCAACTTTTTTTACGCCAAGTTTTCTTTTGACTATAGCAACGACCGCTGCTGAAGATATACCTTCTGGTTTGTCAATCGCAATAATTCCATTTTGTGTCATATAATCCAATACCGCTCTAAAAACGATCTCCTATAATAGGATCGTCTTTGATCCCCACTGCTCTCACAGGAGAGCCATCAATATCATATATGTTCAGGGGAAAGCCAATAAAGGTAAATGGAATACCTTCGGGTATTTTGTCCAAGTTTGTCAGATTTTCATATATAATGATGTTTTTATTCAGAAAGGTAAGATGGATAATTTTATCCTGTACCCCGCTTTGATCAACACTTGGCAGATCACATCCAAAAAATTTTATACCTGTAGCAGCAAGAGATTGTGCAAAAGAGGTTGGGATTGAAGGTCTTTCGTTGCTAAAGTAGCGGGTAGGATTGTTGAAATGTGCCCACCAACCAGTTTCTATAATCACACCATCGTATGGAAAATCCCTCAAATCATATTCAGTATAGCGGCTTATATCTATTTTGATTGCCCTGCCGCAAAACCATGAAATATCCGTTTTATCTAAACTATTCCCATTTTTAATCATGTGAGATGGTGCATCTAAATGAGTTCCAGTGTGGCTTCCCATTGAGATTTCAGTTACATTAACTCGATCTTTTCCGATCTGCTTAACCCGTTCAATCCTGACTCCAGGGTCTCCTGGATAACAGGGCATACCATCATAAATAGGATGAGAAAGATCAATAATTATATCCATTTTTATCTCGCATTCAGTTCATATTTTATTATTTCTATAGGCCTACCAGAATTTCTTCCACCAAGCTCGTATAAAAGCTCAAGCAGCCCTTGCCCCAAATCATGATAGTGCATCGGTGTCACCTTAATAGCTTTTTCAGGTTTATATGAATACGGGGTAATATGATAATGATGTCCCTCTCCTCTGGGCAGATATTCAATATCTATATCATTGCCGAGCATCTCCCTTATTGTTTTTGCAAGCATGTCTAATCTGAAAGATTGATTGCCTGTCATTATAACATGCTGGTTATGATACATGTCATCTAAAAGCGAGACACACTCCTGTGCAGCATCAGATACATGAATATATTCTCTGACCTCGTCAGGAGAGCCGTAACAGGTTAATTTTCTCTGATGAAATGCTTGAACCAGCATTTTTTTGATAGAATTAAAATGGTTTGATCTTGGTCCATAAGGAGTCCCAATTCTAAATACTGTGTAACCCAAACCAAATTTTCTGGAATATTCCTTGATAAGTTTTTCACATGACTGCTTTGATACTCTGTAAAAACTTCCAAGTTCAGTATAAACATACATGGAACTTGCAAATAGAAAGCGTTTTATATTCAATGCCACACATGCTTCTAAAATAGCACAAGTTCCCATTACATTAATATACATAGTCTCCCATGGTGTCCTGGTTGATTCTTCAATATCTGCTATACCGCCAAAGTGATAGACATATTTAGCATCTTCTACAACTTCGAGAATAGATTGTCTGTCCAGCAGATCACCAATAACCATCGTCTGGTTTTTCTGAAGATATCGTGATGCTATTTTATCAAAGATAACAACATCATATCCTTTGAAAGTAAGCTCGTCCGCCACATGGCTTCCAATGAATCCAGAACCTCCAAAGACAACAACTTTATCCATTTTAAACAACCTCCTTGTAGTAAAAAACTTTTATTTGGATCATAGAAAGGAAACAGTTGAAGAGACTGATGTGCCGGGTGGAAAATTGGATGGAGTATTTTCTGGAATAATCCCAAGAAAGAGTGTACCAGTTGCTGTTGCTGCATTATAGTCAGTCATAGCATCTCCGATAAATAGACACCTGCATGGTTCCAAATTGTATCTTGTCTGTATATCTAAGATAATCTCATGTTTGAGTTTAGGAGAACCATGAACTTCCGTAAACAATAAGCCAATATCACGTTTTTGTATAATATAGCTAAGTTCCTCCTGAGGAGTTCCAGATACAACAAAAGCTGGAATCGCTTGTTGATGCAATACTTTAAGGCTCTCTATAGCACCTTCAATAAACGGTGCTTCCAGCACACCCTGCAAAGCCAACTTTGAAAACTCCTCTCCCAACTGTAAAATCTTTTCTTCGCTTAAATGGGTATTAAGCAGCTTTTCATAATAATATTTGAATTTGTTAAAACGGGATACTCCACCATGAGAAAGATGATATTCAACCACCTGCCGTTCTATTTCAGGTCCGTAGCTGCGAAAAAGTTTAGCAAAAGCCTCAGTTTTTACATTAACAGAATCTAAAATTACTCCGTCAAAATCAAATAAAACAGCCTGAAATGGTACAGATTTTTTACTATCCCCCATAAATCACTCCAAAGTTTCTTCAAATTACTTCATTTTTTTCCCAATTCTCTAAGCAGATTATCTACTGACTGGTTTTCCATTATAATTCTGCCTTCTAACGCATAAGAACCTATATGGCTTGTGAGCAGAACGTTATCTAACTCTTTAAGATTACCCAAATAGGGTTCCTGTTCAAAAGAGTCAAGTGCAGCACCTCCTAAATGACCTGATTTAAGAGCATCATACAGGGCGTCTTCGTCTATAAGCCCTCCTCTTGCAGCGTTAATGAGATACGCATCTTTTTTCATCTGCCTGATCCTATCGCGGCTGATAAAATGATCATTTTCAGGGCTGTAAGGTATATGGAGGCTAATTATATCGGATTGAGCAAGAAGGGGGGACAATTCTGAAGATTGATAGCAGATTGAGGTATTAGAATGCGGATAGGCATCGTAGCCCAATATCTTGCACTTGAAAGATGATAGAAGAGTTGCAACATAGGATCCAATTCTTCCGCAGCCGATAATGCCTACAGTTTTGCCAAAAACAAGTCCACCTGTGGGTCTATACCATTTACCGTCTCGTATGGCTGAATCTGCACTATGGATTCTACGAAGAAGAGAGAGGATAAGTCCTACAGTAAGTTCAGCAACAGGAATAGTGGGTGCATCAGGTGTGTTGGTCACAACAATACCCATACTTGACGCTGTTTTGATGTCAACAGAATCAATGCCTATACCACATCGAGAAATAACCTTAAGACTATATGTTTTGCGAAGAACATCAGATGTTAGTGGCTCTACACCAGCAATCATGCCTACAGGAGCGTGAGTTTCGATCAAGGATTCTACCTCATTCTCTGTAAGTTTGCGATTATAAGGATTCATTACAACTTCAAATCCAGCATTTTTTAATCTTTCAAGAGTGGTAGCATCATGTACGCCAAAAGATGAGGTGGTAATCAGAATTTTATTCATATAATTATAACTTATACCATAGATGACATTTGATTAAGGGTTATTCAACTCAAGAGATTCAGGAAACAGATTAAATTTTTTCATACTTTACTCATAAAAGTTCTCTGTAGCTCTGGCAAAGGCTTCATAAATCGCAGGAATTGGAAGTCCACGATTGTCTGTAGCAGATTTACGGACAGAAATAAGAAATTGTTTGGTATCAGCAAAAGGAATCTCTTTAGGATTTTTCCCACGTACAATATCAAAAGCCATGCTTCCTGCAACTTCACCCTGTTCATATCCTGAAGTAAAGACGGATAACATACCGCCATCATATACATTAATAAGAGACATTCCTAAAATTGGAATTTTAGAATTAGCCTCTGTCCATGCCATAATATCCGAAGGTGGAATTGGCTCTTTTTCACCAGAAGGCAGTCTAAATTCCCTGTAATCACTCACCAGAATAATATCTGCATAACCGTTGACTTCGTTGATAGCCTTTTTCCACGCATCAAAATTATCTACCCGTACAGGAGGAAGCCATTCAAGACCTTCCCAATCAAAGGAGTTGAGACCAGGAAGTTCTGCTGTAACTGAACCAGACTCATCACAAACAAAGACTACTTTTGGTTTCTTCCCAGTAACGTCAGAACTTATACCTCTTGCCCGTGCAATCATAAGTAGAGTTTCTCTGATAGCAGATAAGGGTTTACGTTCAAATATTCCTGTAACATTGTCTGCTTTATCATATCCGTATATATCTACGCCGCCGTTCACCGCACAGAATACGATTTTTATAGAGGGATCATTAAGATATTTCATACCAACCAATTTTTGACCTATATCATCAGCAATTATAAGAACATCAGGCTTCCAGTTTTTAATTGTAATGTGGGCTGTAGCAGCGGCTGTTCTCTTAAAATCATCTGATGTATGGTTTTTAAGGTCCATGTAGTAGTGTCTCAATGTGATGCCCTGACGACTCTCAAAAATCCTTCGAATACCCTCGTCCATCTGGATAACCCAAGGATAGTCAGTATGGTAACTGTGCATAACGAGTATTCTCGGTTTTTGTGCTTTCTGGGCAAGGATGAAGCCTGCCACAAGTATTACAATAGTTATCTTTAGGAATAGTAGAAAATGTTTTTTAATATTCATATGATATTCATATACCTCCAGAATGGTATCGAAGCATAAATTGCTAAAACCCGACCGATGATCATGAGAACGTTAAATACAATTATTCTCGGCTCGTCATATACACTGTCAAGACCGTTAAATAATAAAATTTCTTTGAGCTGTATAAAATATCCGCATTGATAGGAAAATATATATGCCTCTGCCATAGTCAAAATAATAAAGCCTACAATCCACGGAGAAATACCCGCTGAATTTGCAAGGGGAAAGAGAGCTGTAACAAAAAGAATCACTGTAATTGGTTCAGGCAAAACAAGGCGGACAATGACTATGAGAAGGCACAACATGCCTATAAACATAGGAAGGCTTGTTTTCATATAATCGCCAAGCCATCCTAAATTATCTGCTACTAACTTATCTAATCCAGTCTGGGACATAACCGGCAGCCATGCAATTATGGCTCCTAC
Organism: Desulfamplus sp.; assembly: GCA_015232555.1. Lineage (GTDB taxonomy): Bacteria > Desulfobacterota > Desulfobacteria > Desulfobacterales > Desulfobacteraceae > Desulfamplus. The sequence continues at coordinate 58,634 of JADFZJ010000015.1, read as the reverse complement.
AAAAATCAAGGTTGTCCAGTCAATTTGGGAGCGAATCTCGTTGTTTCCGATAAATCCGAAGAGAATAAGAACTGTCAGAATAGAAAATGACATCCATGGGATATCTACCTTATGCACAGATGTAAATAAAATACCTATAACCAGAATAGCAATAGCTCCCAAAGCTCCCCGTTCCAAAGAGGATGTTGGACCCAGAACTTTTAACTGTTTTGATATGATATTTCGAGGAATTCTGAAATTCCTGGAGTTTTTGAAAACAAGCCATGAAATAGCAAAAAACATGATAAACATTAGTATTCCTGTAAACGATGCTGCAAAAAGCCAGTTTAGCCATTGGAAGGCAAATTGGGTCTGATAGTCAAACATACCAAGAACTATAAGATTTGCAGGTTTTCCAGTAAGAAACACTGATGCCATCAATCCAACACCGCCGAGAGTGCAGTTGACAAAGTGAGCACCTAACATATCCTTCTCCCTCGGCTCGGAAGCGCCCATAAGGTCCACAAGAAACGGTGATATGATAGCTGTACGTGCCCCTTGGGATGGTACAACTGGTGTCAGTATAAATCCGCTAAAAAACAGACTGACACTGTACCAGAAAGAAGATGATGGTACAAGATTCAGGATAAGAAGGGAGATTCGAAATGTCAGCCCTGAGACAACCATTACAGCCCCTACACCAAACACGCTAAGAAGCATGAAAAAACTGCCTGAGGCAAATCCCGACACTGCAACACTCGGAGGAACAATGTCCAGCAGAATTGCCATGAGCACTACGAAAAGCGGTGGTGCAAATGCAGGTACAATATTAAATATCCACATGAATACCGCAGATGTAATTATTGCTATATAGTAGCCGGTATTCCTTTCAAGTCCGAAATGGGATGCAGCAACCCACACTCCTACGCTACCAAGAAATGTTACGAGCCATCCTATAGTTGCTTTGATAGGAAAAGGCTCCTCTTCTTTAGATGTATCAATAATATTTTTTTGCTGTACTATTTTTTCAGGCGTGGCGGGATCCCTATTTGTATAGGATTCAAAAAAACTGTTTTTAATTTCAGGGGAGGTATCGGTAATACGCAAAATATCTCTGGTAGGAATTACTATTACAGTCGATGGTTCTGAAACAACGACTGACATGACATAAACCTCTGATCCGAGCACACCTTCTTGTCCTAAATAGCCTCCAGATATGGGAATTATTTTACGTCTTTCTATTTCTGTATCCGATCCCTGCCTCAAAAATTTGAATTCCCCGCTTTCAATAAGAAATAACTTATCTGCGGGTTCGTTTTCGTGAAGTAGAATTTCACCCTTCTCAACGCGGCGATACTCTACGTGCATAAGCATGTGAGCCATATCTCTTGACGAAGCATTTTTCAGAATAGGATCAGAAATAAGCTTGTCCAAAAGTGAGCTGTTAGATGATATTACAGATGGTTCGTTTTGTGTTGTCATAACCTGCTGCCCTGTAAAATTAATTTTCTGATGTTTTTGTCTCTCTTCAAGATATTTTTCAATATATCAACATCATATAAAACGCAATAGGAATTTGCCACAGAGATCAATGTATCGCTTCAATAATATTTTCCTCTCCCGTGAGTTCTTTTAAATTTTCAATTTTATCCATACTGTATATTTTATTTACATTGTGAGACATATTGGTATTCACGATTTGTGCCTCATTAAGAGCGTGATATATTCTTTTTGCAACCTTGTGCCGATACAACCGCATCTTTCCATAATTTTTAACTTTAAATATGGCAAGATATTCATTTGACCACTCCCCAAAATCAAACCTAACAACAGCATTTTTAACCTCTTCATCGGAAAGCATTGCATTTAAAAGTATTTTTTCCACATGTTCAGGATTATGTTCAGGATCAACATGAATCTTGATGATGATTGAATAGGAATCATCTGGATAGTCAAAGTTCTGAATAACAGCCTCTGATGCCATTGAGTTGGGAACACTCAGGATATTATTAGCTGGAGTATGTATTCTGGTCGTACGCCATGTTATATCAACGACCTTTCCTTCAAATTTGTCATTGAGTTTAATCCAGTCACCAATGCGGAACGGTCTCTCTATATTTATAGCAATTCCTGAAAATATATTAGAAATATTAATCTGTATTGCCAAACCTATAATCATGGCGATCATACCAGAAGTTGCTAAAAGACTGGTTATTTTTTGATCAAATACAAAAGCTATAATTCCTGAAAACACAAGCATCCAGACGATCAAAGAGACACAGCGACGTACAAGATTAGGTATGCTTCTATTTGCACGTTTTTCTATAGGTATCCAGATAAATCGTTCAAATGCCATGTTCAAAAAAAATCCGAGGCTCACCCACCATAAAATGTCAAATATTTGTATGGTTAATTGAGGATCATACGCTTCATTGTTCTCTATGAGCCATTGCAATAAAACCATCTCTACGCTTAATAAAAACAGAAAGAGAGAGATAGCCTGAGTCAATAAAATTGATTTTCTTTTTAAGAAAGAGTCTCTTTTTACCCCGATAAGTAAAATTGATAATAAGACAAAAACAGAGATAACGGCCAGACATTTTGCAACCATCAACGGAATATTCCGTCTAATCTTGAATTCTACTTTTTTAATACGGATTCCAATATTAAATCTTGAATAGTCAACTATGCCTGATTGATTATTAAGATGCTCGGGATTACCAAGAGACTCTTTTTTTGAGATACCTTGATAGAATGCAACACGGCTCACAGTCCAGCCATATTCTGGATTGAGTGCCTGAGATTTTCTGATTTTCTCCTCCAAGGATTCTGTCGATCCCATCCCCAATAAATCCGTTACATAGATAAGATTGCATCGGGGCATGTCGATATGACGAAACCCTATTCCTAAAACATGCTCCCCAAAAATGCGGCGATCTTTAAAAGCGTCCATCCGAAAACGCCCTTTCACATGATATAATTGGTAGGTAATCTGATCTGTTATTTTCTTATCTACAGGCAAGCCAAGATCAAGCGGTTCTACAGCATTAAGGAATTCTATTTTTTGTGGTTGTATATCTCCGTAATATCTAAACCAAATATAAAAATCAGACATAAAAGTCAGTGATTTTACATCAATTTCAGTTAGTTTGTTGATTTTTATACCAGTATAGACCACATTGGTCTTATACATATATTTGTTATCCATAATAAGCACCCGTTCTTCTTTTAGTGCCCTATCAAAATCTGGAATTTCGTTGAGATACTGGATATCTTGTATCTGGACTGGAGCAGATATAAGTTGCTGATTTTTGAAAATTCCCATTGAAATGGGTTTAGACGGATCTCCTGTTTCATTAAAATATGTGAATCCAGTAACCCCCTCTACAGCATCAAAAGGATTGTTGAGCGAGGCAAGATAATCCCTGATCTTTTTTCGATCTTCTTTTAAAGTGTTTTGCTTGCCTTTTATTCCAGCGTTAATGATAGCCTTATGGATTACCTTTGCTGCATCATATGAAAATGCTGCCCTCCGGTTAGCCTCTTCACCATATTTTAAATGGTAGGATTCAATAAAAGCCTGAACATTTTCATCTGCCGTGTCAAAGATAATGCCGCTTGCCGCATACATGCCATTTGTATAATATCCAGGGTTGTTCTTCTCTTTCGGAAATTTATCGAATTGTTTTAAGAATTCAGGAGAATCAATACCTGCTGCAAAAAGAACAGGATTTTTAATCCCACTGTCTCTTATCAACTTTATAAGCTTAAATCCTTCAGGAGGGTGTAGTGCAAGAAAAATGAGCCCTGCATTGTCAGCGTTGCTTTGCAATTCATCAACAATCTGTTTCAGCCGCAAATCTAAATTCTTGTCCTTTACCTCATATCTCCATATATGTTTTACATTTCCACCCATATCTTGATATGTTTTTTGAAAAATAGCAGCAAGATTAGCTCCATAGTCAAGGTCTTCATGAATGATACTGATGATATTTTTCTGGAATACTTTGGAAATATAATTTGCTAAAAAACGTCCCTGAAAGTCATTATGAAAAGTAGTTCTGAAATACCACTCATTATCTTTGGTTACCATGACATCAGTTGATGTAGGAGATATGGCAGGAATCTGATTTTGCTTATAAACTCGCCCTCCGTTGATAGAGCAAGAACTGCTTTCGTGACCAATAATTGCGAGAGCCTTATTGTCAGTTACAATTTTAAGAGCCTGCTCTTCTGCCTTTGCAGCATCATCCTCATCATCATACATATCAAGAACGATTCTTTTGCCATTAATTCCTCCAGCTTGGTTGAGGGCATCAAAATAGAGCCTGATTCCCTGAATAACGGATTTTCCGTTGGATGAATTTGGACCTGAGATAGGACTTATTACAGCAATGTGAATATCTTCTGAGTTTTGGGAAAAGAGATTATCGGTGGAGATAACAAGAGGCAGAATAAAAAGTATAAAAATTATAATAAAAAAAATTTTAAATATGAGTTTTGGCATATTTCATTTACCCTAAAAATAGTTGACACTTTTTGGAGAGAATCTTTGAAAATAGCTTTAATAAAGATGTAAAAAGATTGGTAAAAGATTAAAGATGCCAGATTCTATTATCTGTTTTGATATGTTCAAATAAAAGATTTTCATTCGGTATAGATGGAAAAATCCACGTCCTATGGGCGTGGATATATTGATTTAATGATTGTTTACATTTTTTGAACATTCTGCTTTACCCCCTAAAACTTAGTTATCACAACCAAGACAAGCTATAGGGCTTCTATATTTAATTTCAGTTGTTCTTAATTACTGAATTGAGAAGAGCATCAATTTTTGAACCATGATCAAAGGATTTATCGTAGATAAATTTCAATTCTGGCATATATCTAAGACCAAGTTTAGGTGCAATATGTTTTTTAATATAACCACGAGAACTTTCAAAACCCGTCATTGCATCCTCTACCTTGTCTTGATTACCAAACAGTGTGAAATATATGTGTGCAACCCTTAAGTCTGATGTAAGTTCCACACTGCTGATGGTTACCATTGAGATTCTGGGATCCTCTATTTTTCTACTCAACAGCTCAGAAAGAGCGGTCTGAATAGCAACGCCAATCCTATCTGCTCTTGGATATGGTTTCATAAGTAATCTCCAAACTACCTTATATGCCTTATTCGTTCTCAGCAGGTGAGGTGGTTGACTCCTTTAAGCTCTCTATACTGGCTTTACGCTCTTCAACTTCGTAACATTCAATAATATCTCCAACTTTGAGATCGTTGAATCTTTCAATGCCGATACCGCATTCATAGCCTTGAGTAACTTCTTTAGCATCATCTTTAAATCGACGTAAAGAAGAGAGGCTGCTGTCGCATTTTATCACACCATCACGCAAAAGACGTATCTTTTCTCCTCTGGCGACCTTACCGTCCTGCACAAAACAGCCGGCAATAGTTCCTTTACCTGGTATTACAAATATGTCACGTACCTCTGCCCTGCCGATAATAATTTCATGGAAAGTTGAAGGCATAAGTCCGGTTAAAGCGGTTTTGATATCATTGATAACATTGTAGATTATATCATAGAATCGCATATCAACATTTTCATCTTTTGCCATTTCACGAACTTTTGGAGTTGGGCGTACATTAAACCCGATGATAATGGCATCAGATACTGCTGCAAGAGATACATCAGACTCATTGATCGCACCTGTTCCTGAGTGGACAATTTTAATATCTACCTCTTCCTGGGAAAGTTTTATCAGAGAGTCATTAAGTGCCTCAAGAGATCCATGAACATCTGCCTTTATGATAAGTTTGAGCTGCTTTGCCTGATCTGACCCCATGTTGGCAAAAAGTTTTTCAAGATTTGCCCTGCTCTTTTTGGCAAGCTCCTTGGCACGCTCTTTCTGCATCCTGCTTTCACTTATATTTTTGGCATCTTTTTCTGATGCAAGGGCTATAAATTCATCACCTGCTTCAGGAACTCCGCTTAATCCCACAATCTCCACAGGAGTACTTGGCCCTGCGGTATCCATGTTTTTCCCCATATCGTCAGTCATAAGACGTATCTTACCAGAATGTAGTCCGCAGACAACGGGCTGACCTGTTTTAAGAGTTCCCTGCTGAACTAGAACCGTTGCAACAGGACCTCGACCTGCATCAAGGCGTGCTTCAACAACATGCCCTTTTGCCAATCTGTTTGGATTTGCTTTAAGCTCTAAAACCTCTGCTTGAAGAAGAATCAGATCAAGAAGTTCATCAATACCCTGTCTCTTTTTTGCTGAGACTTTTGCAAAAATTACATCGCCACCCCACTCTTCTGAGAGAAGCCCATGATCTGAAAGTTCACGCATTACACGCTCTGGATCAGCGTCAGGTTTATCTATTTTATTGACAGCCACCACAACAGGCACTCCAGCAGCCTTTGAGTGGTTAATTGCCTCAACTGTCTGAGGCATGACACCATCATCAGCAGCAACAACAAGTACAACAATATCAGTTATCTTGGCACCCCTTGATCTCATTGATGTAAAGGCAGCATGACCTGGTGTATCAAGGAATGTAACAACACCGCCATTAGGGGTTTCAACACTATATGCACCAATATGCTGGGTAATTCCGCCGGCTTCTCCCGTAGTTATTTTAGATTTTCTTATCACATCCAAAAGAGAAGTTTTTCCGTGGTCAACATGTCCCATAATAGTAACAACTGGAGAGCGTGGAATCAGATTATCAGGATCATCAGCTTCATTTGCATGTGAAAGCATATCTTCAGCAACTGCTGCTTTTTCGACCTCGTAATCAAATTCTGCGGCAACTAAGGCGGCAGTATCAAAATCTATGGTCTGGTTCACTGTAACCATAATTCCCATACCCATGAGCTTTTGAATCATCTCATTTGCCTTAATACTCATCCTTTTTGCAAGTTCTGATAGTTCTATAGTTTCATCTATCTTAATTCTACGTTTGATAGCTTTTGGAACAGTAATCTGAGTTTTCTGCTGAGGTTTTGGTCTCTGCCGATTTTTACTATCCTTCTTACGGCTTTTTTTGGCTAAAAAGCCCTGCTCGTAAAGATCTTTTCCTTCAACAACTGATTTGCGTTTTTTCTGTCCGACTTTTTCCTCTGAACTCAAATCTTCATCTTCACCCCATTTTTTCTTTTTTACCTTGAGTTTCTTCCGTTTTGATTTTGCATCATCTTTGTCTGAAGGTTCAATAGGAATAAAAGGAATATCACTAATCACATCTTTTTTATTACGTGTTTTTGAAAATGCTGACTCTGATTTTACCCCGCTTCTGCCAGAAGGGCTATACACTGATTTTTCTCTATCAGAAGGTGTGCGTTCTCTGTTAGTTGAAGGTGTGCGTTCTCTGTTAGTTGATAGTGTATCCTTATCAGAAAGTATTCGATCTTTAGTTGCTATTTTGTCTCTATCAAATGGTGTCCGTTCCCTGTCAGAATTTCCTGCTTTATCTTTATCAAAAGCTGTCTTTCCCTTATGTTGAAAGGTTGTTTCAGAACCTGTACGTTCACCACGATTGTAAGGTGCTCTCTCTCGGTCAGCCATTGATTTATCTTTCTCATAAACAGTTCTTTCCCTGTTATGCGATGTCTTCTCTCTATCAGAAGATAGATTTTTCACACTGGATATTTTTTCAACATACTCTCTTTTTTTAGGGGCAGGTGATACAGGGACAAGGGGTGGTGGAGGTTCTGCAAGTTTAATAATTTTTGCAGGCTCTGATTTTTTCTGTTTTTTCTTGCGTTTCTTTTTTTTATCATTACCAGAAGAAGCATCATTATCTTGTTCTGAATCAGATGTCTCTTCATTACTGTTCTGTCTATCATCATCTTGATCGGCAGCAACATCGTTTTTTGAGATTGATACAGTCTCTTCAGAATTCTCTTTATCCTTAGAACTCTCATTACGCGTTATCTCTTCTTTAGATACACGATATTCCTCAGAATATTTAGATGTTTCTGTTATGCCTTCTGATTTTTGAGATTTATCTTCTGCTGCCAAACTATCAGCATCGTGAGATACAGTTTCTTGTGACAGTGAGCCACTGTTACCTTCATTATGGGCACTTTTTTCCGCCTCAGAGAGCATCTTTTCATCATAATTGTCTTTATCTTGTTGAATCTTATCATCAGACAGCTTATTTGGGTTTAGTTCTTTGTCTTTTTTGTTCACATTATCTTCTTGAATAGCTTTATTGTCTATAGAACTATTTTGTTTTTGACCTTCTTTATATTCATTACTATCTTTAGATAAATCTACCGTTAATGGTTCAACCTCTACTATCGGTTTATTATCTGCAAGCATATCTTCATAATTGTCATCTCTGTCAGATGAGGGTTGTTCTGTCCGCCTTATTTCGGGATGTGAAGAGGATATCTCATTTTTATGTTTTTTACGGCGGCGAATCACAGATGTACCAGTTTTGGAGTCCTGATCTTTTTGTTTATTGCCGAAAATATTTAATTTTATATGTTCGACCGTCTCATCTTCAAGAGAACTCATATGGCTTTTAACTTCTATATTCATAGCCTTAAGCTTTGTCAAAATAGCCTTGTTTGTAAGATTAAGCTCTTTGGCCAGTTCATGTACTCTGATTTTTGCCATCTGTTCCCCCACAATATTCTTTCCTATTTTTATTTTAATTTCTTAAATTTTATAACTTATAGCTGTTCAGTTTTGGATGAATCCTGCAAAAATCTTTCAGTGCCTACATCTTCAGCATGCTTAAAACGATTATCATTATCGGAGGAGATGTTGTCAACGGCTTCATTATTAGTCTGATTGTCTACCTCACTCTCTTCATATTCACTATCTACACTTTTAGACGACACCTCACCATTATTATGTACACCGCCTGTAATTCTTGAAAATGATTTGGATAAGTGGAGCATCTCACCCGCCCGCTTTTTTAAAATTACGGCATCCTGTTCAGATAGTTCCGAAGCAGAACAGATACTTGTAATATCACCCAATGCCACATCTTTAAGGCTAGCAAAACCATTTTGATACAGTGCGTCCGCAAGGCTCTCTGTCATACCTGGAATTTTCATAAGTGAATCATGTCTCTGTTTCTCTTTTCGGCTGTATTCATCTTTACTCATAACATCAAGATGCCATCCGGTCAACTTACACGCAAGACGGACATTCTGACCGTTTTTTCCTATAGCAATGGATAAAAACTCATCAGGAACTATAATCTCCATAGTTCTGTTATATTCATCAATGATCACTTTTGATATTTCTGCTGGTGCAAGGGCATTACATACAAATTTTGCAATATCTGGATTCCATTGGATAATATCAATTTTTTCCCCCTTAAGTTCCTGTACAATGCTCTGAACCCTGTTCCCTTTCATACCGACACAGGCACCAACAGGATCCACATCAGAGTCAGACGAAGTTACAGCAACTTTTGAGCGGACACCAGGTTCTCTGGCAGCTCCTTGAATTGTGACAATGGATTCAGCAACCTCTGGAACCTCAGCAGCAAACAGCTTAACAAGGAATTCAGGATGTGTTCTTGAAAGAACAATCTGAGAACCCCTTGACTCTTCAAGAACATCAAGAACATAGGCACGGATACGATCTCCTCTTTTGTAATTTTCTCTTGGCATCTGCTCTTTAGATGGCAACACTGCCTCTGCCTGTCCAAGATTTACAATGATGTTGCCTCTGTCTATTCGCTGAACAATGCCATTTATGATATCCCCTTTTTTATTGATAAAGTTATCATACACGGCATTTCTTTCTGCTTCCTTCATCTTCTGAATAATGACCTGCTTTGCAGATTGAGCTGCAATTCTGCCAAACAGTGATGTATCCACTTTAATACCAAGGCTGTCTCCCTCTTCACATTCAGGATCATATTTCAACCCATCCTCCATTGTGAGTTCAACTTCAGGGTCTTCAACAACAGATACCACCTCTTTAAACTGAAAAACTTCAACTTCACCGCTCTTTTCATCATAATGAACTTCAATATCAGCCCTGGCACCAAGTTTCTTTCTGGCAGCCGATTCAATAGCCTCTTTAAGGGTAGATATCAAGACCTCTTTATTAATACCCTTTTCACGGCTAACCTGTTCAATAACACGTTTAATATCTGTAATAAGCATTTCTATTCCCCGTGGGTGGCTGCGAGTCTGGCTTTACTTACATTGTCATACTCAATTTTTACTGTCTGCTGTTCTATGGTCAAAATAATATTTTCATCCTCAATACCTTCAAGCAAGCCTTTAAACTTTTTTCTTCCATTAATAGACTCGGTAACTTCCAAACTTATCTGTTTGCCTTTGAATCGTTCAAAATCTGACATTTTTGTTAAGGGACGACGGGGTCCAGGGGAAGAAATTTCAAGATTGTAATGTCCAATATCTTCAAGATGTACATCTAAGATATCCCCAATCTGTCTGTTCATATTTACACAGTCATCAATAGTAATTCCACACTCTTTATCAAGATAAATTCTGATAATAGTTCTTCCTCTGTCAGAGAGTCGTTCCGCATGTACAAATTCAATCTGTTCAGCCTCACACAATGGCTCTGCAATTTTTCTAACAGTCTCACCAAAAGAACAGGTATTATTTTTTTCCTTGAGCATTAATCCCCCGCGACAATAGAGAATATTTCCCCCCAATAAACAGAAAAACGGGCAAATGCCCGCTCCCTGATGTACAACAAGATAATTTGTCTTAACAAATACTAATCGTCTCTGAAATTACCCCTGAAGGTCAATGGAGCGGGCAACGAGATTCGAACTCGCGACACCAAGCTTGGGAAGCTTGTACTCTACCAACTGAGCTATGCCCGCGTGTAAACTATACGTATAAGATTATCTTAAAAAAAAAATATTGTCAACAAATCTTTATTTGGCTGAGTTGGTGCTTTTTCAGAGTAATTCTATTTTATCATCTAATCATATTAAGGTAAATCAGCCCCATACTTTTCCATAATACGTTTTGATATATCAGCATGAACTGTACTTATCATCTTTTCAGTCAAAGTCTTTTCCCACGATCTATATACAATTCTCATAGAGAGAGATTTTTTACCTTCAGATAGAGGTTTACCCTCATACAGATCAAATATAAAGACATCTTCTATAATAGGCAGGTTTGTTTTTAATGCCACAATATATGATAATATGGCACCTGCTTCAATATCTGTATCTAAAATCAGAGTCATATCACGTGCAAGAGATGGAAATTTTGGAAGAGGAGTGGTTTTTCCCATAGCACAAGGAGCAGATGTAAGAGACAAAAGAGTCTCCATATCTATTTCACATACAAAAGCATCCTGTTTGAGACCAAAATTTTTAAGTATATGACTGTTTATCTTTCCTACAGAACCAATCAGCTTGCTATTCGCCTTGACCATTGCCCCTTGCCCTTTCTGATAGTACGGACAAATCGACAACTCAGCCTTCTCAAACAGAATTTGCTCAACTCCAAGGGAAGAGCACACTCCTTGAACGACCCCTTTTATATCAAAAAAATCACAATATACAGGTTTCGCATCCCATGAGATATCATTACGCAATCCAGTCCAGATTCCTGTGAGCATCTCTTTTTCTATGGGCTGTTCACCTTTATGAGTTGCTATAAAAACCTTACCAACCTCAAAAAGTCTTAATGAGTCAACCTGCTGCGCGTTGTTGCGTCTCATGTTTTCAAGAAGCCCGGGCAGCAGAGAGGTTCTAAGGACAGCAAGCTCTTCTGAAATCGGATTTACAATATCTTCAACAGAACGCCGCACATCAGAAGGTTCAAGCAAAAGGTTGTCACAGGCTGAAGCTGATGTAAAACTGTAGTTGACAGCTTCACTAAACCCGAACCCGTTCATAATATCTCTTATCTGCTCTCTTAGAATAATTTTTGCAGATGGTGCGTTCGCTTTTGCAGGCACTTTGGGAAAACTCGTCTGAATGTTGTTATATCCCCAAAGCCTTGCGACTTCTTCAGATATATCCTCGGCTCTTGTTACATCAACCCTGAAAGATGGCACTGTCACCTTCATTAAGTTGGTGTCGATTCGTTCCACCTTGAATCCTACAGACTCAATATGTTTTTGAATCTCATCGTAACTTAAGACTGTACCAAGCCTTAAATTCAAAGAATCTGTATTGACAACAATTTGAGCAGGAGTGTGTTTCACAGGATATACATCTATAAGATCATTGAGAATTGTTCCGCCAGATACTTGAGCCATCAGAGAGACTGCCCGTTTAAGAACATCTTTGGTTGCAACAGGATCAACTCCTCTTTCAAAACGGTGGGAGGCATCTGTATTTATTCCTGAACGCTTTGCAGTTCTTCTGATAGATATAGGATTAAAGTATGCACTTTCTACAAGTACTTTAGTTGTGCTGTTCAGAATTTCAGAATTTTCTCCACCCATTACACCTGCAATGCCAACAGGACGTTCGCCGTCACATATCATCAGCATGTCTGGTTCAAGATTATGGGCTTTACTGTCAAGAGTTTTAAACTCGATGTTACCGCCGGCTCGCTTTACCTCAATCCTGCGTTTAGCAATATTGTCATAATCAAAGGCATGAAGAGGCTGTCCTGTCTCCATCATTACAAAGTTGGTAACATCTACAATATTGTTTATCGGTGTAAGCCCAACGGATAAAAGGCGATCCTGAAGCCAGAAAGGTGAGGGACAAACCTTTACATTGATGAGCATTCCAGCACTGTATCTTGGGCATAAATCTGGATCAAAAACCTCAACTTTGGCAAAGTCGTGGATTGAAACACCTCTGTTTGAAGATGCATTAAAATTTATATTGTCAAACGGGAGCGTTAATTTTTGAGCAGGATCGCTGAATGCAGCAATCTCTCTTGCAAGCCCGATTACACTCAAGCAGTCTGGTCTGTTGGGAGTCAGATCAACTTCAAACAGATAATCATAAAGATTAAGAGCCTCTGCAAGTGGCGTTCCTATAGTCAAGTTTGAATCAAGCTCCATAATACCAGCAGTTCTGTCTGAATTAGAATCAAGTCTTAGTTCAGCAGCACTGCACAGCATCCCCTCAGAGACTTCACCACGCAGTTTGCTCTTTTTAATCTCAATATCACCAGGCAAAATTGCTCCAACAAGAGCACATGGAACAACTAACCCCTCCCTGACATTAGGGGCACCGCAGACAATATTTAAGATAGTATCAGCGTCTGCATCATCTTTACTATCAGCAAGAAGATTACCCACATTGACCCTGCAACATGTCAGATTGTCTGCTCCTGGATGTTGTTGAGTATGTTCAACACGGCTGACAACAACTTTATCAAGGTATGCAAATCTGTTCTCAAGGGAGTCAACCTCAAGACCTGCCATAGTAAGCTTTTCAGCTATTTCAGATGGATTATATTCTACGGAAGTATATTCTTTTAACCAGCTTAAAGTAAATTTCATAAAATACTCTTTGGGTAGTGTCGTTGAAATTAAAACTGCCTTAAAAACCGCATATCGTTTTCAAAGAATTTTCTGAGATCATCTATGCCGTATTTGAGCATTGCAAGCCTCTCAATCCCCATTCCAAATGCAAAGCCTGTATATTCATCAGTGTCGTATCCCACGTTTTCAAATACAGCAGGATGCACCATACCAGCACCGAGAACCTCAAGCCAGCCAGTTCTTGAGCAGACACGACACCCTTCACCTCTGCACATTACACACTCAATATCAACCTCTGCACTCGGTTCTGTAAACGGAAAGAAACTTGGTCTGAATCTCAATGCTATATCATCATCAAAAAGCTGATTAATAAATGTCGATAGCGTCCCCTTTAAGTCACCAAAGGATACATTGTGATCAACCATCAACCCCTCAACCTGATGAAACATTGGTGTGTGAGTTACGTCTGAATCGCATCGATAGACTTTACCAGGAGCGATAATCCTCACTGGAGGTTTTACCTTTTCCATAATCCTTGGCTGTGTTGGAGACGTATGGGTGCGAAGAACAATATTTTCAGAAACATAGAATGTGTCTTGCATATCTCTTGCTGGATGATACTTTGGAATATTAAGTGCCTCAAAGTTATAATAATCTGTTTCAACTTCAGGTCCCTCTGCAATCTCAAATCCTATTCTTGAAAATATAGAGATAATCTCTCTTGAAATTTTTGTCACTGGATGGAGAGTGCCTCTTGCTGGAACTCTTCCTGGCAAAGTAATATCAATAAGAGAACCACTATCTTCAGTAGCAGACTCAAGACGTGATTTAAGCTCGTTGAAAGCTGCTTCTAATCTGACTTTCAAAAGATTGGCATTTTTACCCGCAGAAGGACGCTCATCAACAGGAAGCTGGGTAATATTTCTGAGAAAAGCTGTCAGTATCCCCTTTCTTCCAATATATTTTGTAGCAAGACGCTCCATCGCCTCAATAGCTTCAACTGATTCTATTTCCCGGAAAGCCTCACGTTCAATATCTACAAGAGTATCAGATATGGTTTCCTGTACTGTATTTGTCTGTTCCACAACAATCCCCAAACAGTAGAGACGCACATAATGTGCGTCTTTATATTAATTAAAGAAGACTGAATGTTAATAAAAAAGGCTAAAGTTTAGCAGATGCAGCCTTGGCTATCTGTGAGAATCCAGCAGGATCGCATATTGCAAGATCAGCAAGAACCTTACGGTCAAGCTCAACATTTGCTAATTTAAGACCGTGAATGAATTTGCTGTATGATAGATCGTTCATTCTTACAGCAGCATTTATTCTTGCAATCCATAATCTTCTGAATTCTCTCTTGCGTGTTCTGCGGTCACGATAGCTGTACATCAACGCCTTGTGCACTGAGTCTGATGCTGTACGGAACAGCTTGCCACGTCCTGCTCTGAAACCCTTCGCCAGTTTCAAAACCTTGTTTCTGCGTCTTCTTGCCTTGAAACCTCTTTTTACTCTCATTTTATATTAACTCCTTAAATATCGTCTTTATAGAGCATTTTATATTAAATTTTCATCAGCCATTTGGCAGCATACGTCTGACTTCACGCATATCACTTGCAGCAATAATTTGGGGTCTTCTAAGCCCACGTTTCCGTTTAGTTGTCTTCTTGGTCAGAATATGGCTTGCATGTGATTTTTTGAACTTGTATTTCCCTGAGCCTGTTTTGGTAAACCGCTTTGCAGCGGCTCTGTTAGTTTTGATTTTGGGCATTATATTCTCCTTAAATGGTCTATTCTTAAAAATTGCATCAACTTCAAAAAAAGATATGGTGGCACATCATACCCAAGGGACATAACGCCACCATACTGTTATTTTTTATAATAAATAAAATCTTTTTAGATCACAAAATCCCGCAGAGCACATGGATATATCCAGGACACTTATGTTTCCAGAGCTGTTAACAGATTCTGCAGATTATCTTGGAGCAAGAATCATGGTCATGGTTTTACCTTCAAACTTGGCATGTTGTTCAATCTGAGCAAAAGGTTCTGTCATGGTTGAAATCTTTCCAAAGATATCTTTTGCCTGCTGCATAAGCGTTATCTCTCTGCCTCTGAACATCATAGTCACTTTGACCTTGTCGTTGTTAGCTATAAATTTCTCTATATGATTAACTTTTGTTTCAAGATCATGCGTGTCAGTCTTAGGTCTGACCTTTATTTCCTTAATCTGAGATGCTTTCTGCTTTTTTCTGGCCTCCTGATATTTTTTTGTAATCTCATACTTGTATCGGCCGTAATCCATTATTTTACAGACAGGTGGTTTTGCATTGGGGGATATCTCAACGAGATCCTGTGCATGTTCCGTAGCCTTCCGCAGTGCGTCGTTAATAGACATAACGCCTATCTGTTCCCCGTCAGGACCAATAACTCGAACTTCAGTTGCCCTGATCTCCCTGTTTACACTTACCCTGTCCTTGCTACTACCCTGTTTAACTATCCCACACCTCCCATGCTTACAGTTCTGTGATCATCATAAATATTTCATATTAATCAAGAATAATCAGAATAATAGCTTCAGTTATTATTCTGCATTATCAACGGATAATTATATATAATTTTTACTTAAAAATGCAAGAAATATTTATCCATCTCTTCATTTGGTCTCTTCAAGACGCTTTATAATTTTATTTAGAGGTTTCATCTAACAGGCTTTTAACAATTTTTGCCTGCTTAAGTGTATATTCCTCAAGCAAGCTGTTTTTCCAGTATGCATTGTCTTTTTTAGAGAAAAAACGTGCAAACAGTTCAAGGCTCTCGTCTCTGAGGATATGGGGCACAACCCTTATATCGCTCTCTCTGTAAAGAGGGGATAATTGTTCAAGATCACAGGAGGTTCCACCCCCCATAGGGTCTTCAAAAGCATAGACAATATGTTTGATACCAGAAAGAATAATAGCACCAAAACACATAAGGCAAGGCTCCATTGTGGAGTAGAGAGTACATTTTTCGGGTATAATATTAATATCTGTTCTATCAGCTATGCTGTTTTCAAAGTTTTGGAGTGCTCTGATTTCGGCATGGTAAATTTCGCTTGGATATTTTTCAAGTGATGCGGTTCCCCTTCTTGAGCCACTTGCCACCAATGTATTATTAAAAATGATGACACAGCCCACAGGAAACTCCCCTTGATCAAATGCTTTAGATGCCTCTGCCAGTGCAAGTCCCATATAGTGTTCATCTTTTTTACAATACCTATCTTTTAAGCAGGTCATAATCAGCTCTCTTCGGGTTTATTTACAGATTGGAGTAAAAATTCTTTCGATATTTTCTATTTAATATGTCCGATCTCTTTTGTCAGAAAGTTCTTTACAAAATTTGAACAGTATGCACAATGTTTTTTTCATATTTAACGCATCAGAAAGGCATTTTATGAACATAGTACCCCCTTTAATCGGCAATGATATCTCCATTTCTGAGAAAGCTTCAACTTATGGAGTCTCTACAATCTGCGAGATATATCAAGAGCGGGAGAGAGGTTTTTTATCTGCACACGGATATCCAAGTGCTAACGCAGGTCCACGTTTTAAAGAGGAGAGCGTGTGCAGCATCAGAACTCCGTTTCAGCTTGACAGAGACAGAATAGTCTATTCCAACGCATTCAGGAGGCTTAAACACAAGACTCAGGTTTTTCTCTCACCTCTTGGAGATCACTACAGAACCCGACTTACCCACACGCTTGAAGTCTCTGAAATTGCACGTAATATTGCAAGAGCCATGAGATTAAACGAAGACCTTGCCGAAGCTATTGCACTTGGACACGATTTAGGTCATACCCCATTTGGTCATGGTGGAGAGACAGCTTTAAAAGAGATATTTTCTCGCCACTTTTCCCACAACGTCCAGAGTCTCCGAGTGGTTGATAAATTGGAAAAACGGGGTGAGGGACTTAATCTCACATATCAGGTCAGAGATGGTATTTTAAAACATGCCAAAGGTTTTGGTGAGATACTCCCTTCAACACCAGGCAACACGGCATTAACAGTTGAGGGTAAAATTGTCAGGATTGCCGATATAATCGCCTATCTCAACCATGACCTTGATGATGCTTTAAGAAGCAAGGTTATTACAGAAAATGAGATTCCTGATATCTGCAAACGACAGCTTGGCAGAAGCCACTCCGAAAGGGCACGAACCATGATGCAGGATATTATCAGCAACAGTGGAGAAAAAAATATTGGAGGAAATATAAAGTTTACCCTCTATATTGGAGAATCTACATACTCTGCAATGACTATGTTAAGGCAGTTTCTTTACAATAAAGTCTATCGTGCTCCATCAGTGCATCAAGAGTTTGTCAAGGCAAAAAAAGTTCTGATTGAGCTTTATAAACACTTTATGAATGATATTGATTTTCTTCAGATAGAGCTTGAAAGAATGGAAATGGCACCGTGGGAACCTTCAAAAAATTCTTTAAAGCGTTCAGTTTGTGATATAATTGCAAGTATGACGGATCGGTATGCACTTGAACTTTACAGTAGATTATTTTTTCCAAGACCAAGAGTATAAACATTAATCATTTACTAATCATCATTAATCAATAGGATCAGAGTCCCTTCTATGAGAAAGATGATAGATAGCAGATAAAGCAGGCGATTTTGAATGAAGGATGCAGAAAAACAGATATTTGAACGGCTTTCAAATTTATATACCAAGATGGACAGAGCGTGGGATAAAACAGCCTCATTATATGGTTTTAAATGCAATGGCTGTGATGAAAACTGCTGTGAGACAGAATTTTACCACCATACTTTAGTGGAGAAAGCCTATCTGCTAAAAGCGTTTGATAAGCTTCCTGTTCCTGCGGTTATTGCTGCTAAAAAAAGGGCACAGAAGGTCTGCACTAAAAGAGATATTGCAGCAAAAAAAGGGGAGAGCATAAGAGTCATGTGTCCTTTGAATCAAGATGGAAAATGTATTCTATATAACTTCAGACCCATGATTTGCAGACTTCACGGTATTCCGCATGAGATTTTAAAGCCTTCTCAATCATCTGTCTCAAGTTCAGTTTTACCCCCATCATTAAATTCTATTCCAAATCCTGCTGTTTTAAACCCTGGATGCAAGGTGGGTTACGAGCTGTTCAATGCATCAGGGTATATTAAATTTGACAGAACCCCATTCTATTCAGAAATGGCAGCAATTGAGAAAGATTACCTGACCAAAGTTATCGGCAGAGTAACAAGAATTAGACAGACCATTGCACAGATGCTTGTTAAACAGCAGTTTTGAACTGACCTACCAAATGCCTTAATTTTTCAGCAAGTATTGACATTTCAGCAGCACTGGAGTGAACCTGTTCCCCTCCTTGCCTCAGTTCACTAAGCCCTAAACTTAATTGATTTATTTTCCTGCTTATCTCGTTAGATGCCTTATCAGTTTCAGACATCCTGTCAGCAGAATCTTGGACTCCTGCAGAGGCTCTTGAGATATTATCTGATAAATCTCGTGTTACTGATGCCTGCTCCTCTATGGCTGCTGCAATTGAAGATATAATCTGTTCCATCTCCTGAATGACACTGTTGACCTTAACCATATCATTGACTGCATTTGAAGCAGAGTTTTGAACCCCATTAATTTTGGATTTAATATCTTCAGTTGCTCCTGATGTCTGAAGAGCAAGTGCTTTAATTTCATTTGCAACAACCGCAAATCCTTTACCAGCCTCTCCAGCACGTGCAGCTTCAATAGTAGCATTCAATGCAAGCAGGTTAGTTTGAGAGGAAATTTCAGTAATCGTTTCAGTAACCTGTCCAATTTCTTTGGCAGCCTGCCCTAAAGTTTCCATTAAACGTGTTATATCAGATGCACGTTTTGATGCCTGCTCACCAACAACTCTTGCCCTTTCTGCATTAGCTGCAACCTCTCCAATAGTTGCACTCATCTCTTCAGTTGCAGCAGCAACGCTGTTTAGACTTGAAGATGTCTCTACCATTGTTGTTGATACAGCATGAGTATTGATACCAGCAGTTTCTGCATCTGCCGCAACACTTGAAGCCTGTTCAGCCATAATTTTAACTGATGAGGCTGTCTGTTCCGATATAGCCATAAGCTCAGTGGAAGCCGAAGCAAGTCCTTGAAAATATTGGGTTATATCAATAACGATATTTTGAATTTTATTGATAAACAGATTAAACCAACGGGACATCTCCCCTGTTTCATCATGTCTTGAATCATCAAGACGGCGTGTTAAATCTCCTTCACCTTCTGAAATATCTTTAAGCATAGTTACAGTGCTTCGTATAGGCTTGACAATACTTATAATTATAATAAAAGCAAGAACAACAGAAACGACAAATGCACCGACAATCATTCCAACATTAATTATAACACTATTTTTGATCTCTTTTTGGATTTTAGTTACTCTGTTTTCTAATGTTTCAATTTCTGTATGAACTAAATCTCCTAAGTCATCTACAACCATTGTTGCTGCTTTAAAATACTCTTGTGGATCAAGATCGAATTGCCCCTCTCGATATTTTTCAATTACTCTATTAATCATAGAATCTCTTGTCTGCCAGTGTTCTTGAGTTTTTAGACTTGCTATCTTTTTCATTGAGTCTGGTGGAAGCATCAAAGCACGAGAACTCATATTTATGTCTGTTCCTGCTTTGAGTGAGAGCACCATATTTAAAACATTATTGGGGACTATATCGTTTTTACTGATAATTCCAGAAACAGTTGCTCTTGTAAGCCCTGCACTCTCTTTTGCACTTTCTAATAGGAGCAAAGAACTCATAACCTTTCCTATTCCGCGAGCAGTTGGAGCATTAGCTGTTGCAGACATTGTATCAATAAATTTTTCTATAATTTCAGTATAAACTTTTGCCGATGCTGTTGGCTCTGTTATTGTAGAGCCTATCTTGCTTCTAAGGTCTCGAATAGTGCTGTCAATATTTTCTACCTTATCTTTATCCTCTTTTTTAATAACAGCATCTTGCAACGATTTCAAAAACGGTTCGATTTTTTCATCAGATAACTGACGCTGACTATTCATATCAGTTTCACCTAATGAAGTATTTCCAAGATACATAGAAGTTCTTCCACGCTCTTTTTGCAACTCATTAACCAAAGATGAAGCGTGTCTGAAAAGTTCCATGTTCTTCTCCATAGTCTCTACAATTTTCCATTCATTCAAGTGTTCAACAACTGTCATTGTGCCAGTTATGAAAAATAGTGTAAGAGGAATAAGCGTTACTAAAACAACTTTATAACCAATTTTCAGATTGCTAAGTGATGCCATTTTTATCAATCTCCTTTTTTAATATCTATAATCTATTTGTTTGCTGATTGAACAGAGTCTGTTAATGTCTAATTTCAAAAAGACTAAGAAAAAGTCCGTTATTTGATTGAAATATATAAGAACGATAGAGAATATCAACAAGCAAAAATAGGCTGGGTGCTTGGCTTTATTAGACCAGCATCTTCAGCCTTTTGAAAAAATATACGGATGGCAGCCTCGCCTTCATTTCCAATATTTTTTGAAAAATTATTGACATAAAGATGTATATGCTGGTTGATAACCTCATCGTCTAACTCTTGAGCGTGTATTTTTATGTAGGCTCTCCCTGATTCAGGATGATCAAATCCATATTGAATACTTTCTCCTATCATTTGCTGAATTCTGACTGCCAACTCTGGAGCATTCTGATAAATACTTCTTTTTATAGCGATGCAACCAAGTGGAATAGGAAGTTGTGTAAAACTTTCCCACCATTCACCTAAATCAACAAAGGATTCAAGTCCAAGATTCTTATAGATAAACCTCCCTTCATGTATTATAACACCAAAATCAACTATTTCATCTTTTACAGCCCGCATTATTTTTTCAAATGGCATGGGGATAAATTCAGGTTTAACTTGGGGAAAATTTTCTTTTAAAAATAGGGAGAAGAGAACAAATGCAGTTGTTCCTGTTCCAGGAACGGCAATTTTACTATAATTTATCATCCTTCTTTCAGGCAGCGAGATCAAAAGCGGTCCACAGCCCCTTCCTATCGCCGCACCGGTTCTTAACAATGCGTATTTATCCCTCAATACTCCAAATGTGGCAAAAGAGAGCTTGGTAACGTCAAAGAAGCCATTTGCAGCATGTTGATTAAGTGTTTCAACATCTGCAATAGTTATTTTAAACTCTATATTATCTGTTAAATTAATCGCATCTTTATAACCAACAATATTTTTAGTGCCAATATCGTCAGGTTTAATCTTACTGGTTACACCTGTTTTATGTATTTTTAGCAATTTATGAGCAATAGCGTAAAAGATAAAGGTATCATTTGGACAACTTGAGTAGGCAAGTGTGATATTTTTCATAACGTTTGGCAGATAATTATTAGAGTGAAAGTATGTGGAGTGAGAGAATGGTGAAGGGTTCTATTATCATGGTCGGGATGAGAGGATTTGAACCTCCGACACCAGCGTCCCGAACGCTGTGCTCTACCAGACTGAGCCACATCCCGACTGCAACAAAGCATGTATTAATAATTTTTTTTATTATGATTGTCAATCAAATTCTTAAGAGCGTTCATTACCATTGATTCATCAGCGTTAGAGTATAAAAAAAGCCGGAGTCAGAGCATTATCTCTGTCTCCGGCATATCAATTTTTATCATGCCGTGATGGCTATTTTTCTTCTGATTTTGCGGCTTCCTCAAGATTGTCTCTGAGCAGCTCGCCAAAGGATGATGTAGCAGGCTTGGCATTTTTTACAAAATCCTGAACATGCTCCTGTTCCTCCTCCATCTCAAGGCGTTTGATAGAGAGTCCTATGCGTCTTTCATCGCTGTTGATATTCATAACTCTGGCAGTAATAGAATCGCCTGTCTTGAACTGATCTACAGGAGTTTTAATCTTCTCTTTGCTTATCTCGGAAACATGTATCAAACCCTCAATGCCTTCCTCAAGCTCAACAAATACACCAAAATCTGTCACGTTGGTTATCAGACCTGAAATTTCAGTGCCAACTTTATACCTTGTTCCAACGGTTACCCATGGATCTGGTTGTGTTTGTTTGATACCAAGTGAAAAACGTTCACTGGCTTTATCAATGTCAAGTACAACAGCTTGAATAATATCATTCTTTTTATAGACCTCAGAAGGATGTTTGATCCGTTTTGTCCATGAGATATCAGAGATATGAACAAGACCGTCAATATCATCATCAATTCCAATAAAAAGACCAAAATCAGTTATATTCTTGATCTTACCCTCAATAACAGTTCCAACAGGATATTTTTCGCTGATAACTTCCCATGGATTTTCCATAGTTTGTTTAATACCAAGTGAGATTCTGCGGTTGTCAGGCTTGAGATCCAATACAACTGCCTCAACCTCCTCACCTACTGATACCATTTTAGATGGATGACGTACTTTTCTTGTCCATGACATTTCAGATACATGGATAAGACCTTCAACACCCTCTTCAAGTTCTACAAATGCACCGTAATCAGTCAGACTTACAACTTTGCCCTTTACCTTTGAGCCGACAGGGTATTTAGTCTGAGCAGTTGTCCATGGGTCTGGAGTAAGCTGTTTCATGCCAAGGGATACGCGTTCCTTTTCAAAATCAAAGGAGAGTATCTTGACCTTAATCTTGTCACCAACAGAGAAAAGTTCAGAAGGATGTTTAACCCTGCCCCATGAGATATCTGTAATATGAAGAAGACCGTCAACTCCGCCAAGATCGACAAACACGCCATATTCAGTAATATTTTTAACAACGCCGATCATTACTTTGTCTGTTTCAATAGAATCAAGAGTTTCGGTTCTTGCCTGCTCACGCTGATTTTCAAGTATAATACGTCGAGACAGAACGATGTTGCTTCTCTTTCTGTTGTACTTTAGAACTTTAAATGTGTAGGTCTGTCCTACCATCTCATCCATATTGCGGATAGGACGTAAATCTGCCTGAGATCCAGGCAAAAAGGCTGGTAGTCCAATATCAACCGAGAATCCGCCTTTTACTCTGCTTGTAATTACTCCCTCAATTGTGCCATCTGACTCATAGATATCTTTAATTGAATCCCAGACCTTTACCTTGGCAGCTTTTTCCTTAGAGAGGATAACAGTTTCCTCTTCTTCGTCCCACACCTCAACCATTACTTCAACCCTGTCACCAAGATTGACATTTACATTGCCCTGTTCATCTCTGAATTCATGAATTGCGATCTGCCCTTCAGATTTATAACCCACATCGACAAGTACGTGATCTCTATCCACGGAGATAATGGTTCCAGTTACAACTTGTCCCTCTTCAAAGCGTTTAAAGCTCTCCTCATAAATACCCATCAATTCGTCCATTGTCTCTTCGCCCGTGAGCACCATTTCGGATTTGGGGTTTGTTTTGACTTCTTCGGCAGTCTCAATTTCTTCAGTGTTCATGTTGTTGTTCTCGTTAGTTTCAGCAATGTTATTCATTAATATTATTTCCCCCTAAACAGTATTTTATACTCTGTCCAATAATACCATACATTTATTCGAGAATATAATGATATTTCAGTTAAGAGTATAATTTATTACATATAACAGAAGGAAAAATGGAAAACAATAAAAAATACACAAATATGAAAAAAATTTATTTTCACATATCAAGCTCAATTCTTTAACACAATATAGATAACTATTTTGAACTAATACAGGATATTATTTTATTAACTACCTCTTCAAGCGTCAGATCAGTTGAGTCAATCATAATTGCATCGTTAGCAGGTTTTAAAGGTGCAATATCTCTTGATGAATCGTTTTTATCACGCAAAGATATGGCGTTTTCAATCTCATCAAGAGTCTGGTAATCATCAATATCCTGCGTGCTATCAATTGTCTGAGCTTGATCTGGCTTATTAGGTTGCTCAAAAGTTTGCTGTTCATCAGGGAGCTGCTTTTCATCATAAGATTTAGAAGAGGATTGATTTTGATTTATTTCATTATAACGTCTCAACGCCCTTGTCTTTAAATCGGCAGAAAGGAAAAATTTGTAATTTGCATCTGGAAACACTACTGTTCCCATATCTCTGCCTTCAAAGACAGCATCGCCCTTCTGTGCTATATCTTTTTGAAAACCAAGCAGAGCCTGACGTACCGCTCGTTTTGCCGACAAATCAGAGGATAGCATTGTAATCTCAGGCGTTCTTATATAGTCGGTAATATCTTGTCCCGAGCTGAAAAGGTGATACGTTCCTCCTGTATCTAACTTTAACTCAAAAGCAAGGGAAGTCAAAAGAACATTAAGTTCATCATCATCTTCCCAGTTGATGCTGCAACGACAAACCTCATAGGCAACTCCGCGGTAGAGTGAGCCTGTATCAACATATACATACCCTAAATGCTTAGCAAGCAATTTGCTTATAGTAGTTTTTCCCGCTCCTGATGGTCCATCAATTGTAATGATTCTTTTTTCATTTTTCATTTTCATCTATCGATTCTGATATTTATTTGCCCTTTTTATAGTCCATTATACATTTCAATGGGTCATTATAGAGATATTACTTTTTTGAGAGCCTCAATAAAGGCACGATTTTCGTTTGGCAAACCAGCACTGATTCTTAAACATGATGGGAATCCGTAAGACTTCATGGAACGGGTGATTATTCCATATCTTAGCATCTCTTTAAAAACCTCGGTTGCATCTCTTTTAACATCTAAAAGGAAAAAATTTGCCTGAGTAGGGAAAGTTTTAATTCCCATTGCAGATAGCTCTTTTACAAGATAATCAATTCCCTTATGCATTGTTTTTATACCCAATTCAAAGAAACCATAGTCATCAAGAGCCGCAGCAGCAGCTATTTGAGCAAGCGAATTTACATTAAATGGCTGTCTTATCCTGTGCAGCACCGATACAATCTCCGAATCCATTATACCATATCCGACCCTGAATCCAGCAAGTCCATAAGCCTTTGAAAATGTTCGCAATGATATTACTCTTGAGTCAACTAAAGGGATAATTTCTCTTGCAGTGCTAACACTTTCTAAATCTATAACTTCAGTTCTATTCAATAAAGAGTTTCTAAGCCTGTTTTCTACGTTCAGACTGTTGAAAATGTTTGGGTCTCTTGCAAATTCGATATATGCTTCATCCACAATAACCATGACATCAGAAGGGATTTTTGCCATAAAAGCATCAAATTCTGTAGTTGTAAAGTGGCTTCCTGTCGGGTTATTAGGGTTTGTCAAAAAAATCATGGCCGTTTTTTCTGTTACTGAATTTGCCAGTGCATCAAGGTCAAGCGAAAGACCGTTTAATGTCACCATTACAGGAGTCCCACCCGATGCTCTGACTGAAATTTCATACATCAGAAACGATGGAAGCGGCATGAGTGCCTCTCTGCCAGTTCCAAGAAACGCATGGGCAAGCAGAGCTATGATATCATCAGAACCATTGCCAACAATCACATTTTCATATTTTACGTTAAAACGCTCTGCAAGTTTGGCTGTCAATTTAAATGCACTGCCATCAGGATATCGGTTCATGGTTGCAAGATGATCACCTATTGCCTTTACAGCTAAAGGAGAGGTACCTACAGGATTCTCATTTGATGCAAGCTTAACAATATTTTTAATCCCATACTCTCGCTCAAGCTCATCAATAGGCTTGCCGGGCTCGTAGGGTTTGATTGACATAATATAATCAGGAACATTGAGTCGCATAATGAACTCCTAAAAACGGTCATAAAATAAACATTTATTGTGCAATAAACTGTTATTATAATCAGATGTCTAAATTTAAGGTAAACAGCCATAGATTAAGACTGTAATAAAAACCAAATATGTGATAGATAGTGAGAGAAAAATAGTCAGCTTTCAGTTTAGATATAAGCTGAATAATTTATTGAGCTTTTAATCTATTGTCAACTTTTTTGATTCAATTTAAGAAATATTTCAATTCAGGATACAAAGATGCACGACAAAGCACTATCTCAAGTAATTAAAGCGGTTTCTCAAGTTAAAGTAGTAACAGGTCTTGAAAATTTATGTTTTAGCCAGACAGCCACTATGAATAGAGAGAAGCTCAAAGGCAAAAGATTGGGTCTGCTTGCAAACCCTGCTTCAGTCGACAGATATTTCAGACACGCTTCAAATTTGATAAACGATATATTTCCTGATCAACTTAAGGCTCTTTTTTCACCGCAGCATGGATTTCATGCAGAAAAGCAAGATAATATGGCGGAATCAGATCACACAATCGACCCCAGCCTAAAAATACCAATATTTAGCCTTTACAGCACGACCCGCATTCCCACAAAGGAGATGTTTGATTTAATTGACACACTTATTATTGATATTCAAGATGTTGGGACACGGGTATATACATTTATTTATACCATCTCCTATTGTATTGAAACCGCTGCAAAATATGACAAGGATGTTGTTATTTTAGATCGCCCAAATCCGATTGGAGGGGTTGCTGTAGAGGGAAATATTCTTAGGCAAGAATATTCATCCTTTGTTGGAAGATTTCCAATTCCCATGAGGCACGGAATGACGGTTGGAGAGATTGCAACTCTTTTTAACTCTGAATTTACCAAAGGTAGTATTACTCAAAAAGATGAACAGAGAACGCAACAATCTGTTTCTGAAAAATCTCATATTTCAGAAAAAAAGTGCGATTTAACTGTAATACCAATGGTTGGCTGGAAGAGAGATATGCTTTTCCCCGATACCAATCTTCCTTGGATAGCACCATCTCCAAACCTACCAACGCCAATTTCAGCTTTGGTTTATCCTGGACAGGTAATCTGGGAGGGTACAAACATTTCAGAAGGCAGAGGAACCACACAGCCGTTTGAGATATTTGGAGCACCATTTATCAATTCTAAAAAAATTCTTGATTCGCTCTCTAATCAGACTATCAAATCAGATATTTCAAGCAATCCCAGTCGATCTGGTACTAAAAATCTTCACAGCGTTGTGTTGCGACCTATTGCATTTCAACCGACATCTGGAAAATGGCAAGAACAGGTCTGTCGTGGATTTCAGATTCATGTGGTTGAGCCTGAGCTGTTTAAACCATATAAAACGTCCCTTATTCTGATTCAACAAATTATAAGGCATCATGCTGATCAATT
Organism: Desulfamplus sp.; assembly: GCA_015232555.1. GTDB lineage: Bacteria > Desulfobacterota > Desulfobacteria > Desulfobacterales > Desulfobacteraceae > Desulfamplus. Next base: position 31,113 of record JADFZJ010000015.1, on the reverse strand, counting down.
TAGATGGAAAGAGCCGCCTTATGAATATGAGTATGTGAAGATGCCAATTGATCTGATACTTGGAGATAGAGAATTGAGAGAGGCAGTGGAGAACCTTGAAGATATAGATACTATTGAAGCATCGTGGCAGCACGACCTTGAAAAATTTAAACAGATGAGCAGGAAATTTTATCTTTATGATTGAAAAGAGTGTTATTGATGAAAATAACCAAACGACTGACAACATTATAACCATATATACAGATGGTGCATCATCAGGAAATCCTGGACCCGGAGGTATTGGGATTTTTATGAAATTCGGAGATCATGAAAAAGAGATATCTGAATCAATTGGCCACACTACAAACAACATAGCAGAGCTGACTGCAATCAAGAGAGCACTTCTTGAGCTAAAAAGGTGTGATCTGCCCGTTCGCCTCTATACAGATAGCAGCTATGCACTTGGAATACTTACCAAACGATGGAAAGCTGCAAAGAATCAGGAGCTTGTTGCAGAACTAAGAGAACTTATAAATAAATTTAAAGATATCAGACTAATTAAAACTAAAGGGCACGCTGGAATTGCAGGAAATGAAAAAGCAGATAGCCTTGCTACAAAGGCGATCAAACATCATTTTTCATTGCCATCTATCGGTCAGACTATTGATAAAAGCAGTCACCATAAATGACTCTTTTTTCAATTCCATTCTCATCGTTTATTATTAAAGCTCCACTCTCATCTATATCAACGGCAACACCTTCGTAAATACCATCAAATGTTTCAATTCTTACCTGCCTGCCAATGGTCGAGGTCATCTTCTTCCATTGCTCAATAAGTCTTGCAGATTTAATCTGAATTTGTTGAGTATTATCTATGGATTGTAATATCGGTTGTGGAGATAGAGATTCTTCAATAGAAATATCCATTAACTGATTTTCAAAATAGTCAAGAAATGAATACAATAAATCCATTTGAGAAATCTCTTCGCCTGAATCCTTGCTCAAAATATTTTTTATGGAAACGGCATTTGGTTGATCTTTATCAGGGTTATTATTGACATTAATGCCAATACCAATATTGACAAATGATATCGCATCTTCATCCGTTTCTAACTCTGACAATAAACCAGCAAGTTTTTTATCTTTAAAGAGAATATCATTAGGCCATTTAACACTGACATCTAACTCATATTTTTGCTTTAATGTTTTAGCAAGAGACAAAGACGCAGCAAAATTAACCTGAAAAGCAAGTGGTGGTGGAAGTTTAGGTCTTAGTATGATGGTAAACCACAATCCGCCTCTTTCTGATACCCATGTTCGGTTAAGCCGTCCTCGCCCTTTAGTCTGCTCTTTAGCAACTACAACGCTCAAATGTGGAGCATTGTTACGTGCAAGTTTCCTTGCCTTATCCATTGTGCTTGTAAGTGTTTCAAAACAGTAAATATCTGCATCTCTTTTTTTGACATTACTTTCTGAACAATTTGTCTTATTAAGTTTTATGGAACCTATTGCATCTGTGTTTGGGAAATCATATAGCATGGAGTGTATCCTGAAAAAAATAATTAAAGCCCTGGCTAGCACAATATTTGCTAACCAGGGCTTTGGATTTTATATTCAACTTGAAATTATAATATCAATTATTTGTCCAATACAAGCTCAATCATTGACATTGGGGCAGCATCACCAGAACGAGGTCCAAGTTTAATAACTCTTGTGTATCCACCTTCTCTGCCGCCAAACTTCTCTGCTGCATCATTAAATAACTGATGCACAACATCTTTTTCTCTAATATAGGCTAATGCCTGACGCCTTGCATGTAAATCCCCTCTTTTAGCCAGGGTAATCATTTTATCCGCATGTTTTCTCAATTCCTTTGCCTTGGCATCGGTAGTCTTAATGCTCTCATGCTTGAATAGGGATGTTACCATGTTTCTGAACATGGCTTTTCTGTGGCTTGAGGTGCGATTCAGCTTTACGCCTGCTTTTCTATGTCTCATGGGAAATTTTTTTCTCCTTCGTTAACTTGATATTCATCAAGAAGGGTGTTCCGAATCTTCGTCGTTAGATAATTGCTCAACCACTTCATCTTCAGCAGGTGGTTCAAATCCGTCAAGGTCCATGCCAAGAGAGAGATCCATTGAAGTTAATACCTCTTTAATTTCATTTAAGGATTTCCTGCCAAAATTTTTGGTTTTAAGCATTTCACTCTCAGTCTTCTGAACAAGCTGATAGATTTTGAGTATTTGGGCATTCTTAAGACAATTGGAACTTCTTACAGAGAGTTCCAACTCATCAACACTTCTGTAAAGATTTTCGTTAAAATCTTTAGCAGAGCGTTCGTGGTCTCTGTCTTCCTGTTCAGGCTCAATGTCTTCATCAAAATTGATAAAAGGATTCATCTGCTCTTTAAGAATTTTTGCAGCAAAGGCAACTGAATCCTCAGGAGTAACACTGCCATCTGTCCAGACTTCCATAGTCAATTTGTCATAGTCTGTTTTTTGACCGATTCTGGATGTCCCAACTACATATTTCACTCTTTTTATAGGCGAAAAAACGCTGTCTATGGGAATGGTTCCTACCGGTGCATCAGGGTCATTATTGGCAGATGCCAGTGCAAATCCTTTTCCTGTTTTTACTTTTAAGGACATTTTTAACACACCGCCCTTTGAGAGGGCTGCAATGTGTTGATCCTGATTGAGTACCTGCACACCTGGATTAACACCCTGAAGATGTGCTGCAGTGACATTGCCTTCTCCTTCAACATTGATCGTTAAAGTTTTATCTTCTAAATTATCAACCTTAAGTTTTATTGACTTAAGATTCATTATGATTTCAGAAACATCTTCTCTGACGTTAGGTATTACACTATACTCATGAAGTGCTTCCTCAAACTTTACAGAAACAATGGCTGCACCATAAAGGGACGAAAGAATGATACGCCTCAGAGAATTACCTATTGTTATTCCAAACCCCCTTTCAAGGGGTTCACATACAAATTTACCGTATGTAGAAGTTGTTGTAACAACTACCTTTTCTGGCCTTATCATCTCATGCCAGTTCACATATACAAGTTCATCTGATGACATTGTTTATCTCCTGATATAATCTTAGGACAAACTGCTACTCCATCCAATTATTTTGAATAGAGTTCTACAATCAGCTGTTCCTGTATGGGCAGTGTAATATCTTCACGGTTGGGCAGTGATTTGACTACCCCTTTTAAGCCGTCTTTATCAAGTTCAAGCCACTGTGGTATTCCTCTTCTTACAACTGTTTCAACGGAATCGGCAATAGCTTTTACATTTTTGCTTTTTTCTTTGAGTTCAACAACATCCCCGGCTTTCATAACATATGAAGGGATATTAACTTTTTTTCCATTAATCAGAAAATGGTTGTGTCTTACAAAGTGTCTTCCCTGTGTTCTTGAACTTGTGAAGCCAAGTCTGAAGACCACATTATCAAGTCTTCTCTCAAGAAGACCTAAAAGATTTATACCTGTAATTCCTTTCTGACGGTCAGCACTGGTGAAAATAATTCTAAACTGCTTTTCAGAAATTCCGTAGATTCTTCTGACTTTCTGTTTCTCTCTAAGCTGGATACCGTAATCAGAACTCTTTCCGCGACGTTGACCATGCTGACCCGGCGGGTATGCTCTTCGGTCAAAACTGCATTTGTCTGAATAACAGCGATCTCCTTTAAGAAACAACTTCATATTTTCGCGTCTGCATTGACGGCAGACAGAACCTCTATAACGTGACAACGTTTTCCTCCTTATATAAAACCTATGGACAAGGTAAACATATAAAACTTATCAACAAGGTAAGCAGAGCTGGTAAAATTAAACCCTTCTTCTCTTTGGCGGGCGACATCCGTTATGAGGTACAGGGGTAACATCTTTTATCATGGAAATATTAAAACCGAGAGCATGAAGTGCTCTTAATGCTGATTCCCGACCAGCACCGGGTCCTTTGACATAAACACTGACGTTTTTCATTCCATGTTCCATAGCTTTGGCTCCTGCGTCCTCGGCAGCCATTTTTGATGCAAAAGGTGTACTTTTTCGTGAGCCTTTAAACCCCTGGATACCCGAACTTGACCAGGATATAGTATTGCCTGTCTCATCGGTTATTGTTATAATAGTGTTATTAAATGTTGACTGAATATGTACAACACCTGTTGATATATTTTTCTTAACTTTTTTCTTTGTTACTGTTTTTTTTGCTTTTTTCGCCATTAGATTCCCTATTTCTCCTGATTAGCAGGATTGCTCATAAATAAGTGTCATAAACAATACTTACTTCTTCTTTTTAACAGCAGCACGTTTTGGACCTTTTCTTGTTCTGGCATTAGTACTTGTCCGCTGACCACGACATGGAAGGGATTTTCTATGACGAAGCCCGCGGTAGCAGCCAAGATCCATAAGCCTTTTGATATTCATTGAAGTCTCTGCCCTAAGCTCACCTTCAACTTTATATTTACTGTCAATGATCTTTCTAATCTCATTTACCTGCTCTTCACTAAGATCATCGGCTTTCATAGTTGGATCAAGACCAACTTCGGAAATGATATCCATGGATCTGCTTCTGCCTATACCATAAATACCTGTCAATGCAATCACTACATGTTTATTTCTAGGTAAATCTACGCCTGCAATTCTCGCCACGCTCTGTACCCCCTATCCCTGCCTCTGGTTATGACGTTTGTTTATGCATATGACCCTGACAACTCCAGATCTACGGATAATCTTACAATCTTTACATATTTTTTTGACTGAAGCTCTAACTTTCATTATTATTTACTCCTCAAAAATATGCTATTAAAAGGATAGTTGCAGTAACCATTCAATACTATTTTTGGCAGCAACTATCCAAACAGCATATATATTATACTATTTATAACGATAGGTAATTCTGCCACGTGACAGATCATATGGTGATAATTCAACAGTCACCTTGTCACCGGGTAGAATTTTAATAAAATGCATTCTCATCTTGCCTGAAATATGTGCAAGGAGCTGATGCTTATTATCAAGTTCAACCTTAAACATGGCATTGGGCAGTGTTTCAAGTACGGTGCCCTCAACTTTGATGGGTTCTTCCTTTGCCATATAACATTATACTCCTTGTAATATAAACACTCACACACGTTAGATAAAAAAATTTACCTTCTTCCTTTTATCGCCCCTGTTTTACCCAGAAAACCTTCATAATTTCTTGAAATCATGTGAGTTTCAATCTGAGATATTGTATCTATAGCCACCCCTACAACAATCAGTAGTGCTGTACCGCCAAAGTAGAACGGTACATTAAATTTTGTCATCAGCATTGTTGGAAGAACACATACTGCCGAAACATAAACTGCCCCGCCAAGAGTGATTCGTGTCAGAACCTTATCAATATACTCTGCTGTTTTTTTACCAGGTCTGATACCAGGTATATAGCCGCCATTCTTCTTCATCCTCTCTGCAACATCATCAGGATTAAAGGTGACTGCGGTATAAAAAAAACAGAAAAATACAATAAAACCCACATATATAAGATTATATACGATTGTTCCTGGATGCATTGCTGCCGCTATACTTTGCATAAGCGGGAGGTCAATAAAATTGGCCAGAGTAGCTGGGAACATGATTATGGAGGATGCAAAAATAGGCGGAATAACACCAGCAGTATTAATCTTCAATGGTAAGTGTGATGTCTGCCCTCCGTACATTTTGCGACCAACAACTCTTTTTGCATACTGAACAGGAATTCTCCGTTGTGACTGTTCCATAAAAATAATACAGCCAATTACGACAACCATAAGAACAATAAGGATAATAACAATAAATATCCCCATTTCACCAGTTGAAACCAACCTAAGCGTATTACCAATTGCCGTTGGCATTCTTGCCACAATACCTGCAAAAATTATAAGTGAGATGCCGTTTCCAATACCTCTCTCCGTAATCTGTTCACCTAACCACATTATAAATGCGGTTCCAGCTGTAAGTGTTATTACTGTGACAATACGAAACCCCCAGCCCGGATACATTACAACAGGAGCACCTGCTGGAGAGGTCATGGCTTCAAGTCCAACACTGATGCCAAATCCCTGGATAATACTTAATGCGACAGTACCATATCTTGTGTACTGAGTGATCTTTTTCCTGCCGTGTTCACCTTCTTTTGAGAGCTGTTCAAGGTGGGGTACAACAACAGTCATTAATTGAAGAATAATTGAAGCACTGATATAAGGCATGATTCCAAGGGCAAAGACAGAAAGATTTTCGAGAGCCCCGCCTGAAAACATGTTAAACATCGCAAAAAGAGTTCCTTTAGCACTGTCAAAAAAAGAAGCCAATGCTGCGGCATCAATGCCCGGTGTTGGGACATGGACTCCAACTCGATAGACAAAAAGCAATGCAAGCGTAACGAGCAGCTTTCTTTTAAGATCGGGAAGCTTAAGTATGTTCTGGTATCCACTCTGAATCATTAATAAAAACCTCAGATTATTACTATTCTCATATTAATTATTGTTCGATGTTTCCACCTGCTGTCTCAATTTTTTCTCTTGCAGTTTTGCTGACAAGACAATTTTTAAGTGAGAAAACTTTAGTAACCTCGCCATTACCAAGGATTTTAACCTTGTCAATAGACCCTTTAATAAGCCCTGCATTTCTCAAAGCAAGTTCATCAATAATCATGCCAGACTCAAATCTATCATCAAGTTCTGCCACATTCACAATAGCTACAACATCTCTGTGAATGTTTGTAAACCCGCGTTTAGGCAATCTTCTGTGCAAAGGCATCTGTCCGCCTTCAAATCCTGGTCTCACTCCGCCTCCGGACCTTGCTTTAAGCCCTTTATGTCCTTTTGTTGATGTTTTGCCCATACCAGAGCCTGGACCACGCCCAACTCTTTTTCTTTTATGCCTGCTTCCCTCAGCGGGAGCCAGTTCATGCAACTTCATTTTAAATCTCCTCTGCACTGACAAGATGAGGAACTTTTTTTACCATCCCCATAATTGCAGGATTCATATTATGTTCAACTGTCATGTGCATCCGTCTTAATCCCAGTGCACGAAGTATCTTCCGATGCTTTTCAGGACGCCCGATGAGGCTTCTTATCTGTGTCAATCTTACTTTACCAGACATTATTCGTCTCTCCGCTATAATTCTTCAGGTCTAAGGCCACGCCGTTTTGCAACCTCGTCCTTTGTTTCGAGTGATTTCAATCCTGCCATAGTTGCTCTTACAACATTGTGAGTATTATTAGTTCCAATACATTTTGTCAATATATCAGTAACTCCAGCAGCTTCAAGAACCGCACGAACAGCACCACCGGCAATAACACCTGTTCCAGGAGAAGCGGGTTTTAAGAGAACTCTGCCTGCACCTGAACGTCCAGTAACTTCAAATGGCACTGTACCGTCCAGTATAGCAACCTTTGTCATACTTCTTTTTGCCTTTTCAACCCCTTTACGAATAGCCTCTGGAACCTCGCCTGCTTTGCCAAGACCAAAACCTACACTACCCTCACCATCACCTACAACACAAAGGGCACTGAAACTAAAATTTCTTCCGCCTTTTACAACCTTTGCAACTCTGTTGATCCTTACTACTTTATCGATCAACTGACTCTCTTCTGTTTGTTTACTGACCAAGGGACTTCCTCCTCCTTAATTAGAATTGCAACCCGGCTTCGCGGGCTCCGTCTGAAAGTGCTTTAACCCGACCATGATAGAGAAATCCATTTCTGTCAAAAACCACTTTAGTAATTCCCTTGTCAAGTGCTCTTTTGGCTACAAGTTTGCCAATAGTCACTGCCGCATCTTTATTTCCACCTTTTTTACCCGCATCTGTAAATTCTTTATCAAGGGTAGATGCAGAAACAATGGTATTGCCCTCAATGTCGTTGATTATCTGGGCATATATATGGCTGGCACTTCTGAAGATATTCAATCTCGGACGCTCCTCAGTACCTGTCATCTTTTTTCTGATTCTCTTTTTTCTCTTAATTCGTGAGATATATTTTTTGGATGTATTTGCCATAACATTCTATTCCCGGTTTAGATTATTTTGCTGCAGACTTTCCTGCTTTCTTGATTATTGTCTCATCAGAATACATAATACCTTTACCTTTATATGGTTCAGGAGGTCTTATTTTTCTGATGTTAGCGGCAGTTGCACCTAAATTTTCCTTATCAATCGAAGATAGTGTAATTTGGGTATTTTTATCTACTCGTGCAGAAATTCCTTCAGGAAGTGGAAAATTCACAGGATTGGAATAGCCGACATTCAGGAGAATACTCTTATCATTCATCTCCGCCCTATAGCCGATTCCACTCAATAAAAGGATTTTTTCATAGCCAATAGTAACACCAGTTACCATATTCTGGATCAATGCACGATACATTCCCTGAAGTGCGACAACTTTACGATCCTCTGGATTATAAGGTGCAACATGCAAAATTCCATCTTCAATACTAATTTTTACAGCCGGATTCAGACTTCTCGTTAAAGTCCCTTTCGGACCATTAACAGTCAAAATCTCATTATCAACAGTGATTTTGACTTTTTCTGGAATCTGGATCGGTTTTTTACCTATTCGTGACATCTACCCCTCCTGTGTTACCAGATATTACAGAGGACTTCACCGCCCACATTCTCGTTTCTTGCCTGTTTATCCGTCATCAAACCTTTTGAAGTGGATAAAATTGATATCCCAAGCCCATTTAAAACCGGTTTTATCTCTTTAGATTTTTTATATACTCTTCTGCTGGGTTTACTAACCCTTTCAAGTCCATAAATTGTAGGTTTTTTATTTCCGGCGTATTTTAAATAAATACGCAATATACCCTGCTTTGTATCTTCCAAGAATTTATAATTTTTTATATATCCCTGCTCTTTTAGCACCCGTGCCATTTCAACTTTAAGTTTGGACCCTGGGATATCCACTTTTGCGAACTCAGCTTTTCCACCATTTCTGATTCTTGTAAGCATGTCCGCTATGGGATCACTCATTGCCATATTTATCTCCCGATCAGATTACTTATCTCTCTTAATCTTCTTAATTAAAAAATTTTATTATATTTTTCTTGTTTTAAATAATGAATTTTTATACAGAGTTTATCAGCCATACATTATGTATTACCAACTCGATTTGGTAACACCTGGCAATCTGCCAACAGATGCAAGACTTCTGAAACAAATTCTACATATACCTGCTTTTCTGATAAATCCTCTGGGTCTTCCGCATATCGGGCAACGATTGTAAGCACGTACCTCAAACTTCTGCTTCCGTTCCGCCCTAACAATAAGAGACGTTTTTGCCAAAATTCCCTCCTAATTTTTGAAAGGCATCCCAAATAACTTCAGGAGTGTTTTGCCCTCTTCATCTGTTTTTGCTGTCGTGACTATAGAGACATTAAGACCTTTAATACTGTCTGTTTTGTCATAATCAATCTCAGGAAAAATAATATGTTCTTTAATGCCAAGGCTATAATTACCTCTTCCATCAAACGCTTTTCCAGATATCCCTCTGAAATCACGCACACGAGGAAGTGCGATGTTAATCAATTTTTCCAAAAAATTATACATTTTTTCACGACGAAGGGTTACCATACATCCAATAGGCATTCCCTCACGAAGTTTAAATGCGGCTATCGATTTTCTGGCCTTTGTTATTACAGGCCTCTGTCCAGCAATCAAAGCTAAATCTGCTACGGCAGAATCAAGCAGCTTTACATTTTTGATTGCTTCTCCAAGTCCTATATTCAACACTATTTTTTCCAACATTGGAATCTGCATCATGTTCTGATAACCAAAATTTTTCTTCAACTCTGGTATCACATCTTTTTCATATATATCTTTAAGACTCAACGTTTTTGCTCCTTAAGCTGCATCTTAGGCGTCAATTTGTTCATTGCATTTTCTGCAAAATCTCACCTTTTTCCCATTTTCCAGCTCTCTTATGCCAATACGAACAGGTGCGATACACTTGTTACACATGAGCATCAGGTTGGAATAATCAATCGGCATTGGCTTCTCAACAATACCGCCCTGTGGGTTACCCTGAGTTGGGCGCTGGTGAACCTTTGCGATATTAACATTTTCAACTACAGCCCGATTTTTTTTCCTGAGCACCTTTAAAACCTTACCGATTTTCCCTTTATCTTTACCGGCAATGATTTTAACTTTATCGTCAGTTTTTATTCTTGTTTTTACTCTTTCCATTGAGAATCCTCTTAAATACTAAACCGAAGCGGTTAAAGAACTTCCGGAGCTAAGGAAATTATTTTCATAAACTTTTTGGCTCGAAGTTCTCTTGCAACCGGGCCGAAAATACGGGTTCCAACCGGTTCGTTGGAATTGTTGATAATAACGGCTGAATTGTCATCAAATCTAATCATTGAACCATCGGGTCTTGAGATTTCCTTTTTGGTTCTTACAATTACAGCCTTTACTACATCACCTTTTTTTACCTTGGCATTGGGTATTGCCTCTTTTACTGAAACAACAATAATATCTCCAATACCGGCATAACGTCTTTTCGAGCCGCCAAGGACTTTAATACAATAAAGTTCCTTGGCTCCGGAGTTGTCTGCCACAGTCAATCTCGTCTCGGTTTGAATCATTTTTCAACTCCTCTTAAATCAAACTGCCCTCTTCACAATCTCACTGACCCGAAATCTCTTTGTTTTGCTCAAAGGCCTTGACTCTGTAATTTTAACCACATCACCGGTTTTACACTGGTTTGTTTCGTCGTGAGCAGCATACTTTTTGTATTTTTTAATATATTTTTTGTAAACAGTGTGTTGAACAAGCCTCTCAACTTGAACCACCACTGACTTTTCCATTTTATCTGATACCACTGTCCCCAGTAGTATTTTCTTTCTTCCTCTTTCATTCATGGCATCAACTTTTCTCAAATTAGCTAATATTTAAGTTCATTTCCCTGGATATGGTCATCAGCCTGGCTATATCTTTTCTGATTTTAGGGAGAATGGATGTTTTTTCAAGCCGACCTACACCATGCTGAAAACGAAGATTAAAAAACTCTTTTTTCAGCTCAGCCAGTTTAATATGAATTTCATCGGCACTCATGGCTCTGATTTCACTTGTCTTCATGCGTTGTTATACCCTCTCCACAAAGCGTGTTTTAACACAGAGTTTACTTGCTGCAAGCTCAAAAGCTTCAATTGCAAGTTCTCTTGGCACTCCTTCCATTTCATAGAGAATCCTGCCGGGTTTTACTGCTGCAACCCACCCTTCAGTCGGTCCCTTACCTTTACCCATTCTAACCTCAGCAGGTTTTTTGGTAATAGGTTTATCAGGAAAAAAACGGATCCAAGTCTTTCCGAGTCTTTTTATTTTACGGGTCATTGCAATACGAGCAGCTTCAATCTGCCGTGCATTTACATAACCACATTCAACCGCCTGAAGTCCAAAATCACCAAAATTAAGTTCCGTTCCCCTGCTGGGTTTTCCCTTTAACCTGCCGCGCATCCGCTTACGGTATTTTACTTTTTTGGGACTCAGCATAATTATCTCCTTACCAGCATTTTAAACTGTAACTTTTTGTTCTGCATTAAGCACTTCACCTTTAAATACAAAAACCTTAATACCAATAGTTCCGTATGTAGTTTGTGCTTCAATAAAACCATAATCCATATCAGCCCTGAGTGTATGAAGCGGAATTCGTCCCTCTTTATACCATTCAGTTCTCGCCATCTCTGCACCGCCAAGTCTTCCAGAGCAAATAATCTTTATTCCCTGTGCTCCAAAACGCATAGCAGAGGTAACGCTTCTTTTCATTGCTCTTCTAAAGGCGATACGGCGTTCAAGCTGCAGGGCAATATTCTCGGCAACAAGCTGAGCATCGGTTTCAGGTCTTCTTACCTCTTTAATATCAATCAGAACCTCAGGTGATACAATACCTTCAAGCTCCTGCTTTAAAAGGGCAATATCAGCCCCTTTTTTACCTATTATAATTCCTGGTCTTGCAGCAAACACTCTGACTCTGATGCGTTTTGAAAATCGCTCAATCTCAATTTTTGAAATTCCTGCATGATAAAGCTTTTTTTTAAGAAACTTTCTAATTTTGTAATCTTCATATACAAAACCAGCGTATTCTTTATCTGCATACCATCTGGAGTCCCATGTTCCTGTGATACCTAATCTTAATCCAATCGGATTTACTTTTTGGCCCAAGCCTTCCCTCCCTATTTAGACCGTTTCCGCAACTGTGACTGTTATGTGACTGGTTCTTTTCAGAATCCTTGCACCTCTGCCCCTGGCCCTGGCCCTGAATCTTTTCAAAGAGGGACCATGATCAACTGATATATTTTTTACAACAAGATCATCTACATCTATCTCATTATTGTGCTCTGCATTAGCAACTGCCGACCTCAGGGTCTTTGATATAATATCGGCTGCCTTAAGAGGCATGAATTTAAGAAGATTCAATGCATCTTCCACTTTTTTACCTTTTACAGCATCAACAGGTGCACGCAGTTTAAACGGCGAAATACGCACATATTTTGTTACCGCCTTAACTTCCATCTGTATATCCTTTAATGTTAAAACCCGTCAGCTTATTTTTTAACTTTAGATTTCTTATCGCCTGCATGACCATAAAAGGTGCGAGTTGGCGAAAACTCACCAAGTTTATGCCCTACCATGTTTTCTGTAACAAAGACGGGAATAAATTTTTTTCCATTATGCACAGCAAGTGTAATACCAACCATCTCTGGAAAAATAGTTGACCTGCGTGACCAGGTTTTTATTACCTGATTACTACTTTTACTATCTTGAAGTGCTACTACCTTTTTCAAAAGTTCTTGGGCTATATATGGGCCCTTTTTCAACGACCTTGGCATATCAGATCACCTTTATTTTTTCTTAGCTCTTCTTTTTACGATGTACTGATTAGATCTCTTGTTTGTCCGGGTTTTATAACCCTTTGTTGGCACGCCCCATGGTGTACATGGCTGCCTTCCGCCAGAAGATCTTCCTTCACCACCACCCATTGGATGATCAACAGGGTTCATTGCAACACCCCTTACAGATGGGCGTATGCCAAGCCATCTGGTACGACCAGCTTTACCTATGCTGACATCACCATGCTTTTCATTTCCAACTCTTCCAATGGTTGCCTTACATTTGATATGAATCATACGTACTTCACCTGAAGGCAAAAGTACCTGTGCATAAGTTCCCTCTTTAGCCATAAGCCTTGCATAGGTACCAGCACTTCGTACAATCTGACCGCCTTTGTTCTGCTTAAGCTCCACATTATGAATACGTGTACCAAGTGGTATGTTTTCAAGTGGAAGGCAGTTGCCAGGCTTAATATCGGACTGAGGACCTGTCTCAATAATATCTCCAACGGATATATCACGGGGAGCAAGTATGTATCTTTTTTCTCCATCAGCATAAACTAAAAGAGCAATGCGTGCACTTCGGTTAGGGTCATACTCTATGGCACTCACTTTTGCAGGGATACCGTCTTTATCCCTCTTAAAATCAATCATTCTGTATTGTTTTTTAGCACCGCCGCCTTTATGCCTGCTGGTTATTCTTCCGTATGAGTTCCTTCCACCCGTCTTCTTCAGTTTTTTTATAAGAGAACGTTCAGGTTTATCTTTAGTTATTTCTTCAAATGTAAAATATTCCTGTGCTCTTCTTCCGGGTGATGTGGGCTTTGTTTTCTTAATTGCCATTTTCTTATCCCTTTAAACACCTTCAAAAAAATCAATTCTCTGCCCGGGCATTAACCTTACAATGGCTTTCTTCCAGTCCCGTCTTTTTCCGAGTATGCGTCCACGACGCTTTACTTTACCCTTTACATTCAGCGTATTCACGGATTTAACTTTGGCATTGAATATTTTTTCTATTGCATTTTTAATTTCCACCCTGTTTGCAGATGGTGAAACCTCAAAAGTAAGTTGATTAGACTCCTCCTTCTGCAAATTAGACTTTTCACTCTGAACAGGCCGTCTTATAATATCATATTCGATCATTATTTAAGCAAACCTCCCTTCAATTGCCTGGATGGAAGATTCTACAAGCAGAAGATTGTCATATTTAAGAAGATCATACACATTAAGACCCTCGGTCTTAAGCACTTTGATTTCAGGTAGATTCTCTGCTGAGAGAAAAAGAGTTCTATCATCTTCGTTAGTGATAATCAGAACATTTTTCAAACCAAGATTCCGTGTAACATTCACAAGTTCCTTTGTTTTAATCTGATTTAAACCAAAGGAGTCAATAACAAAAAGTTCATTATTCTGTAATTTTGAACTTAAAGCCATTTTCATGGCAAGTCTCTTTACCTTTTTGTTGACTTTATGCTCATAGGATCTTTGGACTGGACCGAAAATGATTCCGCCCCCTTTTCTAAGAGCGGACTTAATACCGCCTGACCTTGCGTTTCCAGTCCCCTTCTGCCTGTACAATTTTCTTGTACTTCCTGCAACATCTGATCTGCCTTTGGCAACGGCAGTTCCTGAGCGTCTTGATGCAAGCTGCATTCTAACCACATCATGCAGTACACTCTTTTTTACAGGAACGGTGAATATCTCATCAGAAAGATTTACTTCTGACACCTTTTCACCTGATCTGTTCAAAACATCTACAGCAGCCATATACTTCCTCATTAAAAATAACGACCATGCATCACTGCGAAATTATTGCAATACCCATAATCGTAAGTAAATAATAACCTATATTGTTTAGGTTAAATAACAGTTGACCTATATCAGGTTATAAAAATTGTCCATCTTTGAAAGACAAATTTTTTATATCGGTATTCTTTATTTTGAGTTGGATTTAAAAATCTCAATAATACCTGTTTTAGAACCAGGAACAGCACCTTTTATCAACATCAGATTCTGTTCAGGTCTGATATCAACAATCTGAAGATTTTTGACTGTCTTTCTGTCAACACCCATATGACCAGGCATTTTTTTCCCCTTTATAATTCTTGATGGCCAAGCACTACAACCAACAGAGCCTGGTTCACGAATATTTCGACTTCCATGTGATTTAGGACCCATGGTAAATCCATATCTCTTTACTGTCCCTGCGAATCCGCGTCCTTTGGAAATACCTGCAACATCAATCTTCTGACCAACGGAAAACATATCAAGGTTTATAAGCTGTCCTAATTGGTATGTCTCAGGAGCATCGACCCTGAATTCGCACAGAGCTGAAAAGGCAGCAGACCCGCTTTTGGCAAAATGTCCAGCATCTGGTTTATTTACCTTTACGAGACTCTTTTCCCCGAAACCCAACTGCAGTGCACTATATCCATCGGTTTTATCCGATTTGATCTGAGTCACATAACATGGTCCGACCTGGACAACTGTTACAGGGATAAGACGACCATCAGATGCAAAAACATTGGTCATCCCGATTTTTTTTCCTAAAATTCCATTACACATTATCATTCCCGCCTGACCTTAAATAATATTTAAGGCACTCTTTTTGCTTAAAGTTTTATCTGAACATCAACACCTGGCGAAAGATCAAGTTTCATAAGAGCATCAACTGTCTGCTGAGTTGGCTCAAGTATATCCATCAGTCTTTTATGAGTTCTAATTTCAAACTGCTCACGGGATTTTTTATTCACATGTGGAGATCTGAGAACACAGAATTTATTAATCCTTGTCGGAAGTGGTATCGGACCCACAACCTTTGCACCTGTCTTTCTTGCAGTATCAACGATATCAATAGATGACTGATCAAGAAGTTTATGATCGTATGCTTTGAGCCTGATCCTAATTTTTGATTTTATCATAACAGCCTTATATTCTTATGCTTTATTCGATTATTTCACCAATAACACCAGCCCCTACAGTACGACCACCTTCCCTGATGGCAAAGCGAAGCTCTTTCTCCATAGCAATCGGTGCTATAAGTTCAGCAGTAATACTTGCATTATCGCCAGGCATTATCATCTCTACACCCTCTGCAAGACTCAAAATACCCGTAACATCGGTAGTTCTGAAGAAAAACTGCGGTCTGTATCCACTGAAAAACGGTGTGTGACGACCTCCCTCTTCCTTGCTCAAACAGTAAATCTCTGCTTTGAACTTCGTATGCGGGGTAATTGTACCTGGTTTTGCTACAACCTGTCCTCTTTCCACTGCATCTCTCTTAGTTCCACGAAGCAAAAGACCTACATTATCTCCTGCCTGACCTTCATCAAGAAGTTTTCTGAACATCTCAACACCAGTACAGGTAGTTTTTGCAGTCTCTCTAATACCTACTAACTCAACTTCATCTCCAGTCTTGACTATACCCCTCTCTATCCTTCCAGTCACAACAGTTCCACGACCTGAGATACTGAATACATCCTCTATCGGCATCAAAAAGTCTTTGTCCATATCACGCTTTGGCTCAGGTATATAGGAGTCTAAAACATTCAGAAGTTCGGTAATACACTTTGCATCCTCTCCGTCTGGCTCATCACACTCAAGAGCCTTTAAAGCACTTCCACGGATAATAGGGGTATCGTCTCCTGGAAAATCATACTTGTCAAGCAGTTCTCTCAACTCCATCTCAACAAGCTCTATCAACTCCATATCATCAACCATGTCGCATTTGTTTAAAAATACTACCATGCTTGGTACTCCTACCTGACGTGCAAGAAGTATATGCTCTCTCGTCTGCGGCATAGGACCATCATCTGCACTTACTACAAGAATAGCTCCATCCATCTGAGCCGCTCCCGTTATCATGTTCTTTATATAATCCGCATGACCTGGGCAGTCAACATGGGCATAGTGCCTCTTCTCACTCTCATACTCCACATGTGCTGTTGCAATCGTGATTCCACGCTCACGCTCTTCCGGGGCCTTATCTATCTCATCAAAGGGAACATAAGTACCGTTACCCTTCAGTGCCGCATGCTTCGTAATCGCAGCCGTTAAAGTCGTCTTACCATGATCTATATGACCTATAGTTCCTATATTCACATGGGGTTTGTTTCTCTTAAACTTCTCTTTTGCCATTTTAAATTATCCTCCCTGAAACATTAACAGGATTCTTTTGAAAAATAATATACATAATTTTTTAAAAATCTTCAAAATAAAAAACAACAGTAAATACTTAAACAGTATCTATCTACCATCTAAAATGAGCAAACGCCTTATTTGCCTCTGCCATTTTATGAGTATCTTCTTTTTTCTTTACTGCCCCACCGCGTTCGTTATAAGCATCCATTAACTCAGCAGCTAATTTATTTACCATGCCTTTTTCAGAACGCGTTCTGCTGAACTTAAGCAGCCATCTGAATGCAAGTGCAGTCTGCCTTGATGATTTTATTTCAGTGGGAACCTGATAGGTTGAACCGCCAACCCTGCGTGACTTCACCTCCACAGAAGGTTTGATATTGTTTACAGCTTTTTCAAACACATTCAGTGATGGTTCTCCAATCTTTTTTTCCACCAGCAGCAATGCACCGTCAAAAACTTTCTGTGCAGCACTCTTTTTGCCATCTTTCATAATACAATTTACAAATTTTGAGCCGAGGCGATCTTTCTGTGCCATACCCTTCTGTAAATGTCCTGATACAATTTTTTTTCTTGCCATATATATCCACCAAATCCTTAAACCCGATTCAAAGCTCAAAAGAAATATTAATTAAAAAAGCAGCCATTATTTGGGGCGTTTGGCTCCATATTTTGATCTTCCCTGCTTTCTGTCCTCTACACCAAGAGTATCAAGAGTTCCTCTGACAATATGATAACGGACACCTGGAAGATCTTTCACCCTTCCTCCTCTTACAAGGACAACTGAATGTTCTTGGAGATTATGTCCCATACCAGGAATATATGCGGCAACCTCAAGTCCAGTAGTAAGCCTGACTCTTGCCACCTTTCTGAGAGCTGAGTTTGGTTTTTTTGGTGTCGAGGTATATACTCTTGTACAAACCCCTCTTTTCTGGGGACCGCCTTTCAGAGCAGGCGTTCCCTGTTTTTTTTCAGCTTTATCCCTTCCCTTTCTTACCAATTGATTAATGGTAGGCATACTTTATAAAACTCCTTAACGACCCGTTTCAATTTTTATTATGCGACAAAATAGTGAATTATTATATATATCCTCTATCTTTGTCAAGCTTTTTGTGTACCTATGCTTTTGCTTCATAAGTAAGACAACGTTTATTCAATATATTGTTTCTTTAAGACAATGTTTCTATTTTGATTCCCCTATAACCAGGAAATCCTGTCCCAGCAGGAATCAGACGCCCCATAATGACATTCTCTTTAAGACCTCTGAGATCATCATATCTGCCCTGAATACTTGCCTCGGTTAATACTTTTGTTGTCTCTTGAAATGATGCAGCAGAGATAAAACTGTCTGTTGCAAGAGATGCCTTTGTGATACCAAGTATCAAAGGCTCTCCTCTTGCAGGTTCACCGCCTTTAATGACAACCTGACGATTTGCTTCTGCAAATTTCACTCGATCAACCTGCTCATCAGGAATAAAATTGGTATCTCCAACTTCAATAACTTTGACACGACGCATCATCTGACTAATTATCACCTCAATGTGCTTGTCATTTATCCTTACACCTTGCAGGCGATACACCTCCTGTACTTCATCTACAAGATAGCGTGCTAAAGCAACTTCACCTTTGATATTTAGAATATCCTGAGGATTGGCACTTCCACCTATAAGCGGCTCTCCAGCCTTGATATAGTCACCATCATAAACACTAAGATGTCTTCCTTTAGGAATCAGATACTCTTTTTTATCTCCGATATCCGTTGGCGTAACAGTTACTTTTTGTTTACCTTTCGCACCTTTAGTAACTGTTACGTAACCATCTATCTCACTCAACATACTTGGTTCTTTTGGTTTACGTACCTCAAATAACTCGGCAACCCTTGGAAGCCCACCTGTAATATCTTTAGTTTTGGTAGTCGCTCTGGGCAGCTTGGCAATAACATCACCTGCCATAACTTCATCATCTTCATCTTTCATAAGAATAGCGTTTACAGGAAGAAAATATCTTACAACAGATGAAGAACCTGGAAGTTTTACCCCCTTTCCATCCTTATCTTTAATGGTAATCTGAGGACGAAGAACCTCTGCTGATTTTTCAGATGATTTACCTTCAATAATAGTGCGGCTGGCTTTACCAGTTACAGGATCAATCTGCTCTTGAACTGTATTACCAACTTCAATGTCTGCATACCTCACTCTACCGCTGACCTCTGTAATAATCGGTGTTGTAAAAGGATCCCAAGTTGCAAGCACATCTCCAACCTCGACATTTTGCCCATCTTTTACTAACAGAGTAGCACCGTAAATAACCTCCTCCTTAGCTCTTTCCCTTCCCTCAGGACCTACAATAGAGAAACCTCCGCCTTTCCTGTTCATTACAATCTGCTCGGGGTTCTCTGCGTCAGAGGTTTTTCTAAAGGCAATATCAAGATTTTCATTAAATTTGATAATGCCCGCTACTCTTGCTTTAATTTCAGCAACTTCAACTTTACGGCTGGCTGTTCCTCCAATATGAAAAGTACGCATGGTAAGCTGTGTGCCAGGTTCACCAATGGACTGAGCAGCAAGTATTCCAACAGCCTGACCTATCTCAACTGTCTGCCCGTGTGCGAGATCTCGACCATAACACTTAGCACACACTCCATTTTTAGCTTTGCATGTAAGTACAGATCTTATTTTTACGGTTGTAACACCAGCAGATTCAATTTTTTCAACCATCCGCTCATTAAGCTCAACCCCTTTTTTTACAATCACCTCATTTTTATAGGGGTCTATTACGTCTGCTTGAACTACCCTGCCAAGAATCCTCTCACCAAGGCTCTGGATAACTTCACCACCTTCAAGCAATGACTCTACATCCACTCCCATAAGAGTCCCACAATCATGCTCAACAACAGTGCAATCCTGAGCAACATCAGCAAGACGACGGGTCAAATATCCTGAGTTTGCTGTTTTAAGGGCGGTATCAGCAAGTCCTTTTCTTGCACCATGTGTTGATATAAAATATTGTAACACAGTCAGACCTTCACGAAAACAGGCTGTAATAGGGTTCTCTATAATTTCACCTGATGGTTTAGCCATAAGTCCGCGCATACCAGCAAGCTGTCTCATCTGATCCTTACTTCCTCTTGCACCTGAATCCGCCATCATATAAACAGCATTTAAGACATCCTCTTTGGAGTTAGCTCCTCCTGGATTTTTCATAACAGCCATCATAGCGTCAGCAATATCATCTGTGCTTTTAGCCCAAATATCTACTACTTTGTTATATTTTTCACCTTGTGTAATAAGTCCTTCAGAATATTGTTGCTTGATATCAAGTACACTCTGCTCAGCCTTTTTTATAATATCCCATTTGCTTTCTGGAATAATCATATCATCAATACAAATGGAAAGACCACCGAGTGTGGAGTATTCATATCCGATATCTTTAAGTCTGTCCGCCAGAATAACAGTCTCTTTGAGTCCTATATTTCTGTAGGCATAATCAACAAGGGCACGGACAGCAGACTTATCCATAAGCCTGTTGACGAGATAAAATGGAATGGTGCTTTTACGTTCATCAACACGGAAAATATTAAAATCACCGCCAGACTCAATAATATCAGAATACTGGGTCTCTAAAAGCTCAAACAGATGATTTGCCACAATATCTGAAACTTGAAAGACATTAGTGAAGTCTTTGTGTGTAAGTATGCCTGTATTACCATATTTTTGAATTGTCTCATCATCACAGTATTTAGATCTTACACTATCAAAATTCTCACCGCTTTTTAGCTCCTTAAGTGCATTATAAGCCAATTGACTATGTGAGTCACTTCCTTCTCTGTCTCTATTTTTAATAAGAATACGGCTTAATGAGAGCAGAGTATCTCCAGGGATAATTTCCCACAACAATATACGTCCAGTTGTTGTCTCATGGATTTTTCCGTCAATTCTAACCCTTATTTTGGCATGAAGATTGAGTTCACCTGAATCAAACGCAGATCTTACTTCGGCAACGCTTGAAAAAAGCGTACCTCCTCCTGGCTTTCCATCCGCTCCTCGAGTCATATAGTATATCCCAAGAACAATATCTTGAGTCGGCACAATAACAGGCTGACCATTGGCTGGAGAGAGAATATTGTTACTTGACAACATTAAGACTCTTGCCTCAAGTCTTGCCTCAAGAGAAAGTGGAACGTGAACTGCCATCTGATCTCCGTCAAAGTCAGCGTTAAATGCAGTACATACGAGAGGATGCAATTGAATGGCTTTGCCTTCGATAAGAATAGGTTCAAATGCCTGAATACCCAAACGGTGAAGGGTTGGAGCACGGTTTAGCATCACAGGATACTCTCTCACCACATGGTCAAGAGCATCCCACACAACTGTCTCTTCTCGTTCAACCATTTTTTTGGCACTTTTAACAGTAGATACAAGACCTTTCTGCTCAAGGTAGTTGTAAATAAACGGTTTGAACAGTTCTAATGCCATTTTTTTAGGAAGTCCGCACTGATGAAGGCGTAAGTTTGGTCCTACTGTGATAACAGTACGCCCTGAATAGTCAACACGTTTACCAAGAAGATTCTGCCGAAACCGCCCCTGTTTACCCTTAAGAGTATCACTTAAAGATTTCAAAGGTCTTTTGTTAGTACCTGTTACAACTCTGCCATGCCGTCCATTATCAAAAAGAACATCTACAGACTCTTGCAGCATCCTTTTTTCATTGCGAACAATAATATCAGGAGCATTAAGATCTATCAGCCTCTTTAGACGGTTATTCCTGTTTATTACCCTTCTGTAGAGATCATTAAGATCAGATGTAGCAAATCGTCCGCCTTCAAGAGGAACCAAAGGTCTTAAATCAGGCGGCAGGACAGGTATAGCTGTCATAATCATACGGGTAGGGCTTAAACCAGAATTGAGAAACGCATCTACAACCTTAAGTCGTTTGGACATTTTCTGTCTTTTGGCAACAGATTTGGTGGTAGTAATCTCTTCTCTCAGCTCTTTATAGACCGCCGCAAGATCAACCTCTTCAAGCAACTTTAAAATAGCCTCTGCACCAATACCCACTTCAAACTCATATCCAAACTGTTCAATTGCCTCCTGATACTTTTCATCGGAAAGCAGTTGTAGTCGTGTCAGTTCAGTCTGTCCTGGATCAATAACAACATAGGAGTCAAAATAGAGAATTTTCTCGAGATTCTTCAGGGTAAGATCAAGCACATTTCCAATTTTGCTCGGCAAACTCTTTAAAAACCAGATATGTGATACAGGACATGCAAGCTCAATATGAGCCATCCTCTCGCGGCGAACTTTAGATTGAATAACTTCAACACCGCATTTTTCACAAACGACACCTCTGTGTTTCATCCGTTTATATTTGCCGCAGTTACATTCATAGTCTTTAGTAGGACCAAAAACCTTGGCACAGAAAAGTCCATCACGCTCGGGCTTGAAAGTTCTGTAATTTATGGTTTCAGGCTTTTTTATCTCACCATGGGACCACTCCCTAATCTGATCAGAAGAAGCAAGGCTTATCTGGACACCTTTATACAGCTTGGGATCTTTTGGCTTTGCAAAGAAATCGTATATGGTTTCCAATATCTTCTCCTTAATTATTTCCTTCAATTAGATTGATATCAAGCCCTAAACTCTGAAGCTCTTTGGTAAGAACTCTGAAAGATTCAGGCATTCCAGGTTCAAGAACATTCTGACCTTTGACGATCTTCTCATACATGCGGGTACGTCCACTCATATCATCCGATTTAACAGTGATAAACTCCTGAAGAGCGTGGGCAGCACCATAAGCTTCCATTGCCCATACTTCCATTTCACCCAACCTTTGACCGCCAAACTGAGCCTTCCCTCCAAGCGGCTGCTGAGTCACTAAAGAGTATGGACCTATAGAACGGGCATGCAGTTTGTCATCAACAAGATGGTGGAGTTTGAGCATATACATGATTCCCACGGTTATGGGTTTATCAAATGCCTCTCCCGTTCTACCATCATACAGAACAGACTGTCCTGAGGGATTAAGTCCTGCATACTTAATTAGTGCCTTAATCTCCTCTTCTGAAGCTCCATCAAATACAGGTGTTGACATATGCACTCCATTTCTGTACTGGGAGGCAAACGCAATAAGCTCTCGCTCGTCCATACCGTCAACATCATCAACAAAGCTCTTCTCATCATGATGAACAACAGAAACAGGTGTTGTTTCATCAGCTATATAATGAGCGTCAAAATCATATTTCTTCTCACCTTTTATTATATCTGCTATTTTAACAGGCGGTGTAGTAAAAATACGTTTAAGACGTACTTTTAACTCATCATATTTCATCTCATCAATCAGATCATCAATTTGACGACCAAGACCTCGGGCAGCACATCCTAAATGGATTTCAAGTATCTGTCCTACATTCATACGTGATGGTACACCAAGAGGATTGAGAACCATGTCAACAGTTCTTCCATCCTCAAAATAAGGCAGATCTTCAACAGGAAGAATTCTTGAAACAACACCCTTATTTCCATGCCTTCCAGCCATCTTATCTCCAACTGAAAGAACCCGCTTCATAGCGACATTTACCTTAATAAGCTTGAGCACACCAGGAGGCAGTTCATCTCCCTTTTCAAATCGCAACACCTGGCTGTTAAAAAACTCATTGGCAAGTTTTATCTGGCGTTCAGCCTTTTCAATTACATCTTGAGCAAATTCGGTCTTAATTCCAAGCTCTCTCGCAGTTTCCTCAGCAGCATGAGGATCTTCAACAGATATCCCAAGGATATCTGTTATAGACAGCTTTATATGATTGCTATTTTCTATATCATTGAAAAGATTCTTTTTAATTAAAGTACCAGCGGGAATAACTACATTTTTTCCTTTCTTCAGAGGGGTGGTGATTTTATGACCATCAAGAATCTCTTCTAAACGCTCTTTTGCCGTTTCAGTGATAATCTTTACCTCATCATCTCTGTTCTTCTCTAAGGTTTCAATTTCAAAATCTTCAATAAACCTTGTACGTTCATCTTTAGGTAACCCGCGTCTTGAAAATACCTTAGCACTTGTAACAATGCCTTCTACTCCGGGCGGAACCCTTAAAGAGGTATCTTTTACATCTCCTGCTTTCTCACCAAAAATAGCCCTAAGTAATTTTTCTTCTGGAGAGAGTTGGGTTTCTCCTTTGGGGGTTACCTTACCCACAAGGATATCTCCTGGTTTTACCTCAGCACCTAATCTGATAATACCGCTGTCATCCAGATCTTTTAATGCCTCTTCTCCCACATTAGGAATATCTCTTGTGATCTCCTCTTTTCCAAGTTTTGTATCTCTTGCAACGACTTCAAACTCTTCTATATGGACAGAAGTATATACACCATCCATAACTAACCGTTCACTTACAAGAATAGAGTCCTCGTAGTTGTAACCGCTCCAAGGCATAAACGCAACTGTCACGTTTTTTCCAAGAGCAAGCTCTCCCCGCTCTGTTGAAGGTCCATCTGCAATCACTTCACCTTTTTTAACAAAATCCCCTTTTTTAACAATAGGTCTCTGGTTAAAACAGGTATTTTGATTAGACCTGACAAATTTTGAAGCAGTATAAATAGACACTATTTTATCAATCACACCAATTGTTGTATCAGAAAAAGTATTAGTATCTACAAAATTTTTTACAACTATTCTCTGGGCATCAACATTCACTACAACACCGTCATGTTCAGCAACAACAGTGACGCCTGAGTCTCTTGCCACAACCCCTTCAATACCAGTGCCAACGAGCGGTGCCTCGCTCTTAATAAGAGGAACTGCTTGCCGCTGCATGTTTGATCCCATCAAAGCTCTGTTAGCATCATCATTTTCAAGAAACGGTATAAGTGATGCAGATACTGATACAAGTTGGTTAGGTGAAACATCCATGAACTCAATATCATTACTGGCAACCATTTCAAACTCACCAGCCACCCTTGCAGAGACATTATCCCTTATAAATCTTCCTTCACCGTCAAGCAGAGCACTTGCCTGAGCGATAGGATGCTCCTTCTCTTCAAAAGCGGAGAGATGCTTGATATCTTTTGACACAACACCATCTCTTACAATACGGTAAGGTGTCTCCACAAACCCGAAACGATTTACGCGAGCATAAGTACATAAAGATACAATCAAACCAATATTTGGTCCCTCAGGTGTTTCAATAGGACAGATTCTGCCATAATGCGAGGTATGAACATCCCTTACCTCAAATCCCGCCCTCTCACGGGTCAATCCACCTGGTCCAAGAGCACTAAGACGGCGTTTATGTGTAGTTTCAGAAAGAGGATTTGTCTGATCCATGAATTGAGACAACTGGCTGGTACCAAAAAATTCACGAACAACGGCTGATACAGGTTTGGGGTTGACAAGATCGTTTGGCATCATTGCATCAACCTCCTGCATACTCATCCGCTCTTTGATGGCACGCTCCATCCTTACAAGACCAATCCTGTACTGATTTTCCAGCAATTCTCCGACAGCCCTGACTCTCCTGTTTCCAAGATGGTCAATATCGTCAACAGCACCTTGGGTATCTTTCAGTTGAACCAATTTTTCAGCTGTAAGCAGAATATCCTCTTTTCTTAAAGTTTTAACCTCAATATCTGTTTCAATCTCAAGGCGGTGGTTCATCTTCAGACGTCCCACATTCGAAAGATCATAATATGCGGGTTTGAAAAAAAGATGATCAAGAAACTCCTGAGCTACTTCAGCCGTTGCTGGATTGCCGGGTCTGAGTCTCCTGTAAATTTCCATAAGTGCCTCAACACGGGATGAGACCTTATCCACAGCAAGAGTTTTCCTCATAGAGTCTGAACTGTAAGAATCAACATAAAGTATTTTAAAACTCTCAAGACCTGCTATCTCAATCCTTTCAAGCACATCAATACTAAGAAGTTCTCCTGCTCTGAGAAGCAGCTCTTCTGTCACAGGGTGACAGATTGTTTCTGCAGAAGCTTTCCCATACAACTCGTCTTTATTGATGGGAATATATTCAAGACCAGCATCTTTTAACTGCTTTAATGCACGTTTTGTAAAAAGTCTTCCTTTTTTTACAGCAACTTCACCTGTCTGAGGATCAATTACATCATAACTTGCCCTGTGTCTCTTCAAGTTATCAGGGTTAAACTTTTTAAAATAGGAACCGTCTTTTTTAACAATGAAATCTTTTTGATAAAAAAGAGTCAGTATGTCCTCTGTTGTATAGCCAAAGGCTTTAAACAGGATGGATATAGGGAATTTCCTCCTTCGATCAATACGTATATATATGATATCCTTAGGATCAATTTCCATATCAATCCAAGAACCACGTACAGGAATAATTCTGGCTGTATAAACAATTTTACCGCTTGAATGATTTTTACCCTTATCATGGTCAAAAAAAACACCTGAAGATCGATGAAGCTGGCTCACCACAGCACGTTCTGTTCCGTTAATAATAAAAGTACCCCGTTTAGTCATCAAAGGGATATTGCCGAAATAGATATCCTGCTCCTTGATGTCACGGATGGATGTAACGCCTGCATCTCTATTAACTTCATACACTACAAGGCGAACTTTTATATTCACCGGAATTTCATAGGTCATTCCACGGCTTATACACTCTTCAACAGAGTGTTTTATATCACCAAAAGAGTATGAAACATATTCAAGTGATGATGTGCCTGTAAAATCTTTTATGGGAAAAACAGATTTAAATACAGAATTAATGCCAATATCTTCTCTGTTTTCAGGAAGGACTTCTCTTTGAAGAAAATGTTCGAAGGATGTACGTTGCATTCCTATCAGATCAGGAATTTCAACAACCTTGTTTTTACCTCCAAACTCTTTTCTAATACGTTTGTCTATAATAGACTTTTTTGTTATATTTTGTTCTTTTACATATTGTTCTGATGTCTGCTTGTCTGCCAAGAGGCTCCCGGTCATGGTATCTCCAATAATGGTTTATTATAACCGTGAAAGCGGAGACAAAGCCATTTGGCTTAACCTCCGCATCGTGTGTGTGTGCAATCTGCCAATTTTTCCAATAGTTTGTAACGGCGAGCGTATAATCTTCAATACTGACACAAACTATTTAATACTGATCTGTGCTCCCGCAGCTTCAAGCTGTTCTTTTATTTTTTGTGCCTCGTCTTTAGACACTCCTTCTTTCAAAGGTTTTGGGCACTCATCAACAAGAGCTTTTGCCTCTTTCAAGCCAAGACCCGTAATGGCTCTAACTTCTTTAATTACGTTGATCTTTTTGTCACCAGAAGATTCTAAAATTACATTAAACTCAGTCTGCTCTTCTGCTGCTGCAACTTCAGCACCAGCCACAGGACCTGCTGCTGCAACAGCAACTGGTGCTGCAGCAGAAACACCAAATTTTTCTTCTAATTCCTTTACAAGCTGTGAAAGTTCAAGAACCGTCATCCCAGCAATGAACTCAACTACATCATCTTTTGTTATATCAGCCATTTTTATTTGTTCTCCTTAAAAAACAAGAAAGGGATACTATCCCTTTAAAATAATTAAAAATATAAATTGTTAAGCAGCCTTTTTCTGATCCCCGATTGAATTGAGCACATACAGGAAAGATCTTGGAACTTCTCCAAGCACTCTTACCATTGCAGTAGGTACCGCGTTCATGGCAGATAATACCTGAGCCAGCAATATCTCTTTTGGTGGCATTTTGGCAAGAGCTTTAATATCATCAATATTAAGCAACCGTCCGTTGATAGCACCGATTTTTATCTCAAGTTTCTGATTACTATCAGCAAATTTTACAAGAACTTTAGCCGGTGCAACAGGATCATCTTTTGATGTTACAATGGCATTGGGACCTTTAAGAAACTCTTTTAGAACAGATATATCTGTCCCTTCAGATGCCATTGACAAAAGCGTATTTTTTACAACTTCTAAATGAGCACCCTCTTTCCTCAGCTCATTTCTGAGTTGAGTCATTGACTCAACGTCAAGCCCATTATAATCTACAATCAGAGCAATTTGAGTCTCTGCAAGACGTGAGTTCAGCTTTTCAACTAATTCTTTTTTTGTTGTCAGGTTCAAATCAAACACACCTCCTTTCCATATTTATTATTTTTCAGAGGTGCCAACTGTGCCAAAACATTCTGTCTCGGCAGGCCGGCATCACCGTTTATACACGCTGCAATCTATATTAAATATTAATATAGATTCAAGGTGTACCTGCTGTCTTTGACAGACAACAACTATAAGCTAACAAGCATAAATTATAATAAAAAATAGGCAGTTAGGCTAAAAATAAAACAAAACCTTATAGAAAAATTAAAAAAAATTTATTAAGACTCTATTTTATTACAGAAGGGTCTATCTTTATACCAGGTCCCATTGTTGTTGAAACGCTGATATCCTTGATATAAGTACCCTTACTTGCAGGTGGTTTTAAAGCAAGAACTTTCGCAAGAAAAGCATTGGCATTTACCGCAAGTTTTTCAACTCCAAAAGATGCTTTGCCAATGGGAGCATGTACAATACCTGCCTTCTCAACTCTGAATTCAATCTTTCCAGCCTTAAGCTCTTTAACCGCTTTTTCTATATCAAAAGTAACAGTGCCTGTTTTTGCATTAGGCATTAATCCTCTTGGACCAAGTATTCTACCTAATTTACCAACAGTACCCATCATATCTGGTGTGGCAAGGGCTTTATCAAATCCAAACCATCCATTCTTAATTTTTTCTACAGTTTCGTCATCTGCAATAAAATCAGCACCAGCTTCTAATGCCTCTTTTTCTTTTTCTCCCTTTGCAAATACGAGCACCTTAACTTCTTTACCAAGACCATTGGGAAGAATAACAGTGCCTCTGACCATCTGATCTGCATGACGCGGATCAACACCAAGTCTGACAGCTATATCTACGGTCTCATCGAATTTGACATAGGATGAAGAGAGTGAGATATCTAAAGCTTCATTAAAATCATAACGCTTTTGTCTGTCGATCTTATTAACTGTTTCTATATATTTTTTACCGTGTTTCGGCATTTTATGTCACTCACTCCTTTAGGTTTAAACAACCTCTATACCCATACTCCGTGCTGTTCCCGATATTATTTTAACAGCACCTTCAAGATCAACGGCGTTCAAGTCTTCCATTTTTAGTTTAGCAATTTCTACAACTTGATCCTTGGTCACTTTACCCACTTTTTCTTTATTTGGTGCACTGGACCCCTTTTCAATCTGAGCTGCTTTTCTCAGTAACATGGATGCCGGCGGGGTTTTTGTTATAAAAGTAAAAGTTCTATCCTGGAACACTGTAATCACAACAGGAATAATTGAACCAACATCATTGGCTGTTCTTGCATTAAATGCTTTACAGAAATCCATTATATTAACGCCATGCTGACCCAAAGCAGGACCAATCGGCGGAGATGGATTAGCCTTACCAGCCTGAACCTGAAGCTTTACCTGTGCCGTTACTTTTTTTGCCATTTTCTACACTCCTGACACATATGTATTTATCAGTTGGCGTTATCCAGTGCTTTTTAACGTGCTCTCACCTGTGAACATCAGATTCACACAGCAGATGGAAAAACAATCCAACAATTATTATAGTCAACTAATTAACTTTTGCCACCTGCACAAAATCCAGCTCAACAGGTGTTGCCCTGCCAAATATACTGACAAGTACCTTTACCTTGCCTTTTTCAGGATTGACATCTTCAATAATTCCATTGAAACTTGCAAAAGGACCGTCTGCAACACGAACCTCATCACCAATTTCAAAAATATATTTTGGCTGAGGTTTAGTTTTACCAGCTTCCATTCTCTCAATGATCTGAGCTGCCTCTTTCTCGCTTATTGGCGAGGGTCTATTTTTACCACCTAAAAAACCTGTAACTTTTGCGGTTGAATTAACAATATGCCATGTCTCATCATTCAATTCCATGTTGACAAGAATATAGCCAGGATAAAATTTTCTTGAAGATTCACGTTTTTTACCATTGACAAGTTCAACAACATGTTCTGTAGGAACAAGTACCTCGCCAAATTTATCAGAACATTTAGATTTGGCTATTCCATCTTCTAAGGCAAGCTTTACTTTCTGTTCATATCCTGAATACACATGAAGTACATACCATCTACGAGACACCTTAAACTCCCTTTATTGTGCACTTATGCAAGCACTATCTGTACTAATTTTGAAAGTGTAACATCCACCAACCCCAGAAATGCTGCAATAATAAATACAAGTATAATAACAACAACAGTTGCCCCTGCGGTCTGTTTCCGGTTAGGCCATGTAACTTTCTTAAGTTCAGCCTGCACCTCACGTAAAAATTGAACCCCTTTTTGAAAAAAATTAAGCTCACCATCTACAACAGCCTGAGCTGTCATATCTCTTGTATTTTTAAATGTGGCGGTTGGGACGATTCGAGGTGTAGTAGCAATAGATAAACCTTGTTTCTCATTATTCTCAGAGGAATTTTCTTCAGATGAACCACTTTTTTTAATTTTGTCATTTGATGACTTTTTTTTCTGCAATCTTGCCATAATGCTCCCAACCTGAACTATATATCAAAACACTTTTAAGTCTTAAAGTCAAAACACCATGAATTGCCATGATTTTTTGCGAAACAAAGCTTAAGGCATACTCCATATACTGCATAAAAATGGCAGGTCAGGAGGGACTCGAACCCCCAGCATCCGGATTTGGAGTCCGGCGCTCTACCAATTAGAGCTACTGACCTGCATATTAAAACAGATAATATCCGTCTGTTTTTGTAGATATTAGCATACGACTTAATTATTCAACAAAAAATATCTAAATTTAAAAAATTAATATTTTGTCGTTGAATAAACATGAGGACTATTTTGTTTCCTTATGCTTAACATGCTTTTTACAGAACCTGCAATATTTTTCAAACTCAAGTTTATCTGGAGTTATACGTTTATTTTTGGTAGTAGTATAATTTTTTCTTTTACACTCTGTACATGCAAGCGTTATATTTACTCTTGGCACGACGAACTCCTTGTTTTATTCGATTATTTCACCAATAACACCAGCCCCTACAGTACGACCACCTTCCCTGATGGCAAAGCGAAGCTCTTTCTCCATAGCAATCGGTGCTATAAGTTCAGCAGTAATACTTGCATTATCGCC
>JADFZJ010000014.1 GCA_015232555.1 Desulfamplus sp. | reverse complement strand
ATTCACTTTAACTGAATGTCTTTGAATCTATTGTTTATCATCAACACCAAATTTGGTAAAATAACCTGTTAGTCTGATCGAATGAATTCAGTAGGTTTTGCATCTCCCCCAAATCCGTTATAACCAGCGATTTTTGTAGCACAACATCGAATGACTCACAATCCCCAGCAGTCTTACAATTTGTTTAGAAAAATTCTGGCTTAAACACTCCAAATAGGGCATAATTTTCAACATGAGGAACTCCTTCTGATGTTATTGTCTCTATCAATGCGATATTATCAGTTTAACGGTGGGGTTGAGAGCATTTTTTTGATTCAATGACTTTATGCTGTGAAAAAATTTAGTGAAGCACTTAAGGACGGAACACAATGCAGCTAATATTCAAAATAGCGTGGCGGAATATTTTTCGTCATAAGGGGAAAAGCATCATTATTGGAGTAATACTGTTTCTTGGTTCACTTCTTATGACTGTTGGCAGCAGCGTTATTTCAGGAATGGATCGGGGGCTTGAAAAAAATATTGTCAACGGCTTTATAGGAGATTTTGTGATAATCTCGGACAAAGAGAAGAGCGATAATGTTTTTTTTAAAATTTATGGTGAATCGATAAATACAATCCTGAACTATACTGATATCAGGGATGTGCTTAAAAAACAAAATTATCTCAAAGAGTTCCTACCCATTGGTAAAAATGTTCTCATGGTCTTGAACGAAGAAGATGGAGACCCTGGTTATACAATGATACTTGGAGTGGATTTAAAGGCTTACACCTCCTTTTTTCCAGATAACTTTAAAATAGTTGAAGGAGATGTGGAAAAGTTGGAATTAATAGAAAAAAGAGAATCTGGAATAGTTGTCCCTTTGAGCAAAAGGCAAGATTTATACGATCAGATGAATGTGTGGCTCATACCTGAAAATAGCACTCTTGTTGAGGCTAACCTTTCAGAGGAAGCCAAAGATAACCTGAAAGATTTGAATATTAAGGATACTGCTGTTTTTATGGGGTTGAGTTCCATGAACTCTACTTCAGATATCCGTCTTAAGGTTAAGGCAATAATCAGATACAGTGCTCTGAACAAAATCTGGGGGCACTTTGCAATCATGGATATTGAGTCTTACAGAAAGTGTTTGGGATATTTTGGAGCGTCCGACACATCAACAGAAATATCTGACGATAAAAGAATGCTTTTGGAGCTTGAGAACCAAAATATAGATAACCTGTTCGGTTCAACTGATGTTTTGGTTTCAGCAACCACTGACAAGAGTGAAGAAACTGATGATAAAGTTTCAGCAGCTACTGGCAAGAGTGGAACAACTGATAATAAGGTTTTAACTAAAAATTCCATGGTATCCGAAAACAGTGCAACTGCCTCAAGCTCTGCATCTATTGATCTTGAGGCAGGGGTCTATAATTTAGTGCTTGTAAAGCTCAAAGATGGAGTTACGCTTGAAGATGGTATCAATCGCCTGAATAGTGCTCTCGCTTTGGATGATCTTGGAGTGAGGGCAGTTACCTGGAAAAAGGCATCTGGCTTTATTGGGAGCATGGCTACAATCATCAAGGGTGCATTATTCCTATTCGTGACGGTTCTCTTTTTTGTGGCGATTATTATCATTGTAAACACCTTGACCATGGCTGCAATTGAGCGAACCACAGAGATCGGAATGATGCGAGCAATCGGTGCAGGCAAATGGATTATAGCAGGTATGTTCATCTGCGAAACCGCTCTTTTGTCAGGGCTTTTTGGCGGAATTGGCATTATCACAGGCATTGTTGTGGTATATATTGTTCCATTTTTGAAGATCGCATCAGCGAACGATCTTGTGCAACTGCTATTTGGCGGCGACACATTCAACCCTTATCTTTCAATCGGAGATATAGCTGTAGTGTTAGTGGAGTTGGTCGTAGTTACTCTTATCACTATAATCTATCCTGTCATTCTGGCGAGAAGTATCACTCCGCTTGATGCAATTTCACGCGATTAAAGTTGTATTTTTATTCATGTTCAGACATTTAAACTGTTTTTAACAACAGATTTCAAGCCACGGAGAAAATTGTGAAATTTCTTTTTGTCGTCAGTCTGCGTAACCTTTTCAGGCAGAAACGGAGGAACATACTGCTTGGAAGTGCTATCGCTTTTGGTGTGATGATACTGATTATTGCCAACTCATTCTCTCACGGAATATCAGATATTCTGTTCAATAAGATAGTCGTATATGTAGCGGGGCATGTAAATGTCTCTGTCAATGAAGGACGAGGCAGGGATTTACCTATTTTTCGTGACAAAGAACGTTTAGTACAGATAGTGACTGAACAGGCGGGAGATGAACTTGTTGAATACAACGAAGGCATTGCAATATTTTTGCAAGCCATAGGCAACGGCAAGGTTCAAAATATGGTTTTAGTTGGAGTGAACACTGTCAACAGAAGACTTACCGTAAAACAGCGTCAGGAGATCGACGAGTCATTTCAGATGATTTCAGGCAGATTTAAAGAGCTTTCTAACAGTTCAATAGAAAATCCGATAGTGCTGTCAAAAGAGAAGGCTGATGCTCTCTCTGTCAAGCTAAATGACATTGTAAGGATTAAATATCGTAATGTTTATGGTCAGACTCAATCATCACGACTTACTGTAGTGGGAATAATGTCAAACGACAATATATTTATGCAGGGGATTATGTTAGTTGAACTGTCAAATTTAAAGAGCATGATGGGATATCGTCCTTATGAGTGCGGAACTATAAAACTAACTCTGAAGAGTCCTAAAGAGGATTCTGTAAAGTTAGCAAATAAAATTCAAGCTCAACTTAAGCCAAATCCCGCATTTATTCTTGCATCAGTGAAAAAATTAAGCTCTGATAATATAAAGCCAGACTCTGATAACATAGAAATTGGGAAGTTAGAAAAAGAGAAAATAGAAATCTCAGGTATAACAGCCTCAAATATAGATATAAAAGCAACTTTGCTTCCATTTATGGGTAACAACGAACCTCTTAAAAAACTTATGATATCCTCTTTCAAACTTAAGAGTGGCAAGGTGGAAGAGGTTTTTGGAAAAGATGGAATGATGGTCAGCGATTATTTGGCAGAAAAACTCAAAGTAACAACGGGCGATAAGCTCGAATTTAGTTTTAAACCAAAGTTTGAGAGCAAAGAGGCAATTTTCAGTGCTGCTGTAAAAGGGATATTTGTATCTGATGAGATTAACGGAAAAGAGACAATCTATACGCACGAATCTCTCTTTTATCCCAAATTTTACGAGAATCTTCCTGATTTGACGATTGATCTAAAGCAGGTGTTTATACCTAAAGATGACGTTTCCTTTAAATCGGCACTTGGCACAGAGTGGGTATTGTTAGATCGTTCACGGAACACTGATGATCTCAAAAGAAAATTGCGTGCAGCAGCTAAAAAAAAGATGAAAGCTGCCACAATAGATGTCAACTCAATGTATGAGAGTGCAAGCGATGTGTTAAAACTTGAAGGTGCCTTAAACCTAATCACCGTTACTGCTGTTTTGATACTCTTTTTTATTATTTTAATTGGTGTTATCAACACGCTGCGTATGACAATCCGTGAACGAACCCGAGAGATAGGTACTATTCGGGCTATTGGTATGCAGAAAAAAGATGTGCTGATGCTCTTTATAATGGAGACTTCAATTCTCACATTTTTTGCTTCAATCGCAGGCACTGTTTTAGCTTTTATAGTGATGGCAGGATTGAGCGAGATTACCTTTCACGTAAATGATAATCCTATGGCAATTTTACTTGTAAAGGAGCATCTTCATTTTTTACCGACATTTTCAGGCATTACAGGAAATATAGCTTTGATAATGTTTATAGCAGTTGTAACTGCATTTTTTCCTGCCCGCAGAGCTGCAAATCTTCCAGCAGCAGATGCACTCAGGCATTTTGAATGACGATCTCATTATGATATTACAATAAAAATAACTCTTTAGAGACAGATACGTATGATCGTGTGTCTCTACTTTTAGATGGAAAATTGGAGAAAATAAATGGTTAGCAAGTCAGTTATAATATCTGTTTTTATAGTAATTTTTGGAATAGTTATTTTTGAAAGCGACTCTCTTTTTGCAGAATCACAGGTAAAGATTGTAGATTTAATGAAAAAGATCGAAGTTCTTCAAGATATGACCGCCGATGTCAGGGCAAAGGTTGATCTTATTCAGACAAAGACAGGACAGGGTACAAAGAAGATTGAGATGCTATATTACAGGCGTGACTCTGATGACTCTTTTCTGATTGTGATGATTGCCCCTGAAATCGACAAAGGGAACGGTTATCTCAGGGTTGGCGATAATTTCTGGATGTACCGCCGTAATACTCGAACATTTCAGCATGTCAACCGAGATGAGAGCATTGGAGGTTCTGATACTCATGCTGATGATTTTGAAAAACGTAAATTGACTGAACTTTACGGACCATCAAAAGATTCTGCTGGTAAGGAGATTCTTGCTGAAGAAAAACTTGGAGCAGTGCCAGTCTTTCGTTTTGAAATTATAGCTAAAGTGAACGATGTGGATTACCCTAAAAAAATCTATTGGGTCATGCAAGATAAGGGATTGCCACTAAAAGAGCAGTCATTTTCAGCATCAGGAAATCTTATGCAGACCGCCTATTTTATAAACTACACAACTATCGAACAAAGATATGTACCAGTAAAACAGCTCTACATAGATGAGTTTGAAAAGGGAAATAAAACTATTGTCGAGCTTTCGGGTATATCGACTAAAAAGCTGAGTAACGAGCTTTTTACAAAAGCGTATTTAGAAAATATCAGCAAATAGTTTAAGAGCCGTTTAATATTTAAACAGGCTCTAAGCAGCTTCGCTGCAATTATTGTTGATTGAAATTCCTGAATAAGAACATATAGGGTTGGATTACATGAAAAAGATAATCTTTATAATAGTTGCATTGGTGATTTTACCTGTTTTAGCTTTGAGTAGTGATGTTGAGGATAACGATAGTGTTATTGAGGATAATATTACGATAACAGATGATATGCCTATAAACGAAGATAAGCTTTTTTCAAATCCTACAACTGTTATTGAATCGAATAAAAGCAACGAATCTGCGAATGAAAAAGAGAAAATTAGACGGCAGTCTGATATGGATCAGAACTCAAATCACTTTGGCATATCTGGTGAAATTAAGCATGTAACCCATTCAACAATAAGATATAACAACCGCCTCCCAACTCAAAAGATGAGTGATATACACCCATACATTGACGGAGTTATCTTTCTTGATGGTCGCCTGCCCAATGACATCAAAGCATTTGCCAATATTGAGGCAATATATGACACAGACAACTCAAATGCTGATGTCGATTTTGAGATGAGAGAGCTTTTTGTGGATTTGAATATCAATAGGGCTATCTATTTTCGTACAGGCAAGCAGGTGTTGCAGTGGGGACGCTGCTATCTGTTCAATCCTACTGATCTTATAAATGTAGAAAAAAAGACATTTACGGAAAAAATAACTTCAAGAGAAGGTACTAAGGGGATAAAAGCCCATGTCCCTTTTGGTACAGACATGAATATGTACGGATTTATCAATACCAATGAGATAGACGCTTTTAATGACACGGATGAATTTCAAAAAGTATCAGGTGCTTATAAACTTGAATTTCTTGTTGATAAAACAGAGATGGCGTTTTCTATCTGGGGTAAAAAAGATGCAAATCCTGTATATGGATATGATTTCTCAACAAGAATTTTTGGCATTGATGTACAAGGAGAGGTAAGTGCATCTTACGGGGACAACACAAAAAAACTCCTGGAACAAGATGGCATACTCTATTCCGTAATAGAAGAGGACAAATGGATTAAAAAGGCTGCTATTGACTTTGGAAAGGCTTTTGATTTCAACGATCAGCCTGACAAGATACAGGTAAATTTTGAGATATTCTATAACGGTTCTGGTTACGACGAGAATATTTTTCAGGATAATAATATCTATCTGTTTGATGCTCCCGTTCTAATTAATATGGGGAATATAAGTAATAATATCGGCAGTTATAGTAGTTATAGTGAAAAAATGATTAATAATCAAAATGGTATGACTCTCCCTGGCGGAACAAAAAAGGTCTATCTGATTGCTAATGGTCTTTATGAGCCTAACTATTACTCGCCTTATTATGCTGCTCTTTTCACTACTGTGAACAAATTTTTTACCAGCGAGTTTTCACTTAAAGCAAATCTTATCTCCAACATAAAACAAGATTCATTCATCTTTACAACAGGCATTGACTACAAAAATATAAATGACTTTAAGGCTGGAATAAGTATAAATAGCTATTTTGGAGCAACTGATTCTGAATACACATTTATGAAAAATGCAGTTGATATGCTGATTACTTTTGGTATAATTTTCTGACGTTTTTAACTGTTTATGATAACTATAATTGACTAAAAGGATTCTCTAAACTTATGGAATGGTTTAAAGGAGTTGATCCAGTTATACAGGCTCTGCTTGGCACATGCTTTACATGGGGTTTAACAGCTTTAGGTGCTGCAATGGTATTCTTTTTTACAACAATTAAAAAAGAGTTATTTAACGGAATGTTAGGGTTTGCCTCCGGCGTGATGATTGCTGCAAGTTTTTGGTCTCTGCTTGCACCCTCCATTGATATGGCTGAACAGATGGATATGGTTCGCTGGATTCCGCCTCTTATTGGTTTTCTTTCAGGCGGGCTTTTCTTGTGGGGAGTTGATAAAACATTGCCACATCTGCACCCCGGAATGAAAACTTCCGATGCAGAAGGTCTAAAAACAGGTTGGCAAAGAAGCATTCTGTTGGTACTTGCAATTACGCTGCACAATATACCTGAAGGTTTAGCTGTTGGAGTTGCTTTTGGTGCTGCTGGATCAGATTTGCCGTCTGCGAGTTTGGCTGGTGCTATTGCATTAGCTGTAGGCATTGGAATACAGAATATGCCCGAAGGTGCGGCTGTATCTGTTCCTTTAAGAAGAGAGGGCTTGTCAAAAGCAAAGGCGTTCTGGTATGGGCAGATGTCTGGTGTAGTAGAGCCGATTGCAGGTGTAATAGGTGCATACGCTGTTATTGCTATGCGTCCTATCTTACCTTATGCTCTTGCGTTTGCTGCTGGTGCAATGATCTATGTTGTAGTTGAAGAGCTGATACCAGAGGGCAAGTCTGATAAACACAGTGATGCTGCAACTGTTGGAGCTATGCTCGGTTTTGCAATTATGATGACTCTTGATGTAGCTCTTGGATAATTAATCTGTAGAAATCTTCTCATAATCTTGACTCAATGGATTCAACTGCCTCTTGTGCTGCTTCAAGAACATCTGCATGGATTTTCTGATGATCAGTAATATCCATAAGTCTGATAATTTCATGTTTGACAGCTTTATCACCAGCAACTCCAAGAGCGTAGAGAATATCTCCTTGAGTTGGAACATCTGCATTTTTAAAGCGGCTGAGAAGTTCAGGTGCAATCGTAAGGGTAATCTCAGGAGATTGTTCTGCGATCTCCTCTAAAACTACCATTGCACCAAGCCTGACCGACCATGTTTCATGTGTTATAAGACCAATAAATCCCTCAAACATTTTACCATGTTCAACTATCTGCTCTGCTATCCAGCCAGCTTTTCCCTCTTCAAGTATCATCTTTAAAGATTCTGTGCTCAATCCTGAAATATCTCTATTTATAATCATATCAACGACATCTTTCGCACTAACAGCACCTGTCCATCTAAAGCCGTTATCCAAAATAAGACAAGGTACTGACATGATGTTATCTTTTGCTGCCTCGTCAGCCGCAACTGTAGCATCAATTATCTTTAAATGGATATGTTCACACTCTGATGCAAGAGGAATAATGGTACGAACAGCATGAGGGCAGTGTGGGCATTGGCGGGCAACATAGAGTTTTAGCTCAACTGGAACTTGAATTGATGCAAGGCTCATTCGGATATCATTAGGAAGAGGGGAAAGCTCACCATCATTTCCGAAAAAATGGATATGATCTGCTTCTGAGCATGTAAAGATTATATTCTTCTTTGTATTAAAAATCATAATTATATTTTTATTCCTAATTATTTTGTATTGTTTGTTAAAATCTTAAATATCCTTAAATGAACAATATCAAAGCAAGCTGAGAGAAATTAGAATCTAAAAAGATAAAAACGGTCAATCTCTTTTCGTGCATATCTCAAAGTATATCTTTTTCTGTTCAATTGCAGTTGGGATATCTGATGCAATAGCCTCAACAATATTTACATCGCGGCTTTTTTGCTCTGTGCAGCCTATTCTTACGCTTATATTTCTACCATTTTGTTTAGCATAGTAAAGTCCTTTGTCTGCAAGAGAGATGGCTTGCTCAAAGCTCATTTTGACTGGAAAATTTTCAAAAAACGGATAGAATATAAACCCGATTGATGTTGTGATATTTATGGTTCTCTCCTGAGTAATGTTAAAAGGGGCTGCTTCAATGTTATGCCTTACTGTTTCAGCAAATGTAAGCAGATGAGTTTCATCAGTATCTTTTAGAATGATAATAAACTCCTCTCCTCCGACACGGGCGACAACATCATCTGTTCTAACCTTTTCAAGCAATCTTGCACTGAACTGTTTGAGCACCATATCACCTGAGTCATGACCAAAGTTGTCATTAACCAGCTTGAATTTATCAATGTCCATCATAAATATACCGTATCCGTATTGGGTTGATGATGATCTTTTATTTTTCCCCTCCATCTCTATACATCGTTTTTCCATAACTCTTCTGTGGTATGGTGTAAACTCGTCAAATAAATATCTTCTATTTTTCAGACCAGTTAATGGGTCAATTCGCGTCAACGATTTTAGTTCATGGTTTTTCTCCATCAACTGTGCATTGAGCATTTCTGTATTTTTTTTCTCTAAATTCAGGTTTTTAACAAGCAGGTAGTTATCATAACGAAGTGCAAGGGCTTCACTCAAATCGGTGTTCATTTTTTTTGCATTTACAGATGAGAGAATATAAAAAATCATACCAAGAAGTGACATTGTAGTTGTTATATTGGTATCAAGATTGTAAATTACAACTGTTGGTAGAATAAAAACAGTGGCAGAATAGGCAAAAAAAACGGGCAGATGGTTATGGTATGCCCCAAGTCCTCCAGATACCATTCCACCAGCTATAAAATATAGAAAAATTATATATTCGGGTCGTTCGGGATCAACAAGAAATACGGCTGAAGAACCAAATAAGAGACCTGCAATGATAAACGAAAGTAAAAGCATCAGCTTCCACAGTTTAACATTTTTGGTTATGAACCCTTTATGGTAAATCCAAAGACCTGCATAACGGATAAGGACAAAAAGAATATTCACAGAGAGCCATGGCAGAATCCTCTCTATTGGAATAATTTGCCACAGCACAACAGATATAATAATGCTGTTTACAACCGTACCAGGCATGTTTGAGGCAAGACTTGTAACAAGAAGGTCTAATTTCTTGTTTTCAATATACCTTTTACGTTGGGCAGATTCTGTCATATCGATTTCTGTCATATTGATTGTTTCCATTCAAGTTTATTGTTTATGGATATTAAGACCATTTTTTCTCTGTTTAGTCAACCGTATTGAAAAACAGAATATATGTGGAAACTTGCCTTATCTTTTTTATCCTCCTTTATCACTAAAAAAACATCTTCAATGATACAATAATAAAAATATTATCACAAAAGAATAAAATTTTCAAAAATTCAAAGACGGCTGCGGAATCTCGGATGAATCTTCAAAATAAAAATTGCTGACAGCAAAAAGCTTGCATTCTCTTTGAAGGATAGTTATATATGAATATATAATCATATATTCATTTAAAAATAGAAGTTCTAATGAAATGGAGATACTAATGGCAAACCAACCCCCAAATAATACATGTCTCTCCAAATGTGCAACAAATGAGTATGCTCAACAGATAAAAGAACTCCTTCCACCGGATACTCAACTGCTTGAACTTGCTAACTTTTTCAAGGTTTTTGGAGAAAACAGTCGGATAAAGATACTTAGTGCCATTTATCATCGAGAGCTTTGCGTATGTGATCTTGTTGAAATACTTGGAATGACTCAATCTGCCATATCGCAGCAACTGAGGGTATTGAGAGCATCAAAAGTCGTGAAATACCGGAAAGAAGGAAAGAATGTCTATTATAGCCTTGACGACAAGCATGTCTATAAAATGCTTGAAGATGGTCTTGAGCACATAAAGGAACATTTGAATTAAAAAGAGGAAAAATCATGTTTGAAACTATTATTAAAATTCTATATGCATCATGGAATGTTCTACTCGAATCATCTCTGTTTGTGCTGTCTGGTTTTTTTATAGCCGGAATGCTCAAAGCCTTCATACCTGACAATTTCATCCAGAGACACCTTGGAAAGGGAAAAATCTCGAGTGTAATCAAAGCCTCTCTGTTCGGAGTACCGATTCCTCTGTGCAGTTGCGGTGTAATTCCTGCGGCAGCAGGTCTACGGGAACAGGGGGCAAGCAAGGGGGCAGTCTGTTCCTTTATGATATCAACCCCTGAATCAGGAGTTGATTCCATTGCGGTCACCTATGCTCTACTTGACCCTTTTATGACGATCATGCGGCCTGTTGCAGCCTTTCTTACAGCAGCAGTAGCCGGTATTGCAGTAAATATATTGGATGATAATCAGGCACACAAACAGGAGATAAAAATATATGAACCAGCAAATAAAAGTA
Source organism: Desulfamplus sp. (assembly GCA_015232555.1). Taxonomy (GTDB): domain Bacteria; phylum Desulfobacterota; class Desulfobacteria; order Desulfobacterales; family Desulfobacteraceae; genus Desulfamplus. Next base: position 63,894 of record JADFZJ010000014.1, on the reverse strand, counting down.
TTTCATCGTGTTCAGATGGCTGCTGTTCCGGCTTTGTAAAAACAAAAATAAAAAATGGATTCAAGGATAAATTCAGGCGTGGAATGAGCTTTGCCTTCGGAGAACTTCTTGGCGATATAGGTCCCTGGCTTTTAGCCGGAATAATGCTTGCCGGCATCATAACCGTTTACATTACACCTGAGTTCATTGAATCGTACCTTGGTGACGGCATCTTCTCAATGATAATGATGATTGCTCTGGCAACGCCGCTTTATGTTTGTGCAACAGCATCGACACCAATTGCTGCAGCTCTTGCCCTTAAAGGATTGTCCCCTGGTGCTGCACTTGTATTTCTGCTTGCAGGTCCTGCCACAAACATGGCAACCATTACAGTGGTTTCAAAGCTGATGGGCAGAAAAACAACTGCTATCTACCTTGCATCAATTATGGGATGTTCGTTGATTATGGGAATGGTTACCAACTGGCTTTATGGTCTGCTTGGCCTTGATATTACAGGATGGGTGCAGTCAAATATGAACGAAGAGCATGGTATTATCTCAGTTCTCGCGGGTTTTATCCTGCTGCTCCTTGTATTCAGACCGTTTATCGCAAAAATAACGCATATAAAAGGTAGAAAGGAACACTCCAATTGTGATTGCCACCATTAATTAAAAGATTCAATATAGCACCTGATGAGCTTTATGTTCGAACAACTCAGAATCCCTAAAATAGGATAAATTCTCAAATTTAGAATTGCTGGATTTTATGCCACGGAGTCAGGATTCTGACAACAACGCAGCAGACTTCTGCCTGATTACCTTACCTGTAGCGAGCATTGCAGTTATAACGCAAATTAAAGTTATGGCAATCAGGCAGAATAGGCTGTACTCCCATCTAAATGACCAGAGCCTTTCAAAGAAAAACCATGCAATCATATATGAGACAATTAAACTTACAATTGTTGCAAAAAATCCTGCCAAAAATCCTAAAAATCCAAACTCAAGCAGAACTATCTTTCTGATATCGCCAAATCCAGCACCTAAAACTTTAAGAAGATTTATCTCCCACGAACGCCCGTGAGTCTCATGTCTTGCAATAGAAAAGAGAACAACTAAACCCGCAAGTATTGCAAGGGAAGCCATAAAATTGATTGCAAAAGTGAGGCGGTCAGTAATGTTTATTATCTGCTTTACAGTCTGATTTACATCAAGAACAGATATATTTGGAAAACTTTTGACAAGCTCATTTTGAAGAGCCTGTTTCTCTTCCGGTATCATCTGTGGAATTGATGCCAAAAATGTTTTTGGTGCATCATCAAGAACACCTTTTTGAAACAGGATAAAAAAGTTCGGCTGAAAACTGTTCCATTTAACCTTTCTTAAATTTACCACCCTGCCCTTTAGCTGCATTCCCTGAATGTCAAACTCCATAATATCGCCGATTGTAATACTAAATCTATCTGCAAAACCCTCTTCAAGCGATATCTCGATATATGAAGATTCAGGTGACAAAGGTTGGTTGGAGTTTTTCGTAAGTTTTTCAGGTTGAGTTGGAACTTCTACAGATGAGGAGGTATCTTCAAAGCTCCAATGCGTATCATTCAAAGGCTTGCCTTTTACAATCTTTTCTGACTTATCAAGCTGTTCTCGGTAGGAAAAGTTAAACTCTCTTCGTCTGTAACGCCCTCTAAATGAGCCGTCATCTCTTTTCTCCCTGCCAAAAATTTCCTTTGACCTTTTATCCAGCTCATCCAAACGCTCATAAAAACCCTCACCATTTACGTTAAGAATTCTTCCTCTTACAATTGGCGAGATATTTGTAAGAGCATATTCTTTTAATTCGAGAAATTGAGTAAGCGGAGTCAGTTGTTCAGGCTGAATATCTATAAGAAAAAATCCAGGAATCTTCATGCCTTTAGGCTGGCTTATCTCATCTTGTATTCCGTTTTTTATCTGAGGAATTATGTTTATCAAAAATGCACCCATTGCAATGGTTACAAAGCATGAGATAGATGCGGTCTTGTTTCTGTATAAATTTCTAAATGCTATTTTACGAATAAACTGCTTTGTTGATGATAATCTCTTCAAAAGTATAAGTATCAGCCAGCCGATTACTGTCATAACTGCCATGACAGATAGCGTACCTAAAAAAAATATTGTTCCCCGCTCAAACGATTTTGTCTGACCTACAGAAAGAAGCCAAAAGGTTAAAATTGCAGGCAGAAAGCTCAAAATATTGGGAACGTATGAAGTTATCGGAGTAAGATTGTAACCTCCTTGAAGCAGTATGACAGGTTTAAGCGTGTGAATTCTAACAAACACGGGTAAGCAAAATATTATGCTGCCAAATATACCCGGAATAAATGCCGAAAATATGCTTTTAATATCTGCTGCTGCACGAAAATTTGGAGGAATAAGACCTTGCAGAACCTCTGGAAACAGCGGAAGAATAAAAAAAGAGAGCATCACAGAAAATATTGTAGATACTGCACCAAGAGATATAACCTGCAACATAAAGAGCATATAAGCATCAACTCTTTTTGCTCCAAGACTCATCAAAATTGCAATCTCTTTTATCTTTGTATTTAAATATCCTCTGAACAAATAGGCTGTTCCAATGCCAGCTAAAAATAGAGCCACAACGCCTATAAGCCCCATATATCCTGTAAAGTAACCAAAAATTCTATTCAGATTCTGGTTTACATCTTCACTGTCATAGATGCTGATTATTGGTGAGCCATTAAAAAGATCATGAATCTTACTACGCAATAAAACTGTCTTTGCCTTAACGTCAGTGCCTGAAGCGAACTTGTAAAACCGCTTAAAACTTATGCGGCTGCCAAATTTAAGAAGCCCTGTCTCTTGTGCCTGTTCAAGTCCTATATAAATTTTAGGTGCAAGCTCAATTGACGATACTGAGGCATCAGGAGGAGGAGTTACAATATCGCTCGCAACAAACTCTTTGTCTCCTATCTTTAAAGTTGAACCGACTGTTAAATTCATTGCAATTGCGATATCTCGGCTTATCCATGCCTTAGCTCTGCCTTGATTTAAGGATAAAGAAGATGGGTAATTCGGTGAGGTTGATACGTCATTAGAAATTAAAGCGTTTGAATTAAATATTTTTGAACCTGATTGTTTAAAATCGCTATGTTCAGAAATAATGCTGCCATACAGAGGGAAAGCTTTATCAATTGCAATTATATTTGCAAGTTTTGAAGTCATATTAGTAGATTTTAAAGATTTGCCTGAACCAGAATTATAGCCTGAATCAGAAGATTCTGAACTTGAAATCATAGAAAAAAATGATATCTGTCTTGACTCTCGTTTGTCAGAGCCAAGAGTTGAGTCAATAAGTTTTATCTCTGTCTCATTAAGCTGTCTGGGCGATGTTACGACAATATCGGCAGTTAATATCTCTTTAAGATTATCTTTAAAATATGATTGAAGAGAGTTGTTAAACGAATTAAGGGCAATAAATCCAACAAGACCAATTGAGAGGTTTAATATAAAAAAGAGAGAAAATCCTCTGTTTCTTTTAAGCTCCTTAAATGCCATTTTTAACCAAAATATCATAATACCACAACCTCCTAATTCTCGCAGCTACACCCTATCTCTTCTGTAGAAACCGTGCAGATTTTATTAATTTTCACATTCAACCAATCTGCCAGCGTCAAGTTTCAGGACTCTGTGACATCTGCCTGCAAGCTTGACGTTATGTGTTACCACAACAAGAGTCATTCCTGAATCTGCAACTATATCAAACAAAAGAGATGCCACCTGCTCGCCAGTTTTAGTATCAAGGTTGCCAGTTGGCTCATCAGCAAGCAAAAGAGCTGGTCTTACAACAAGTGCTCTTGCAATTGCCACTCTCTGACACTCTCCTCCGCTCAACTGACTTGGAAGGTGTGTTTTTCTATGTTCAAGTCCAACCTGCTTTAGTACTGTCTTAGTTCTGTTCTCAATGTCGTCAGCCTTTAATATTTCAAGCGGAAGAGATATATTCTCCTCTGCTGATAGATGCGGCATAAGGTGGAACTGCTGAAAAATCACGCCTATCTTCTCGGCTCTAAACTTTGCAAGTTTATCCTCGTTCATAAGGTTTAAGTTTGTTCCATCAATCAAAATATCCCCAGAATCAGGAGTATCAAGACCAGCAAGCAGAGCCATCAACGTTGTCTTGCCGCTGCCTGACTGTCCTGTGATTGCAACTGTCTCTCCCTTATGTATCCCAAAAGTTGTGTTGTCAATCACCTTTAGAGTGCCTGAATCTGCCTGCTTGTAGGATTTAGACAGATTGTTTGCCTCAAGTATTTTTAAGCTGTTTCGCATAAGTTTTCCAAATTAAGGGGTAGTCCTGCATTTGAGTGATATTGCACATAAAAAAGTAGAGACGCACAGCCGTACGTCTCTACTTGGATAAATAATAGATATAAAAGCTCAATTGATTACAGCTTTGAGTATAACTTCTATAAATATGTGATTTTTACATTAACTCTAAAACTGAGCGTCTGCCAATGTAACCTGTTGATCTCCTAACATAACTTTGCCATTACTAATAACAAGGTTAAAATTTTTATCTCCAAAGTTCAAAGTTTGAGAGGTTTTTGTTGCTGGAATTTTAATCTTTGTCCCTTTGGTATTGCTCTCTAAATAGACCGTAGCACCTGAGCGATGAATCATAAAATATGATGCGTAATCATCTATATTCACCACATTTGCTCCAGCAAAATTTGCACACTCTACCCGTCCGCCAGATTTAACGTTAACTGTGTTAATTCCTGACGAACCAAACACCTTAACATATTCTCCATAATTGACGGTTAGTTGAGGGGATTGAGATGTTAAAACTTTATATGAAGTTATGCTTTCTGGCAATGGAGGGTTATTTGTGTCATCAGAAAGCGTTATCCCCATGCTATATGCTAAGTCAGAGACAGTTGAATTAAGGGAGTTGCATTTTACTGTTAAAGTGTATCCACTGAAATCAGAATTATATTTATAGTAAGACCCATTAGATGGGTGTCTCAAAGAAGAGCCAATGGTATATAAACCAGCAGTTAGAAAACCTGAAATTGATGAATCTAATGCAGATATTATCATATTGCCGCTGCTATCTTTAACCCATATATAGAATGCCTGATTACTGTAACCTCTATTACCGCTTATTATTGTGTTGCCTTCAAGATATGCCTTATATTCATCTATCTCTGCTTCATCCGCAAACCGTCCGCCTATATCATACTGCTCTCCAATATATATAGTATCTTCAAGCACTAAAACCTTGAAACTCTTTTCTGCTGTGCCGTCATAGGAGTTTGCTGTGATAGTCAACTCACAAAATATATTGGTTGCAATTGGTGTAATAGTAAGTAAATTACCGTTTAATGATGTTTGTATGTTATCACATGAAGAATCTGCCGAAAGTGTTACTGTATCTCCGTCAAGATCATAGGCTTCAATACGAATGGTATCACTATTCTCAATAATCATATCACTAAGGTCAGAGGCAATAATTGGGGCGTTTCCCGACTGGGTTGGAGTATACGGATTACACTCTCCTGCCTGGCACGGCTTGATATTATAGTAAATAGTGTGATTTGGAGGGAAAGTATATTGGTCAGTTATAATTGTTTGATCAAGATAATAATAATCGTCATTAGAACCACCCCAGCCAAGATTTACATGAATTTTTTTACCGCTTGCATCAGAAGCATATCCATCAGCAACTGTCAGGTGTCCTGGCATAGATAGAAGAACTGGTCGCAAGTTGTTAATCTCATTTTTAATGGTAGTAAAAAAATTTACATTATCACTATCCATTTGTGAAATAGGGGCATAACCAAATGCCCGTTCAAACTCTTCATTATGAAAATAGGCACTTGTTCCGTCTGTGCCAAAATTAGCCTCATTTAACACACCAAGATCACGCATAAGTGCTGCCACCTCATCTTGCTGATATTGAGGAGCACTTCCATTCACACTGTCTGGCATAATGTCCCAGTTAAATGGATGATTCATAACGGCAGTAAGAGTTTGACCATTCCATGTATGTTCAAAAATTCCGCCGCCTGATGATGGATAGCGATGATACCGCATAACCTGAGCTAAAGCTGTCTGTACACAGCCTGTCAGAGTTAATTGTTCACCAACTTTTGGATTGAATTTATTGTAGGGATAACCCTGATTCCACTTAGTGGTAAGTAAGAATGTGTCAGGTGTGTAGCTTCTAAGGCTTTTTCTGGATAAAATACCTGCCTGAGTTAAAAATTCCCAATAAGAACTATTTATCTCTTCTGGTTGAATGTTTAAGGCAGTGTTTGAAGATGCGGCTCTATTTCCAGAATTAGATGTTGTTGCAGACGATAAATTTGAGACTGATTCGATTTTGAGCTCATTTAAAAGCACTTTAATATATGCAGGTGGCAGGGTATCAAAGTTTGATGAGAGAGAGTAGGCTTTAATCGGAACTCGGATTGTATCAGCAGCAACAAGAATGTATCCTTGAGGAGCAAGTATAGCAAGGTATCCAACTATTTTACCAGAATCTTCAAAAGGTTCTATCTTGCTTATTGTATATTTTTCACCAAAGTATGTCTCATCAAGATAGTCAATAAAATTTAAAGCAACCTCTTCTGCTGTTGTAACTAAGACTTCAGCAGCAAAAACAGGTTGAGTCAAAAGAATTATAATAGCTGTACAAATACCCCCCAATACTCCAATAATTCTCTTGTTTCCCAAACTTTTGTTTTTACAACTTATTTTATCTTCTAATCTCTTTTTTTTAAAAACCATGGATAAATCCTCCTTAAAATCAGTTTTTATATTACTGTTTTGGTAAAACTCAATTTATTATCACCTTGCACAGTATATATACATCATGAATCAGAATCTATAACCTCTCTGACGCTTCCTGTGAGCATATCAACTTGAAATGTAAACTCAAACTCATTTTCAACAGATATCGTTAAAATACCTCCACCAGAACTGCCGTCAGGATAAAAGCAGATATAATATACACCATTCGAATCTACTTTTATATTTTCTCCTTCAAGCAGAATATTTTCAGGTATTTTAAGACTACTTGAGTCTGATCTGCTCTCTTCATTATCATCGGTTGTATTAGAATTATCATCAACTGTATTAGAAATAGGGTCAGAGATAACCTCATCAGCAAAGCCAATGTGGCACTCTCTTGATTCAGATGATATGGTCAGACATGCTGGAACACCTTTAGTTATAGCAGTGATTCGTGCTTTTTTGCACATAGATAACATTTCAGATGCAAACATGCGGCTCTTCTTCATTCTTCCTGACTGCCCTATGTTCATCAATACAAGAGAGCCTGCAATGGCAACAAGTATTATCACAACTGTAATCTCAATAAGAGTAAAACCTTTTGAATTACGTTTTGCACCGATGAGGAACTTAGAACTGTATTTCATTAACACCAAAAATTGTGGTCAGCATGGAGACAACCACACCGCCGATAAGAAGTCCAAGAAAAAGAATAGAGAATGGTTCTAAAAGTGAGAGGTAGGTTTTAACCTTTGATTGAATTTTTCTATCCAAATCCTCTGCTACAGAAACAAGCATATCACCGATTTTGCCGGTCTCTTCGCCAAGCGAGACCATCTGAACCACAAGCGGAGGAAATATTTTACGCTCCCGCATAAGAGAACTTACGCTTCTACCCTCTTTAACTTGTCTGTAAATGTGCTCTACAGCATCTTTAACCTGGCTGTTTGAAACTACAGCCTTCACAATATGTAACGCCTTCATCAGTGGAACTCCGCTTTTAATCAAAGTGCCAAGAGTTCTGGAGAATCGGCTCATCTCAATATCAAGCATCACATCGCCAATATATGGAATTTTCAGCATATTTTTGTCAGAGATGTTTTTACCGTGTTCGGTTTTCAGGAAACGCCATAAAAAAATAGCAAGTATAATAAAACCAGAGAGAAGCAGCCACCACCAGACTCTTAAAAAATTGCTGATCTCTAACAAAATCTGTGTGGAAAGCGGAATCTGCTGCCCCATATCTGCAAAGATACCCGCAAATTTGGGCACAACAAATCCTAAAATAACGAGAAGTGATAAAAATCCAACTGAAAGTAAAATTGCAGGATAGATAGAAGATGAGATTACATATTTTTTAATCTCCTCTGTCCTTCCAATAAATTCAGAAAGCCTCTCCATTACAGAGGGGAGAATGCCGCCCATTTCTCCGACTCTCACCATATTCACATAAAGATCGTTAAAATCATAAGGTTTTTCAGCCATTGCATCAGAAAGATTTGTACCTTTTTTAAGAGCATCCTGAAGATAGACCGTCATTGCCCTAATTTTTGAGTCAGATGTGGCACTGCCTGCAATAGATAAGGCACGGTCAATAGGAAGTCCTGAACTGAAAAGGTGGGCAAGATCAGAGGTAAGCTGCAAAAGACGGGCATTATTTAAACTGCGTCCAGTAGAGAAGAGTTTTAATCCGCTGCCTATTCCATTAGATGATTTTCCATCAAGCCAGCGTAACAGAACAGCCCCTCTTGCCTGAAGCATCAGAAAAATTTCATCCCTGTCTCGTGCCTCAATGGTATCTATAACTTTTTTGCCATCAGGATTTATGGCTTCAAATCTGAACTGTGGCATCAGCGAACAACCTCTATTACTATTACAGCATTATATAATTTACAGTGAATTGAGCTATCAAATATCTTATCTGGACACCCGCAAGACCTCTTCATAAGTGGTAAGCCCCTGTTTTACCTTGTGAATACCATCCATTTTAAGTGATATCATACCTTTTGAAATAGCTTTTTTAAATAAGCGATTTCTGTCAGCACCAGCGACTACTTCACCTTGAAGCTCATCGTCAAGAACCATCAGCTCAAATATTCCAATCCTCCCTTTATAACCTGTTTCGCCGCACAATTTGCACCCTTCTCCCCTCAAAAAAGCGGGTGTTAATTTGTCTGATGCAACATCAAAATCAAGTGCAAGAGATTCAAGCTGTTCCGAGGATAGCGTTATCTGTCGTGAACAGTTAGGGCAGATTTTTCTCACTAAACGCTGGGCAAGTACGCCAACAAGGGAAGAGGAGATCATGAAGCGTTCAATTCCCATATCCTCAAGGCGAGTTACTGCTCCTGCTGCGTCATTTGTATGAAGCGTGGAAAATACCATGTGTCCTGTCAATGCTGCCTGAACCGCAATTTCAGCAGTCTCGCTGTCTCTTATCTCTCCTATCAACATAACATCAGGATCGTGGCGGAGAAAAGATCGCAGTGTATGAGCAAAGGTCAACCCAATCGAGGATTGCACCTGTACCTGATTTACTCCATCCATCTGGTATTCAACAGGATCCTCTACCGTTACAATTTTTTTATCAGGTGTGTTTATTTCGCTTAATGCTGCATAAAGGGTTGTTGTTTTGCCCGAACCTGTAGGACCTGTAACCAATAAAATTCCAAACGGCATTGATATTACAGACCTGAATTTTTTCAATAGAGTATCATCAAATCCTAATTTCTTAAGATCTAAAGAGACGTTCTCTTTATTAAGAAGCCTTAAAACAATACTCTCTCCAAAATGGGTGGGAATTGTGGATACACGAATATCAACTTCATCATGTCCAGCTTTTATTTTAATTCTGCCGTCCTGAGGAAGCCTTCTCTCTGCAATATCAAGTTTTGCCATAAGTTTGATTCTTGAGATTATGGCAGCTTTGAGCTTTACGGATATACTCTCCTGATCGTGAAGAACACCATCAATCCTATATCTTACCAAAACAGTATGACGTCTTGGCTCAATGTGGATATCAGAGACGCCAAGCTCTAAGGCACGGTTAATAATGTGATTTACAAGCCTTATAACAGGTGCTTCTGTAGCCATTCCCTTCAGCTGTTCAGGATCATCCCACAGGGCATCTTCAAGAGATAAATTAAGAGCATCTGCCCCCTCTTCACCAGTCATGTCAGCGTCAGCTTCATACCATCTGTAAATGTACTGGCTCACCACCTCATTTGAGGCTTTGTAAACATCCAACTTTTTTGAATAGGCTTTTCTTATAATTTCGCGGGTATTAAAATCAAGCGGGTCTGCCATGATTACCTGAAGTCTCTCTTCAGAATCATTGACAGGAAGAAACCTGAATCTCTTCATAAAATGAACAGGCAGCAGCAGAACTTGAGGCGGAGTTTCAGGAATATCTTTTTCAGCTATCTCAGCTATTTCATCTACTATTCCCAACTCACAATATCCTTAGTCATCTTGTCTTCGCCACCTTGAGCATTATCTGCACCATAGCTTAAAAGGTCGTATTGACCATGTTCTCCTGGAGAGACATATATAAACTCATTATCCCACGCATCTTTAGGCACAGGTTTTGGAAGATAGGGACCGTCCCAATTTTTCAGCTCTCCGGGATTGTCTCTTAATGCGTTTAATCCCTCTTCTGTTGTCGGATATCTGCCGTTATCAAGACGGAAACTGTCAAGAGCAGAACCAAGAAGCTCAATCTGGGTCTTTGTGGTCTTTATCTTTGCCTGATCAACTTTGCCAAAAAACTTTGGTGCAACTAATGCTGATAAAAGCCCTACAATGATAATTACAACCATAATCTCTATCAGGGTAAAGCCTCTTTGATCTTTATGGTTTTTTATTTGATTGTTATTAACTTTATATACGTTTTTTTGCGTAAGATTTTTCTGCATAAAATGAACACCTTATATATTATTGATTTAATCGCAGCATTTTTGAGTGTTTATTAAAATTTGAGTTTTTATTAAAAGTAGATATGCACATCCGTTCGTCTCTACATATCATGCTGTCTGTTAAATAAAAGCACTTGTTTTTTTAAATAAATCAAGTGCTTTTAAACGAAACCCTACTCTTTTTTTGTAGTCTCTTGAGCCTTCTGTTTTTCCTGAGCCTGCCTTATAAGCTCTTCAAATTTCTTTTTTAGCTCTTCTGATCTTTTGGGGTCTTGAACAGGTGCATTTTGACTTTGCACTTGTGCAGAATTTGGATTTTCACCTTGTGTTGTATCTGCTTTTTGAGCATTCTGTTGTTTTATTTTTTGAATTACTTCAAGAAAATTATTATTTTTAGCTCCATCAGCAGTCTCACTTCCAGCAGCTCCTTTTCCAAAAGGAATTTGATTTGCTCCGCCATTTACTGAAACCCCTGTATTTCCATTATTTCCATTAAGTCCTTGCAGAGGTGTTTTTTCCTGATTTGGATCGATAAGTCTTGCCATAATATTGATCTTTATTTCAGGCTGAATTTTACTATCAGTTTCAAGAATCAAAACATCATAATAAAAACCCGCATCTTTTTTAAGATTCTCAACTGAAACCGAGTATTCCTTGCCTCCAGATACAGATTTTTCTTCTTTAAGCTCATATTTTATATCTTTTCCTTCTTGAGCACGGATTTTAGTTACTGTAAATGGATATTTATCTTCTGGTATAACTTTAACCATAGATTTCAACTCTTCACCAACCTTGCCGTTAAGCCGCACAACAGAAGGGGTTATGGTTACAAACTTATCAACATTTCCTGATACTGTAAGGCTGATTTCTGGATTCTTGCTATCATTTGTCATAACAGCAATAGTTTTCATAAGTTTACGACCGCCATATCCTCTTGTATTAACCTTTATTGATATTTTTCCCTCTCCACCTGGAGGGATTTCTCTTGAATAAGAGACAGTTGCACACCCTCAACCAGTTTTAACCTTCTGAACTTGAAGGGTATCTGTTCCTTTGTTCATAATCACAAAATCGTGAATTACCTCCACACCATCAACTATTGAAGCAAATTGATAAGCTGGTTCAGGGAAAAAAACAGAGGCAGTTTTTACAACTTCCTTTTTTTGCTCAACTGCGTCAGCACTCCAGGAGTGTGATGCTGCAAATACATAAAATAGCATAGAGCATAGAAAAATCTTGAAAATTCGATTCATAATTCAATTCCTTTGCATTGAAAGAAAAAATAAAATAAAAATAACATACATATTATTACAAACTCATAAATAGAATTTGTAATGCAAAAAATAAACCAAAATAATAGCTAAACAGGCTCATGTCAATAAGAGACGAATGTTCATCAATCATCAATCAAAAACCACACCCCAAAGATACATTTTATTACAGTAAGCTGCGGATACGCTGCCATCCATGTTCGGGTATTTGTGCCCCTACAACCTGACACACCTCATATCCACATGCAGATGCAATTTCCCCGCTTTTTTCTATAGAGTATCCATTTGCAATTCCATACAAAAAGCCTGCTGCCCATAAATCACCCGCACCAGTGGTATCTTTTACAGCCTCTCTACTCTTGGCATAAACTCTTATGACCTTAGATGTTCCTTTATCAAGATTAATATCAGTAACAGAATTAGCAGCAGAGTTTTTATAAGATATATAACTGCCCCTCTCCCCTACCTTTAGAACTGCGATGATGACATTTTCTCCCAAAGCCTCAAGTGCTGTCAGTTCGTCTGAAAAGCCTGTATATGCTCTTGCCTCATCTTCATTTGCAATCAAAATATCCACATATTCATTTACAATATCATTCAATATATCCCTTGATGCCTCCACAACCTCAAATCTTGCTAAATCAAGGGCTATCATACTGTCTGCTCCCTTGGCACTTTTAAGGCACGCCATCATCAAATCAGGATTAAAAAGAAGATAACCTTCCATAAGTGCAATACCAGTATTGTTGAACATTTCAGGGGTAATGCTCTCAGGTTCAAGCTCTGTTGATGCACCAAGACAGGTGAACATTGAACGCTGAGCATCAGGAGTAATTATAGAGAGCACCTTGCCTGTGGGGGTAGCAGATGTGTGAAACAGCGGATAAACATTCGATTTTTTTAGATTATCCTCATAAAAATCTCCATAATAATCATTACCCCTTTTCCCAATAAAACAGGCTTCTCCTCCAAGTTTTCCTACACCAATAATTGTGTTACAGGTTGCTCCTCCCGGAACAACAACTGGTTTATTATCTCTATTTTGTTCAGCAATTTTTTTTAGAATCGCCTCAATATCGGAGTCACTAACAAGAGTCATGCCACCTTTCTGCTTGCCAAGCTTGACTAAAAAATCATCAGTTTCATGTATTAAAAAATCAATAAGAGCCGAACCCACGCCAGTTATTCTTGAATCTTGAAGCCTGTGTTTAAGTATATTTTTAGACATATTACACCTACGGAACATCGGCAGCTTCGCTGCAATTATTGTTGGATTGAAATTCCTAAGTAATAAAATAATAATCGTGTTGTTTTGCAAAATATAATCAACATACTAACACACTCCTAACAATGATTCCAAAATTAAATTAAGGATTTTCATGATCTATCTTAAGTTTTTATGATGTGGTGATAAATATATACTGATAGTTGACAAAGGTATGGTCATGGCATAAATTCTTTTCTTTTAAATACTATTAAACCTCGCTCTAATCAATTAATGTATCAAATATATTAATAAATAACAAATTGTTATACATCAACTAAGTATAAAACGGCTCATAAATACCACTAATTTAAAGGAGAATACAATATAATGACTAATAGCAATACTAATGGGAAACGGTCATTTTTTACCTCTGAATCTGTAACAGAGGGGCATCCTGACAAAGTTGCAGATGCCATATCAGACAGCATACTTGATGCAATAATGGCTGAGGACACAAAGTGTAGGGTTGCATGTGAAACTCTTGTAACTACTGGTCTTGCAATGATTGCGGGAGAGATAACTACAAGCTGTTATGTGGATATTCCAGCAATTGTAAGAGAGACTATCAGAGATATCGGATACCACTCCTCTGACATGGGATTTGACTGGAGAACATGCTCGGTAGTCACCAGTATTGGTCATCAGTCGCCTGACATTGCTCAAGGCGTTGATGAGGGTGAAGGGCTTTTTAAAGAGCAGGGTGCAGGCGATCAGGGGCTGATGTTTGGCTTTGCTACAGATGAGACTCCAGAGCTTATGCCGATGCCAATAAGCTATGCCCATAAATTGACCAAACGGCTTGCACAGGTTAGAAAAAACGGTGCTCTTGATTTCTTACGTCCTGACGGAAAATCTCAGGTAACCATCGAATATTTAGATGGCAAGCCTTTACGCGTTGATACAGTGGTAGTATCTGCCCAGCACAAACCAGATATAAGCCATTATGAGTTAAGTGAAGCTATTATCAAAGAGGTTATTAAAAAGGTTATTCCTGCAGAGATGATAGATGGAGATACAAAATTTTTCATCAATCCAACTGGTAAATTTGTTATTGGCGGTCCAATGGGAGACTGTGGATTGACAGGCAGAAAGATCATTGTTGATACTTACGGCGGACAGGGAAGCCACGGCGGCGGCTGTTTTTCTGGTAAAGACCCCTCCAAGGTTGATAGAAGTGCGTCATACATGGGCAGGTACATTGCAAAAAACATGGTTGCATCAGGTGTTGCACACAAATGTGAAATTCAGGTTGCCTATGCTATAGGTGTTGCAGAACCTGTATCTCTGCTTGTTGATTTTATGGGAACAGGAAAAATTTCAGAAGAAAAAGCCATTCAGATTATAAGAGAAGTTTTTAACCTCAAACCAGCAGGCATTATCAAGACTCTGAATCTTTTACGTCCAATATACAGAAAAACATCAGCCTATGGTCACTTTGGACGCAAAGACCCTGACTTTACATGGGAGCATACAGACAAGGCAGAAGAGATAAGAGTAAAAGCAGGACTTTAGAATTTTTTAAGATAAAGGATTTTTATAATGTATCAAACAAATATGAACTCATCTTTTATGCCACTTGACCTTACACTTAAAAACAAGGTTAAAGATATCTTACTTGCCTCAGATGGTCATAAAGATATGCAGTTGTCAGAAAAAGAGATGCCAGGCCTTATGGCTCTTCGTAAAAAATATGGTACGTCCAAACCTCTTAAAGGGTTAAAGATTATGGGCAGCCTTCACATGACTATTCAGACTGCCATGCTGATAGACACCCTTTATGAGCTTGGGGCAAATTTAAGATGGGCGACCTGCAACATCTTCTCAACACAAGATCATGCAGCAGCAGCCATTGCAGACAAAGGCAGTGCATCAATCTTTGCATGGAAAGGCGAAACTTTAGAGGAGTTCTGGTGGTGTACAGAACAGGCTCTAACATGGCCTGATGGTTCAGGACCAGACCTTATTGTTGATGATGGAGGAGATGCAACTCTCTTTGTGCATCAAGGTTTTAGAGTTGAAAATGACCCGTCTTTGCTTGAAATTGAGACCCACAGTGCAGACGAGAAATTCCTGATGGAACGTCTTAAATACTCATATTCAGCAGACCCCAAAAAGTGGACGCGGATTGCGGAAAAGATAAGAGGTGTATCAGAAGAGACAACTACTGGAGTCCACCGCCTCTACCATTTAGCTTCAAAAGGCGAGCTTCTATTTCCAGCAATTAATGTAAATGACTCTGTAACAAAATCAAAATTTGACAATCTTTACGGCTGCCGTGAATCTTTAGCTGATGGAATCAAGCGGGCAACTGATATTATGCTTGCAGGCAAAGTTGTTGTTGTTGCTGGATATGGAGATGTAGGAAAAGGTTGTGCATCTTCAATGAAAGGTTATGGTGCAAGGGTTATCATCACAGAGATTGACCCTATTTGTGCTCTTCAGGCAGCAATGGAAGGGTATCAGGTAATGACTATGGAGGATGCAGCATCTATTGGAGATATTTTTGTAACTGCAACAGGCAACTATCAAGTTATTAGAGGCGAACATATCAAGCAGATGAAAGATGAGACAATAATCTGCAATATCGGTCACTTTGATAATGAGATTGAGATGCGTTTCTTTGAAAACAATCCTGCCCACAAAAAAATAAATATCAAGCCTCAAGTTGACAAATGGACACTTGAATCTGGTAAATCTATTATTGTTCTTGCTGAAGGCAGACTTGTCAATTTAGGTTGTGCAACCGGACATCCAAGTTTTGTTATGAGTTCAAGTTTTACAAATCAGACACTTGCCCAGATTAAACTTGCAACTGAACAACTTGAGAAAAAAGTTTACACGCTTCCTAAAGAGCTTGATGAAGAGGTTGCAAGGCTGCATTTGGATATGCTTGGTGTAAAACTTACAAAACTTACTCAACAGCAGGCTGATTATATTGGTGTTCCAGTAAACGGACCATTCAAGCCTGATTATTATAGATATTGATTATACTTTAACCCTACCCCATAAATCCTCACAGCAGGGTTTTTATTTCAAATAGAGTAAAGACTCACAGAGATAATAGATAGAGGTGCACAGAGATATAATAGGTAGAGACGCACAGCCGTGCGTCTCTACCAAAAACAATCCTTATATATAGATAATACAATGGCTAATTTATGAACGAAAAAGAGCTTAGACTTCTGCTTGAAAGTGTTGCTAAAGGTTCCTTATCTGTAGAAAAAGCACAGACTCATTTAAAAAACATAGCATTTGAAGATGTTGACGGTTATGCAAATGTTGATCATCATAGAGCTATCAGAAAAGGCTTTCCAGAGGTGATATTTGGTCAAGGTAAAACATCTCAGCAGATAGTCGGAATTATGAGTGCTATGTCAAAAGCAAGTGATGAAGTGATATTAGTTACCCGTATCGGCAGCGAAAAGGCTCTTGATGTTATAAAAGCCTTTCCTGATGCACAATTTCATTCAGATGCCAATATGTTGATTTTAAGCCGTAAAGAGCCTGGAATAAAATCAGACGGCAATATCCTTGTTATCTCTGCCGGAACATCTGACATTCCAGTTGCAAAAGAGGCGTATCTTACAGCAAAATCAATGGGAAACCATGTCACTACTATCTTTGATGTTGGAGTTGCTGGAATCCACAGATTGTTTGCACATAGAGCAAAAATTGAGCGAGCATCTGTAATTGTTGTTGTAGCCGGTATGGAGGGTGCTCTTCCAAGCGTTGTAGCTGGTATGGTAAAAGCCCCTGTAATTGCTGTTCCTACAAGCGTTGGCTATGGTGCAGGATTTGGCGGGATTGCGGCTCTTTTAGGAATGCTTAACTCGTGCAGCTCAAATGTTGCTGTAGTTAATATTGACAATGGATTTGGTGCGGGTTACATGGCATCAAGTATTAATCAAATTGCAGCTCATTAGAGTTCTTGAAAAACTCACTTTGTCATCAAAAAAGATTAAGGGTAATATAAAAATAGCAAGAGCATTAATCAAAAGATTTTGTAATCAATAAAATGCCATATTTCAAAGAGATATGGGCGGTCTCCGTATTAAATACATTGCTTATTCCTTTAGACGACCCAAATGTTAGGGTGGCATCATCTAAAGGATATTCAAGCCCTTTTAGAGTTATTCCTCGAATCTCTTCTGTAACTGAAATAATTGACAATAGCTCACCTGGTTTCCCATTAACATATATGGATCGAGTTGATTCAGCATATTGTTCATCAACATGAGATGCATCTTTAGATTGTTCAGACAATTGAGTTCTGTCAGCGTCATATATGAATTCACCTATCGGAGAGTCATGCGAGAGTAAAAATATCTCATTGTGGTCATCAATGATTCTGCACTTGACACCTTTTTGTTCAATGCTTCTTAATAGAAAAATATTGCTCAATGTGTGATCCATGCGGGTACCAGTAACTCCAGTCAAAGTGATATATGAAGCACCTTGATCAATTGCCCACATAACTGCTAACTCAGTGTCGCTAAAATCTTTTCGTTCAGGATATTTTATAAAAGTGGTCTTATTATTTATTGATTGAGTATTTTTTACATTTAAACTGTTTATGTTGTGGTTGAATTTTTTCTTCTTTATTGAATGGGCACTTTTTTGACTTAAATGATTGATATGGTTATTGAATTGATGCTCTATATTCTCTCCTATTGAATCCATATCTCCTATCACAACGTCAGGAACGACATTGATCCTTTGCAGATGTCTTGTACCCCCATCAGCACACACCACAACGTCAGCCTCTCTGGTCAATTTTAAAAGGTGGTGATCAACGGTTATAATGCCATTTGCTACTATAAGATATTTCATGTGCCAGCCTATACAAAACAGATAGTGTAAAGTCAACTAAAAGGACAAAAAACTTGAATATGGTGCACTTTATGTTATATAGACTCTACACAATTTAATGTAAATTAAATCAGTCTATAAAAAAAGATACAATATAATTAGCACTTATGAAAACAATATTTTAGGAGATTTTTAATGCCTGGCTTTGAAATATTTGGTGATGAAGAGAGACGTGAAGTTATGGAAGTGCTTGAGACAGGAGTTTTGTTCAGATATGGGTTTGATAATGCCCGAAATGGACACTGGAAAGCTAAAACCTTTGAGCAGAAGCTTTGTGAACATACAGGTTCGTCTTACGCACATCTCTGCTCCAGCGGAACCGCTGCACTTTCTATTGCTCTTGCCTCATGCGGAATAGGTACAGGAGATGAGGTGATTCTGCCTCCATTTACTTTTGTAGCTACATTTGAGGCTGTGCTGCAAGCAGGGGCAATACCTATATTTTCTGAAATTGATGATACCCTCTGCCTTGATCCGCTTAAACTTAAAGATGTACTCACTCCAAAGACAAAGGCAGTCATTCCTGTTCACATGTGTGGTGCAATGGCACGCATTGATGAAATTAAGGCTTTTTGCGATACTCACAATCTTATTCTGATTGAAGATGCCTGCCAGTCAATGGGAGCAACCTTTAAAGGTAAATCTCTCGGCACATTTGGAGATATGGGCTGTTTCTCGTTTGATGCCGTAAAAACCATTACATGCGGTGAAGGAGGTGGAATTATTACAGATTCTGCTCGTCTCTATGAGAAGGCAGATCAGTATGCAGATCATGGACATGACCATCTTGGCGGCTCTGATCGTGGTGCTGACGACCACCCTATTATAGGAACAAACTACAGAATCAGCGAACTTAACGCCGCAGTTGGCGTTGCACAGCTCAACAAATTGGATCATATTATTGCAGTTCAGCGAAAGAACAAACAAACCATAAAAGATGCACTATCTGAATTAAACAGTAAATTATCTGTCAAATCAGACTTATCAAACAGAACCGTCGAGCAGATTTCATTCAGAAATATGCCTGATCCTGAAGGAGATTCTGCAACATTTCTCTCGTTCTTTCTTCCAGATGAAAACCGTGCTCAAGAAGTTAGAAAAAAACTTGCACAGAACGGCGTTGACGGCTGTTTCTACTGGTATGACAACAATTGGCATTACATGCGTCACTGGCATCACTTAAAAGAGATGAAAACAGCAGCGAAACTTCCAATTCAAATTTTTAATTCAAATCATTATAATTACAGCAAAATATCACTTCCTCAATCTGATGCAATAATGAAACGAACCATATCAATGCAGATTAAACTTTCATGGACAGAAGCAGAGATAGAAGATCGAATTAAAAAAATAACAAACGCATTTATTTAATAAGGAAACAGGACACGCTTATGTTTAAAAATTTTAAAATGATATCCAATGTAGTTTTTGGAAGAGGCTCTTTTGTACAGCTTGATGATATTCTAAAAAAAAGGCGTCATCACAGCAAATCATGGGTCTTATTTGTCGTGGATGATGTTTTTCAGGGTAAACTTCTTGAAAAGAGAATTCCGTTCCATGCAAAGGATATGCTTCTTTGGGTTAATGTTAATGATGAACCTAAAACTTCCTATGTTGATACACTGACCCTTAAAGTGCACAATTTCGCAAAAACCCTGCCGGCAGCTATTGTCGGGATTGGCGGGGGCAGTACTATGGATCTTGCCAAGGCATTATCGCTTATGCTTACTAATGCAGGTTTTTCCCATGAGTATCAAGGATGGGATTTGATTAAAAATCCTGCTGTTTATCATATTGCCGTTCCAACACTGTCTGGAACTGGTGCAGAAGTTTCAAGGACTACAGTGCTAACTGGTCCTGAAAAAAAACTTGGAATAAATTCTGACTATACTGTCTTTGATCAGGTGCTTCTTGATCCAGAACTTATTCGTGATGTTCCTCCAACCCAGCGTTTTTATACTGGTATGGACTGTTATATCCACTGTATTGAATCACTTCAGGGCACATATATCAACGAATTTAGCCGTGCTTATGGAGAAAAAGCTCTCGCTCTCTGCCGTGAAGTATTTCTCAACGGTAACAAGGATACGGAGGAGAATCGTGCAAAGGCAGATGATAAACTTATGATGGCTTCATTTTTTGGAGGCATGAGCATTGCGTATTCTCAGGTTGGTGCCTGTCACGCTCTCTCCTATGGTTTGTCATACATTCTTGGTACGCACCACGGTATTGGATGCTGCATTGCGTTTGATGCACTTGAAGATATCTATCCTGAAGGTGTGAAAGAGTTCAAAGAGATGATGAAAATTCGTAAGATTGAGCTTCCTCGTAATGTGACAAAAGGACTTGATAAAGAGAAGATGGACAAGATGATCACTGTCTCTATGGGGCTTGAGCCTCTGTGGGAAAATTGTCTTGGAGAGGATTGGAAAAAGATTATGACTAAAACAAAGATGAAGTCACTTTTCAAAAAGATGTAATAAAAACAGTTCAAAAAGGTACCTATGAAAAGAATCAAGATAAACAGACTTCTCGAATCAGATGCAGCTATAAACAAAATTATTGTCAAAGGGTGGGTCAGAACAAAGCGTGACTCTAAAGAGTTCTCATTCATGGAACTGAATGATGGATCCTGCCTGAAAAATATCCAGATTATTGCAGACAGCCGTCTCGAAAATTATGCGGAGATAGCTTCTGTTACAACTGGTTCTGCTGTTAGCGTGGAGGGAAAACTTATAGAGTCTCCAGGAAAAGGTCAGCGATGGGAGATTCACGCTGATAGAGTTGATGTAATAAGCGTTGCTCCTGAAGATTATCCGCTTCAAAAAAAAAGGCACTCTGATGAATTTTTACGGACAATTGCTCACCTTCGTCCAAGAACCAATAAGTATGGGGCAGCTTTCCGTATAAGGTCAGAGATGGCTTTTGCGATTCATAAATTTTACCATGAAAAGGGTTTTAGATATCTCCATACTCCTATTATCACAGGTTCAGACTGTGAAGGGGCTGGAGAGATGTTTAGGGTGACAACTCTTAATCCTTTAGAAATAGTTGCATTTGACCGTTTAAAAGTTTCAAAATCAGAGCTATTACCAGATTCAAACGCAGCAAAAATGGATATTAAACAGGATTTTTTTGGACAAGAGGCAAATCTTACAGTATCTGGTCAGTTGTCTGCTGAGATGTTTGCCTTGGCTCTTGGAGATGTTTACACATTTGGACCTACATTTAGGGCAGAAAACTCTAACACAAGCCGCCATGTTGCAGAGTTCTGGATGGTTGAGCCTGAAATGGCATTTTGCGATCTTGCAGGAAACATGGATCATGCTGAGGAGCTTGTAAAATATCTGACACTTCATGCAGTAACACATTGCAGTGAAGATATAGCTCTTTTTACAGATTTTGTTGACAAAGAGCTTAAAGACCTTCTGGATAAAATCATCAATGAAACCTACGAAAGAGTCAGCTATTATGATGCTGTTGATCTGCTGTTAAAGTCGGGAAAAAAATTTGAATATAAAGTGGTCAATGGAAATGATCTACAGTCTGAGCACGAGCGTTTTCTTGCAGAAGAGTATTTTAAGAAACCCGTGTTTCTTATGAATTACCCCAAAACTATTAAGCCATTCTACATGAGGCTCAACGATGACGGTCGAACTGTTGCCGCTGTTGATCTTTTAGTACCAAGAATCGGCGAACTTATAGGGGGAAGCCAGCGAGAAGAACGGCTTCAGATGCTTGAACAGCGTATGGAAGAGATGGGACTTTCAAAAGAGTCATACTGGTGGTATTTAGATTCAAGGAGATTTGGCTCTGTTCCACATGCAGGTTTTGGTATGGGATTTGAAAGGCTTTTGATGCTCATAACAGGAATTACCAACATCAGAGATGTTATTCCATTTCCAAGAACTCCTGGCAATATTGATTTTTAATGGGTATTCAACTTTTGAATATTACCGTCAAAATAAAGTTTGGCACTTGCAACCGAGACAGTTTAAGACTATAGTATCATACACTTGCAAAATGGATGTTAATCAAACACAATAGAACAAAATGCAATAAACCAATTAATCTTAAGGAGACAACTATGAATTTCAAATCTGTTGATGATATTCTTGCCTATGCAATTGAAAAAGAGAACGAAGCCGTTAAGTTTTATACATATCTGAGCGGCAAAGATAATTTTAAATCTGTAAAGGAGACTTTTATTAGCTTTGCAAAAGAGGAGCAAAAACATGCGGATTTGCTTTTGGGCTTAGGTAAAGATAAGAGCAAGGTTAGTGAATATGAACTTAAATCTATACCCGATCTTAAAATCAGTGACTACCTTGTTGATACTGAGTACAAAGAGGGTATGTTTATGCAAGATATCTTAAGAATAGCCATGAAGCGTGAAGAGCAGGCTGTAAAACTCTACAAAGACCTTGCAGGTAAGACAGACAATGCTGAAGTTATTAAGGTTTTGAATATTCTTGCTCAGGAAGAGGCAAAGCATAAACTTGGATTAGAAACAATGTATGATGATTTCCTTGCAGCAAACGAGAATTAATATTTTTAGGCTATACCGAATGAGAGATTATATGGGGGGTTCATAATGTTTGAACCCCTGCTAACGGTTACTTACATCCCATTTATTATCAAATACTTCTGGAACATAGGCAGCTTCGCTACAATTAAGATTGGATTGACATTCCTTAGCAATAAAACAATATCAATTTTGATACTTATAATATTAACTTCTTTTCTAAGCAGTTGCAGAAACATTATCCCTGAGCCTGAAAATCCTCACAATACCGTTTTAATTCCAAATTATTACTACAATTTAGGTCAAGATTCTTCCTTAAATGTTGAATCATACATAGGTGTTACTCATCAGCCTTTAAAATCTCAATCTTCAAAACCTGAATGGTGGGAAAGTTTTGGAAGTTCAGAGCTTAATAGTCTTATTGAGACTTCACTTGGAGAGAATTTCACATTAAAAGAGGCTTGGGCAAGGCTTAAACAGGCAAAAGCTGCACACGACAGCCAAAATTCATCACTATTTCCATCAATTAACTTTAACGCATCTGCTTCACGAAAAACTCTTGAAACAACAGCCAATACAGGCATTTTATCTTCAGGAGGCAGTTCATCATCCTCATACAGCAGCTTTTCCGCAGGACCCGGAGCATCTTATGAAATTGATCTTTGGGGTAACATTAATGCCCGTATTCTTGAATATGAGAGCAGAACAATGGCAGCTCGTTTTGATGTTGAAACATCTGCAATCTCTGTGGCTGCTGAAATATCTAACAACTGGGTGGAGTTGATAACAGTCAGAGAAACGATAGCTCTTGTAAAACAACAGATTGAAATCAATACCATGCTGCTTGAGCTTTTGGAACTTAGATTTGTAAACTCAATGTCAACAGCCTTAGATGTATTGCAGCAGCGGGAAGTAGTCGCAAAGAGCCGTGCAAGAATACCGCCTCTTGAAATCAGAGAGGCAAATCTTTTAAATGCTATTGCTCTTCTGTGCGGTAAATCATCTCGTAAAGAGATATTTATTACCACGCCAACCCTTGGAGAGATAAGCCATATACCGCAAACTGGTATTCCAGCTAATCTTCTATCTAACAGACCAGATATTAAAAGTGCAGCTTTTCGCCTTACTGCATCTAAATGGGCACTGTTTCAGGCAAGAGCTGATAGATTGCCCTCTTTGACCTTAAACGGAAGTTTTCTTCTACAGCACACAAGCCTTGAGAATATCCTGAAAAATTGGATATTTACCCTTGCTTCAACTCTTAATGCAACGCTCTTTGACGGCGGTAAGAACAGTGCTGCAATTGATTTAGCGTCTGGAGTTATGGACGAGCGTTTGGCTTCATATCAAAAAACTGTCTTTGCTGCAATTATGGAGGTTGAGAACAGCATTGCTGCTGAAACTCAGCGTATTAAATGGATTCAGCTTCTAAAAATAGAGCTTGCCACTGCAAAGCTTGCGTTAGAAGAGGCACGTAATCGTTATATAAAAGGGATAGATTCATTCATTCAGGTGGTAACAGAGGAGCTGAATGTCCAAAATTTGGAGATAAACCTGTTAGAGCAAAAAGCTGCTCTTTTTAAGGATCGTATCTCCCTCTTCAGAGCACTTGGAGGCGGCTTAAAATAATGTTTTATATGAAAATCTCTTAACTGACTTTGATTTTTCGTTGTGTAAATTATTCGATGTGAATCATTGCATGGATATTATTAACAAAACTTTGCCATTCGCATCAATGCAACACAATTTGTCTGCATTGATGTCTTCATGGAATAAACCATGTTTATTGTTTACGTATAGATTTATTTATTGTACTAAGAGCGGGTTAAAACTCTTTAAAAATTGCCATTAAAGGCGTGAATTCAAATACATAAAAAGGTGGTTTTATGAAAAAAACGATGCAGACAATTGACGGTAACACGGCAGCAACACACGTAGCTTATGCGATGAGTGATGTAGCAGCCATATATCCAATAACCCCATCAAGCCCATTAGGCGAGATTGCCGACAGTTGGGCTTCGGCAGGCAGAAAAAATATATTTGGACAGATTTTGACTGTAAAACAGATGCAGTCTGAGGCTGGTGCTGCTGGTGCTGTTCACGGCTCTCTCTCTGCTGGTGCCTTGACAACCTCTTTTACAGCTTCACAGGGACTTCTTCTTAAAATTCCAAATATGTACAAGATATCAGGAGAGTTGCTGCCCTGCGTAATCCATGTTACAGCAAGAGCTATATCTGCCCATGCACTATCAATATTTGGAGATCATCAAGATGTTATGGCTGCCCGCCAGACAGGCTTTGCAATGCTTGCATCAAGTTCTGTTCAAGAAGCTATGGATCTTGCGTTGGTTGCCCATCTTGCAACACTTGAAGCCAGAGTTCCGTTCATGCACTTTTATGATGGATTCAGAACATCACATGAAATTCAGAAGATCGAAGTTATTGATTATGCCGATATGGCTTCTCTTATGAATTGGGATGCTTATAAGGCATTCAAAGCCCGTGCAATGAATCCAGAATCACCAAATACAAGAGGAACTGCACAAAATCCTGATATCTATTTTCAGGGCAGAGAGGCTGTAAATCTCTACTATCAGCAAGTACCTGCTATTGTTAAGAAATATATGGACAAAGTTGGGGCACTTACAGGTAGATATTATAAGCTATTTGACTATTACGGAGACCCAGAAGCTGACAGAGTAATAATTTCAATGGGTTCTTCGTGTGAGGCAATTGAGGAGACAGTCGCAAAGCTTAACAATGACGGTGAAAGAGTTGGAGTTGTAAAGGTCCGTCTCTACAGACCATTTGACGCATCAGCCTTGATGTCAGCAATTCCAGCAACAGCAGAAGTAGTAACCGTGCTTGATAGAACCAAAGAGCCTGGTGCACTTGGAGATCCTCTATATCTTGATGTCTGCACAGCGTTTATGGAGAAGGGCGAGGGTCCTAAAATTATCGGAGGTCGTTACGGTCTTGGTTCAAAAGAGTTCAATCCGCCAATGATAAAAGCTGTATTTGACAACATGAGATCAGCAGGACCTAAAAATCATTTTACAGTTGGTATTATAGATGATCTGACAAACTCCTCTCTTGAACCAAAATATGGTTTTAATCCAGCTCCTGCTGGAACAGTTGGTGCAAAATTCTGGGGTCTTGGGTCTGATGGAACAGTTGGTGCAAATCAGAGTGCAATCAAGATTATTGGCGATAATACTGACAAATATGCACAAGGTTATTTTGCCTATGACTCAAAAAAATCGGGCGGTATTACCATTTCTCACCTAAGATTTGGAGATGTTCCAATAAAGTCAACCTATCTGATTAATGAAGCTGATTTTGTAGCCTGCCACAAATCCAATTATGTTGGAATTTATGATGTGCTTGAAGGGATGAAGCAGGGCGGAACATTTTTGCTAAACTCTGAATGGTCACTTCAAGATATGGAAAAACATATACCTGGTGATGTCAGACGGACCATTTATGATAAAAAACTAAAATTTTTCAATGTTGATGCTGTAAAGATTGCAGGAGAGGTTGGACTTGGCAACCGAATCAACATGATAATGCAGACCTGCTTTTTTAAACTTGCAAATGTTCTACCGTTTGAAGAGGCTATTGAACTTCTGAAAAAAGATATAAAAAAGACTTACGGTAAAAAAGGCGAGAAAATTGTTCAGATGAACATTGACGCAGTTGACAGAACCCTTGCTAACCTTGTTGAAGTTGCTGTACCTCAAAGCTGGAAAGATGCTTCAGGATGGCCAGCTCCTGAGCAGAAGGCAACTAATTTTGTCGATAATGTGATGCGTCCAATTCTTGCACAGAAGGGTGACTTCCTGCCAGTAAGCTCTTTTCAGCCTGACGGATTTTTTCCAAACTCAACAAGCCAGTATGAAAAACGCGGAGTTGCAATCAACGTTCCTGAGTGGATTCCAGAGAATTGTATTCAGTGTAATCAGTGCTCATTTGTCTGCCCACATGCTGCCATTATTCCGATTGTTGCAACCGAAGATGAACTTAAAAATGCTCCAGCAGCCTTTATAACCCAGGAGGGTAAGGGGAAAGAGCTTAAAGGCTACAGGTTCAGAATGCAGGTCAATACCCTTGACTGCCAAGGTTGCGGAAACTGTGCTGATATCTGTCCTGCCAAAGTTCCTGCACTTGTGATGAAACCTATTGCCACCCAAACCGAAGTTGAGGTTCCAAATCACAAATTCTCATTGACCATTCCGTTTAAAGAGGGTCTTGTTAAAAAGGATACAGTAAAGGGAAGCCAGTTTGTCAAACCGCTGTTTGAGTTCTCTGGTGCATGTGCAGGGTGCGGTGAAACCCCCTATGTCAAGGTTCTGACCCAGCTTTTTGGTGATCGTATGACGGTTGCCAATGCAACTGGCTGCTCTTCAATTTGGGGAGGTTCAGCTCCATCTGCTCCATATTGCACAAATGCTCAAGGTCATGGTCCTGCATGGGCAAGCTCTCTTTTTGAAGATGCAGCAGAGTATGGTTATGGCATGATGCTTGCCTTTAACAAGAGACGACAGACACTTGCATCAAAGGTGAAAAATGTGCTTGAAGTGGAAGGTTGCGGCTGTGGGCAGGATAATTGCAGCGGAACCATGTCAGCAGAACTTAAAGATGCCCTGTCAGGTTGGCTTGCCGGTATGAACAGTGCTGAGACCTCAAGAGAATTCGGAGAAAAAATCAGACACCTTATCGTATCTGAACATGGAAAGTGCTGCTGTTCAACTACTGCTTCACATACACACTCATCTTGTTGCTGCACAACTACAGCTTCGCACTCTCACTCGTCATGTTGCTCAAGCACTCATACTCACGCTTCAGACTCCTGCTGCACATCCTCTGACTGCCTGCTGTGTGAGATTTTAGACGATCAGAATCTGCTCACCAAAAAATCCCACTGGATATTTGGCGGAGACGGCTGGGCTTATGACATTGGATTTGGCGGTGTTGACCATGTTCTTGCCTCTGGAGATGATATCAATATCCTTGTTATGGATACTGAAGTCTATTCCAACACAGGCGGTCAGTCATCAAAGGCAACACCGACTGGTGCAATTGCAAAATATGCAGCATCAGGCAAAAAAATCGGTAAAAAGAATATGGCTGCAATGGCTATGACTTATGGCTATGTTTATGTGGCTTCCATAGCAATGGGGGCAAGCAAACAGCAGACAATGAAGGCATTTCTTGAGGCAGAGAGCTATCCTGGTCCATCGCTGATAATCTGTTACGCTCCATGTATCAATCAAGGCATAAAGAAAGGTATGGGAAAAACTCAGCTTGAGAGCGAGCTTGCTGTAGCATCTGGCTTCTGGCCTCTATTCCGCTATAATCCGCTTCTCAAGGCTGAAGGAAAAAATCCGTTTATTCTTGATTCAAAGGCACCAGACGGAACAATTCAGGAGTTCCTTGCAGGAGAGAACAGATTTGCAGCTCTTGAAAAGAGCTTCCCCGATGAATCTGTACGGCTTAGAGCAAAGATTGAGCAGGAAGTGAATGAGAAATATGCACAATTGAAAAAACTTGCTGAAGGATGATGAATTAATAATTCACTGATTTTTTTTGAGGGGAGAGCATAAACACCGCTCTCCCCTCTGTTTTGATTCAATAGACATCTTTACAAAATAAATGGTTATAAATCACAATTGGTTATAAATAAATGTTATTTAGAAAACTATATTAACTCTCGGAGATTAAAAACTTTTGGAACACGACCCCCGTTACGTTGCTCTATTAATTCTTACAGAAAGCAGCCGTACAAGACTTCCTCTTGACACAATTCTTGACCAATTTGCACCACAACTTGAGACACTTTCAAAACTTGACAGGTCTCTTGCCAATGCAATTATTTACGGTACCCTCAGATGGCAGGGAACTCTTGACTGGATAATTGAGCCGTTCTCCGACAGACGAATCGAAACCGTTAAAATCGAAGTTGCTTATATATTACGTATGGCAATGTTTCAGATCGTTTTTATGGACAGGATTCCTGTTTCTGCTGCTGTAAACACTGCTGTTAATATGACAAAAAAAGTCTCTCATCAAGGTACCGCAGGATTTGTAAATGCCGTATTGAGAAAAGCATCTACATATTTTAAGGATATTATAAATTCTAAAGAGATTGCAGATTTTAGAGATATTACAAGTTTTAAAAATATTGTTTTGCCAGATCCAAAAGCAGAGCCTGAACTTTACATATCAGTTACAAAATCAATGCCCCTGTGGCTTGTCAGAAGATGGATAACACGATTTGGATTTGATAAAACCTTGAGGTTATGTGACACCATCAATACCATTCCCCCCATTACAATACGAGCCAACACACTGAAAACAGACAGAGATAAACTTATATCTATGTACTCTGCTGATGTTGAAAATATTGCACCAACCAAACATTCGCCAGATGGCATCTCTTTTACAAAACCCTCAATGCCCATACATGAAAGCGAGCCTTTTAAGTATGGTTTTTTTCAGGTTCAAGATGAAGCCGCACAGCTTGTAACCATAATGCTGAACCCTCTGCCCGGAGAGCGGATACTTGATGCTTGTGCAGGGCTTGGTGGAAAGACAGGACATATTGCACAGCTTATGAAGAATCAGGGAGTTATCATTGCTTGCGATACCGATGTTCAAAAACTTGTAAGTCTTGAAAAAGAGATGAATCGGCTTGGAGTAGATATTGTTCGGACTCTTTGTAAAGATATCCTAAAAGCTGATTTAAATGATTTTTATGATGTTAATAGTCTGAGTAATTTAAGTAAAACTAACGAATCTGTTGATATTAAATTGTCAGACAACTCTCTTCTGTTTGATAAAGTTCTTGTTGATGCTCCATGTTCAGGAATGGGGGTTTTGAGACGCAACCCTGATGCAAAGTGGAAGAGAACAAAAAAAGACCTTGCACGTCTTGCAATCAGACAGGAGAAGATGCTTTTAAATTCTGCAAATCTTGTAAAACCCGGCGGTACCCTGTTTTATGCAGTCTGCTCTTGCGAGACAAGGGAAAATGAAGATGTGGTAGAGAGCTTTTTGAAACAGAGACCCGATTTTGTGGTTAAAAAAGAGTTTAGAACATACCCTGACAGTATTGAGATGGACGGTTTTTTTGCCGCACTTATGGAACGTCAAATAAACTGCCCCACAGCAAGCTGAGGGGCAGTTTATCCCTAAATATAATAGTTTAACAGGAGAATTCTATAAAATATGTCAAGCAACACATTAGCAAATGCGATAATCGCACCATCAATACTTTCAGCAGATTTTACAAAACTTGGTCAAGAACTAAATGATGTAGAAAGGGGGGGGGCTGACTGGATACATATTGATGTTATGGACGGTCATTTTGTCCCCAATATATCCTACGGACCAATAATTGTTGAGGCGTGTAAAAAGGCAACTAAGTTAATTCTTGACGTTCACCTTATGATTGAAAAACCTGATCTTATAATACCTAAATTTGCAAAGGCGGGTGCTGACCTTATATCTGTCCATGCTGAAGCCTGCACACATCTTCACAGAACAATTCAGCTTATAAAATCGTTAGATAATGAAAGATACAAAGACAAAAATAAAGATAAGAATAGCTCTAAGGAGAAGTGTGATGTTACTGATATCAGTAAAAACGGATTCGAGGAACAGAACAAATGTGATGGTAATAAAATAAAAGCAGGAGTTGCCCTAAATCCAGCAACTCCTCTTAGTGCAATTGAGTGGGTAATTGACGATATCGACTTTATTCTAATTATGAGTGTAAATCCAGGATTTGGCGGTCAGAAATTTATCCAATCAAGCGTTGAAAAGATACAATCACTTGCAGCCATGTTAAAAAGCAGAGGCTCAAAAGCTATAATTCAGGTTGATGGAGGTATAGCAGCCGACACTATTGGCAAGGTCTCGGCTGCTGGAGCAACATCGTTTGTGGCAGGCTCTGCTATCTTTAAGACTTCTGATTACAACGAGACCATAAAAATGCTGAGAATAGAGGCTGCTGTTTCATAAAAACTGCTGGAAATCAAGCTAACTCCTCAACCGCCTGCCTGATCAGGTTTGCAATTGCCATTTTATGCGGACACTGTTGCTCTGCCCTTGAGTAATCCATTTCAACCATAGATTTACGAGTCTGCTCTGGAATCTGATAAAAAACAGACTTGGCAAGCTCTATATCTTTATACTGCCGTGAATACATCAGACACCTCATCACATCACCTACAGGCACCTGATTATTGAGAGCAGCTTCACAGATATCAGTGCAGCCACGGCAGTAATTACATGAACTCTCCATTGCATATTGCTGTGTTAAGTTTTGCTCAACTTGGGAAATTTTTGTAGTATTCAACGCTGCTGCTGTATTTGCAGAGAGAATGGTCATGTTTGGCATCTGAGAGGCAATGCAGGCGATTTGTGGCATCTCCCAAACTAACTTCATTTTTGCCTGTGCATCTGTATAACCAAGCTGCATAAAATTTTCTACCATTTTAAGTTCAGTTTCACTGGCTGCATTTGCCTGAGTCAATGCCTGAGCTTTCATGGCTGTAAGACCGATTCCCGCTTCTGTGCAGGCTGCGACTGCCTCTTTCATCTGAGTTGTGTGCATTATTCTGTAGTTGTATGTCATCATAATGCCGTCAATCCAATCCATCTTTGATGCAGCCATCATACATTTTTCCATGTTGCTGTGGGTGCTGAATCCAAAAAATTTTATCTTGCCCGCTTTTTTGGCATCTTCAACCCATCGTCTTGTGTCGTCAGTGACCTCTGAAATATCTCTTATTCCATGTGCAAAATAGAGATCAATGTAATTGGTCTGCATACGTTCAAAAGATTGATTTAATAGGCGTGTCATTCCGTCATTGCTTCTGGCACAAGATTTGGTAACTAAAAAGACCTCTTTTCTGGTTTCTGGATATTTTGCAAAAAATTTACCCATCCCTTTTTCGCTGTTTCCACCGCTGTAACAGTCTGCTGTATCCCAGTAATTAACTCCCCATTTGAGAGCCTGCTTGAGCAGAATCTGGTTTGCAACCACATCAAACATGGTTCCCAATCCAAGGATTGAGACATCAACACCAGTTTTGCCAAATTTGCGAGTTGGCATCTTATCAAGGCTTTTGCCTAACTGGTTAGATTCATCTGTTTTTGTTGCTGCTTCGGCAGAAGATAAGAGAGGGGAAACCATAGTGCCTATACCAGCTAAACTTGCAACTCCCGCACTTTTTAAAAATGATCTGCGTGATTGTTGATAATTGTTATCTCTTAAAAGAGTATTTTTGTTGTCTGACATTCGGATATCTCCTTATTATTTTTATATCAAAGCATGATTTCTGTTCCTTGACTCATTTTCAGCCGTAACTCTGATTGCCCGCTTGCCTTTGACAGGACACTCATGTTCACAAACTCCGCACCCAATACAGCGGCTCGGGTCTATGACTGGACGCTGCAATCTAACCTCAATAACAACCTTTGAACCAGTTTTAAATCCATTCCCTTTATCAGATTCTACATTATTTTCATTAATTGACGTTT
This sequence comes from Desulfamplus sp., assembly GCA_015232555.1. Lineage (GTDB taxonomy): Bacteria > Desulfobacterota > Desulfobacteria > Desulfobacterales > Desulfobacteraceae > Desulfamplus. Next base: position 31,726 of record JADFZJ010000014.1, on the reverse strand, counting down.
TATTACTATTGCTCTCTTTAGAAGAAGATAATGTTACTGAATTTTGTGTATTGGCAACAATAAGCCGTCTTGTTAAGGTGTTCATATCTTTAGCACAATAGTCACCTGTGCTGTAAGCTCCTTCAGCAAGGTTTGATATATCTAAATTAAGCATGGTTGAATTTTCAATAGATTTAATCGTTCCGCTCTTCAACACTGCAAATGTTTCGCTTATCATAATTGCCTTTGGGCTGACAGGGCAGTTCTCCTGACAGACAATACATGGTCTGGTCATAGACCATGGAAGGCATCTGCCCTGATCCACAAATGCTGTGCCTATTCTAACTGGTCCTTTCTCTTTATAATCGTTAATTCCAAAACGCTGGTCAAGATTGAGAGGCAAAATTGCACCAGTAGGGCACAGATTCCCGCAGGCTATACAGTGAAGCTGACACCCGCTTGAGCCAATCCTGAAATTAAGTGCTGGTGTCCATAACCCTTCAAACCCTCCAGTTACAATATCAGCGGGTTGAATTACGTTTGTAGGACAGACGCGAATGCATTGACCGCACTTGATACATCTTGCAAGAAACTCGCTTTCAGGCAGCGACCCTGGAGGACGTATTAGGTTGGTATTCCAGTTACTTCCAACGGCTGCATTCAGGTGAATCATAGGGACTACTGTTACGCCTAAAACAACAGAGGCTGCAAACTCTCTTCTTGAAATTTCAGGCAATGCATATTGTCCGTCTGTTTGAGAAGATTTATTATCAACTTTTCCCTCTCTAACTGGTTTAAATGGTAATACTTCAGATAGTAGTGTTGATTCAGATATTTGTCCTGCTGCAGATGGTGCTGCCTGATAGGTCAAAAAAGCACATTGATCTAAGCAGTTCATACACAAAACACATTCAGAGAGGCGAATTTTACCCATTGGATCGCAAGCACCTTCACAGTGAAACTGGCATTTTATACACTTAATACAAGGCGAACTTTTTTTGCCGATCTGAAAAAAGCTGATGCTTGAGAGCAGACCAAATAGAGCACCTAACGGGCAGATATAACGGCAGTAAAATCTTGGAATCCATAAATTTAAAATAAGAGCCACAACTCCACAAATACCGATAATCCATGCACCATCGTAATATCTTGGGTTTGTACTGAGATGTAAAATAGCACTGTCTGCAAATGGAAGCAGAGTCAGGTTGACAAATCTATAAATAAATGGAATCGGGTCAAGAAGTCCAGTTAAAAGCAGAGGCGTAGTTTGCAATAGATAGATTGGCAGAAGTGGAGAGCTTACAACGTTAGAAGCGATAAAGAAAAAGAGAACTCCATATTTGATTGACTGAGCTGGTCTGTATTGATTTAAGCGGGCAAGTTCAGACTTTGGTTTAAAAAATTTATTATCTCTTTTATTTGTCTTAAAGTTGCCAAGTTTGCCAATAAATCCAATAAACTGATGCAGCGTACCAAAAGGACAGACCCATCCGCAAAAAAAACGCCCGAAAATCAGGGTTAAAATAATGGTTAAAATTCCCCACAAAAGCCCCTTGTATATTCTGCCTGTTGTAAGAAGTGTGGCAAATCCGACTAATGGGTCAAGTTCCAAAAACCAGTTGACAGTCCAGCCTCGAAGCTGCCACCAGTTTATGCCAAGAGTAGCCGCAATACAAAACCACAAAAATAGTAACAGAAAAAATATTTGTGATATGCGTCTGACATTAACTATCTTCAAAATACTGATATTCTTAATATTTTTTTTCTCTATAATGCTCACAACTTTTTTATCCTATCTATTATTTAGTCATGTTACGCACTAATCCGCCCCACCCCCTCCACTGTGATGGCTGGGGAGGAGCTTTGCGTAATATCACTGATTAATATTATTTTCATTACGATGTCAACATTTAACCAAAGTACGCAAAAGGGTTAGGATTATTTTGATTGACTGAAAAGGGTTTAATATCGTAATTTACGAAATCTATTTGAGTGTAAAGTTCTGTAATATTATTTTACACTTTTTTAATTAATTAAACTTTTAGAATATTATAAGGAGCAAAAAAAATGAACCTGTTAAAACGTATGTGCCTTGTATCTCTATGTATGATCTTTGTCTTTAGTGTTGCATCTCAATCTCTGTCTGGAGTTGCGTCTGGAGAGGAGAAAAAACTTAAGGCTGGCTTTATTTATGTGGGACCAGTCGGAGATTATGGCTTTTCCCATGCACATGATCAGGGCAGAAAATTTGCAGCGTCAAAACTTCCTTGGTTAGAAACTGTTTTTATTGAATCTGTTACAGATGCAGATTGCTCAAGAATCATTGACCGTTTAATTCAGGAGCAGAAATGCGATGTGGTATTTACCACAAGTTTTGGTTACATGGATGCAACCCTTGCTGCTGGACAGAAGTATCCAGACAAAAAATTTATGCACTGCTCAGGTTTTAAAAATCTTCCCAATGTCGGAACCTATTTTGGGGACCTCTATCAGATGTACTATTTAAATGGCATCATGGCAGGAGCACTCACCAAAAGCAATAAAATCGGATATGTGGCAGCTTTTCCAATACCTGAACTTATTCGTCATATCAACGCTTTTGCACTTGGAATAAAGGCTGTAAACCCCAAAGCAACAGTTGATGTAAGATGGACTTACGCATGGTACGGTCCAGACAAGGCAAAAGAGGCAGCAGAGTCTTTAGTTGGAGAAGGGTGCGATGCACTTGCATTTACAGAGGACACTCCAGCAGTAATCGAAGTTGGTCAGGCTCACACAGAAAAAGGAAAACAGATATACACATTCAGCCACTACAGCCCAATGCAGCCTTATGGAAAAGATTCAGTTGTATCTGGTCAGCTTATGGATTGGGGCGGTATGTATGTGAAAGCTCTTGAGGATATTTATAGTGGAAAATGGACAAATGCAGATATGTGGTGGCTTGCTGCTGAAAAAGCTGCACTTCTTGGAGGCAGCTTTGATGAGATCATCAATTCAAAGTTCATAAAAGACCTAAAAGCTGTGAAAACCAAATCCGCCGATCTTGGTGAACTCACAGTTTATGACCTTGTACTAAAAAGATATGAGCAGATGCAAAAAGGAGTTGAGGCATTTGATCCATATCAGGGACCAATCAAGGACAATACAGGTAAAGAGAAGGTAAAAGCTGGTGCTCGTGCCTCTAAGCAAGATTTGTTGAGCATGATGTATTATGTGGATAATGTTAAGGGAACGATACCTAAATAAACGCCTCTTGAGGTTGCACTGAAAAAAAGAAAGGGGGAGGATAGTGCCACTGTTCCTCCCTTTTTCACTTAAATGGAAAAGCATGGCAAAGGCTAAAGCTAAAAATACGAACGAAGAGCCGTTGGAAAAGCAACTGTGGAAAGCTGCTGACAAGTTGCGTAAAAATATTGATGCTGCTGAATATAAGCACGTTGTGTTGGGTCTGATTTTTCTCAAATACATTTCTGACTCTTTTGAGGAACACTTTGCTAAACTGCAAAAAGGAGAGGGAGAATATCAAGGTGCAGACCCTGAAGACAGATACGAATACAAAGCTGAAAATATATTTTTTGTGCCAATCAATGCGAGATGGTCATTTTTACAAGCTCACGCCAAACAGCCAGATATTGGCAAATTGCTTGATGGTGCTATGGATGTTCTTGAACATGAAAACACACCGCTAAAAGGGGTATTATCCAAAATCTTTGCAAAATCAAACCTTGACCCTGCAAGTTTAGGTGAGTTGATTGATTTGGTCGGCAACATAGCTCTTGGTGATGCCAAAGCTCGAAGTGCTGATGTGCTTGGTCATGTGTTTGAGTATTTTCTTGGTGAATTTGCATTGGCAGAAGGCAAGCAGGGCGGGCAGTTCTACACACCACGCAGTATTGTTGAATTGCTGGTCAATATGCTTGAGCCATACAAGGGCAGAGTGTTTGACCCATGCTGTGGTTCTGGTGGAATGTTTGTGCAGTCTGAAAAGTTTGTTGAACAGCATCAGGGGCGAATCAATGATATTTCTATTTATGGACAGGAGAGCAACCAAACCACTTGGCGACTTGCAAAGATGAACCTTGCCATACGTGGCATTGATAGCTCACAGGTTAAATGGAATAATGAAGGCTCATTTTTGAATGATGCTCATAAAGACCTGAAAGCTGATTTTATCATAGCCAATCCTCCCTTTAATGTCAGTGATTGGAGTGGGGAGCAATTAAGAACAGATGGTCGCTGGGTTTATGGTACACCTCCAACAGGCAATGCCAACTTTGCATGGCTACAACATTTTATGTATCATCTATCACCCAACGGTCAAGCTGGCGTTGTTTTGGCTAAAGGTGCTTTGACTTCCAAAACCAGTGGTGAGGGAGATATTCGCAAAGCATTGATTGAAAAAGGAAATGTGATTGACTGCATCGTAAATCTTCCAGCCAAGTTGTTTTTAAATACCCAGATTCCCGCTGCCTTGTGGTTTATGAGTCGTAACCGAAACAACGGCAAATTCAGAAATCGCAGTAATGAGATTCTGTTTATTGATGCCCGCAATTTAGGGCATCTAATCAACCGTAGAACCCGTGAGCTATCAGCAGAGGATATTAAACAGATTGCCGACACTTACCACAACTGGCGTAATCCTGACGGCAAATATGAAGATATAAAAGGCTTTTGCTGTTCAACACCAATTGAACGAGTCAAAGAGTTGGATTATGTGCTAACCCCTGGTCGTTATGTCGGCTTGCCTGATGAAGAAGATGACTTTAACTTTGTTGAGCGATTCACAGCATTAAAAGCTGAATTTGAAGCTCAGTTGATTGAGGAAGCTGAGTTGAATAAAGCCATTATTGAGAATTTAGCAAAGGTGATGGTGTGAAATGACAAAAGTTTCTGAATTGTATGATTCTAAGAAATTGACGACAGTGTCGGCAAAATTTGAAAGTAAAACAAGAGTCTGAATTACTCCCCAAATTAAGAGGTAAACCATGAACAACGAAATCCGATGGAAACAAAGGTTTCAGAATTTTGAAAAAGCGTATAACACCTTTAATCGAATGATTGACCGCTATGAGAAAGAGCCACAAGATGAGGCAATTCAGATGGCATTAGTTCAATCCTTTGAATTTACCTTTGAGTTGGCATGGAATACCATGAAAGATTACTTGGAAAATGACGGATATAACGAAGTTAAAAACGGTAAGCATGCAATAAGAGTGGCTTTTCAAGATGAATTGATTGATGACGCAGAAACATGGATGGTCGCTTTATTAAAAAGAAATCTTACAAGCCACACCTATAACAACCATATTTTACTTGAAACAGTTGTGTTTATCCATGATGATTTTTTTCCGATAGTCAGAGACCTGTATTTTAAATTTAAAAGCAAAATGGAAACTCTGCCATGAAATATGGTTTAAGTGAAAAACAACTTGACGAAATCATAGGACTTATAAGCTCATATCCTGAAGTTGAAGAGGCTATTTTATTTGGCTCTCGTGCCATAGACACTTTTAAAGCTGCATCTGATGTTGATATTGCCTTGAAAGGGGAAAAAGTAAACGCAACACTTGCAGCAAAAATACAATATGACTTTGAAGAAGATACCTATCTGCCCTTTTTCTTTGATTTTATCGCCTACCCAACTATTGATAATCAGGCATTAAGGGAGCATATCGAGACTAAAGGAGTTGTGATTTATCGGAAGGGTTGGCGGGAAGTTAAATTTACGCATATGCTTGTTGATGAGTCTATTTCCTATGGTATTGTTCAGCCTGGATCACACACTGAAATTAACTCAGTTCCAATTATACGAGTCAATAACATTAAAAATGGTATAATTGACACTAATGTTATGTTGAAAGTTGCGTCAGAAATAGAAAATAAATATCAAAGAACACGATTAGAAGGTGGAGAACTTTTAATTACAGTTGTTGGTAGTATAGGTGAATGTGCAATTGTTCCCAATTCTTTAAAAGGTTGGAATGTAGCCAGAGCCGTTAGCGTAGCTCGCATTAAAAATAATTTTGATAAAAGATATATAAAATATTGTTTTCAATTAGATGATTTAAAATTTCAATTATATGGAAACACAAATGATACTGTCCAACCAACTTTAAATTTATCATCTTTAAAAGAATTGATATTCAACATCCCACCCCTCCCCGAACAAAAAGCCATAGCCTCAGTCCTCAGCAGTTTAGACGATAAAATAGACCTATTGCACCGCCAGAATAAAACACTTGAAGCGATGGCAGAAACTCTTTTCAAGCAGTGGTTTGTGGTTGAGGCAAGGGAGGATTGGGAGGAAAAAAGTTTGCTTGATGTTGTTCAATTAGTAGGCGGGGGAACACCAAAAACATCTACACCAGAATATTGGGAAGGAGACATTTACTGGTTATCTGGTGGTGATATAGCCATTAACCATAAGTCTTTTGTTATGTCTTCCGAAAAAATGATTACTGCGAACGGACTTAATAACAGCTCTGCTAAGTTATTACCCAAATATACGACCGTAATTTCAGCACGAGGCACGGTTGGCAAATATTGCTTGTTATCAAGAGAAATGACTTATAGTCAATCAAACTATGGAGTTCTACCGAAAATTGATAATTGTTTTTTCTTTACTTATTTAATTATAAATCATGTAGTCAGTGAGCTTCAATCATCAGCTTATGGTAGTGTTTTTGATACTATTACTACAGTAACCTTCAAAGATAATACAGTTTATATCCCAATAGAAAGCAGAATCATTGAATTTGAAAAACAAATAGCGGTTTATTTTTGTAAAAAGTTAATTAACCAAAAACAAATCCGCACTCTTGAAAAACTCCGAAATGCCCTGTTGCCTAAACTTATGAGTGGTGAGGTGAGAGTAAAATACTAAACTTATGAAAAACGATAAAGACAACATGCCCCATGATACAGGCTACAAGCTGCTGTTTTCTCATCCAGATTTGGTCAAAGACCTTTTGACAGGCTTTGTAAAAGAGGATTGGGTTTGGGAGATGGATTTTTCCACGCTTGAGCCTGTCAACGTTTCGTTTGTAACTGATGATATGCGGGAACGCCATGACGATAAAATCTGGCGTTTGAGATTTCGGGAACAATGGTTGTATCTCTATCTTATCCTTGAATTTCAATCATCAGATAACTACTTTATGGCTGTAAGGCTTATGACATATATTGGTCTTTTATATCAGGACATTATCCGCAGCCAGAATCTGAAAAAGGGAGATGTTCTTCCGCCTGTAGTGCCAATGGTGATTTACAATGGCAAGCCAGAGTGGAATAGTCCTTGTGAGATTAGTGAATTGATTAATCCTGTGCATCAAAGTTTAAAGAAGTTTACTCCGCATCTTTCGTATTGGCTTTTAGATGAGGGCAGAGTTGATGCCAAAAATTTAGAAAGCACAGATTTTAATCTTACAGCAGAATTAATCGGGTTTGAGCGTTGCCGCAGCACACAAGAGATAAGAGAACATATAGCAAGGCTGCATGAACATCTTGGAGAACCAGAAAATCAAGAGATAAGGCGGACATTTGCTTTATGGTTAAGCCGCCTTTTAAGGTCTCGGTTTAAAAATGATAATATTCCAGAATTTCAGGAACTAAAGGAGGTAGATTCTATGTTAGCAGAAACACTTACCGAATGGAGAGAAGAATGGGAAGCTCAAGGGATTGCTAAAGGAATGGCTAAAGGAATGGCTAAAGGAATGGCTAAAGGAATGGCTAAAGGGCGTATAAAAGAAAAATTCCAGATGATTAAAAAGCTATGTAATTTTAATATGCCCCTTAATGAGATTGCAGTTGTTACAAGTCTGCCTTTAGAAAAGATAGAAAAAATCATTGAGGCTGGTGATAAGGGTATAGAGCTTATTCAAGAGGAAGATTTGAATATAAACTGAAGAATGGATTACAATATGATTGAGAATGTAGAAATTAGAAACTTTGGACCCATTAAGAATTTAATCTGGAATAAACCTTCAAGGTTGAATTTGATAATTGGCTCAAATGGCAGCGGCAAAACATTTCTTTTAAAAGCACTCTATTCTGCTATTAAATCAATTGAAGAGTTTGGATTGGGTAAAGACCCGAGAAAATTTGAAACAATATTAGCTGATAAATTATATTGGGTTTTTCAAGTAGAAAAATTTGGAGACTTGGTAACAACTGGAGTAAAAGAAAAACTTTTTTTAAAGCTGCGATTGACGGAGGAGAAGTTCATTTTGCTTTTGGCGAGAAAACAAAAAATACAATTGTTGATTGTTCTAAAACCATTGATAAAAGAGAACATAACTCAATCTTTATTCCAGCCAAAGAGGTGCTTTCTCTTTTTGGCAATATCAGAAAATCAAGAGAGATAGATAAAAGTTTTGGTTTTAATGATACGTGCTATGACCTTGTAAAGGCTCTTTCAATCCAAACTCAGAAAGGGAAGAATTTTCCTAAATTTGCAGAATCAAGAAAATCTCTTGAAAAAATACTGCAAGGGAAAGTCAAGTATGAATCTTCTTCAGATAATTGGATTTACAAGCAGGGTCGGACTTCTTTTGGAATTTCTGTTACTGCTGAAGGTATTAAAAAGATAGCTATTTTTGATGTATTGCTTGGCAATAGGTACATTAGCTCTTATAGCTAAACAAAAACAAGAAACCATTGATGTTTTATCTTTTGATAATGAGATGTATCGTTTTTCTGACTTAAAAGGTGGTCTTCCAGATAATTCAATTATTGATGAGTCTATAAGGCTTTATGAAGAGGAATTAGAGGTTATGTTGAATGGTTAAAGAAAAAAAAGAGTCAGATATGGTTTTTGAATATGATGATTGTTCTGTTTTCCTGCCTGAAGAGTCTCCTACTTATAAAAAATGGATTCCTCAAATTTCTGACTGTTTAAGAAAAGAGATGAAAGGGACAAAAAAGGCTTTTGCTTTGGAAGATATTGTGGTGTTAAACCAAGATGATGCCAAAAAATTTGGGATTATAAAACAATGACCCGCCTTACAGAATCAGCTATTGAAGAGTTTGCAATTCAATTATTTGAACAACTTGGTTATCAGTATATTTACGCTCCAGACATTGCCCCTGATGGCGACCGAGCAGAGAGAACCCGCTACGATGAAGTTGTTTTAACTGACCGTCTTAATATTGCTGTGCAAAGGATAAACCCTAAGATTCCAGAATTTGCAAGAGAGCAGGCAGTTAAAGAGATTACACGCATCAACTCACCAGAGATACTTACTAATAATGAGACCTTTCACCGTCTGCTTACTGAAGGGGTCAATGTCAGTTACAGCCATGATAATCAGGAAAGGGGTGATTTGGTATGGTTGATTGATTTTGCCAATCCTGAAAACAACGATTTTATAGTTGCCAATCAATTCACAGTCATTGAAAACAATCAGAACAAACGCCCTGATTTGGTGCTGTTTGTAAATGGCTTGCCACTTGTAGTCATTGAGCTTAAAAACCCTGCCGATGAAAATGCCACAATAAAAACCGCATATCAACAGTTTGACACCTACGAAAACACTATCCCCTCGCTGTTCACTTATAATGCTCTGCTTATTATTTCAGATGGTCTTGAAGCTAAAGCTGGTTCATTGTCTGCAAATTTAACAAGATTCATGGCTTGGAAAAGCAGTGAAGGTGGCAATCAGAAGGCAGGCGTAATCTGGCATACTCAAGGCAGCGGTAAATCTCTCTCAATGGTTTTTTATACAGGTAAATTAGTTTTATCACTTGATAACCCGACTGTTTTGGTAATAGCTGACCGTAACGATTTAGATGACCAGTTGTTTGATACTTTTGCAGCATCAACTCAGTTGTTAAGACAAGAACCCAAGCAGGTTGAGAATCGAGAGCATTTAAAGGATTTGTTGAGAGTAGCTTCTGGTGGTGTGATTTTTTCAACTATTCAAAAGTTCCAGCCAGAAGATGGCAATGTTTATGAACAGCTTTCAAACCGCCGTAATATTATTGTGATGGTTGATGAAGCTCACCGCAGTCAATATGGTTTTGCTGCCAAGACCCTTGATGTAAAAGATGGCATTGGCAATATCACAGGCAAAAAGGTTGTGTATGGTTTTGCCAAATATTTACGTGATGCCCTGCCAAATGCTACATACACCGCAAAGCAAAAGCCTGATGGAGCTTGCGGTTGTGCTGACTCAGAAAGCGCGTGAGAATGCTTATATTGACTGGACTATAAAGGAAAGCGTAAAATCCAAACTCAAAGTCATTATCAAGCGGACATTATAAATTCGGCAATAATTGCAGCGAAAGCTGCCTATATTCTGTTCAAGAATTTCAATCTAAACATTAAAGGGTTAAAAGTAGTATAAAGCATGAAAAAAATCCAGAAACTTGAAATGGTCAATATCTCCAAATCATTTCAAGGTAACTTTGCCAATAAAGATATAAATCTTCACATAAATTCAGGTGAAATTCTTGGGCTTCTCGGCGAGAATGGAGCAGGCAAAACCACCTTGATGAATATCCTTTATGGACTTTACCAGCCAGATTCAGGAGAGATTAGGATAAATGGTGAAAGTGTTAAAATAAACTCCCCTATAGACTCTATACATCACGGTATTGGCATGGTGCACCAACATTTCATGCTCATACAGAACCACACTGTGATTGAAAATATTGCCCTTGGATATGAAAAAACACCATTCTTTTTTCCAAAGATAAGAATACGCGATAAGGTGGTTGAGTTCTCTGAAAAGTTCAACTTTGCCATTGAGCCTTATAAAAAAGTGTGGCAACTGTCAGCAGGAGAGCAGCAGAGAGTTGAGATCATCAAAGCTCTTTTAAATGGTGCTGATCTTCTGATTTTAGATGAGCCAACATCGGTGCTTACTCCGCAGGAGACAAAAGAGCTTTTCAGAATTTTAAAGGATATGAAGGCACAGGGTCACATGGTTATTATCATCAGCCACAAATTAGATGAGATCATGGATATATGCGATCGAGTAACTGTAATTCAAAAAGGGCGGATTGCGGGGCATGCTGATACTGCCAATATGGATAAACGCTCTCTTGCAAGAATGATGATCGGCAGGGAAGTGCTCTTTAATGTCAACCGTGAGCCTCTGCCAAGAGGAGAGCAGGTGCTTAAAGTTTCTAATTTGCATGTTATTGGCGATAAGGGGCTTCCTGTAGTTAAGTATATCTCTTTTGATGTCTATGCAAACGAGATATTTGGCATCGCTGGAGTTGCAGGCAATGGTCAAAAAGAGCTTGCTGAAGCGATAACTGGAATAAGACCAATAAAATCAGGGGCGGTTTTTGCTGGCAAGAAAAACATCACAAATATGTCTCCGAGAAAAATTTATGATCACGGAGTATCTCATGTGCCTGAAGAGAGAATTAAATTTGGCATTGCCCCAGGACTTTTTCTCTATGATAACGCAATTTTAAAGCAGCACCACCTTGAAAAGTTCTCAAAAAATATGTTCTTGGAGTATGGCAGAATTAAAAATCACACTAAATCACTTGTAGATAGTTACAAAGTTGCCACACACTCTATAGATGTACAGATTAAAAACCTTTCTGGCGGCAATATTCAAAAGCTGATTTTAGGACGTGAGATAAGCGAAAAACCATCTCTTCTTGTTGCATCTCACCCAACTTATGGACTTGATGTCGGAGCAACCGAATATCTGCGTGAACAGCTTCTTAAAAGAAGACGTGAAGGTGGAGCAGTACTTCTTTTTTCCGAAGACTTAGATGAAATATTTGAGCTGTGCGACAGAATTGCAGTTATGTTTCAGGGAGAATTTACAGGAATTCTTGACTCATCAGACAAAGAAAAACTTGCAGATATCGGCTTGATGATGGCAGGTTCTGTGCGTTATTAAAAATATTTTTACTCATATAGAGATACAGCTTTTTAATTTAAGGATCAAATAAGATAACATGTTTAAAATTAACGTATATGACAGAGATTCCGTTACACCGCTTAGATCTCTTATGACAAACATCGGCTCTCTTGCTGCATCTTTGGTCGCTATTGGTATTGTATTTTTGCTGTGCGGCGTTAATCCGCTCTATGCAATTGCCAAGATATTTACAGGTTCTTTTGGTTCAATGTATGGATTTAAGGAGACAGTGACCAAAGCCATTCCTTTGATTCTTATCGGCGGCGGGCTTGCTCTTGCGTTCAGAGGCAAGTTCTGGAATATCGGTGCTGAGGGGCAGCTTCTCATGGGTGCTCTTATGGGAACATGGGTTGGTCTTGCATGGGGTGATACTCTTCCATCATACTTGCTGATTCCTCTTATGTTTTTTGCAGGTTTTGCTGGCGGTGCACTGCTTGGACTTATTCCAGCAATACTTAAAATAAAGTTTTCCATCAATGAAGTTATCTCCACTTTGATGCTCAACTACATCTGTGCTGAATTTATAACCATGCTTATTGTAGGACCATGGAAAGGCAGCACCCGCTTTGGATTTCCCGGCACAAATAACCTAAATCCTTCGGCACTTCTTGGAGTAATGCCCGGCTCAAGAATACACTATGTAACACTGATTGTCGCCATTATCTCTGTAGTTATCCTTTCAATTGTTGTCTATCGGACGCGGTTCGGATATGAGGTGAGAGTTATTGGCGAAAATCCTGAGGCTGGCAGATATGCAGGGATCAATTTTTTCAGAACTACAATTGTGATTATGATTTTAAGCGGGGGTCTTGCAGGCATTGCAGGCGTAGGAGAGCTTGCTGGCATTCACCACTATCTTGGATATCCTGCATCAATCTCCTCTGGTTATGGATTTACTGCCATTATTGTGGCATGGCTTGCTAAACTTAACCCCATGTATGTGCTTGTTTCTGCACTATTTTTTGCAGGTATTCTTGTTGGTGGAGATGCGATCCAGATATCTTTGGGTTTGCCAGGTGCAACTGTTCAAATTGTTAATGGTATTTTGCTTGTTTTTCTCATTATGGGCGACTACTTTTTGAAACACAAGGTTGTTATCAAGCACTCTAAAGGAGTAAATAAATTCCTAAAGCAGGGCAATTAACCTCCTTTGCACAAAGGAGCTATAAAATAATATTCTCACTATGACCCGCCGTTACTTGCCCTTTATTACAACAAACCAGAAGTCACTTATGCTATAAATATAGTATATACACACCATCTGTTATATAGTAGATTTTTAAATCAAAAAATACTATTTTCTCTTTACTTAAAATCACGCATTAATTATGAGCATATAAATAAAACTGCTCATAGCTGATTTTTTTTGAAAAAAAATTGTGTCAATGACGTTATATATAACAGGATATTATGAATAATGGATAAAACAAATTGGGAGTTTTAAATGATATTTGGCAGCTACAAATTTGTTATACGATTAGAAGATGATGCCGTTCTTCCATATTACAAAGGGTCAACCTTTCGTGGAGTGTTAGGACATGCGTTAAAAAAAGTGGTGTGTGCCCTTAAACAACAGAAGTGTCCAACGTGTCTGCTCAGAGAGAACTGTAATTACTCAATGATATTTGAGACTGCTGATGCTATCGCAATCCCTGATGGTTCAAGAGTCTCATCAGCACCTTCACCATTAGTGCTCGAACCGCCTGTCTCAACACGCTATGAGTTCAAAAAAGGAGAGACTCTTGATTGCACCCTTATGCTATTTGGAGACATCAACCGTAATCTTCCATATTTTGTCTATGCGTTCCAGCAGATGGGAGAGATTGGCATTGGCAAAACTATGAATGGAAAGCGGAGCCGTTTTGTTTTGGAATCTGTTACCTTTACATCTTCTGGCTCTAAAATTTATACCAATAAAAGCCTAAGCATAGCAATTCCAGAGGCACTTGAGTCTCTTACACTTATTGAAGATGCAGATAGAGTTTCATCAGCAATAAGCAAGATTACTATGCAGATTCATACGCCTTTGCGAATAATTGCACGCAAAGTACCAGTGGCAAATTTGCCCTTTCCGCTTCTTATGAGAAACATAATAAGAAGAACAACAGCTCTTTTAAATGTTTACGGTGATGGTGAGCCAGATATTGACTATTCAGGGTTGGTTTCACAGGCTGACCAGATAACCATTGCAGCAAACTCTTTAAAGTGGTTTGACTGGAAACGCTATTCATCAACTCAAGATAAAAAGATGTTCATGGGCGGACTTGTGGGCAAAGTTGAGTATCAGGGAGATTTTACACCCTTTTTGCCATTTATGAAGATGGCTGAAAAGGTGCATATTGGTAAAAATACAGCTTTTGGGTTGGGGAAGGTATCGTTCGTAAAGGTGCAGGAGTCGTAACGTCGTCTGAATCAATATGGTCAGGAATAAAAGATTTTTATGATGGATTAATATGATTATTGCAGCACTATCAAAACAAGGAGAATACTGATTTATGGATAAAAATTTAAAAATATTGCTAACAGGGGCATTGCTGCACGATGTTGGAAAATTTGCTCAACGTGCAAAGCGTCCCTATTCAAAGAATCTTATTGGAACATATCTACCATCTTATAAAAGCACATACTCTCACTGGCATGCAGTTTATACAGACTATTTTATTGAAAATGATCTGCCTTTACCTGATGAGCTTAAAGATTCACGTTCTGTAATTGCACGCATAGCATCTACGCATCACAAACCTGATACAGCTAACCTGTTTGATATGTGCATTCATGTTGCTGACTGCTTAAGTGCTGGAACAGATCGCTTTAAAAAAGAGGGCTTATCAGATGAAGATAAAGAGCATGACAAAGGAAGTCCAAATTTTAGACAGGCAAGGTTGATCTCTGTTTTTGATGAGATTGAGCTTAGAAAACACACTTTTAAAGGGCAAGGTAACTACTTTTATGAGCTAAACGCCTTAAATACCAATGATGAGAGCATGTTTCCTAAAAAAGGCAAGCCTTCTGGTGATGAAAAGGATTATGTAAAGCTCTTTAATCAATTTCTTGATGCATTAAAGCAGATAGATAAAACTCTTGAATTTAGATTTTATATTGAATCTTTAATATCAGTTTTGGAAAAATTTACATGGGCTGTTCCATCATCAAGCTATAACACTTTATCTGATGTTTCGCTCTTTGATCATAGCTTTAGCACAGCAGCAATTGCCCAATCACTCTATATTTATCATCAACAAAATGGGGGAATACCAGCTCTATCAGACAAAAAAGAGGAAAAATTTATACTTGCTGGTGGAGATATTTCAGGCATTCAAAACTATATCTTTGGAATAAGCAAAAACAGCGGAAGAGGCGTATCAAAAATATTAAGGGCAAGGTCATTTTTCCTTCAGGCAATTACACGCTCTTTGATTTTAAATATTCAGGGGTTGGATACTCTGCCTCAATTTGGGGGACTTAACTCTGTATGCCGTTTAGTTGATTCTGGCGGGAAATTTATCCTTGTGCTTCCTAACTGTAAAGAGGTTGTTAAGCATCTTGATAATGTTGATAGAGAAATGCAGATATGGTTCAGAACTCGGTTTAAAGGGCAACTTTCAGCGGTTCTATCATCAACTGTAAAAGCAAGTCAGCAAGATTTTGATATGGCTCTTTTTAGAGAAAAGTTAGATGAGGTCAATGAATCCATTAACGCTGCAAAGCTAAATAAACTTGGCAGAACCTTTGAAACTATGGGGTGCGTGATTGAGGGCGATTACAACGATTTTGAAAACGGCAACTGCTCAATCTGCCAAATAAATGCAGCAGATGACAAAGCATCTGTTGAATATAAAAGATATGAGCAGTTTGATATGTCAGAAGATATAAGAATATGTAGGGATTGTTGCGATCAGATAACCTATATAGGTGCAAAGCTACCCGGAACATCTCACCTTGTTTACAGCAGAGATGGAAAAATTCAGCTTATGGGGGATTTACACCTTAACCTTATGACTAAAACTCCAGATTCATTTCAAGATGTGATTCATATAGAGCGGCTTGATGATAATAGCCATGATTTTGCTAAAGCAAGGATTGCAAGGCATCTTCCAATTGTATCTAACTCTGAAATTGCAGATGAGTGGCTCTACAAAATTTTTCAAGATGAAGATGGCTTTTATGAGTTGTGTAAGCGAGAAAATGAGAATGAACGGATAAAAACATTTTCCATGATTGCCCATAAATCAAAGAAAAAAGATGAATTATCATCTGAAATAAAGATGAAAGGGCGATCTCTTATCGCATTTTTTAAGGCTGATGTGGATAATTTAGGACTCATTTTTAGCACAGGTCTTGGCAATGATAAATTTTCAGTCGCACGATTTAGCTCTTTATCAAGAATGCTCAATATATTCTTTTCAGACTATATCGTTAATCTCATTAAACAAGAGTATCCAGATATTTATGTTGTCTATTCAGGCGGTGATGATCTTTTTTTAATTGGACCCTGGTGGCAGACAGCAAGGTTTTCAATTCTTTTGAAAAACAAGCTCACCCAATTTTGTGCTAACAACCCAGACATCACAATATCAGGAGGTCTTTTTGTGGCAAAGCCAAGAATGCCAATGAGAAAGGCGGCAGAGAGTGCAGAAGAGGCTCTTGAAAATGCAAAGCAGTTTGATAATAACAACAAAAACAGCAATTCAAGACGGTTTAAAGATTCTGTCTCATTTCTTGACGAGGTGGTCTCGTGGCAAGAGTTAGAGGAGCTTCTCAATAAAGGTGATATGTTTGATAAAGCGTTGAAAGAGAAAGAGAGAACAGGTTTTTCAATGGCATTTCTCTATCGCTTACACCAATACCAGCGTATGTATAGACGTTTTATTAGTGGTAAAAATATTAAAGATGGAATTTATCTTTCACATGCCTATTACGATATTGGCAGAAATATTCAAAATAAAAATGGAAAACCACGAAATAATCTTGAAGAGATGGCTATGCTGCAAAAGATTTTTGCAGTTGGAGCAAAAGAGCGTGATGAACTTAATCTGTTAAATATTCCGCTGTTTTATGCCATGAATCTTAACAGAGAAGATTGACAAAGTATATTTTTAACGGTTACAAATTTAATTTTTATTCAATATTTCAGCCGTTGGGCTGAAGCCCTCGGCTAACCCATAAAAGAAGCCCGCTTAAGCGGGCTTGGGTAAAATTAAGCCCTGAGCTTTAGCTCTGGGCATTAAATATAGACAAATACAAAAGGAGAATTAATGATGAGTTATTTTGACAAGAACAACATAATAAAAGAAGAGTTACTTGATACAGAGGCAGAAAAAGTTGCCAAGAGTTTTATTGTTTATAGATTCAATAGAAATACTAACAGTAATGAACCAGATGATAAAAACTCATTATCTTCTGCTCAACTTAGAAGATTTTTCAATGAGTTCAGACAATTGGAAAAACGAGTACATGTAGATGGTTTTCAAAAAGTAAAACCTCTTATTAAAATGGTAAAATCAAAAGCCTCTTATGCTTCAAATCCAAAACGTAACGGCAAAATAATCCCCGCTTTTAAAGATTTTCTTGTTACTAATTTAGATAAAATAGATACAGAAAAGGAGTTTGAAGCATTCATGCTCCACTTTGAAGCTGTGGTAGGTTTTTTCTATGGAATGGGCGTATCTAATAGCTGATGCTCTCATATTAAATAAGAATAATTAAAGTATTTAAACATTTTATATATAAAAGTCAGGAGAATTAGAAAATGAAACTTTCCATAATTAAAAATATACATGGCACAATTGAGGTAATGACAGGGCTTCATATTGGAGCATCTAAAGAGACTATAGAAATTGGCGGACTTGATAACCCAATTATAAAAGACCCTCTACCTGGAAGCAATGCACCTTATATTCCGGGTTCATCTTTAAAGGGAAAACTTCGCTCTCTTTATGAAATGAAAGAGGGTCGCTATACATCAAAAGGTAATCCTTGTGACTGTGCAAAATGCGAAGTGTGTGCGGTATTTGGAACATCATCTTCAAAAAGACCGCCAGAGCTTGGTCCAACACGCCTTGTTGTAAGAGATGCACATTTATCTCTCAAATGGAAAGAGCGATTTGAAAAAGGTGAGCTACCTTTAGAGATAAAATATGAAAATAGCATTAACAGAATAACAGGCATTGCCAACCCTCGACCAATTGAGCGTGTTCCTGCTGGTGTAGAGTTTGATTTTTTTATCTCATTTAGAGTGTTTGACACTGACCCCAAAGATGCTGAGAAAAATTACCTGAATGTTCTTTTTAAATCCATGCGTCTCTTGCAGCTTGATGCACTTGGAGGCGGAGGCTCAAGAGGTTGCGGGCAGATACGCTTTACAAATATTGAGATTGACGGAGAGAAAAAAGGTGATGGTTTTCTTGAGTCAATTAAACTCAACTAAAAAACAGGAGTTATTCCATCAATGTTGTTTATAAATATAATATGGAGGCTTTTGTATGCTGCTGAAATATAAGATAAAACCAATATCTCCTGTGATTACGCCCTTTATGTCAGATACCTTTTTTGGTCATTTTTGCTGGGCATTGTCATTTAATAAAGGGGAGTCATCTCTTACAGATTTTCTTGCTCTGTATGAAGATGACAAGATCGCACCTGTTATTTTTTCTTCTGCATTTCCTGCGGGTTTTTTGCCAAGACCCGTGCTGCCACCTTTGAGTCGAAAAAAGGCTCAAGATTTTATTGAGAAAAATATGCTCAAAAAAGATAATAATGGAGATAACAAAGAGCAGATGTTTGAGGCACGTAGCCAAATGAAAAAGTGGAATAAGTCTCAATTTATATCTCTGGAGCATTGGAGTGAAATTAAAGATAACTATTCTGAATCTGCTCTTATATCCATTTTTCACAGAGAGAACTCAAAAAATAGCAATTTTATCACCAATCCCAACAAACATATAAAAAACGAAGTGTCAGCCTCAAATGTTATTAACCGTATGACTGGAGCGGTTGATGCCTCTGGTGGTCTGTTTGTTCGAGAAAAGAGGTGGTACCCAGAAAATGCAGCTCTTGATATTTATGTTGAGGTAAATCAGCCAGAATTTGAATCAGATGTGGAGTGGTTTTTGACTAAATTTCTTCCAGCCAATGGTTTTGGTGCTGATAAAAATATTGGTATGGGAACACTTGAGATTTGTCGGGATCGTGAATTTCAAGAATCTTCAATCATGGCAATAAAGCCTAATGCTAAAATGGCTTTATCGTTGAGTGCGTTTGACGGTATGGAAAAATATAGCTCATTTTACAGGCTAAAAACGAAATTTGGCAGACTTGGCGGAACTTATGCAGTCTCAAGCCCAACTGGTGGAAACCCAAGACCCTTTAAAAAGCCTATTTTGATGTATGAACCCGGTGCGTTGTTCTTTACAGATAACGATTTGAACAGAGAGAGGCTTTTAAAAGGTGTTCACACTGACGAAAAGATCAGACATTGCGGCTTGCCTGTAACTGTTGGTATCTGTGTAATCTTTTAATCTGTGTCAATCTGTGATTCAGAAAGGAGAAATTTGATTTATGAATAAAAGCAACCCCAAGCAATACGAAGTTAGCTTTCACATATTGACCCCTGTTCATGTTGGTTCTGGCGATGAGATCGATCCATTTTCATACATTATAAGAGATGGACATCTACACATCATAAATTTGATTGATTGGATTGCTGATTACCCTGAAAAAGAAGAGCTTTTATCACTTATGGAGAAAGACAGTTTCAGTGCAATCAGAACCTTTATTGCCAAAAATTATACGACAGGCAGTTATGATAAAGTTTCAATACCTGTGGATAGCTCTAAGCTGTTTGAAGATTACGAGAAAGCTATTAAATTGCAGAATGCGGCCAATCAGGTGCTTGTAAACTCAATGACAAGAAATGAAATTGATGGTTATGCCTATATTCCGGGCAGTTCAATAAAAGGAGCAATCAGAACAGCAATTGCAAATAGATTTGTAAAGCAGGCAGGAGTTAAATCTGCTGACGGGCAAAGGAGAAATTGGGAAACCAAAATTTTTGGTCAAATTAAAGATGATCCTTTAAGGTATCTTAGACTCTCTGACATATCGCTAAAAGAGCATGGCACTTGTATTGTTGAGGCAAAAGAGTACACCAATAATAAAGATAAAAGCCTTACTCCAAAAGGGTCTAAAGAGTGTGCTGTAAGCCTTTGCAGAAATTTAGAGCCGATAAAATATAATACTCGTTTAACTCTTGAGCCTGAAAATATAATGCAGTTAAAAATATTTAACACAAAAATAGATGTAAACTTTCTTATTGAATCGCTTAACAGCTTTTATGTTCCAAAATATATTGAAGAATATAAAACATTCTACAAAGATGTTTCAGAAGAGGTTGAAGATGCGATTGCTCCAGCCTCTCTTGCTGTTGCCTGCCTAAAACCCAATGAAGCCTTGATTCGTGTTGGTCAGCATTCGCACGTTGAGTGCATGACTCTTGATAACGTAAGAAGTCCAAGAGTGCCAAGAGGAAAAAATTGGGGAACTACAAGAACCCTTGCAAATGGGATTTATCCATTTGGCTGGTGCAAACTTGAATTTAATGGAATCCCATCAAATGAGGTAGATAAAAATAAGCATAAAGCAGCTATTTTGAAAAATATGCCTTTTACAGCGAATGATCTTGAATTAAGGATTCAGAAGTTAAAGGAACAAAAAGAGAAAGAAAAAAAGCAACAAGAGAAAGAGGAACTTGACAGACAAGAGAGAGAAAAACAGCGGTCAATTGAAGAGGAGAAAAAACGGGATTTTGAAGCTATGACTACTGAAGAGCAGTTATTATTAAAATTTAGTAATAACGCTGTGTCCGATAATGAGGGGAATGATATTTTTAATAACATTCAAAATTATGCTTCTGATTATCGTAAAAGAATTGCAGAAGCTCTAAAGAATTACTGGCAGGAAAAAAAGCAGTGGTCTAAAAACGATGTCAGTAAAAAGAAGTGGAAAACAGTAAGAGAGCGTAACGAGATTGTTGAGGGTATTATTGCGAGTTAAAATGAATAAAATGTCAAAAACACTTTTTTTAATATTCAACCACCAAATCACCCTTGAACAGAAACAGGACGCTGAAAAGAGTCTTGGCATTTCAGGTTTTGTCGATTTATCACCAACGCTCAAAGAGCTTTGGAGTCAAATTCCACCAGAGCTTGAAAGTGTGGAAGATTATCTTTTACCCATCTCTGAATGGTTGTCCCAAAACGCAACAAACGGGAATTATATTCTGATTCAGGGTGATTTCGGTGCCGTCTATTATCTTGTAAATCTGGCGTTCAGATTTGGTCTTGTTCCTGTCTATTCAACAACAGCAAGAAGGGCTGAGGAGGTTCGTGGTACAAACGGAGAAATCCGTCTGACACACACTTTCCGGCATGTGCGTTTTAGAAAATATGAGAGATGTGATTTTAACAAATCAGGGAATTTGAGTTGACCCTGAACTGTGATGAAGAGAGAAGGAGAAATCAAAAATGCGTGATATTCTTGTCAGCACCGCCGGAACAAGCCTTCCGGGCAATATTAAAAATATGCTCAAGAATCAGGCTGATTGTGAAAACGAGCATCTGAAAAAATATTTTGCATCTAAAGACAGCCGTAAGATTGCTGAATGGTTGTGTCAGCTTGATGATACTGACAGACTCTGCGGAGCAGAGATAAACTCTATTGCCGGCATCATTTCACAAGGGTTGCTGCATGGACGGTTTCTTCATCTTGTCCTTGTGTCTGACACAGAAGATGGAGAGTTTGTGGGTAATATTCTAACAGGCTATTATAGCGATTCTTCCAATAAAAAAAGCAGATTCCAGAATACAAAACTCCATAAGGTGGAGGGCTTAACTTCTGACGATGCAAAGCGGTTCAAAAATGAGGGACTTAAAAATCTTGTCCGTATAATAGTCTCTATTGTAAGAGATTATGGGGCAGACAGAATTCTGATAAACGCAACAGGCGGATACAAGGCTCAAATCTCATTTGCAGGAATGATCGGACAGGCACTTGCCATTCCTGTATGTTATATGTTTGAGGGATTTAATGAGGTTATCACCTTGCCGCCTCAGCCCCTCTCTTTTGATTTTGAATTCTGGCTTCGTTATTATGAAATTTTCTGTGACCTTGATAGTGTACTTGAATTAGATCAAGCATGGGTTCTGCCAGATGATCGTTTTGATGTTCTTGTTGATCATATCGAAAGTGATGGGAAACATTATTATGATCTCACTCCAACAGGACTTTTGTTCCACGAGACTTTTAGAAGCAGATTTAAAGCTAAAAAAGAGCTTCTGCCTACTGAATCTACAATAGCCATAGAAGATCGAAAAATTGTATATGAAGATAACAATGCAAGTAAACACAAGGGGCTGAAACAGCATCTTGCAAAAGTTGTGAAAGCACCTTTTGTAAGCGGTATTTATCTCTATTACTATAATCGTGATCTTGAGAAGAAAAACACTTTTCGCAGAACATCATCTAACAGTATAAGCGAAATAGATGGCTGGTATTCCAATGACGGAGCCATAACAAAGTTTACTGTAAAAACGACCGCAAAAACCATACAGGAGCGAGATGCTGCAATTGTCTGGTTAAATGAAAACTATTTAGCTCAATGAGATATAAAGATATGCCTTAACAGGCACAATGAACGATAAAAAATAGGAGAATATAGAGTTATGGCAAAGGCATTTATATCGTTTCTTGGCACTGGTGATTATACAAAGTGCAGATACGCTTTTAATCAAGAGGTTGGAGATGTTGTTAAATATGTTCAAGAAGATGTTATCAGCCGTTTTTGCAAAGATTGGAGTACAGAAGATGAGATAAGAATTTTCACAACTGATGATGCAAAAAAGCTCAACTGGGACGATAATGGTCATAACGAGAGAGGTTCAGAGGAGAAGAGAAAGATTAATCAGGGGCTTGGAAAATGTCTTGAGAACATGAGGCTTACGGCATCTGTAAAAAGATATGGTATTCCGGTAGGCAACAGCGAAGATGAAATATGGCAGATTTTTCAGAGAATTTACGACTCTCTAAAAGAGAATGACGAAATAATATTTGATATAACCCACAGTTTCCGCTCTATTCCTATGCTTTTTATGGTGCTTGTAGGTTATGCACGGCTTACGAAAAATATCTCTGTTAAAGCAATCTATTACGGGGCATTCGAGATTCTTGGCCGCCCGTCTGATGTTGAAAAAAATATACCAGAAGATGAAAGGATTGCACCTGTATTTGACCTTACAAGTTTTGAAAAATTGATTGAGTGGACAGAGGCAACGCATAGTTTTGTTAAAAATGGAAGTGCCTCAGAGCTTGCATCACTTGCAAATACAGACATTGGATTGGTAATGAAAAAAAGCTGCGGAAAAGAGGAGAAAAACGCTGCTCAAGATATCGGCAGTATCGTAAGAGACATAAATAACATAAGCCAGAATATTATGCTCAACAGAGGTGCAGAGCTTATAAACAAATGTGATTATGCTCGTCTTAAAGAAAATATCAAAAACATTGAAAACAGCGATATTTTCATAAAACCTCTTGCACCTCTTATGAAAGTTATTGAAAAGAAAATAGAGGGTTTTGTAAAAGATGACGTAAAAAGCGGATTTAAAGCTGTTGAATGGTGCGTTGAACATGGGCTTTATCAGCAGGCAATTACTATGTTTCAGGAAAACATGGTAACATTTATTCTATCTGAGGAGGGTCTTGATTGGGGTATTAAAGATAATAGAGATGCGGCTTCGGATGCCATTAAACTGATAGCTGATAAAAAAGCCGTGTTCAAGGAACAGAGATATGATTCTCCTGAATCTGCTGAGAAGGTAAGAAATTTGATGAATAATCCTCTTCTGATAGAATTTGCAAGTGATCTTGAATCATTACGTAGTATCAGAAACGATATTAATCATGGTGGGTATCTGACTGAAAAAAATAATACAGCCAAATCTGCTAAATCTATCATTGATAACTTTAAAAGTATCAGCAGCAAAATCTTCATTAGAATTTAGGACTTGGAATTTTATGACAAACATCCTTGTAACAACACTTGGCGGTTCATGGCAGATTTTGCCGGAACTTATGGGCTTTACCAATCCGGATTTGGTTGATCTTTTCAAACACCATCCCCGCATAAAAAATATTGAGCAGGAGCGTCAGAGGCATGGAATCACTCCTGTAGATGAGTTATGGATGGTAACAACCTATGGAGAGCAGACAAACAAGAGCCTTAAAACTGCCATGGAATGGTATGAAGAGCTTGCAACAAACACACGTCCAACCCTCAGAATATGGCAGGTTGATCATACCAATAATCTTGCAACGGAAGAGGAGTGCCGCAGGATGTGTGAAGCGATTCATACAATTGTGTTCCATGCAAGGCATTGCTCCAAAAACGGAAACCTGTTTCTCTCCCTGACAGGAGGCCGCAAGACAATGAGCACCGATTTACAGAAGGCTGCGGCCTGGTTTGGCTGCGAAGCAATGATTCATGTGGTGGAGGACACAGACAAAGCCTTCGAACTGAAAGTCAGAGACTGGCCTGTAGATTCTTTTGTGAAACCCGTCCCTAAGAAATTTGGCGAACTTTTTACACCGTTCATTGTTGGACAATATGCTGTAAATCCAATACTCTCCATTGCAAAATCAGGGAACAGGGCACTATCTGGCGGTGTGAACAGATACCCTGTTCCATATACTTCTGCCCTCAAGCCGGTTAATCTGCCTGTTGACCTCTCTTTCCCTCTGACCACCACCCTTGAAAAGCTTCAAGCTAATGCAGGATATCTTATGTGCAACTACACAAACACCATGCTTCAAGGAGAGTCTCAGACAAATTTTCTTGCTCTCTACAGTCTGCCTGAAAAGAAGATAGAAGAGTTGAAACGGTGGAGAATGGGTATTGATCCAGCAAAAGAGGAGGCAGAATTATCTTTTTTGGAAAAACTTCCCAAAGCAGAGCTTCATTGCCATCTGGGCGGAGTTGCAAATGTGCATGAGCTGATACGGATTGCGTCTGCTGCAAAGGACGATATTAATAGTCATGCTGACCTGCTTGAACCGTGGCATAAAAATATTAAATTGTTGATAACACTCAGAGATGTCGGGAAAATCAAAGAGCATATTGTCTCTTTAAAAGATGTAGGGAAACCAGCACAATTATCTGGCAAAGTGCCTTCCTGTATATGTACTGCATCCTTTATTCTGCTGTTTAAAGATGCTCCAGAACTCTTAGATGAGGTGATATATGGCGGGTATATTAATGAAGAGCTTTTCTGCGGAGTTGAATTTAATGTTTATGAGAAGTTAGGAGACCTTCAAGGCTCGGGACTTCTTACACATCCTTTGTGCCTGAGAGAGGCATGTCGGGTTATAGCTGAAAAGGCCATTGAGCATCAGGTTAGTTATCTTGAGTTGAGATGTTCTCCTGTCAACTATTCTTTGGACGGAAACCTTTCATCAAAGCAGGTTTATGAAATAATACAGGAAACTCTGGCTGAATATCAGGACAGGCTCTACTGCTCCATTATCTTTATTGCAAGCCGCCACGGAGATATGAAAAGTGCGGAGCGTCATGTTGATCTTGCCTGCGAAATACTCGACAAAGAGGGTAAAACAGGTAACCAGAATGTCGGGCTGAGAGGTTTTGATCTGGCAGGAGACGAGAGTGCCTGCAAGCCATCGGAAATGCAACCCTGCCTGATGCCTGTAATGGAACGCTGCCTCCATTTTACAATACATGCCGGAGAAAACCAGCCGGTTAAAAACATCTGGGAGGCTGTCTATCATCTCAATGCAGAGCGGATTGGGCACTGCCTGACATTAAATGAAAACCCTGAGCTTATGGAACGTTTTTTGGATCGAAATATTGTTTTAGAGATGTGCCCTTCAAGCAATTTTCAGATTATCGGCTACCGTGATAACTATTATCCAGCCACTAACCACCTGACAGTCTATCCCTTGAAAGAGTATCTGGAAAAGGGGCTTAAGGTTACTGTAAACACGGATAATCCAGGGATATCCAGAACCGATTTTTCAAAAGAGCTGCACAGAGCCTGCCGCCTCACTCCTGGTGGATTGAGCATGTGGGAGATATTATCCGTTATTCGCAACAGCTTCAAAGCTGCTTTTGCTCCCCGGCATGTACGCCATTCGATTCTTAGAAAAGCTGAAGAGAGTATAGTCAGGTTACTTCAACGGGAAACATGAGAAGAAATCAGGTTAATCCGGATTCATAAACTATTAGAGGAGGTTTTCAATGATTGAAATCATTGTTGGATTCTTCGTGTTGTGGCTATTATCTTCAAAGGAAGACGTTAAGCACGACGGTTATTTTTTCATTCACGATCAGCGAAATAAAGATCATGATGTATCAGACAAACATCATTGCGATCACGATGATTATAATGATGACGACTGGGATGGGGATAGCTATGAAGATTAGAGGATTACACAAAGTTCTGAAAAAACACACATCAATTCCGTTATCTCCGTTATAGGCATAATAAAATAACGGAGGTAAGCCATGCAGCCAAACCTTTCCATTAAAAATAGCTATGAGGCTGACGAGGTTGTTCAGCCACCAAAGACCGATTACTCCCTTCTTTTGAAAAGGGTAAAAGATAGCTTTCTTCATTCTGAAGCTGAATCCTTTGAAAAAGCTACTACAGATGCACGAGCTATTCTTAAAAACAGTAATGTTTGGAAAACTCTTGCCCCTGAACAGATGGCAGAATGGGCAGCACTTTCCCAGATGGCGGGAGAGATTGAACTTGCACTTGAAATCTATAGCTATCTGACCATAACTTTTCCCGAGTTTGAAAAGGGAAGAATTGAGTATCTTGAACTTCTCTCTCTTTTGAATAAAAAAGAGGAGTTTCAATCATCATCAAAAGACTATGCAGTAGCTTTTGACAATTCTACCTCATCGCCATTACATCCAGCATCTCTTGACTCGGCTGCATCATTGCCGTTTGAAGGTATGATACGAAAAAGACAGCTTATGGAACACTTCCTGAATCTCTTTTCAGGAAGGGAGAATGTATTTGCAAGGCAATGGTCAGACAAAAATGAGAACAAGGCGGGTTATGTTCCTGTAAAATATGCCATGACTCTTGCCCATGTTGAAGAGCATCTGAACGGCTTTAAGACCTACGGGATTTATCTTCTTAAATCTGATTCCAAAGTAAAATGTGGAGTTATTGACGCTGACATTAACATTGAATACAGAAAAGGCAAAATAACTGCTGAACAGAAAAACACCCTTTATCGTGAAAAGTCATGGATGATTTCAAGGATTTTTGAGAACTCCAAACAACTTGGTATCAGGCCTCTTTTAGAGTACAGCGGTCATAAGGGGTATCACTTCTGGTATTTTTTCAGCCAGCCTGTTGATGCTTCCAAGGTCAAGGCTCTTCTCACAAGGATTGCAGAGCCTGTAAACCGTGACATTTCAAGTTTTGATCTTGAGGTATTTCCAAAGCAGGATAGACTTACTGAAAAGGGGCTTGGGAATCTTGTAAAACTTCCACTTGGAATTCATAGGAAAAATGGCAAACCATCGTTTTTTATGGAGTGTGAAAAACGAGATATTGAATCGCAGCTTGATTTCTTAAGAAAAGTCGAGTTGATTGATCCTCAGATTCTTGATGGTGTTAACTGTGCTGCTATCCATCCAATTAATCGTCAAAAGTCAGACAAGATTCAAAAAAATGAGCAGATTGTTCTCCATCCTCGAATGGCATCAATTGCAAAGGATTACCCTGAGTTGTATGAGCTTGAGCGTCTTTGTCCGCCTGTAGGACAGGTGATTGCAATATGCCGTGAAGGTAAAAATCTTTCTGCCCGTGAAGAGAAAGTTCTATTTCAGACCATCGGTTTTTTGCCCCGTGCCAAACATCTTATGCACCATCTTATGGCTTCATGTTCAGAATACAATCCCCATATAGTTGATTTTAAAATCAGCAAAATTACTGGAACTCCTCTTGGTTGCAAAAAAATCCACTCTCTTCTCGGATTTACAGGAGATTACTGCCCTCTTGAACCTGACAGCACAGGCTATCTGCACCCTTTGATTCACCTTGAAGCGTGGAAAGATATGGCAGAAAAAAAAAGCCCTAAAAGCATGAGAATAGAGAATCTTCAAGATGCTTTAGAAAACATGAAAGCTGCAATTATTCAGTTGCAGAGGTTTATGGCGTAACTGATTGCCCACCCACCCAAGGGATGAAGTTATATAGAGAGGCGATATGTTTATTCTCGTATGTTTTGATATCGTTGACAACCGAACAAGATATCGTGTGTCAAAGACTCTTAAAGGCTATGGCGTAAGAGTCCAGAAATCGGTGTTTGAATGTTCAGACATGACAGAGCACAAATTTCTTAAGATGGTATCAAGAGTTGAGGAGCTTATTGATCATGGAGAGGACACTGTTCGTTATTACAAGTTATGTGCAGCATGTGTCAAATCGGTTGAACTTTCTGGTGTTGGCACTGAACCTATTTTGCAAAAATATGCGGTGGCATAAACCTGACGAATGTAGCCTTTTTAAATTTAACACAAACGGTAGAGACGCACGGCCGTGCGTCTCTACCTTATAAAAAATATTTTTTTGAAAAAATCTCCATTCAATTCCGTTTATTATTGTAGGAAGGAAAAAAATCGTTGTGATTCGTAAACAAAAAAATGCTGACAACCATTTCGCAAGCATATAATCCATACAACCATGATTTTCAGGGGGAACACATTATGCCGTCTTTAGGGTCAACCGCAAGGATCATTAATAATTCTAACTCTAATCAACCGATAGAGCTTTTCACAATTGGTCAATCTAAAGTATCTACAGATGTTAAGCTAAAGATTGTTTCAAGGGAGACTCCGAATACCATCTCAGAAAACAAAGCTGCACCTTTTGAGGATCAATTTCTGAACCTCAAGGAGTTTCTTACACCTGAGAGCGATTTTATCAAAAAGGCGAAACATAAAAGCCTTGACGATATTCTCTTGATGATGCAGGCAAATCAGTGGGACAATATTATCTCGCTTTATTACCCTGTTGATGAGAAAAATCCTGAATTGGTTGTATCAGGGGCAGACCTTCCGATACGTGAAAAAGTTGCGTTTGCCCTTGGACAGCTTCAACGTTTTGATGAAGCAATTGCAGAGCTTGAAACGTGTATTAAAAGAGAGCCAGAAAATTTCTATACTCGATCATCTTTAGGATACATTGCTTATAATTCACTCTTTGCCCTGAAAAACAGAGAGATTATGCTAACCCCTCAGGTAAAGGCTCAGAGAATAGCTCTTGCACACACAAATTTTGCAAAAGCACGGCAGCTTAAACCAGACAATGTTACCTGCTTTTATCGGGAAGGAATGCTCTACACCCAGATTGAGAACAAACCAGACCCTGCAATTCCGCTTTTCAGTAAAGCCTGTCTTAACTGGGAAAAACTTACTGGAGATCAGCGGTTAGAGCGTCATCAGGAGAAGAAAAACTATATCAAATCTCTCTATCGTCTTGCCAGCCTGATTTTGGAAAAGGGCGATGCAAAAGGTGCACTTGCAAGAATAACCATCTGTATTGCAGAGGATGAGAAGAGAAATTATCTTAGCCCCTCCTTTAAATACTTTGCCTTAGGAAAGGTCTATTTTCAGCTTGGCAGCCACGAAAAAGCCAAAGATGCTCTTGTGTTTGCAATGAAAAGCGGCACATCAGGTCAGCCTGATCAGTTTGTTGTGGAGTTGCTTGCAAGAACTCTTCTTGCCCTTGGGGAGTCTGAAAAGGCTTTAGAACTTCTGAGAACTGTTCCAGAAAAGATGAAACGCCCGTATTTTCGCTGGACTGAGTCTGATGTTCTCTGCTCCCTTCATTGTTTTAAGGAGGCTGAACAGACACTTAGGGTTGCTTTGGAAAGAGATATGATGTCAAAACATAAAACCCTGATTCGTCTTGTAAAAATCCACTATATGCAAAGAGATTTTGAGAGGGCAGAAAAAGCAGCAGCACAGGCTGTTCAGTTTTTCCGTCAGCAGTGGAACAACCCATACAATGAAGGTCTGTTCTGGCAATCTCTTGCAACTTTCAGAATGGGCAGACGCAAAGAGGCTGAAACGCTTGCAATGGAACTTCAAAAAAACTGCCCCCACTATTCCAAATTAGGGGCGTTGCTGGCAACAATTAAGGAAGGATAACCTGAAACCTGATTTTTGCGTTGTCTGAATCAGGATGATCAGGATAAAAGAATTTACAGGATGGGGTAATTCCTCCTGTAAGGTGAATTTATTATGATTTAATTCAGCCGTGGGGCTAAAGCCCTCGGCTACTGCATAAAAGAAGCCCTCTTAAGAGGGCTTGGGTTAAGGAATAGCCCAGAGCTTCAGCTCAGGGCGATAAATGAAATTAAAAGGTCAAATTAAGACCGTATAAAGAAATGACCGACACTGAAGAGGACGTATCATGGAAA
The DNA here is from genome assembly GCA_015232555.1 of Desulfamplus sp. Taxonomy (GTDB): domain Bacteria; phylum Desulfobacterota; class Desulfobacteria; order Desulfobacterales; family Desulfobacteraceae; genus Desulfamplus. Next base: position 1,352 of record JADFZJ010000014.1, on the reverse strand, counting down.
CACTCTATGTCGTAGAACCCGGAGCATATCTTAAAAAAGATGGTGAGGCTCTGAGTATCGTCAAGGATAAGACCATAATCCGGACAATTCCAGCTCAGGGACTTCAGAAAATTGTGCTCTCTGGTTATGTCTCTTTGACTGGTGCTGTCATAGATTTTTGCATCAGAAACAGAATCGAAACGGTCTTTATCACGCCAACTGGAAGATTTAGAGGGCGATTGATGGTTGATGAACATCGTCATGTTGAATTAAGAGAAGCTCAGTATCTTAATTTGAGAGATGAATTATTCTGCAAACAGACCATGAAAATTCTTGTCAAAGGAAAACTTGACAATATGATCTCTTTCCTGCTTGCGAGAGGCAGATATAGTAATGATGAGGTGTTAAGAAACACGGCTATCAGAATTAAAGCATTAGACAAATTACTGTCACAGGATGTTTCTAAAGAGGCTGTCAGGGGTATCGAAGGTGCAGGCACAAGAATCTACTTTTCAGTATTTGACAGGTTGATAAAAAATCCTGAATTCACATTCAAAAACAGAAGTCGAAGACCACCGCTTGACCCTGTAAATGCTCTGCTATCATTTGTTTATACCTTGTTGACAAATGAAGTTCTCTCTGCCATAAAAATATGCGGACTTGATCCCTATCGCGGTTCACTGCACGAAATAAGCTACGGCAGACCATCTTTGGCATGTGACCTTGTGGAAGAGTACAGATGTGATATGGGTGATCGTTTAGTTTTGAATCTTTTGAATAAAAAAATGGTTAAGCCTGACGATTTCATCATCAGAACCAATGCACCCCAAAATTATATAGACGAAAAAGAGATGGCAGATAAAAGACCTGTGGAGATGAAACCATATTTGTGCAGAACACTGCTTGCCTCTTATGAGTCAATGATGAGTCATGGAACAAAACCATATAGAAATATAATAAGAGAGCAGGTTCGCAAATTTGCAGATTACCTGATTAAACCTGAAAAAAGTTATACAACTGTCCGTATATAAAACGGCAACACAGATAACTCTTTAATTTTATTGATCTTTGACAACTTGTGAACCTTGAAAAAATCGGATGTTTCCTCAGAGCATGATGGAATGTGTTACAACAACATGTTTTATTAAATATTTCAAATAGTTATCTATATAAGTTACCGTTTTAAATCCGATACTTTTTTATTTATAATTATTTCAATATATTACGACAAAATAATACTCAAAATACAGTTCCTTTTTTTACCGTGCATTGGTTCTGATGATGAAATCGTCAGGCTTAACCATTTTTTTATTCATAAGATTCAAAACTAAACGATCACCCATATCACATCTGTACTCTTCCACAAGGTCACA
>JADFZJ010000013.1 GCA_015232555.1 Desulfamplus sp. | reverse complement strand
TGCACAAGTCAAAGGAGGTTCACTGCCGCACAGGCAGCTTAGAAATTTATTGAACCCCTTTTAATGCCGTTCTTTTTGTTCACTGCCGCACAGGCAGCTTAGAAATGTAAAACATACGGGCTTGATCTATCAGATATGTTCACTGCCGCACAGGCAGCTTAGAAATGTAAAACATACGGGCTTGATCTATCAGATATGTTCACTGCCGCACAGGCAGCTTAGAAATTCAATATTCATTTTTAATAATCTCCTATTTCAGTTCACTGCCGCACAGGCAGCTTAGAAAACGTCAATATTTAGGTGCTTCACGCTTGGGCGGTTCACTGCCGCACAGGCAGCTTAGAAATATTGGCAGATATTAAAAGATGGTGAGATACCAGTTCACTGCCGCACAGGCAGCTTAGAAATTGTATCATTAAAGCATTGTTGTTTTTCTTTTGTTCACTGCCGCACAGGCAGCTTAGAAACGCAGTCATTTGGCTATCCGGAGTGATATGTTCGTTCACTGCCGCACAGGCAGCTTAGAAAAGATGGGAAGGATATGACAGTTCTAAAGGAGGGTTCACTGCCGCACAGGCAGCTTAGAAATTGCTGACTTCGCCACAAACCACCAGCCCAAAGGTTCACTGCCGCACAGGCAGCTTAGAAACATTATTCACCTTCCCCTGCCCACTTATGAGCGTTCACCGCCGCAAAGGCAGCTTAGAAATCACCAATATTTTTCTATAGGGGGGGTAACTATTACAACCGTTGGGAATGGAATCTATCTTTATGTTAATCTAAACTTTTCCCGCAGGGCAGGCAAATTCGCATAATCTGCAATATCTTACCTCTTTACCAACTATACTTTTTGATTCTACATTGACATCTTTGCCATTGAGAATATCATTTTGCATCTGTATATTGCACTGAATGCGATTATAGACACCTGTTCTGCTGGGAAGCTCATTCTGGGCAAATTCTTCACTAAAATATATCTGTTTATCAAAAGCGTTCTGCGGGCAAGCCTTTTTGCAATACTCCTTACAATCATCACATGGGTCATAATTTATCTGTCCAGTTGATGGAATCTCTATATCAATCAGCATAACTCTAAGACGCACCCGAGGTCCGAATTCAGGTGTTATAAGCATGTTGTTTTTTCCAATACATCCAAGACCAGCAAGAACAGCAGCGTCTTTCATATATACTGCACCATGTTCGATATGGTAAGCAGGTTTGATGGATTTAATATTTCTCTCTTTTTCTAACCATTGAGCCAGTTCAGACAAAATTGAGATAAGTTTAAGGTTGCCTTGTGTTCCGCCTTTTAAACCTTTGACCCACCAATCTAATTCAGGTAGTTCAAATGGATGCTTTACAGCTATCACAACTGCGGAGTGTGCGTTATCAGGGAACTCAACTTGACCAGACTTTTTCCCTTCAACTTTTTTTGTCCCTACACCCCCAAATTCTACCATCTTTCCTGAGATAAGATGCGATGGAGATGATTTTAAATCATGGATATTAACAATGCCAGCAAGTGAAGCACCCAAATCACGAGCTTTATCAATTATTTCACTATATAGTGTAATCTTATTTGTAGTTTGTATCGACATTTTTTGTTATATTCTCCTCGACATTTTTCTAAATTTTATAGAGATTTGTTATTCTAACTTATCCTTTAAATATTTACACTTTCAAAATAAATCGTTTGACTTAATGAGTAAAATCGGCTTTATCTTTTTTAGCTGCACTTTAATTATTTTAGCTCATGTTTTATGTTAAGCTCATTAATATAATTATAATATAACGCTACAGGTAGTGGCATCTTTGCTGCAAGGGAGGACAAATGGTTGACAACAATGATCCAAAATCGCTTCTAAATCATATTGATTCTGTTAGAAAAGGAAAGAGAACATTTGAAGATGCGTTTCAAGGCGTATCAAGGATGATACTTGAATCTGGTGTTGAAAAAATCAATGTCAAAGGGAGAACAACCTATCAATTTGGTATTTTCAGTAAGGGAAAGAAGCATCTTGTTGGTATGTATGATGAAATCAACAGTTTTGTCTCATTTGTTAAAGATGCCTCGGAAGGTGGCTCATCACGAGAGATGGCTTTTGTTCTTGTTGGTGAACCTGGCAACGGAAAAACTTTTTTTGTTGACTATCTGTGCGATGCCTACAGGGCTTTTCTTTCAAAACAGGAGAATCGGAAATATACATTCAGGTTTAAACAATTAGACGAACTTGAAGGATATGGTAAAATAAAGATCATTGAATCTCAGACCTATGAAGACCCGATGATTCTTGCTATGAACATGAAAGAGATAAAGTCTGAATCAAAGGAGTATTTTGCAAAACAATTCAAGTTTTCTGACAAGGATGTAGATAGACTTTTCGGGCTTTATCGTCCTCTTGGAGCCTGTTCAGGATATATTTGGAATCAGATAAGAGAGTATTGTGAAAATGATATGGAAAAGATGCTCTCATTTATAGATGTGATTACAGTTCCACTGACAGAGAGTCTTGGCACAATTACAGGTAAATATCCAGCAAAAGACAAGATCACCTCATCTGCGGTTGATCTTTTGGGTGAAGAGTCAATTCAGAGACTTTTGCATATCACAGACACCAATAATCCATACCGTTTTGACTTAAGACGCGGTGCTTTGGCGAGAGTTGCAGGAGGTGGTATCCATTTTAGTGATGAGATTTACAAGAACAAAAAAGACCTTGTTCAAGTATATTTAGGTGTAATTCAGAACAGAAATATTGAGATTGATGGCTATAAATGGCCTATTGACACGCTGATTATTGCTACCAGTAATAACTCTGAATTTAATACATTTTTAGCTGAAAAAGAGGAAGCTCCAATTGTTGACCGTTGCCGTATCTGCTATGTGGCACACAATACAGACTATAAACTTCAGAAAGAATTGACTGAATATGCAATCGGCAGTGATGTAAAAAGCACCATTAACCGCGAAAAACTGCATCAAGACCCGAATCTAAATTATGCAGCATCTGTGGGCGTTGTTCTGACGCGTCTGCCAAGATCAGAGAAACTGACACCAGTGGAGACTATGAAATTATCTGCGGGTGAAGTTGCAGGCGAAAAGAGCCTTAAAACTCTTGGAGAGTTGATTGACAGCCTCAATCAAGATACTGATATTACAAAAAGATTTGGACAAAAGGGTCTTGGACAGAGAAATCTTGGAAGGGCAATCCAATTGCTGCTTGAAAGTTCTGAAACTAACGAAGGCAACTGCATGTTTGCCCTTGATATTTTCAAAACTCTTGAAACTGTAGTTCTTGATTATGTTACAGATTCAGGGGACAGAGCAAAGTTTATGGATGATCTAAAGACAGCAAGAGGACTTTACCGAGAAAGAATTATGACTGAGATTTTCAACGCTTACATGGATGAACCTCTTGCAATCAAAAAAGATGTTATGAACTATGTGAACATGATTATTGGTGTGGATGCAGAGCATCTTGGGGCAGACATGATGTGGAAATATAAAGACCCACAGACTGGTGAACTCAAGGCAATGAAGATTGATGAGAGATATATCAAAAACGTAGAAGATCGTCTTGGTCTTAAAACCGAAGAGCAGCGGTCATCTTTTAGAAATACCATCAGAAAAATATATGGTCAGAAGCTCTCTCTTGATCCAAATTATGACTTTATGGACAATTTAGAACTGGTAAAGGCAATCACTGATGTGAGACTCAAATCTGATATAGCTGGTGCTGGAAGCCTTGTGGGTGCTCTTGCTAATCGGACAAATGAAGAGAATCAGAAACTCCATGACAGAATGATCAACACCATGATTAACAAACTTGGATACTGCAACACCTGTGCTCAGAAAACTATTGAATATTTCTGTAGTCAGGAGGATGACAAATGAGGTTCTATAATTTAGGAGCGATTCTTGTGATCTCCAAATTTAATACAGTTACAATTTCTTCTATCTCATCAAATGTGGTCACTCCATGAGGAGGTTCTATGATAACCTTAGATGAACTTTTAGAAAAAGACAAAAAGCGTGAAGAGGACGGATTTAAACGTAAAATCCGTATTGGTCGCATTGTCAAGCCTGTCAGAGGAGGGGGAAAGGAGAAAATTGTAGTTGTGCCGACCACTGTTGAGGAGAAGTTTGTCCACGATGAGATTCAACTTAGCGGTGAAGATGGTGAAGGTGAAGCAACAGGCGGTACTGGCGATGGAGAAGAGGGCGATGTAATTGGTGAAGAGCGTATCCGTCCGTCTGAAGGAGAGGGCGAGGGAGAAGGGCAGGGCGATGGAGAGGGGCCTGGGCAGGGTTCAGGTGGAGAGCATGAGTTTGAATCCAATGCCTATGAGCTTGGAAAGGTGCTTTCTCAAGATTTTGAACTTCCCAATCTTGTAGATAAAGGCGGAAAACGTACTCTTGTCAGATTTACTTATGAGATGACCGATAAACACAGGGGATTTGGTCAGATTCTTGATAAAAAATCGACATTACGCCGTATTGTTGAGACCAATATAAGCCTTGGCAACATTCCTGATATCTCTGCCATTGACACCTCAACATTTATTGTATCTCCGTCAGATATGATATACAGAATTTTATCAAAGGAAAAAGAGTATGAATCTCAGGCACTTATCTTTTTTCTTCGAGACTATTCAGGCTCAATGAGCGGAAAACCGACTCAGACAGTGGTTGCTCAGCACGTTATGCTCTACTCATGGCTTCTGTATCAGTATCATAAACAGGTTTTGACAAGATTTATTCTCCATGACACTGATGCTCGTGAGGTGGATGATTTTTATAAGTATTACTCTTACAAAGTTGCAGGAGGAACAAAAGTTGCTGCTGCATACAAGATGGTCAATGACCTTGTGGAGAAAGAGGGACTTGCAAGAGATTATAATATCTATATTTTTCATGGCACTGACGGCGATGACTGGGATACGCAGGGCAAGGAGGCGGTTGAGGAACTTAAAAAAATGATAACATACTCAGCACGTATTGGTATCACAGTTGCAAAACATAGCTACTCTAAATCAAAGCCAACAGAGGTTGAAAATTATATCAAGGCATCGGGGCTACTTGAAAAACATCCAAATATAATAAGAATGGATGTTATGGACGAAGATGCAGAAGATGCCAGAATTATTCAGGGTATTAAGAATCTTATCTCCTGAGAATAGAATTATTTAAAAAACAGCAGGGTAATTAAATCATAAGATACACGGCTATAACAATATCCCAACCCTTATGAAAAGAAGCTCTTAATTAATGTCAATTTGACTGAAAATATAGAATATATCTTTTTATTCTATATTCTTAGAACATAAACAGCTTCGCTGCAATTGTTTTTTGATTGAAATTACTGAATAATAAAGGATGGATAATTATGAAAAATATAAAAAATTTTAGAAGTCTACTGATTATTCATGTCGTATTTGGTCTTATTTTTGTCTCTTATTTTAATGTATTCGCTCAAACAGACAGAGAGCAAACATCTTTTCCTTCCGACAGTCAGCAGAGCTATTCAAGCTCTCCTCGGGCTGGGATGTTAAAAGCAAAAACGGTTGATGAGCAAGGTTATACAGTATGGCAAACTGCTGGTAATTCATCTTGCTCTTACAGTGATCATGATGTGGTTATTGAAGTTGATGCTGATCCTCAAAAAATAACAGAACTGAGTCTTATCGTAAATGCCTATGACGTTGACTATGCTACAGAAGGCTGTTCAAGCGGTCCTGAAGTGGATAAAGTTTATGTAAATGGTGAATACGTTGGAATACTGAGAGGAGCAACTGATTCATGGAGCACAACAAGGTTTTCTATAAGCTCTTCCTTTTTAGTGGAAGGAAACAATATAATACATATTGATACAGACGCACCTGATACAGGATGCTGGTGTGTTGGAATAGGGTATGCTTCTATTAGAGGACGTGCTGGAGAGTTTAAAGTGGAAGAGGTAACGCCCAAAAATAATGCTGTAAATGTTGATTGGGAAGAACCTAATATAAGCGTTGTATTTGATTCTGACGTTGACGCTTCTACTGTTACTGATTCAAATTTTATTGTTCAAACATATTGGGGTTCTGATATATTTTCTGGTTCTTTTGATATAAACGGTAATAAAATAACATTTGTCCCTGCTTCCAATCTTCCTGACACGGGTAGAAAAATTAAGGTTACATTAAAAAGTGGTATAAATGGCATTAAGTCTAAAGATGGAGGAATGCTTGCGAGTGATTACTCATGGACTTTTTCTACTATGCCTAATTTAAATGTAAGCATAATACCTGTACAGGTTGTTGAAGATGTAAATCTTGTTCATAACAAGCCTGCTGTAGTAAGGGTAAAAGCTGAGTGGGATGATTTAAGCAGTGATGTTACTCAAATTCCTGCAAAAGTAACTATACAATATGATGGAGGTTCACAGTTTTCAAGAGATTTTACGTTTTATCATGCAGAGCTTGAAACTGCTCCTGGGCAGTATAAAAGAACGGGAAGGTCTGCAAACTTTTACAGTGCAAGAGGTGAGGTTCCTATAATAGACAATCCAGGCACTTATAGCGTCAAAGCTATTGTAGAGCCGTCAGGGCAGACATTAGATGAACCAAAAACATTTGAAGCTGAAAGAACCGTTGGTGTGAATATGTATAAAATAGGTTATACAGAACAGACAGTAAATTTCAGAACAAGATATGCTCCAATAAGTGTTGGTGGATGGGTTGCTGGACAGACACAAGATATTTCTGCTATGGCAACAGCCAGTGATGCAAAGCTTAGGTCTATCTATCCAATTGCAAGAACAACACCTACAATTGACACAACTGTAATGCAGATGTCAGAACCATGGGTTTTAAAGGTAAAACGAATATTAAGGTCTCTTGCTGCAACAAACTACCTTGGTCCTTATAATGTTGTAGTCGGAGTTGTACCTGCAGCATGGCTTTCAAACGAAATACAGGCAGTTGGTGTTCAAGCAAACTTTGTAGCAGGAGTTACAACATATGCTGTACTTGTAGCAGATACTGCGGTTGCCACCATAGCTCCTCATGAAATAGGGCATGTATTAGGTTTGGAGCATAGCCCTGCTACCTACTCAATAGTAGGTTATGACACTGCCCGTGATCTGTATATTAATACTGACGTAAAAGGAAATAGGGCTTATCAATTTGATCTTATGGATGAATATGTAGCCTCTTTTGCCCCTGGAAGTGTTTGGATTACCAAAGGGACTTATGAACAACTTCAGGGCGTTTTAACTGCGAGATCGTCAAGAGAATTAAAATCTTCTGTAAGAGCATCGTCAGATTCAATCTTAGTTGTTTCAGGGGAAATTTCAATCAAAAACAGTGTTGAGGCTGTTGATATTGAGTCAATCAATATTCTTGATAATCCAGCTTCGGACTCTAATTCTGTCACTACAGGTAACTATTCTGTTGTGCTTGAAGATAGTTTAGGTATAGAGCTTGAGTCTATCTTATTCAATCCTGAGTTTGAAACAGGATCAGACGGCAATCAATATGCACAACTCCTTGCGGTTGTACCTTATAATCCTTTAACAGCAAAGGTGGTCATTAAAAATGGGGCAAAGATTTTGAAGTCTGTAAGCCCATCACCAAATGCTCCTTCTGTGAATATAATTGCTCCTGTTGAAGGCGGATCATACAGTAGTCAAATGCAAGTAGTATGGCAAACAAGCGATCTTGATTCAGATATTCTTAATACAGCCATTATGTTTAGTAGCGATGATGGAATAACATGGGATTTGATAGCAAGTAATATTACCGCTTCAAACTATACATTTGACACTTCAAAGTTTTCCAACACAGACACTTGCAGAATAAAACTTATTGTCAATGATGGATTTAATACTACAGAGAAAATTTCAGGCAAATTTACACTAAACAATGCACCGTGTGTGGTGACAGTACAGCCCTATTCAAACCAGTCAGATGTATCTGTAACCGATATTATTTCAATTATCTTTTCTGACTTGATGGATGTATCAACTATTAATTCACAGACAATCTCTGTTAAAGATAGCTCTTGGAATAATGTTTCAGGTTCTATAACTTATGATGACAATCTTAAAGAGGCTGTCTTTAAACCAAACAATCCGTTTTCTCCCTCAACAACCTATAATGTCACTGTACTTACAGGGGTAAAAAATACAAAAGGAAACTCTATTGTCTCTGATTATTCGTGGTCTTTTTCTACTGGTAAAGCAGCGATACCTATTGGAGTAGTTAATGTCTCACCACCACTAAATGCAACTTTAGTTCCCCTTAATTCATTTGTATCTGCTACTTTTGATTCTCCATTTGATCCTGCATCTATAAACGACTGCATTGCAATTACTGATGCTGCGGGCAACTCAATTGCAGGTACTATTTCAAATGACTTAACTTCAAATTCAGTATTTTTTAAGCCATCTGCAAATTTTTCTCAAAATACTGTTTATAATGCTTTAATTAAAAACAGTGTTAAGGATACCTCTGGAAACACTTTAGAAAATGAGGTCAAGTGGTCTTTTATGACAGGCGATACTGTTTCAGATGGACTACGATTTACAGGTAACTATAGTGAATCAGCAGATGATACTGATAATGACGGTTTATGGGAGCAACTTGTTGTAAATGTTGAAGTTGAGGTTACTAAATCGAGTTCATATAATCTCAACGGAAGGCTTTTAGATAGCCTTGACGGTGAAATTGGTTGGTCTTCTACATCTAACACATATTTAAACGAGGGCGTTCATCAACTGAAACTTGTTTTTGCAAGTGACAATATAAGAAGTAATGGAGTGGCTGGACCATATAAACTTGCAGACTTACAGTTTTATGATGCTTATGATATTAATAATGATATTTGGTTAAGTGAAGCATTTCAAACCTTTCCTTATGATGTTACAAAGTTTGATTCAGAATTAAACCTTACAGGACTTCCTGATACATATATAAACTATGGTAACTCTAAAGATAATGCTTTTAGTCTTAAGGATTACACATCTCATAAAACTCTTCCAGTTGAGCAGATTTCATTTAGTATTGATATAAATACAGATACAAAGTGTGGGGTAAGTATCGACAGTGATAGTAATATTGATATTAATCCAGATTCAGGCTGGTCTGGGTTCAGCGATGTCACAATAAAAGCTACTGGAGGAGGAGCTATTGCCAGAGATACTTTTAGGATAACTGTTGCAGAGTTAGATATTGAAAAGCCCGATACATACAAGGCATTAACCGATAATTCTGTATATACAGTAGAAACAGGACATGTTGCCCTTATCTACGGTTCAACTGCGGATAACAACATTCTTCTGCAGTCTGGCTCAATTGCAAAAGTGATAAATTGCCCTGGTAAAACTACAGTTACCCTTCAATCTGGTTCTGGTCTTTTTACAGTATCCCGGTCTGGAGCAATGGTAACCTTTAAAGGGAGTGACGGAACAATATTGAAGATACCTGCTACAAAAACGGCTAAATCTATTGTGTTTAATGACAGAACTTTTGCCTTGATGGTTTCATCTGGTTCTGTGTTGCTTAATAGTCAGATAATAGGTCTGAATAGTGCTTCAATTCAATAATATATTATTGTTCAAACCCAAATGACTTTAGCTGTTTTTGTAGGAGTAATAAAAAGCCTTATCTTGTAAATTGAGTAAGCGACAGATAATAATCCTGTCTCTTACTCATAAATGCAACAATGGTAAACTCATTGGAATAAAGGGGTAAATTCATGGAAATAATTGATCAGCATGTCAAAGGGATCATGGAGGGGTGCAAACAGAGAGCAAAAGATGCAGGGCTTTCATTTGAGGATGAATCTCTTGAATACATCGTTACCAACAGGGATATGATAGAGCTTAGTCCTAAAGTTATGATGCCAACTCTTTATGATTACTGGGTCCATGATGTCAGGGTGATTTCAGGGAAAGGGATGTATGAACTTTATCCTAATAATCCTTATGAAACTGTTATAAACACAAGACCTCCTATCTCCTTTTATAATGATAATAATCCAGATTGGCTCAATGTGATGATTTTTTACCATGTGTTGGCTCACATTGATTTTTTCCAAAACAACCTTTTTTTTAAACATACATGGGATTATGATTTTAACGGGCAGGCTCTTGCAGACAAACGGATTATTGCAAAATATCGTTCTGAAAAGGGCAGATGGGTTGATTATGTGATTGAGTTTGCAAGAGGCATTGATAACCTTGTAGGATACCATGAAACTGTCTCTAATACTGTAATACCTGATGAAAATCGGATTATGGGAAAATTAGATTACTATTTTGATATTTTTTTGCAAAAAGAGAAGAAAGTCACTCAGAATGAATACTTAAAAGAGATTGCTCGTTATAACCGCATAATAAAATCAAAAAATGAAGAAGATAAAAATACAAATAAGGTTGAAAATATAGATAGCAGTCCAAGTAATACTGTACAGAGCGGAGCGGAATATCTTGTAGTATCAGAAGATGATTTTTTGATAGATGTCAGAATCAAATATCCTGAATTTGATGCGTTTTATAAAAGATATACTGAAAAAAAAGATAATGTCCGTATGGATGTAATTCAATACATTATGAAGCATTCAGCTTTTCTCGAAAAAGAGGAGAACGAATGGATGAAATCTATAATTGAGATTGTGAGAAATACATCCATTTTTTTTCAGCCTCAGATAAGAACCAAGATAATGAACGAAGGTTGGGCAAGTATTTGGCATGAGATGTTATTTATGCAAGATGATAGAATCAAGGGGCATGAGGTTGATTTTGCAAAAGTGAATGCCGGTGTTACAGCAATGCCAAAGGTAGGACTTAACCCTTATGCACTTGGTATGCGTCTATTTTACCATATAATGGACATGGAAGATCGTGGCTGCTACTCTTGGGACTATATAAATTTACATGATGAGTTAAAGCGTAAAAAATTTAATTTGTATGAAGCAAGTGACTCTTTTCCAAAAGATAATTCAAAAGAAAAAAACAAGAAAAGAGGATTTGACCGTATATTTGCAATACGAGAGAATCTGTGTGATTTTACATTTATAAACAGTTATATAGAGCAGGAATTCATGGATAAACACAAACTCTTTGTCTCAGGCAAGAGGCTTAACAGGGAGCGAATGTCATGGCAATATTATATTAAATCACGCAAAGCAGATGCTTATAAAGAGATGTTGATTGATACGCTCTATCATCCGCCTGTAATTCATGTAAGTGAGGAAAAGACAGCTCAAGGACCGCTCTATTTAGTGCATAAATTTGAAGGAAAACCACTAAAGGTTGATTATATTGAAAATACAATGGTCGGGCTTGAGTATCTATGGGGACGATCTGTCAGGCTTGAAACAAGTGAACCATACTATCCTGGAGATATGCCTCAACAAAAATTTGTAAACTACTGGAACCCTCCTGCACCATCACCAGCTAAACCTGTTGTAGCACCTCAGTCAAAACAGGAACCGAAACCCATTGCATGGAAGCGGGTATTGTATATTATGGAAAACCGCAAGCTGATTAAAAGGGAGATAAATTGATTATGACAACACAATCCCTTATAGAATATAATAAAACGCGTGCTGAAGAGGCGATCCAACTACTTAATGTTGAAATTGGAGATTACGAAAGGTTAAAACCGATAACCTTTAAAAATTTTCTTACTCTTGTTGAAAAGAGACCTTCTGAGATGCTGCGTAATGTGTTTCAGGTTTTCCATGATATGATGCAGACACACGTAGATGTCTCTGATGACTCAATATTGAACGATCCAGATGAATTCTCTCTTGTCGATTATGACTGTACACGCCTCTTTGTTGAAGGCTCAGAAAATCCCTATTTTACAGACAGGCTCTTTGCAAACCGTCTGATGAAGCACATGGAGGGCTTGCGTCACGGAACCCAGCAGAACAGGATTTATATTTTTCACGGTCCCCACGGATGCGGCAAAAGTACGTTTTTAAATAATCTCCTAAAAAAATTTGAAGCTTATGCCAATACCGAGGAGGGTATGCGTTATGAGGTGGTCTGGAGGCTTGACATTGAGACACTTGGAGGACATGGAAGAGCAGAGACAGTTACTGCTATTGAGCGGCTTGTTGAGCTTATTGATAAGGCTGAACATAAATCATCAGATGGCAGGGGTGGTGTTGCTGACAATAAGGCAAGTGAGAAAAATGGACAGATGTTCACAGAGCAGTGCATAAGCTCTGGTTTTAATGCAGCACATATAGAGATACCATGTATATCTCACGATAACCCTATACTTATTATTCCTAAAAGCCATAGACGTAAGGTGCTGGATAAACTTATCAAAAATGATGAGTTCAAATGGAGGCTTTTTACAGAAAAACAGTATGAATGGGTTTTTAGCAGTGAATGCTGCACAATATGTGAATCAATTTACCAGTCTCTTTTAGAGAGACTTGGCGAGCCGTCCAGAGTATTTGAGATGCTCCATGCTCGTCCCTACTATTTTAACCGCAGACTTGGTGCCGGAATAAGCGTATTTAATCCTGGAGATAGCCCTGTTCAGCAGAATGTTATTAGCAATCAGATGGTTCAAAACAGAATCAATAATCTGTTCAGGGACAGTAATCTTATCCATTATATATATTCAAGATTTGCAAAAACCAATAATGGAATTTATGCCCTTATGGACATAAAATCTCACAATGTTGAACGAATGGTCGAGCTGCATAACATAATCAGTGAGGCTGTTCATAAGGTTGAGGATATTGAGGAGAGTGTAAACTCCCTGTTTCTTGCCCTTATGAATCCTGAAGACAAAAATAATATCAAGGAGTTTCCATCTTTTTCAGACAGAATTCAGTATATAAATATCCCTTATGTCCTTGATGTCAATACAGAGGTAAAAATATACTGTGATATTTTTGGAAGGCACATTGAGGATAGTTTTCTTCCAATGGCTATGGAGAATTTTGCCAGAGTTATTGTCTCCTCACGCTTAAAGGCAAAATCTGAAAGCCTTATGGAGTGGATAAGAAATAGCTCAAAATATAGGCTTTACTGTGATGAACAGTTGATGCTTCTGAAAATGGAGATCTATTCAGGAAAACTTCCCGAGTGGCTTGATAGTGATGATAGAAAAGCTCTTACAGCCAAAATGTGGAGAAAAATTCTTGCAGAGTCAGAAACTGAAGGCAATAGCGGTTTTTCAGGCAGAGATTCAATAAGGATATTTGATCAGTTTTATTCTCGATTTGCAAGGGAAGATAGACTAATCAACATGCCTGCAATCTGTTCTTTTTTCAGAAATTTGATGACTGAGATGCCAAAGATGATCCCTGACGGTTTTCTTGAATCTCTATTGCGTATGTATGATTATAATGTATTGCAGCAAGTCAAAGAGTCTCTCTATTATTATAATGAGGAGCAGATTTCAAAAGATATAAAGAACTATATTTCTGCTGTTAATTTTGAGATTGGTTCATCAGAAAAGTGTCTTTTTACTAAAGAGATGTTGCATATTACTAATGTGTTTCTTGAAAGCATTGAGAATCGGCTCTCTGCTGAGAATTTTAGCCCTACTAAACGTCAGGAGATGAGACGAGATGTTCTTAAAGAATACACAACCAACGCTTTGACTCGTGAAATAATGATTGAAGGCAAAGAGATATCCGCGACTAAACTTTTTGACTCTCTGCATGAAAGATATGTTCACAGCTTGAAAAAAAGAGTACTTGAGCCATTTCTTGGAAATGAAAATTTTAGCCGCGGAATTAAAGATTTTGATACATCTAATTTTAAAACTTATGATAAGCGGATTAAAGCGGATATTGAATTTCTCATCAATAATATGGTGTCAAAATTTGGATATACTCAGCAGGGTGCAAAAGAGGTCTGTATCTATGTAATTGACAGTAATCTTGCTACAAAATTTCAATGATTATTTATATCACATGTGCAGATACAATTGCCCTGACTGGTGCGGGATAACCCTCTACAGTTTTTGACGGATTTTCTGGATCAAGAAAATCCGTCAAAGATTCTGTTTGAATCCACTTAGTTTTTCGCTGTTCTTCAGATTCTGTTCTTGAGATATCAAGACATTTTATCTTTCCAAATCCCGTCCTTTTTAGCCATGACTCTAAAACTTTTATTGTTGGAATGAAAAAGACATTTCGCATCTTAGCATACCTATCTTCTGGAAAGAGGCATATATGCTCATTATCACCAGCTTCTATAATTAAAGTCTCTAAAACTAACTCTCCGCCTCTTTTCATTAAATCATTTATTTTTTTTAGCATATCTAACGGTGATTTTCTGTGATAGAGAACTCCCATGCAAAAAATAGTATCAAAATAGTTGGTTATGTTTGGAAGCTCGTCAAACGGAATTGGCAGACAGAATATATTGTCTAAATTGAGATATTTTTGGAGTGCAAGGTATTGAAAATAGAATGCGTATTGCGGTTCAAGACCAAGCACCATTTTAGGATTAAATGCTGCCATTCTGAACATGTAATAGCCATTACTTGAACCAATATCAAGAATCCGCCTGTTTGTAAGCGGAGCAATTTTATCTATAAAGCGATTCCATTTAATCCAAGACTGCCATTCAGAATCGATTTTTATCCCAAAAAGCTCAAATGGACCTTTTCTCCATGGTGCAAGTTGCATCAAGTTTGCTTTAAAGTTGTCTTGAATTTTATCTAAATAAGATTCGTCTGTTTTATTAGAAGAATATTTATCTGAAATATTTTCTTTTATTTGAGCCATCATCAAAAGATCATCTCTGCTACCTGCTGTTACAGTTATATTGTTTAATATTTTGCATGATGAAGATATTTCAGGTAATTTTTCAAGTGCTAATGTATATTTTAAAGGATTACCTTTAGGATTAGCAAGCATTTCACGTTGTACTGCGACAAGTTTTGTAAGTTCTTCAATAAATGGAGTCAAGTGTAGTTTGTCAGATTGTAGTATCAAGTTTTCCATAATATTCACAAAGTTACTTAATCGCAATTATTGATGCAAAATTAAACCATTTAAGCCAGACATCTATCATGTTAAAGCCTGAATTTTTGAGGCGTTCTGTATGAGATTCAATAGTTTCAGGAATTAAAATATTTTCAAGCGAATCTCTTTTTCTGCTTATTTCAAGTTCTGAATATCCATTTTCTAATTTAAATCTTTTATAAAAATCCTGCTCAACTTCTAAAATTGTCCTATTATTATGTATAACCTTTTCAGTGAGCAGAAGAATCCCCCCTTTAGTCAGACCTTGATAAATACCGTAAATAAATTTATCTCTTTTTTCAGGTTTAATAAACTGCATTGTAAGATTGACAATAACAACAGATGAGTTTGAGATTTCTATATCTTCCGCAAGATCAGATATAAGGATGATATTTTTGGACGTTTGCGTTGTGCTATTAACTTGCTCAAATTGAGAAATACCAATCTTCTCAAGCCTTTTTTTGTATTTTTGAATCATGTGTTCAGAGCTATCAACTGCAATCATAGAGTATGGGCGAACTTTAAAAATATCATGTATCATAATCCCAAGATTGCCATGAGAGCAGCCAAGATCGTATATTTGCGTATTGCTTTGGTAAAATTGATATGTAAGCTGAGATTGTCGTATAAGGCTCTCCATATACAACGGTACTGAACGTTTTATCATATCATCAAATACAGATGTAACCTCTTCATTAAATTCAAAAGCATCTACAGGGTCATTTTTAAATGCAAATATATTATCTTTTTTCATTTTCTCTTAATTTACCATTCAACAATATCATGTAAAATCATCTTAATTACCTCAAGAGCGGCAATATAACCAAAAATGCCGCTTATCATGGAGAGGCTTCCCATTGGATTTCTAAGCCTTCCACTGTCAAAGTAATTAGCCTCAAGGTTATGAGAAACACTATCTTTATTTGCGATTTCAGTGGAATAGACACAGTGAATACCGCTATCAACACCCATTCTTCTTAATCTCTTTCTTACCGATTTTGCTAACGGGCATCCCATTGTTTCTGAAATATCACCTGTTTTTATGGCTGTAGGGTCTTTACGGCGTGCAGCTCCCATGCTTGAAACTAAGGGTATATTCCTTTGAACTAATTCATAAAGAATATTGACCTTTGGATTGAGGCTGTCAATTGCATCAATTACAAAATCAGTGCCTGATTTAAATACATAGTTAAATGTCTCTTTATGGCAGAGTGTATTAAAACACTCAACCTGCATATCAGGATTTATCTGCTTTAACCGCTCAAATGCTGCTTCAGTTTTAAGGCGTCCAATGTTAGATTCTAACGCAAGCAGCTGGCGGTTGAAATTACTAATACCAACAGCGTCAAAATCTACAATTTTCAACTTGCCAATACCACTTCGAGCAAGAGCCTCAATTGCATGAGAGCCTACAGCACCAAGTCCTATAACAGCGACGGTTGACTGTTCAAGTCTATCCATTGCCTTTGAACCAAGTAGAAGTTCTGTTCGTTTGAATTTTTCTCTGTTAAATATCATTGAAGTATTATGGAAGATTTGTCATGGATAGAAATTAGAAACTGGAGAAAATAGACCGTTAAATTTTATTTTGCTGCGATTAAATTTCTGATTTAAGTTGTTTAAAACCAAAAAAGGGGACTGGCAAAATGCCAATCCCCTTGGTATCAAATGGTAGCGGGGAGAGGATTCGAACCTCTGACCTTCGGGTTATGAGCCCGACGAGCTACCAGACTGCTCCACCCCGCAGCAATTCAGACAATATAGATGAAAAAATATTCAAGGTCAAGCCTATTTTAATTTTTTCACTGCGTTTTCCAACTAATATCTCATATTAAATCAGAATAGGCTATTATATTAAGGAGTTAAGCTTAGCTTTTATTTCATCGTATGTGTGTGTTACATCAAATTGAGGAAACTCTTTTACCACATTGTCAGGTGGTCTGAAGAAGAAACCATAATCCGCCTCTTTAAGCATGGCAGTATCATTGTAAGAGTCACCAAAGGCAATTACATTATAATTAAGCCCTTTAAATGCCTTTACAGCCTGTTTTTTCTGATTTGCCTGTCTCAGTTTGTAATCTGCAATTTTTCCTTCATTGTCGATAACAAGACTGTGGCAAAGAAGGGCAGGGTAGTTGAGTTTTTTCATTAAAGGTCTGGCAAACTCTTCAAATGTATCTGAGAGAATAATAATCTGAGCACGCTCTCTTATCCAGTTTAGGGCTTCCAAAGCACCGTCAAGCGGTTTTATAGTCGCAATGACATCTGTAATATCCTTTAGCTTCAGACCATGTTTATCAAGAACCTCAAGCCGCTTTGCCATCAGAACATCATAATCACTTATCTCTCTTGTGGTAAGTCTGAGATCATTAATACCCGTTTTCTCTGCAACATTGACCCATATTTCAGGTATAAAAACGCCTTCAAGGTCAGAACAGATTATTTTCATTGTGTTTTCCTCATCAATATAGTCTTGAGAGCCTGTTTAAATATTCAGACTCTTATAGTCTTTAATAAGTATATTGTGCAATATTTAACATAAGTTATATATCATAAATATACCATGATTTAACCATTGTTATGCTCTAATCTCCAATAGTTTGCCACTGGTAGTTAATTAAAAGTATAAAAATATCATGCTGTAATATCATCTTCAATTCTAATCACAACTGGTTCCTCTGGTATAACATCAAGATTTGCAATCTCTTTTAAGGCAAGTTGAACATCTTTCTCAATTGCCACATGTGTAATCATAACAATAGAGACTGGTCCATTATATCGTCTGCCCTTCTGGTGAACAGATTGAATACTTATACTTCGATCGCCAAGTATGCCTGTAATTTTTGATAAAACCCCTGGACGATCCACTGCTGCGAGCCTGATATAGTAGCATGTGTTTATCTCAGTAACAGGCATGATGGGAATTTGTGTAATGTTACTATCCTGAAAGCCGAGAATTGGAACCCTTCTCCTGCTTGTAGCAGATGATGTCTCATTTTGGCTTGAGACCATGATATTTCTGGCAATATCTGTAATATCGCTTAAAACAGCACTTGCAGTTGGCATCATGCCAGCACCAGCTCCATAGAGCATGGTCTCTCCTGTAGCGTCAGCGTTGATAGTAACAGCATTCATTGAGCCATGAACATGTGCAAGTGGATGAGTTGTTGGTATCATGGTAGGATGCACTCTTGCTTCCACTTTGTCTGTATTGTTCTTGCTGATGGCAAGCAGCTTGATGGTATATCCAAACTCTCTTGCAAATTCGATATCCATAGGTGTGATTCTGCTTATCCCCTCAACATGGATATCCTTGATGTTAATCTCCATACCATAAGCAAGTGCTGTAACTATCGAAAGTTTATGAGCAGAGTCATGCCCCTCAATATCAAGAAATGGGTCTGCCTCAGCATAACCCTTTGCCTGAGCCTCTTTCAGGGCAACATCAAACGGACATCCCTCTTGTGAGATTTTAGTGAGAATGTAGTTGCATGTTCCATTGAGAATTCCTGTAATTGAGTTAATGCGGTTTGCCACAAGAGATTCTCTGATTGTCTTGATCACTGGCATACAACCACCAACACTTGCTTCAAAGGCAAAATCGACACTATTGGTTGCTGCTGTTCTGACAATGGTATTTCCATATTCTGCAATAAGAGCCTTGTTTGCTGTTACTACATGTTTGCCGTTTTTCAGTGCTCTGAGGATAAAATCTTTTGCAACGTTTTTTCCTCCAATAAGCTCAACAACAATGTCAATCTCAGGGTCGTCTATTGCTTTTGCGGCATCTGAAATAAAGACACCCTCTCTAAACTTAATGCCTCTGTCAGTCTGGGTATCAAGGTCTGCAACATACTTCAGATTTAAAGATGCCCCAATTTTTGATTCAAGCACTTTCTGCTTGTCCATGAGGAGTTTTGCTACCCCTGTTCCCACAATCCCGCATCCTAAAATAGCTATATTGATCTTTCTCATTTTAAAAAATCCCCTGATTGCCTGAATAATGCCAATAAGTAATTCAAAATGTGGTTTAAATACAATATCAAAGGGGTGATGTCAAAAAGGTTTTGACATTTTGGCTTAATAAGTTTACTGTTTTTCACTTAAATTTTAAACTTATGTCTGTAATAATTAGGAGTTTTCAATGGGTAAATCGTTGACTTATGCTGATGCTGGTGTGGATATAAGTAAAGCAAATGATCTTGTTCATGTCATCAAACAGCTTGCCAAAACAACACCAAGATCAGGCGTTATGGGTGAAATCGGTGGATTTGGCGGTCTTTTTTCGTTGAATCTTTCCCACTATGCCCATCCCGTGCTGGTCAGCTCCACAGATGGCGTGGGGACAAAGCTCAAAATAGCCTTTGCAATGGATAAGCATAATACTATTGGTATTGATTTAGTTGCGATGTGCGTAAATGATATTATAGTCCAAGGTGCAAAGCCGCTCTTTTTTCTTGATTATCTTGCTATGGGTAAATTAAATAACGAAGTCGCAGGGCAGATTATTGAAGGGGTTGTACAGGGGTGCTGCGAATCACAATGTGCCCTGATTGGTGGAGAGACTGCCGAGATGCCAGGGATATACCATGAAGGCGAATATGACATGGCTGGTTTTACTGTCGGTATTGTAGATAACTCTAAAATCATAGATGGCTCAGAGATTAGAAACGGTCATAAGCTGATTGGTCTTGCATCAAGCGGTGTTCATAGCAATGGTTTTTCTCTTGTACGTAAGATATGTTTTGACAAATGCGGTTACACTGTTGAGACCCACATTCCTGAGCTTGGCAAGACTCTTGGCGAAGAGCTTCTCTCTCCAACCAGAATTTATGTCCAGACTGTGCTTGGGCTTATCCGTGATCTGCCTGTTCACGGTCTTGCACACATTACCGGCGGTGGTATTAATGAGAATATAATTCGGGTTATACCCGATGCCTGCAAGGTTCTTATAAATAAAGGGAGCTGGGAAATACCCCCAATTTTTAAATTTCTCCAAGATGCAGGTGATGTTGAAGATCATGAGATGCACCGAACATTTAATAATGGTATTGGCATGATTGCTGTTGTTCCTGAAAATTCAGCCCAGGATTTTATGGACAGACTCAATGCAATGGAAGAGAAAGCATACATTATTGGAGAGATTGCATCCAGAACAGAGTCAGAAAGTCAGGTAGAATGGGTATAAGGTGAAACAGTCATTAATTTTCTTGAATTACCTGATATGACCACCATCTGACCGCAATTCCCAAAATATTTTCAATCAAATCAAACTACTCCCTGTAACAGCTTATTTGGCATTAATGATTATACTTGGCATTGAATCTTCATGTGATGAAACAGCAGCCGCAGTTGTTGAGGATGGAAAATTTATCCTCTCTTCTGTGGTCTCGTCACAGGTAGATGTTCACCACAAATACGGCGGTGTTGTTCCTGAACTTGCATCAAGAATGCACATTGAATCCATTATCCCTGTTGTAAGTGATGCCATTAAATCAGCCGATATCACAATTAATAAGATTGATGGTGTCGCAGCTACAAGAGGTCCAGGATTAATAGGTGCTCTATTAGTAGGATTCTCATTTGCCAAATCATTTGCATGGTCAAGAGGTATCCCTTTAACCGGTGTCAATCACCTTGAAGGTCATATCTATTCTGTGCTGCTTTCAGATGTCCCCCCAGAATTTCCCTTTGTTATTCTGTTAGCTTCAGGAGGTCATACAAATATCTATTATGTCACATCGTATAATAAATTTGAGCTGATGGGACAAACTCGTGATGATGCTGCTGGTGAGGCGTTTGATAAAGTTGCCAAGATGTTAGGACTTGGTTATCCGGGTGGTGCTGTAATTGAACGATTAGCTCTGCAAGGAGATACTTCTGTAATTACCTTTCCCAAATCTTACCTTGAAAAAGATAGTTTTGATTTTAGCTTTAGCGGAATTAAATCTGCGGTTGCACGTTATATCCATGAGCATGGAGGTTCAAGGCTCAGTGATGTTGCAGGAAATGATAGTCTGAGGAGTGGATGTGGTTGTAATAAAAATATTGCTGCTGACATTGCCGCAGCATTTCAGGAGTCTGTAATAGATGTGCTTGCTCAGAAACTTATCAATGCTGCATTAAATAAAGGTGTCAAACATATTGCTGTAGCTGGTGGTGTTGCTGCAAATTCTGCTTTAAAAAGAAAACTTCTCTCATATATCCATTCATCAGATTTTGGCGGATCATCATCAGGTAAATCTGGAGCACCAAACAGAATCAAAGATTTAAAACTCCATCTTCCGCCTATTTCTCTTTGCGGTGATAATGCTGCAATGATCGCTGCAAGAGGCTATCAAATGATTAAAGATGAAAATTTATGCTATCTTGAGGATGATGTCTTTTCCCGCATAAGAATCTAAACAAGATATGTTTTCTTGAGTAAGTCAATTCTCAGTGATGAGTTAAGAGCCTTTCGGTAAAATTCCTCATAAGTTGTAATTAGCTTTACAATCTCATTAAATGCTGTCTCAATGGCAGAACTTTTATGGCAAATCATAGCGATATCTATATCTGCATTTAAAATTTGTCTTATACTGGTCTTTATATCATATTTTATAGCCTTCATGTCCAAATCATCAGTCATTACAACCCCCTGATATCCCATCTGATCACGAAGTACTCTTTTTGCAATATTGTAGGAGAGGCTGGCTGGCCACTCGTTATCCATTGATGTGTATAAAATGTGTGAGAGCATGATTCCCGCAACATTTGATTTTATTGCAGCTTTAAATGGAATAAAATCAGATTTTTCCATCAAATTTTGATCTGCCTCCTCTGTCTTTAGAACAGGTAATTCAAGGTGTGAATCCCTTGTTGTTCTTCCAATGCCTGGAAAATGTTTGGCAACAGCCATTATACCGTTTTTTTGAAGGGCATCTATGACATGAGAGCCAAGTGTTGCAACATTTTCAGGGTTGCCAGGAAATACACGGTTGAGCATAACGCTTTTGAAATTAGCAGGCATTGTATTTAGTTTAGGGATAGAATCCATCACGGGTGCGAAATTCATGTTGATATGGACAGATTTCAGCTCATTTGCCACGATAGATCCAAATATTTTTGCACTATCAATATCTGTAATGTGAGGGTTTCCTGGAAATTCTGTAAAATCTGGTTTTTTGAGCCTTGCAACATCTCC
Source organism: Desulfamplus sp. (assembly GCA_015232555.1). Classification (GTDB taxonomy): domain Bacteria; phylum Desulfobacterota; class Desulfobacteria; order Desulfobacterales; family Desulfobacteraceae; genus Desulfamplus. The sequence goes on along the minus strand of JADFZJ010000013.1, from coordinate 54,746 downwards.
CCCCTCCTGATCAACAGCAATAACAAGTGGCGGAAGATTACATGATTTTGCATACTCTTGGGCAGATTTACACAGAGCCTTTACTTGTGCGGCTGATTGAATATTTATGGCAAAAAGAATAATGCCGCCCACCTTAATATCTCTAATAAGAGTTTTAAGCTCATTATTCAGCTCTGTTCCTTCAAATCCTACCATGAGCCTTTGTCCCGCGAGAAGTTCAATATTTTGATTTTCTGGAGTCATATTTATACCTTATTGATTATTTTGATATAAAAATTATTCTGAAATATATCGTAACTATTTCTACTTTTATAGATTCCAAATTCTACCTTATTAAATTATAAAAACAGTCTCTCTGTTTTGGTACAAATCCAGCATCTTCAATAAGCCTGCGAAGCTCTTTTTCGGGAAGCATAAAATCGACTCCTGCAGAAGCTACAACATTCTCTTCAATCATGGTGCTGCCCATATCATTTGCACCATAAAACAGGGCTGTTTGAGCAATTTTATCACCTTGAGTTACCCATGATGCTTGGATATTATCAAAATTATCCAAAAAAAGCCGACTTAACGCAAGCACTCTCAAATATTCCACTGCACTGGTTTTTCTAATTTTACGATGCTGTTCGGTATGATTATTGGTATTCTTTTTAAACAAAATACTATGTTTAGTATCTGATAACTTGTAACTTGTTGATTTGCCAAGATTTGTGTTATCAGGCTGAAATGTCCATGGTATAAATGCTGTAAATCCACCTGTTCTATCTTGAAGAGAGCGGAGTCTATCAAGATGCTTAAATATATGAACAGGAGATTCAATGTGTCCAAACATCATTGTAGCACTTGATTTAAGCCCTAATTCATGGGCACTTTCCATCACTTCAAGCCACTGGTTGGTTGTGCATTTATTTGGAGAGACTTTTTGCCTTATCTCATCACATAAAATTTCTGCACCACCGCCTGGTATGGAATCAAGTCCAGCATCTTTTAAGATAGTAATTAAATGTTTAACTGAGAGAGATTTTGTAGATGAAGATGCAGTGGGTGATGATGAATCCTCTCTTAATTTTGATGTCTGTCTCAATGATGATTTTTGAGCAAGCCACCATATTTCTGGAGGAGAGAATCCATGAACATGAATATTGAAATTATTTTTGATATACTTCAAAAGATCGATGTAATAATCAAGATCAAGAGCTGGATTCATACCACCTTGAAGCAGAATTTGAGTTCCACCCAGGTCAATTGTCTCCTCAATCTTTTCGCGAAGGCTCTCTTTTGAGATAACATATCCACCTTGTCCATTACTTTCTTTACCATCATTTGCTGACGGTATCTTATAAAATGCACAAAATAGACAACCTGACATACAGATATTTGTGTAGTTTATATTGCGATCAACCACAAAAGTTATGACTCTTTCTGGATGAAGCTGAAAACGCCTATGGTCAGCAAGATTTGCTAAAGTCAACAAAGGGGCTTGATGATAAAGAATCAGACCATCTTCGATTGAGATACGTTTTCCGCTTAAAATTTTTTCAATAATCGTATCAATATCTTGTTCATAAACTTTAACAGGAGCAAATATCCCCCTATTCTCTGGATTAACAACCTCTATCTGATCTGTTTTAACGTCATAAATGTTTTGCATGAATCTCTCCATAAAACGAATCTCTCTCAACTGGAATAAAACCAGCACTTATTATTATATCTTCCATAAGTTGACGAGTAAGACCTTTGGCAGATTTTGCTCCAGCAGTATGGGTTATCCTCTCTTCAATGATAGTGCCATCTAAATCATCTGCACCATAGTTTAACGCAACCTGTGCAAGTTTTTCTCCAATCATGACCCAGTAAGCCTTTATATGAGGAAAATTATCCAGCATCAGGCGTGATATTGCCACCATTTTCAGATCATCTACAGCAGTTGTGGGGGGGATATGGGAGAGCTTTGTGTTGGTTGAATGAAACGCCAGTGGAATAAAAGCAGAAAATCCTCCTATTTTGTGAGATTCGCTGTTTCTACCAACTCCGCCTTCTTTATTGGTTTCTACTCCACAGGTTTTATCCTGAAGTTCTCTGAGTGCGATAAGATGATCTACTCGTTCTTCAATTGTCTCAATATGACCATACAAAATGGTGGCATTGGATGGTAAGCCCGCACGATGAACAGCCTCCATTATTTCAAGCCATCTATCTTTGCCCATCTTTCGGGGAAATAGCCGCTTTCTGACCCGTTCGTTCATAACCTCTGCACCACCTCCAGGCATCATATCAAGCCCAGCCTCTTTTAAGACAGCTATGGTTTCATTAATCGATAACCCTGATAGATTTGAAAGATAATCTATCTCAACACAGGTAAAAGCCTTTATCTTTGCGTTGGGTCGTAATCTTTTTACGGTTTTGAGCAGATCAGTAAAATATGAGAATGGAAGATCAGGATTTAAGCCGCCAACAATATGAAGTTCGTTTACAGGCTCATCAATCCTCTCCATGATCCGCTTTTCAATCTCTTTGATATCCCATGAATATGCAGTTGAATCATCTTTATCTACAGCATAAGCACAGAATAGACAGCGATTTTTGCATATATTAGTGTAGTTGATATGTTGATTATATATGTAAAATGCTTTTTTGCCATGCAGACGCTGCCTTACTCGGTCTGCAAGCATACCAACACCATTAAGATCAAGGGTTTCAAAAAGAAGAAGCCCGTCCTCTTTTGAAAGACGGGTTCTTTTTTCAACTTTGTCATATATTTTTTCAAGCCGTTTATCGGCAAATTGCCATTTCACTCACGTCTCCTTAACGTTCTTAATTTTTGTAGCTTATTTAAGCTGATTCTTGTGGAAATCAACTACTCTATAGAACCACAAGAATCAGCAAGAGCAACTTTATTTTTTGATACGTCTTACAAGACGCTTCTTTTTAGGTGGCTCAGAACCTGTAATTTGGGCAGGTTGTGGTTGTCCTTGTGGTTGTGCGTAACCATTACCTTGTGGTTGCTGTGGATAACCAGAGGGATAAGTAGGATAACCTTGTTGTGGTTGTGGGTAATCAGTAGGAGCTGATTGCTGTGGATAACCAGTTTGATGCTGCTGCGGTGGGGCAATTACAGCTTGTGGAGGGGGATTATATGCAATTGCAGGATCACCAAGATGATTCTGAGAAAATGAGCAAGATGCTCTTGGACATTTAAGACCCTTTGTACCATCAGGATTTTGAAACTCTACAAGAAAGGAGTTTTTGCACAAAGGACATTGAAAAGGATAGGGCTGTGACCAGCTTACAAAACGGCAGCTCTTATCAGAACAGATAAAATAGTCTTTGCCCGTTTCTGTTTTCTCTTTTTTAATAATGCCGTTTTTGCAAAGAGGACAAGGTATGGTCAATTCTGCTTCAAAAGCAGCAATTCTTGACTCTATATCGTCAGAAATTCCGCTGATTCTGGACTCTATATCATCGTCAGATATGTTTTTTGTCTCTGCAACTTTATCCTGCTTATCTGCAATATTTTTGTTTTCTGCCTCTTTTTGAGCATTGGCTTTTAACTGTTCTTCCCTTATTGCAGCACTCTTCAACTGCTCTTCCCTGAGTTTTAGTTCAGCTTCACGGGCAGCCATCTGAGCCTCTTTTGCCCTAAGTTCAGCCTGCTGCTGCTCAAGTTTTAATGCGGCTATTTCAGCATCTCTTAATGCCTGCTCTTTGGCTGCAAGCTCTGCTGCTTTTCTTTCAAGCTCCCTTACAGAGGCTTCTTCTGCCTCTTTTAGCCGTCTCTTCTGCTCTTCAATTTGTGCAGCTTTTAAAATAGCTTCTTGGTATTGCCTTTCAGCCTCCTCTCGTTCTCTCTTTTGTGCCTCCTCTTTTGTCTTTTTTTCAGCTTCAATCTCCTCCTCAGAAGGTCCCTGCTCAAAAACAGATGTTATTTTTACTTTGTCTAACTGGCTGCCTCCATCAAAATGAAAAGATGGTTTGCCACCTGCTTTGTTGAGAGCAAGTTTCTGTTTAAACCTCTGTTGGGCAAGACGTTTAATATTTGCCTCTTTAAGTTTTAAAGCCACTTCCCGCATCTTACTGCTTGCAGAGTTATCAAGAGCAAGTTCTTGGGCTTTTTTTTCTGCCTTCTCTCTTGTAACTGCAACTCCGCTGTTTTTTAAGGTCATGGCAAAACTATTCATGGCATATTCAAGTGTTTTACGTTCTGTCAACACCTCGTCTATCATCTGCATTACAAACGCAATCAACTGTATTCCCTGCATACCAGGAAACATTTTATCAAGAAATCCTACGATAGTATAAGCTGATGCTTCTGCTTTAAGCTCACCTTTAGAATTTTGGCTAAGATAGCCCTGTTCTAAAACGGACCTAACAGATTTTAACATATCATCGTCTTTGTAAAGCCCAAGATCCACAAGCTCATTAACCAATGAGTCAAAAGTAAATCTTTCAGAAGGCACATTCGGGGTAATCCTGATCTCTCTCTCACGCTCGACAGCAATAATAATAGTTGAGATAGTAGAAAGATTATAAGTAAGCATGGCAATATCAGAATCGATCTCTATAAGTGATGTAACCTCTCTGACAAGGATTTCATCAAATTGCAATCTGATTAACGCCGGATCCATCTCTTCTTTATCTGATAGTATAATTTTATTCATATTCAGGTATCCTGATTAATTTCATGTATCATTTCAGCTATATTTGATGCCATCTTTGACCAGTTATTCTGCAGCTCTGAATTATTCTTGGACTCTTCTGGATACTTCTTGTTCTTATAGTCAGCGTCCTTATCCTCTTCTAATTCTTCTGATAAATTATGTTCCGCTAAATCTCTGCCGTCTGGAGTCTTTATATCTATACAATCACCCTGCCTGTTAAATATAAGGGAAAGAGAAACTTTTATATCAAAGTCAAGTTGATATGCAATTTGGTTATCCTGTACAATAATATCTCCATGCTTATAAACTACCTCATCTTGAAGCTGAAGTTTATGCTTCTCAAGAATCATCTCCTCTATTGCACCCCAGTCAAGCTCGGCATTTATGAAATCTATCAACTCTTTTTCACTGGATTGAATGGTCTCGGCACTGGTAATCTTCATATCTGCGTCTTTGGCTCTGTTTTATTGCCAGTTGGCTATATTATTGTAATAATTTTAAACATGCAAATGACGGTAACACCATTTTTTTTTTTTTTCAATCATACAGATAAAAAAGCTGATATAATATCGTCATTTCTTCCATAAAAATCACAACATAATAACAGTAAAATAAATCAAGATATCAGGGAGATTGATGCAGTGGCTAACGGGTCTATTAGTTTAAAAGGAGTTGATAAGGCTATTGCAAGTCTTAATTATAAAGATAGTTCTGTAAAAAAGAGAGCTGTCCTTGCAATACGGGAATATTATTCATCTGATGATGCAGTATCTCAATTGAAATCTATTAATACAGATGAGTTGATAAAAATTATCTGGGATATAGGAGATGATGTTTCAAAGATCAAATCCAAAAAACGAAATTTTTACAGCATAATATCTTCAATCAACAGTGACCTTGCAAATCTGTCGCCTGAAACTGAAAATCCAGATAAACTCACCATCACTTCAGAAAATATTTTTGATATGACCGAAGATGCTAAAAACAGCTTGCTCAACTCTTTTTCTGAGGTCGCAAGAAACGCAAATTTAGACCTGAATCAGATCACAGATGTTTTAAAGAGCATTACTGAGATGATCTCTAAAATTGAGATTGAAGCTGGAGCTGAGAATACAAAATTTTCAGATACACTTGAGCAGATAAAAAACAGGCTTCTGTCAATTTCTGATTCTGTATTAGAGGAACAAGTTCAGGATGGTGACGAAATTATTGAAGAAATAAGTAAAGATGATGTTGTTGAGGAAGTGGAAGAGATTGAGGATGTTGAAGATATTGAGGAGCTTGATGAAGACGTTGAAGTAATTGATGCTGATAATGAAGAAATCGAAGATGTTGAAGATATTGAGGAGCTTGATGAAGACGTTGAAGTAATCGATGCTGATGATGAAGAAATCGAAGATGTTGAAGATATTGAGGAGCTTGATGATGATGAAGAGATATTTGAGGATGTCCAGGAGATAACAGATGAAGATGATATGTTTGAAGAGGTTGATATTGACGACAGTCAAGAAATTTTAATGGACGACAATGAACTTGAAGATTTTAAAGAGTTTCAGAAGAATAAAGAGCTTGCACGCCAGTTTGATAACCTGCTTGCTGATGCTGATAAAAAATATAATATATATGTAGTGATTCCTGCCGGTATTTATACAGTAGGAAGCATCAGCAAGACAAAAAACAGACTTGAACTGCAACAGATTGAGATGCAAAAACTATATATTGCAAAATATCCTGTAACTAATTCTCTTTTTGAGATTTTTATTCAAGAGACAGGATATGTGACAACCGCAGAAAAAAAAAGATATGGAACAGTTTTTTATGGACGTTTTAGAAAAGATACAAAAAATTCTGCATGGAGACAGGGAATTCAAAATGCTGATGTAAAAGGTGCTTGCTGGTATCAGCCAGAAGGACCAGGAAGCTCTCTGCACAACAAAAGAAACCATCCAGTTGTTCAGGTGAGTGTTGATGATGCATGGGCATTTGCCTCATGGATAGGTAGAAGATTGCCAACCGAATCTGAGTGGGAAGCAACAGCAAGAACAGACATGGCTTTCAAATATCCATGGGGTAATGAGTGGCAAGATAATAGCTGTAATATTGAAAAAAGTTCTATTTCTGACACAACGCCTGTGGATAAATACGAACATAAAAGCAATATTTTCAATATCACTGATATGCTTGGAAATGCTATGGAGTGGACATCTGATATTATTAGCAACCCTTTTTTAGAAAATAATAAGCAGAGCATGTTGTCTCAAAATAATAATCTTTCTTCAAATAGTCGTTCTAATGATAAAAATAGATTTCATGTTGCCAAAGGTTGCGGCTGGACTGCACGGGACAATATAACTATTAGTTCACGCTCGCTCTTTAAAGCTCAATATACATCAAATATAGTAGGATTTAGGTGCGTATCAGAGTATCTGCTTTAGATTATATTAAGAGTTGTTGCCTACAATTTCCGAGTTTCTCTGCCTAACAACTTCATACATGGCAATTCCACAGGCAACCGAGGCATTGAGGGATGTTATACCTTCTGTAGTTGTAATTATTGCTTTTGAGTTAGAAGTGGATAGTATTTTTTCTGAAGGTGTTTTAGATGTAATTACTTTGGCAAGCGGGAGAGATAGAAGAAAATCACACTCTTTTTTCACAAGCGGTCGTATTCCCTGATGTTCGCCTCCTACAATAAGTGCAATGTTATTGGTAAGATCAGCATTAAAGAGAGATGTATCTCCGTCAGCATCTAAACCAGCAACCCAAAAACCTTTTTTTTTCAGATTTTTAAGATAAGCGGCTGTATTGGTAACAACATGAATATCAGCATGTTCCATAGCACCAGCAGATACCCGCGATACCGCAGGCGAAGGCTGAACTGCCCTGTCTTTTGGTATTACGATATGGTCAACTCCTGCACATACTGCTGTTCTAATTATTGCACCAAGATTGTGGGTATCTTCAATGCCTTCAAGCACCACAATAAATTTATTTCTATTTTCAGCTTTTATCTCTTTTTTTATCTCTTTATTAGATGAATTAGATATTTTTTTATCAGCCGTATTCTCATTTTCAGAAGATGATAGATTATTAATGTAATCTGCATTATCCCAATTTTTAAGCTCATCTTCTGCTTTTTTTATAGGAAATGGAGAAACTTTTGCAGTAACACCTTGATGTTTTACTCCGTTGCTCATCTTATCAAGATAGGCAGGAGCTGCAAATTCAATTTCTATTTTTCCTACAATATCTGTTTTTCCTAATTGATTATTACTACCTGAATTGCTCTTGTTTGACCCTGCAAGATCAATAATCTCATTTAACCTTGAAAGGGTGCGATCTTTTGATATGTATATCTTTTCAAAAGTTCTTCTTTTTGCTTTAATCGCCTCTAAAACGGAGTGGATACCGCATAAAATTTCAGTTTGATATGTCATGTTAAATATTTTTGACCTGCCTTAACACAAATGGTCTTAGATTAACTTTTCTATATATCTCTGCGACAGGAAGCTGACAGTTGATTGACTCAATTTTAACCGCATCTTCAAGATTGGAATAAGTTGAATATATCCATGTTTTATCTTTTTGGCGTATAAATTTTTCAACTCTGCAAACATATTGGGAGATAAGGATATATTCAATAAACGAATCAATAAATTGGTAGTGGGAAAACTTATCCCCTCTGTCATAACCTTCTGTAGAGGCAGAAAGTATCTCCATGATTACAATCGGGTTTATTAAAATATCATTTTCTCTGTTATATTCATCTTTAATAGCTGTGTCATCATTATTTTCTTTATCTTGATCAAATTCTCCATTCCCGCACACCACAACAATATCAGGATAAGTATATTTCTCAATTGCCTCTATTTTTACCTTCATGTCATTTGCAAGCACAGTGCATGGAGATTCCACCAGTTGGTTTCCTAAAACTCTTACAATATTGCTTGATATCTGATTATGCTCCATGCTTGCACCTGCCATTGCAAATATCTCTCCGTTGAAATACTCATTTTTAGATTCAGAGAGTTTTTCTGCAATTAGATACTCTTGGGCAGTGATTTTATATTTTTTATTTAAGAGCATATTTTATCCACCGCTGTTGTTGCATTTTTTGTTCTTATGGCATGAGCAAAAATATAGGTGCATACAGGAACACCAAGCATAAGCCCCCATATATGAAAAAGTTTGCCGCCAATGGTAAGAATAATCAGCACAAGAACAGGATTTATACGCATGTATGAGCCGTAAATTCGAGGGTTGAGAATGTAGCCCTCAATTAGATGTATGATCACAATCAAAATAATTGCTAAAATCATGGTGTTAAGACCAGATTTTTGAAGTGCTATAAGACAGATTGGCACAGAGCTGATAAATACCCCCACAATAGGAATAAAGCTGCAAAAGAAAACAATCACTGACAAAAAAGCGATATATTTGCCAATTCCAAGAATATAGAGACCAAAAGCTGTTAATATACTGTTAATAATTGCAATAGAGAGCTGTGCTTCTAAAGCCTTACCAAGAACTTGAGCAAAATTTTTGATGTTATCTGCCACCTCTTTATAAAAGAATTTTAGCTTTGTATTTTCTAAATCAGTAACAAGTCTTGTAAGATTTGGCAAATCAAACACTATCAGAAAAGAAAAGAGCAAAGAAAGAAGAAAAGCAGAACCTACAGATGCAATCTTACCGCTAATATTACGAAAATTCTCAAGTATCTGGTTTAAACTGCCAATTCCAGTGGTCTCTTTATCAATACCAATCACCTTTTGAAAAAGAGTCGTTACAGGTGAATAGATAGGCATCTCAATCTTGTCACCATTTTCTCTATTTGATTGTTCGGGTTGGACTGTTTCAAGTTTTAATTTTTTTTGTGAATCTGAATGGGAAGATTTTACAGGGTTTGTCGTTGTCGTATCTTCAGAACCATTGGTAATTGAATTGTCATTAACACTGATAAGTTCCAACTGAATAATCAACCTGTTTATAGATGGATATTTGTGGCTTAATCGTAGAATTTCCTGATCTACACGATTTATATAGGTACCAAACTGGCTTATAAAAACCTCTGTCTGCTTTTTTACGCTTGGAATAAGAAAGAGCATTACAGATGTTAAAAAGCACAGCAGGGCAACGCCTGTCAGCACAACCCGCAGCTTTCTATTAGCCAACCATCTCCATTTTTCAACATAACTTACAATGCTGACTTGAATATAGGCAAATACAAACGTCAGAAAGATAAGCAGAAAAAATGATCTGAGAATATATAAAACCCCAAAGAGCATACTCCACACCAAAAAACGGGACATAATTGATAGAAGATTTTTTTTATCATCAGGTGTCATCTTAAATACCTACTTTAAATACCTATTATTTTTATTTGTCTGCAATTTCAGAGTTGATAATGTTTAACATCTGACTTGAAGCACGCTCAAGATCATCATTGACAACAATATGATCATAAAATGAACTCTGTGCTATTTCACCTTGAGCATTGGCAATGCGTTTCGTAATCACCTCATCAGAATCAGTAGCTCTTTTTTTAAGCCTCTGTTCAAGAGTCACAATTGACGGGGGCATGATAAAAATTGTTACTGCTTCAGGAAATGAGCGTTTAAACTGCTTTGCCCCTTGCACGTCAATATCAAGCAGAAGATGTTTACCTTGAGCTATCTTATCCTCTATAAACTTTAAAGATGTTCCGTAAAAATTGCCGTGAACCTCTGCCCATTCTGCCCAAAGTTTTTTTTTAATCCTATCTTTAAACTCCTCAACTGTGATGAAAAAATAGTCAACTCCATCTTTTTCACCATCTCTTGGCAGTCTGGTTGTGTGTGAAACCGAATATGCAAGATCAGGAAATCGGGCGATTATTTTTGTGCAAAGTGTACTTTTACCCGCACCTGATGGAGCAGATACAACAAAAATTTTACCTCTTGAGTTCTGTTTTATAGTCTGTTGTTGAATCATAATTTAAAATCCTTAAACGCTCTCTTCTTCTTCATCTTTTTTAAGTGCTATAAATCGTTGAGAAATTGTCTCTGCCTGAATAGCTGAAAGGATAACGTGGTTGCTTTCTGTTATGATTATTGAGCGTGTTTTTCTTCCATGTGTGGCATCAATCAGACGTCTATCCTCTTTGGCATCATCTTTGAGGCGTTTCATGGGTGATGTGTTAGGGGTCAATATGGTCACAACCTTATCTGCAACCACAGTATTGCCGAAACCGATATTAAGCAGCTCTTGTTCCATAAGTAATTTTACCTGTTTTCTGAAAGTCATCTGTTTATTTGACTCCTATTAGAGTTATTTTAATTCAAATATCAGCTTTTATTCAATATTTTGAATCTGCTCTCTTATTTTTTCAAGTTCAGATTTTAAATCTACAATTATATGTGACAGTTCTGCTCTGCCCGATTTAGAACCCATTGTATTAAACTCTCTGTTAAACTCTTGAAGCAGGAAATTGAGCTTTCTGCCTCCTGGTTCAGGAGAATTTATAATATTGCGGAACAGACTTATATGGCTTTTAACCCTTACAATCTCCTCTGAGATATCGCTCTTGTCTGCTAAAATAGCCACCTCTTGAGTAAGCCTTACAGGATCGATAATATGGTCAATGTTTGTAACAGATTGCTTAGCACTATTATCTGTCTCTATTAGTGCTGCAACCCGCTCTATCAATCTATCTCTATATATCTGAGGCATTGAAGCTGCTTCTGATTCAATTTTAAGCAAAGAGTCTTCAATATAGTTGATTCGCTCCATAAGGTCTTTGGCAAGATTATCTCCTTCGTTTCCACGCATGGCTTCAAGGCTGTCCAGAGCACTATCTACTGCTTTTGAAATTGTTTCCCAAATAAGAAGATCGTCATCTTGTCGCTTTTCAGCAGATTTAATCATATCCTTGCCCTCAAGTATCTGCTCTATGGAGATATCTGACTTAATAGAAAAGCCTGAATCAAGGGAAACTTTATCTAATCTCTCTTTTAACTCTACAAGTGCTCTGTAATATGCCTGTGCTCTTGGTATATCAACCTGAAACTGTACAGCTTCATCAGATTGATCTTCGATTCCAATCCGAATCTCAATCCTGCCACGAGATAACTTTGAAGAAATAAGTTTTTTAATTCCATCCTCATATCTGCTGAAAGATCTTGGCAGATAGAGGGCTATATCCAAATGTCGGCTGTTGTATGAACGTATTTCTACATCGCATCTGATGCAGTTCTCGCTATGTGATGCCTCTGCATAGGCAGTCATGCTTTTTATCATTCTATAAGTCTCTTTCCATATACTTTTTATGTGAAAGTAGAGACACGGCTGTGCGTCTCTACAGTTTCGTTATCTCTATAACCATGGTGATTATGTGTTATATAATTGAAACCTACCTTGACTGTTTTAAATCATTGGCATATTTAGCTCTCACCTGTTCAAGAAAATCGCACATCTCTTTTGACGCATAATCAGGATACGTCCACTCAAGAGATTTAAAGCCTCCTTTTTTATAAATTAAGGTGAGATCAGCGTAAATGCCTCTTCCAATATATATTCTGTGAGAGTAATCTTTACCAGTTGCAAGGATAAATCTTGATAAAAGAAGATAACCAGGGTCAATATTTAATGATCTGTTTAAATTTAACGCTGTTGAATCATCTTTTATAGGTTCGTCTGCTTTATTACGGACTTTATCTATTGTATTATCGGCTGTCCATTTTTTTTCCAACAGATTGGTATTCTCCTTTATCTGTGCCAAGTCGCTTTGATCGATAAGCTCTTTAAATGCAACAACCTTACGAAACAGAGGAGAACCCATTTCAGCGTAATAATAGTCAGTATAATCAAAATTAAACCAACTACTTACCATATCTACCTCACCAAAAAGCCTTTTAAGCTCAACGAAAGCAGATTCAAATATATCCTTGCTGTTCATAAAAAGGCTGATAACTAATTTTGCAGGGTCTGGATTTTTTGGAATACTCATTTTTTCTAAAAATTTTACCTCTTAAATATCTTGTTTTCTATCTGGTTCGTAGGATTAGGTATTTACTTTTGTAAAGATTTTGCCTCTTCAATCAACATTATTGGTATATCGTCTCGTATTTCATACACAAGAGAGCAGGTTTCGCACACAAGTCCATCTTTGTTTTCAGTTAAATGAATCTCCCCTTTGCATTTGGGGCATACTAAAATATCAAGAAGTTGTTGGGAAATTGTCATGATCATTCTCCTATAAAAAATTATAATTATTAATCATAATTGATTGTATCTATCAAAATATTTAAGTTGTCTGTTATTTAATTTGCTGCGTGTTTAATAACTTGAGCCTGCATCTTAAAATACTCTGTACCTTTTGCCATAAGCTCCTCATGGTTTCCAACTTCAACTATCTTACCATTACTAATAACTACTATTTTATCTGCATGTGCTATTGTAGATAATCTGTGTGCAATGACAAATGTAGTTCTTCCTTTCATAAGGTTGGCAAGGGCTTTTTGAACTATCTGTTCAGCCTCAATATCAAGAGCTGATGTTGCCTCATCAAGAATCAAAATCGGAGAATCTTTTATCAATGCCCTTGCAATACAGATTCTCTGCCGTTCACCTCCAGACAGGCGGCTGCCAAGCTCTCCTATTACTGTATCATAACCTTGCGGAAAACCTGTTATAAAATCGTGGGCATAAGCTGATTTTGCAGCCTCTTCGACCTCAAAATCAGAGGCATCAACTCTTCCGTAGCGGATATTGGCTCTGACGCTTTCGTTGAACAGAATCGGCTCTTGAGTAACAATAGAGATTCTGCTTCTAAGAAGCGGCAATGGAATCTCTCTTATATCTTTATCTCCAATAGTTATTTTACCGTCTATAACATCGTAAAATCTTGGAATCAGATTAACAAGAGAAGTTTTGCCTCCTCCGCTCATGCCGACAAGAGCAACAACTTCCCCCTGCTTTACATTCAGATTAATATCATTTAAGATCCACTCGCTGTTTTTATCATAATTATCAATATTTTTCTCATCTCTATATTTAAAAAAGACCTTGTTAAATCTTATCTCCATGTTGGCTGGCTCAAGAGCTATTAAATCAAAAGAGCCTCTATCTTCATCTGTTCCAATTTCGCTTTTTTGTTCAATAACATCATAAATACGAGTTACAGCAGCAAGACCCTCTTGAATGGTGTTATTAAGGTTGGTCAGTTTTTTGACAGGATCATAGAGCATCATTACAGCAGTGAGAAAAGAGAAAAAAGTTCCAGTAGTTGAAGCTCCGCTGATAACTCTTGAACCTCCAAACCAGATTATAAATGCAATGCCAACTCCTCCTAAAAACTCCATTACAGGAGACGAGAGAGATTTTGCAACTACAGATTTAATCTCAAGTCTAAATAGCTTTTCAGTTTTATCTCTGAACCTCTGCTTTTCATAATCTTCCATTGTAAATATTTTTACCACTTTGGCACCTGAAAAGGTTTCGTGCAAAAAGACATTAAGTTCAGCCATTGCCTCTTGACATCCTGTGCTGAAACGGCGGACACGCCTGCCAAAAGCGACAATTGGATAAAAAGCTACGGGAAGAACCAAAAATGCCCACGCTGCAAGTCTCCAGTCCATGTAAAAAATTACGCCTGTCAGACCAATTACAGTAAAGAAATCACGTAACAGGCTTGTTACAGCACTTGAAACCATACCCTTAACAATATTGACATCATTTGTGATTCTTGCCATCAGTGTACCTGTCTTCTCTTGATGAAAGTATGCAAGCGGCAGATCAATAATTCTTTCATAAAGTGCATTTCTGAACGATTTTATAACCTGTTCTCCCACGTAGCTCATCCAGTAGTGTTGACCATAGGTTGCAAGACCCTTTAATAGAAAGACCACAATTGCTGCCACTGGAATAAAAAGAAGACCAGCTTTGTCCTTGTTGACAAAAATATCATCAAGCATCGGTTTGACAAGATAGGCAGATGCAGCAGTCGAGCCAGCTACAACAATCATGCAGAGCATTGCAAAAAATAGTTTTTGCCAGTGCTGAGCTATAATTTTTAGAAGAGATTTATAACGCTCTCTGTTTTGACCATCTTGTTTTGCCTTTAAAAGCATCGTTATTATTTAATTCCCTGTTCAGAAGTATTGTCAATATTCAAAAAATGTGAGACCATACTTTAATATGAAAAAGAGCACAATACTATTTTTATTTTTGAATCTTTACCGTTTTCTGTGGCGGTTAGCACTGCCTATTCTTAGAAAAGATATCAGATTACGTGACAGTATTAAAGAGAGAACCTCATCTGACCACTTTAAGAAGGCTGATATCTGGATACAGGCAGCTTCGGCAGGAGAATCGACTCTTGCTGTTCAACTTGTAAATAATTTAGACTTTGAACGTTCCATCTCTTTTGAAAAACAAAAACAGATTTTAATCACTTCAACTACCTCTCAAGGATTGGCTCTGCTATCTCAAAATCTTTCTCTTCCCTCATCTTCATCAGACATTAGCAGTTATTATGCCTCACATGACAACATATCCAAATTTAAATCTACCAATATAACATGGTTTCCATTTGATATACCTGATTTAATTGAAAGTATTATCTGCAAGGTAAAACCAGCTCTTGTTGTTCTTCTTGAGACTGAACTTTGGCCATCACTTCTATTCGCTGCAAAAAAATATGGTGTCAAGGTAGTTGTGATAAACGGAAGAATGTCAAAGAGAAGTCACAGAAACTACATGCTGACCAGATGGTTATGGAGTAAAATTGAGCCTCACACTGTTCTTGCAATCAGCGATACAGATGCACAAAGATTTAGAAACATTTTTCCATGTGCTATAATTGATGTAATGCCAAACATGAAGTTTGATAACATTCTTACCAATTCTGACGACTCAAATATAAGGATATTGCCAGCAGATATACCATTCTCAATTCTTGGATCTGTAAGAAAAGAGGAAGAAGATGATGTTTTTGCCATTATTAACCAAATACTTGAAAAATTTCCAAATCAGGTGGTAGGACTCTTTCCAAGACATCTACACAGAATCGACTTTTGGAAAAAGAGGCTTTCGCAGACAGATCATAAATGGCATCTTGTATCTGAGATATATGATGAGATATATAAAACAAAAAAGCCAATTGCATTAGGAACAGTAATTTTATGGGATAGATTTGGAGAATTAAAAAATGCTTATTCGTTTGCAACGGTTGCATTTGTAGGAGGAAGTTTAAAGCCATTAGGAGGACACAATTTTATTGAGCCTTTAACCTCTGGAGCTGTAACAGTTACTGGACCATATATTGATGACTTTGCATGGGCTGGAGAAGAGATATTTACTCAAAATATTGTTAAAAAAGCAGATAACAGGGATTGTGTTGCGGATTTTATGGTTACAATCTTGAAAAATCCTCCTGATAGAAAAGAGATTATTAAAAAAAGTCTTGATTACATTGCAAAAAAACAGGGTGGCACCTCAGTTGCCTGTAATAGAATAAAACAATATTTATTAATGTAATAAATGTATTTATATAAAACTGTAGGAGCGTAGTGTGCTAAAAACACTCATACAATTTTTTTAAAACTTCAAGCTATGGACAGAGAAAAATATGTCAGAAAATAATATAAAACAGGTAATAAGAAAAAGAGCAGGAGAGCATCAACGGTATGCTTCTGGATTCAAATATCAGCAAGATTCCAAATACTTTGCACAGATTGCAGAAAATTTAAGCGATGAAGGAGCCAAAGAGCTTGCAATGTTGGGTGCAAAAAATATTGAGCCAGCATATACAGGAATATATTTTAGTGCTGACAAAGCTGTTTTCTATAAAATCAACTATATGACAAGGCTGATATCAAGAGTTCTTGCACCTATTGAGTCGTTTCCATGCAACCATACAGATATTCTCTACAAGAATGCAAAAAAGATTAAATGGGAGCTGCTTATATCCAAAAATATGACATTTGCAATTGTCGCCAATGTGTCAGACAGCGTGATTGACCACTCCCAGTTTGCCTCCTTGCGTCTGAAAGATGCTATTGCAGACTATTTTAGGGAGAGAACCGGTAAACGTCCCAATGTTGATACATTAAAGCCTGATATTATAATTAATCTTCATATCAGAAACGATGTTGCAGATATCAGCGTTGACGCCTCAGGAGGAGCTCTGCACAAGCGTGGCTATAGGGAGGAGTCAGTCTCTGCTCCCATGCAGGAGACAATAGCCGCTGCAATTATAAAGTTTTCTGAGTGGGACGGCTCTGTTCCTCTTTATGATCCTATGTGTGGCTCTGGAACTTTGCTGTGCGAGGCTCTGATGCGTCAATGTAATATTCCTGCTGCTATTTTCAGGGAGAAATTCGGTTTTCAGACGCTTCCTGATTATAATCCAGAACTTTGGCAACAGGTCAAACAAGAGGCTGATGTCAAAATAAAAGAGCTTCCCCCCAATCTGATTGCAGGAAGTGACATATCAAGGGAATCTGTTAGTGCCGCTAAAACAAACCTGATGGGTTTGCATTTTGGCAGTAATGTTACCATACAGCAGATCGATTTTAACGAAATCCCGTCAATTGAAAACAGCGTTATTGTTGCAAATCCACCATATGGAATACGGATGGGAAAAGACCAAGATTTAAAGCTGTTTCATAAAAATTTAGGGGATTTTCTCAAGCAACGCTGCAAAGGCTCAAAGGCGTTTATCTATTTTGGAGAGCCTGAATACACAAAAAATATGGGTCTTAAAGCATCATGGAAAATGGCTTTAAAAGCAGGCGGGTTGGATGGAATGCTTGTTAAGTATGAGATGTATTAGGAACTAAAGTGTAATGTTGAAAATTCATAGAGCAGGACATCTGCTCATCAACCCGTGGCAG
Source organism: Desulfamplus sp. (assembly GCA_015232555.1). Taxonomy (GTDB): domain Bacteria; phylum Desulfobacterota; class Desulfobacteria; order Desulfobacterales; family Desulfobacteraceae; genus Desulfamplus. Next base: position 37,213 of record JADFZJ010000013.1, on the reverse strand, counting down.
ATAATTGAAAATGGATTTATCTCTGTTGAAAATGGAATCATTGTTGATATTTCTGCTGGTAACTCCTGCAATAGATTACGCAGCAATATATCACTAAATAACTCAAACCATAATATATCTTCTTATTCCTCTGCTGCTTCTGATACTCGCACAGAAGTGATTGATTACGGTCCGGGAATCTTAATGCCAGCACTTGCCAATGCTCACACCCATTTTGAACTTTCTGCTCTAAAGGGAAAAATCCCCTTTAACATCGGATTTAATGGATGGGTAAGAGAGCTTATTAAACAGCGGGAGGAGTGTTCAGTTGATACTCTTCGATTAGAGGCTGAAAAGGCAATAAAAACAGCAGTTGAAACAGGCACATCTCTTGTCGGTGAAATTTCTACTCTTGGCATCACAGAAGATATCTTTGCAGATTCAGATATCGGCGGAGTCTGGTTTCAGGAGTATCTTGGAAGTTTTGGAGAGAATTTTAAAAATATATCAGGTAAAGATATCAGCTCAATTCAACGTAAAAAGAGGTCAATAGCTGGACACGCCCCGCACACCACCTCACCAGAGCTTTTGAGACTTTTAAAACAGCAGACTAAAAGGGCAAACCTTCCATTTTCAATCCATGTTGCAGAGTCAAATGATGAGACAGAGTTTATAACAACTGGACAAGGCAGATGGGCAGATTTTCTAAAAGAGCGAGGAATTGACTTCTCTTTATGGAAAAGCTCTTCAAACAATTTAAATCAATTGAATAAAAATTTTTATAGTAAGTTTGCCCTTTCAAGATCGCCTGTTCAATATTTGCAAGATATGGGACTTCTTGACAATAGTACTCTTGCCGTGCACCTGCTTAATGTAGATAGTCAAGATATTGAGATTATTGCAAAGACTCAAGCAAAGCCTGTGTTCTGCCCTAAAAGCAACTTTAACCTTCACCAAAAATTGCCAGATATCCCCCTTTTTCTCAAATATGGTCTTAAGCCAGCCCTTGGAACTGATAGTCTTGCAAGTACAGAGTCAATAAACATGTTTGATGAGATGTTGTATGTGGCTGAAAAATTTCCAAATATAAATCCATCTGAAATACTTGCCATGGCAACGGTAAATAGTGCTGAGGCTTTAAGTTTTGGCAAAATAGCAGGAACTATCGAAAAGGGCAAAAGGGCTTATTTTATCTATATCCCTTTAAACTTTTCGTTAAACACATCTGAAAACAATATTTCAGAGATAATAATGAGAATAGTTGAGTATAAGAGCACAAAATGAGCAGAGAAAAAGAGCAGACAGCTAAAAAAAAACTGTTAATGGGTAAAATTGACTATATTAATGCATCTCCTGTCTATTATGGATTGGATCATGGACTTAAACCAGAGTGGATTGAGATGATAGAGGGTCCTCCAGCAGTTTTAAATTCAATGATAAAAAATAGTCAACTTGAGATAAGCCCTGTCTCTTCAGCATTTTATGGCATGAACCATAAAGAGCTGATGATTCTTCCTGATCTCTCAATTTCCTGTCATGGTGAGGTGTTGAGCGTAATCTTGATGACCAACTATCCAATAGAGGAGCTTGATAGTAAGACCATTGTATTAACTCAGGATTCAGCTACATCAGCAGCACTTGTAAAACTTGTTGTCATACAAAAAGGGATAAACCCCAATTTTATCACAGGAAAGTTAAGAACTGTAAGTGATGTGCCCTCTGATGCTGACGCTGCAATGATTATAGGAGATGCCGCAATGAGTCAGCCATGGGAAAAGCGGTTTAAATACCGTATTGATCTTGGAAATCTCTGGTATGAGACAACTGGACTTCCTTTTGTATTTGCTCTGTGGGTTGTACGAAGAGAGATTGTTATATCTCATTATGATGAGATTAAAGATGCTCTTGAAATCTTATACAAATCGCGTCAGGAGGGGTATAATAATATTGATAAGGTTATTGCAGCAGGAGCAAAAAAACTCGGGCTGGATAACGGCTATGTGGGCAGATATTTTGAATTGTTGAAGTGCAATTTAGATGAGTTAAAGGTTAAGGCACTTAAATATTTTTTTCTATCTCTATATCAAAATTCACTGCTGCCTGAGAAAGTTGAAGTTCAATTTTTTTGATAACTTTAAGTAGGGATAGAGCAGCTCTTTATCCCTACTTAATATATAGTTTTAATTAACTTTTCGCTTTCTTCCTTCCCACTCTTTATCTCTTAATTTAAATTTCTGGATTTTACCGGTTGCAGTTTTGGGCAGCTCGCCAAATTCAACAAATTTTGGTGCTTTAAATCGAGCCAAATTATCCTTGCAAAAGTTAATAATATCCTCGGCTGTTGGATTTGTACCTGGTTTAGGTACAACAAAAGCCTTTGGTACTTCGCCCCATTTGTCATCTGGCATAGATACAACAGCAACTTCCATTACATCAGGATGACGGTATATGGTACTTTCCACCTCTACTGTTGATATATTCTCTCCACCACTTATGATGATATCTTTCTGACGATCCATAATCTGTGCATAGTTATTGGAGTGCATTACAGCCAAGTCTCCGCTGTGGAACCAACCACCTCTGAATGCAGCTTCCGTAGCTTCAGGGTCTTTATAGTAGCCAAGCATTACATTGTTGCCACGCATAACTATCTCACCTATCACTTCACCATTTCTTGGTACTGGCTCCATGGTCTCAGAATTTACAACATCCATGTGCATAGCCACAATATAGGGAACTCCCTGTTTTGCCTTGATCTTAGCCTTCTCTTCAGGAGACAGGCTATCCCATTTTTCCTGCCACTGGCAGACACTGTGTGGACCATAAACTTCTGTAAGCCCATAAACTTGAGTGATATTGGCACCTAAATTTTCCATATTCTGTATTACTGTGGGGGCAGGAGGTGCACCAGCAGTCATAATCTCAAGCTGTTTTTTCAGTCTGATATTGTTGGTTGTGGCATATGAGGACATTCCGATAAGAATTGTAGGAGCAGCACAAAGATGTGTTATCCCCTCTTGTTCGACAGTGCGATAAATCTCTTCCGGAACCACTTTTCTTAAACATACATGGGTAGCTCCAGCAGCGGTAATTCCCCATGTGAAACACCATCCGTTGCAATGGAACATGGGAAGTGTCCAGAGATATACGGAAGTTGAATTTACATTGAACTCAAGCAACTCGCCAAGCGCATTCAAATATCCACCTCTGTGATGATACATAACCCCTTTGGGGCGTCCCGTTGTTCCGCTTGTATAGTTAATAGTCATAACTTGATACTCATCATCAACATCAGGAACAATTGGAGCATCAGAGCCTGTTGCTAAAAATTTTTCATATTCCATACCGTTAAGAGGTTTATCATTGCTGATATCACAAATATTTACAAAGGTCTTTACCTTAGGAATATCAGCAATAACAGGAGTAACCACACCAGCAAATTCATTATCAACAAAAGCTGCTTTAGCATCTGAATGGTCAAGAATATAGGCGATTTCACCGGCGGAGAGACGGATATTTATGCTTACCAAGGCAGCTCCTATCATGGGAACTGCATAATGTGCTTCTAACATTGGCGGCGTGTTTGGGCAGATGAATGCCACTTTGTCCCCTTTTTGAATGCCGATTTTTTTCAATGCACTGGCAAGACGGTTCACTCTTTTGTAGAATTCGGTGTAACTATAACGTTTCTCTCCGTATATAACAGCGATTTTATCATCATATACCTCAGCAGAACGGCTGAGAAACTTGACTGGGGTGAGGATATCAAAACACACTTGGTTCAGGGACATTTTAACAATCTCCTGTATAAAATATTACATGTGGAAATATGAATTAGATATTAATGTTCTCGTAGGATTTAATTATCGATTTTTGTTTAGTAGGGAAAGAACAATGTTCTTTCCCTACTACTATCAGAAAATCAGACATTCAAATATTGAAATAACATTAGTGTATATAATAAATCAGGCTGTCTGTACTTTTGCGTCTGCCTCACGTCCTAAGTCAGCAGTTGCTTTTTGACGCAGTTTGTATTTCTGGATTTTTCCGCTTGCAGTTGTTGGATACTCATTTACAAAAAAGAAAAATGCAGGAATCTTGTGAAATGCAATTTTATCTTTACAGAATGCTTTCATATCTTCTTCTGTAGCTTTTTCACCATCCTTGATCTGAATAAATGCAGCAACCTCTTCTCCATATTTGATGCTTGGAACGCCAACAACCTGAACATCTTTAATCTTAGGATTGGTGTAGAGAAACTCCTCTATCTCACGCGGGTAGATATTTTCTCCGCCTCTGATGATCATATCCTTGATACGTCCAGTAATCTTGCAGTAACCCTCTTTGTCCATAATTGCAAGATCTCCTGTGTGCAGCCATTTTTCGGAATCGACTGCCTTGGCTGTTCCTTCGGGATTTTTGTAATAACCCTTCATTACATGATAGCCTCTGGTGCAAAGTTCTCCTTGTACCCCACGCTCAACCTCCTCATTGGTGACTGGATCGACAATTTTCACCTCAACATTGGGAAGTGACTTACCAACTGTAGATACCCTACGCTCAAGAGAGTCAGTTGTAGTAGTCATGGTTATACCAGGTGACGCCTCGGTCTGACCGTAAGTTATGCACATTTCAGAAGCACCCATAACTCCAACGACCTGCTTCATCACTTCAATTGGGCATGGAGAGCCAGCCATGATGCCTGTGCGTAGCTTTGAAGTGTCGTAGGTTTTTTTCTTCATAGCTTCAAGCTCTGCAATAAACATGGTCGGAACTCCGTGAAGTGCTGTGCATTTGGATGCCTCTACTGTTTCAAGAACAGCATCAGGGGTGAATGCCACAACAGGTGCCATTGCTGCTGCTGAGACTACACAGGTTAATGTGCCAAGAACACAGCCGAAACAGTGGAAAAATGGAACAGGGATACACATAGTATCAACAGAAGAGAGCTGCATACACTCTCCAAGACTTTTGGCGTTTCCAATCAAATTGGTGTGGGTAAGCATAACACCTTTTGGGAATCCTGTTGTGCCTGAAGTATATTGCATATTGATAACATCATCAGGATCAAGGCTGTTTTGTCTATCTATCAATTCCGCATCAGAGATTGATTTACCCATCTCCATAATATCGTTCCAGTTGAACATTCCAGCAGGTCTTCCGTCTCCTATGAAGATAACATTTTTAAGCATTGGAAGTTTTTCGCTATTTAGCTTACCAGGTTCTGAAGTTGCAAGTTCAGGACAGACATCATTAATTACCTCAATATACTCGTTAGGAGTTCTGACACCTCCTATCATAAGAATTGTTGTGCTGTCTGACTGTTTCATAAGGTATTCAAGCTCAAAGCTGCGATAATTTGTATTTACCGTTACAAGCACAGCTCCCATTTTTGAACTTCCGTATTGTGTAAGCAGCCATTCAGGAACATTGTTTGCCCATATTGCTATCTTTTCACCTTTTTTAACTCCTAATGCCATCAACCCTTTTGCTACATTATTGCATATATCTCTGAGCTCACGATAATTATACTTGATTCCAAGTTTGTGATACTCAAGTGCATTGTTATCACCGAACTCTTGTGCAACTATATCTACTAATTGACCTATGGTTGTTTTTCCTACTTCGTATTGGGGTAACTGCATCGTGTCCTCTCCTTGGATGATTGGTGCTTTTTACCTATTATTTTCTTTTAGGATTGTTTTTAGGAAACTTATCTTTTTTACTTCAATTGTTATGCCCTTGCTGCCCTAATGACGGGCAACAAGGGTATTTTACTTAGTGTTCATGCGTGTAGAATGGCCATTTGTGGAAGAACCACTCGTTCCAAAGTAGTGGAATAATCCACCAGAAATTCCAGATAAGAGACTCACCGTGTACAAACTTATGATCCCAATGTGGATTTCCAAGTCCCCACTGTCCCCATCCAATGTAATAGAAGACAATATAGTTGATTACACAAAGAACCATAACACCAGCGGTTCTGAACCAGAAACCTCCCCATGAGTCAACTGACATCGGAGACATATCATCAAAGTAGTGATGCCATGCAAGGAAAGGAATAAGTGTAAAGCCTGCAATTTCTGCTGCATGATACCAGAGGAAACGGGTCTGTTCTGCTGTAGTTTTAGCAGCATCAACAGCACCAGCAGCATCCTTAACTTCAATGTGATAAAAAGAATCTCCTAACCATAATGGAGCGAGTTTGACGCAAATAATAGCCATCACATAACCAATTACAACTATACAAAAGAATGATACTAAACCTTTAAGAGGCTGCGGCAGAGTAATTGACGACCACGGTTTCATTCTCCATACGTTTGCGGTCATAAAAAGTGCTACGATCATCCATTCCCACCATCCAAATACCCAATGCACATGAGTGATTCCAGATATACCGCCCCACCAAGGAAGGCTTAGTCCGATTGAACTACCAAATGCTTTGCCATAAATCATACCCCAGAAAGGAACAATAAGGGCTGTATAGAAGAAAAGAGTAATCAGAGAGCACCAGCCTATTTCAACAAGTCCTGCCATAGGTTGTTTTAGATCGCTTGGTCTAACTGGCCATTTAGCAAAAAGAATACTTACAACAGGATAGGTAAAAAAACCAATCAAAACAAAGCAAACTACAGCTCTCTGTCCAAACAGACTCTTTGCATTAGCCTCTGCAAACTTTGTTGCAATATCTGGTGCAAGTGCTCCTGAGCTTGCGAGTGCATTTAGGTTGTCCTGACTTAAAAAATTGAACCCAAGTCCAAGAACTTTGTAAAAAACTATATGGATTACAAACCATGTCAAAACAAGATTAATGACTGTTTCAACAACCCCTCTTAAAGGCTGGGGCATATCTTGAAAGGGCCAGTCTCCGCAGAACATGTGTTGCCAAAGACCAACCAGAATCATCATGGCAAGATACATTACAAATGGATATGGAAATGCTCCTACAAAACCTCTTGGATCACTGAAAACATACCAAAGACCCCATGCAATGAGTGTAAAACAGATGAGAGAAATGATTCCTGTCAGGGGCTGTCCCCAACGCGGTTTAAGCTCGGCCATTAAAATACCTCCATGTTGTTGTTATGATTTTATATTAAGTAGAGACAAGCATGCCTTGTCTCTACTTCAAATTAGGCGGGTTATTTTTTTATTGGGCAACCTCAAAAGAGGTAAAGCCTAATAAACGAGTTTTATTCTTAAAAGGGTTATTTTCCCCATTCAGCCTGTCTAAGCTCTATACGACGTATTTTACCGCTTACAGTTTTTGGCAGAGCTGTTACAAATTCAATTTTTCTCGGATACTTGTATGGAGCAGTAACTTTTTTAACATGTTCCTGAATCTCTTTTGCAAGTTGATCGCTTGCTGTATAACCAGGAGCAAGGATAACAAATGCCTTTACAACTTCTCCGCGTGTTTCGTCTGGACTTGAAACAACTGCTGACTCTGCAACTGCAGGATGTTCGATAAGAGCACTTTCAACCTCAAATGGACCTATTCTGTAACCAGATGTGAGAATAACATCGTCAGCACGACCTACAAACCAGAAATATCCATCTTTATCAACATAAGCTCTGTCTCCTGTCAGATACCAATCACCACGATAGACAGAGGCAGTTCTTTCAGGCTCTTTCCAATACTCTTTGAACAGACCTACTGGGCGGTTTGGTTTTACACGAATTGCAATATCACCCTCTGTATCAGGAGGTAAAATTTCGCCTTTTTCGTCAATAACCTTAAGGTCAATAGTTGGTGATGGTTTGCCCATTGAGCCAAATCTGGCTTCTATACAGGGGAAACTGCCACATAGCAGAACTGTTTCAGTCTGACCATAACCATCACGGATAGTACAGCCAGTAGCTTTTTTCCAAACGTCAATGATTTCAGGGTTTAGAGGCTCACCAGCACCTACACAATGGCGAAGTGTCGGGAATTTGTATTGTGAAAGGTCCTGAAGAACCAACATTCTGTAGATAGTCGGGGCACCACACATTGTTGTAACAGGGTATTTTGCAAGAAGTTCAAGAGTCTTTTTTGGATCAAAACGGTCAGTGTGGTGGATAAATTGTGCAGCACCACAATTCCAAGGTCCAAAAAAGCTGCTCCATGCTGCCTTTGCCCATCCTGTATCACTGATATTCCAGTGCATATCCTGAGGCTGTAGGTCTAACCAGAATTTACCAGTAATCTGATGTCCGATTGGATATGATGCATGGGTGTGCAAAGCCATCTTTGGAAAACCTGTAGTTCCAGATGTAAAATAGACGATGCAGTGATCATCACTTTTTGTCTTTGCAGTTTCAAACTTGTCAGATGCTTTTGCAACTTCGTCAGTGTAAAAAAGCCAACCCTTTCTTGGTTCTGTTATAACGATCTTTGTTTTAACATTGGGGCAGTTATCAGATACTGTGTCAAATCTTGCAGCAATATCGTTATTGGTGATAATACAGACGGCTTCTGCCTTATTTGCTCTAAATTCGAGGTCTTTTGCTGTCAACTGAGTTGTACCGGGGGAGTTCAGAGCACCCATGCGGATACATGCCGTAAAAGTTTCCCACCACTCTATATTTCTCGGCAGGATTACAAGGATAACATCACCTTGTTTAACACCCTGAGCCTTTAACACATTAGCAAGTTTTTTTGAGGCATTACTGATATCAAGAAAAGTCTTCTTTACCTCATTGCCGGCATCATCTACCCACCACATAGCAAGTTTATCAGGGTCTTGTGCCCATTTGTCAATCACATCTCCTGAGAAGTTGAAATACTCAGGAACTTCCAATTTGAACTCCCGATAGGTTGCATCATAATCTGTCATGTTGTGTTTCTGACTCATTTTACTCTCCTTTGTTGTTTGTCTTACTTACTTGTTACTTTAAAATGCCATTTGTTGTTGTAAAACAGCTTTTTTAATTCTTATCTTACTTTTAAAGGTAAAATAGTTTGTTATTATTTAAGGCATCAGTTGAAAACTTAATTTGTTTCGTCTGATGAATCTGAATTATCACTAACTGATTGAATTTGACCTGTTTTTTCAAAATGAACAGCACATCTCACCAATTCATTCGCATTTTTCAAACCCAATTTTTCTTTAATTCTCTCCCTATATGTCCCAATTGTCTTTATGCTTAGAAAGAGCCTTATTGCGATCTCCTTTGACGTAAAACCTTTTCCAACCATTTTAAATACTTGAAGCTCTCTGTCTGTGAGCCTGTCCATTGGAGTTTTGTCTTTTGTTTTGAAATTTTCTGCAATATTGGAAAGAATGTGCTCTTTGAGATTCTCGTTTAAATAGACCTTGCCAGAGAGGACATGGTGAATTGCTGTAACAACCGATTCCATTGCTTCTTGTTTCATAATGTAGCCTTTAGCACCAGCATGGAGGGCACGCTGGGCATAGAGATATTCATCATGCATGGAGAGAACTAAAATTGGAATATCTCTGTGCTTTTTGACATGATGAACAAGATCAATGCCATCAGAATTTTTAAGACTTATGTCAACTATGATAAGGTTTGGCTCAAGGTTTTCCATCTCTTTGATCGCCTGATCAACATCCGTTGAAGTGCCGCAGGCAATAAGATCATCCTCCTGATTGATAAGCTCTGCAAGTCCCAATCTGAAAATTGGGTGGTCTTCAACCAGCATTATTTTCTTTTTATCTGCCATTACCTTATCAACCAGTGATTTTGTTATTTATTATTTAATTATTAGAGGGTAGCCTTTTTACATTTTTTATTTAAAGTAGAGACGCACGGCTCTGAGTCTCTACAGTTTGGATTAAATCTAAAAAGGTTACACTTATTTAATTGTTATTGAATATAGAATTTGATATTTGAACCATTAAGTTACATATTTCTTCTATATTTTCCACCAGCATCGTAAAGGGCGTTAGTAATCTGACCAAGACTACATGATCTGACGGTCTCCATCAGCTCTTCAAAGAGATTTTTACCTCCAAGAGCGGCTGCTTTAAGTTTTGTGATAGCTTCTGAAGACTCCTCTTTATGCTGTTCATGGAATGTTTTCAGCCTTACAAGCTGATCATCTTTCTCATCATCAGATGCTCTGGCAAGTTCAAGATAAGAGGTCATAGCATCATAATCAGCAGTCTCATCACGGAAGGTGTTTACACCAATAATCGGGTATTCTCCAGAGTGTTTCAGATGTTCATAATACATTGACTCTTCCTGAATTTTACCTCTCTGATAACCAGTTTCCATTGCACCCATTACACCGCCGCGTTCCGTGATTCTGTCAAACTCTATTAGAACTGCTTCTTCAACAAGATCGGTAAGCTCCTCAACAATAAAGCTGCCCTGATTCATGTTCTCGTTCTTTACAAGCCCCCACTCACGGTTGATGATAAGCTGAATCGCAAGTGCCCTTCTAACAGACTCTGTACTTGGAGTTGTAATTGCCTCATCAAAAGCGTTTGTGTGAAGACTGTTACAGTTATCATAAATAGCACAAAGTGCCTGCAAAGTTGTTCGGATATCGTTAAACTGTATCTCTTGACTATGCAGAGACCTTCCTGATGTCTGAATATGATATTTTAGTTTACGTGAGGCATCTGAGGCATGATATTTCTCTTTCATTGCAATTGACCATATTCTTCTTGCTACACGACCAATAACTGTATATTCAGGATCCATTCCATTTGAGAAAAAGTAGGAGAGATTGGGTGCAAAGTAGTTGATATCCATACCCCGTGAGAGGTAATATTCTACATAAGTAAAGCCGTTGGATAGGGTCAAGGCAAGCTGGGTAATTGGATTTGCACCAGCCTCTGCAATGTGATAACCAGAAATTGATACAGAATAGAAGTTTCTTACATTATGCCTGATAAAATACTCCTGAATATCTCCCATCATTTTAAGGGCAAAATCAATTGAGAATATGCAGGTATTTTGACCCTGATCCTCTTTTAAAATATCAGCCTGAACTGTTCCTCTGACATTTGACAGAACCATTGCCTTTATTGCTGTTGCCTCTTCGTCTGATGGAAGTTTTCCCTTATCTGCTTTAAACTTTTCAATCTGTTGATCTATTGCAGTGTTAAGAAACATAGCAAGCATCATTGGGGCTGGACCGTTAATGGTCATGGAGACAGATGTTGTTGGAGAGCAGAGATCAAACCCATCATAGAGCTGTTTTACATCGTCAAGAGTGCAGATACTCACCCCTGATGTTCCAATCTTGCCATAAATATCTGGACGCTCGGCAGGGTCCCATCCGTACAGAGTTACAGAGTCAAATGCTGTGGAAAGTCTTTTTGCCTCATAGTTGCTTGAAAGAAGTTTAAACCTTTTGTTGGTTCTTGAGGGTCCCCCTTCTCCAGCAAACATACGGGTTGGGTCTTCGCTCGTTCTTTTCATTGGGAAAACACCAGCAGTGTATGGAAAGAGTCCTGGCAGATTCTCTTTTCTCATCCATGTATAGATGTCGCCTGGGTCATTAAATTTAGGAAGTGATATTTTAGGTATCTTGGTATGAGAGAGAGATTCAGTGTATAGAGGAACTCTGATTTCACGCCCTCTTACAATGTAAACATAATCATCACCTGAATATGCCTGCTTTATGCTGCTCCAGCTTTTTACAATCTCTTTTGTCTCTGGCAATATTTTTGACGATACATCATCAATCTCTTTTTTTAAAGATTCAAGTAAGTTATAAGCAACCTCATTTTTACCCGATGTTAGAACAGTAAGCGTTTCTTCAAGGTGCCAGAGTTTTCTCACATAAGCTGACTGTTCTGCTGTAGTTTTGTGGTAACTTCTAACAGTTTCGGAAATTTCAGAGAGATATCTGGTTCTTTCTGTTGGTATAATAATTGCTTTTGAAGATGAAAATTTCTGGGCAGGTTTGGGAGTTTTAGGGATTAGTTTTAATTTAATCTGTTCGCTTAACTTATCTCCGCATTTTTGCTTAATGGTTTCAACAATTCCGTGATACAGAGCAGTAACGCCATCATCATTAAATTTTGATGCAATGGTTCCATAAACAGGCATATCTGCCGTATTTGTGCTCCACGCTTTTCTATTTCTCTGCACCTGTTTTCTTACATCTCTTAAAGCATCGTCACTGCCTTTTTTCTCAAATTTGTTGATAGCAACAATATCAGCATAATCAAGCATGTCGATCTTTTCTAACTGAGAAGGGGCACCAAATTCGCTGGTCATAACATAGAGTGAGATATCAGCCATATTAACAATATTGGAATCGCCCTGGCCAATTCCAGCAGTTTCAGCAATAATAAGGTCAAATCCCGCAGCTTTCAGAACTTTAATTGCCTCTGGCAGGGATTCTGAAACTTCGCTTCCTGAATCCCTTGTTGCAAGGCTTCGCATATAGATAGTAGGAGCGGCAATAGCATTCATTCTGATTCTATCGCCAAGCAGTGCCCCGCCTGTTTTGCGTCTTGATGGATCGCAGCTTATAATTGCAATGGTGATATTTTCCATATCATTTAAAAAACGGATTATAAGCTCGTCTGTAAGCGAAGATTTACCAGCACCGCCCGTTCCAGTTATGCCTATTACAGGTGGATTGTGCTTGTCTGCAAGAGGGTTGATAACAGCCATAAGCTCTTCAAGTTTTTGCCTGTTTGCTGCTCTACGTTCAGATTCTGAGCCTCCAAGAGCAGTATTTTCTCTGTCTGCATTTGTTCCAGCTTTTGCCTCTTGAACAGCAGTAATAAATCCTGAGATGGTTTTTGTATTTTCAACATTGAGTTTAGCAGGATCAAGCTCGTGATAGTTTAGGGTTGAAAAATCCATATTCTCAACCATGTGGTTGATCATGCCTTGCAAACCCATTTTGCTGCCGTCTTCTGGTGAATAGATTTTGGTTACGCCATACTTTTCAAGCTCTTTGATTTCATCAGAAACAATAACACCGCCGCCGCCGCCAAAAACTTTAACATGCGATGCACTTTTTTCTTTAAGAAGATCAACCATGTACTTGAACGCCTCCATGTGTCCGCCTTGATAGCTTGACATGGCAACTCCTTGAACATCTTCTGCAACCGCAGCATCAACAAACTCTTGAACAGATCTGTTGTGGGCAAGGTGTATAACCTCAACGCCTGTATCCTGTAAGATTCTTCGCATTATATTTATTGAGGCATCGTGCCCGTCAAAAAGTGATGTTGCAGTTACAATTCTTATGTTATTAACAGGTTTATAGGCTTCAATTTCTGTCTTCATGGTATCTCCTCATATATTTATACGTTATTTCAGATACTATAATACGGTACTGTTTATTTACGGTATTATAAATTACATACAGTATCGCAATTGGGTATGCCTATTGCGATCGAAAAACTTGAGTATCATTATAACGATAAAGTTAAAAGCTAATAAAAGTGTGGAAAGAATTATTTTTGTATGGATTTATTAGAGTAGGGACTTTTATGCAATCGGTGAAAAACGGATTTTTCATGTAGGTTTTTTGGGATGGATTTGTAGGTGTTTTTATTACATGCTTGTAGGTAAAATGCCTACAAGCATGTAAGGAAGGTGAGGATATGGGATATATTTAAATATTGATTGGAATGTCGCCAAGACTTAAATCTTTGTCAGTAACAATACCAGTTATTGTTTTCTGCTTTCCATTTTTGTCCATTGTCAGGGTAAATATCCCGTCATCTTTAAGATTATGAAACCAGAAATCACCGAAGTTATCGGTAGTTGCAGTAAATGTCTCTCCAGAGGTGTCATCTTTAAGTGTGCATACAGCACCAATAATAACCTCTTTTGCAACTGGATCATAAACAGTGCCGCCGATAAATTTCTTTGGCAGATTTTTGTAATAAACTCTTGATTTTGTTCCAGCCTGCGGATTGATAAATTCAGCTTGTGCTATAAAATCCTTGAAATCTGCCTCTTCTCCAAATCTCAAAGCATCTGTTGGACACTGATCCACGCATCTTGGCACTTTCCACTCATCATCATTGTCAAGAAGATGTGTGCATCCAGTACATTTTTGAGCAATATTAAGGTTCTCATTAAAGAATATTGCATTGTGCGGACAGGTATCTTTGCAGAGTTTGCAGCCAGTGCATTTATCAGGATTGATAAGAACAATTCCATCATCACGTTTAACTATTGCATCATATTTACACTGGGCAATACATGGAGCATCATCACAGTGGTGGCATAATTGTGGAATATAAGTTACTTTGACTTTGGGCACCTGACCTCTTACCAACTCTGTAAGTCCAATCCAGAACTGCCCTGTATCTGGCTGTGGTTTAGAGTATGGACTCCAGTCATTGGCAACATGCTCATCTTTACATGCAATCTGGCAGCAGTAGCAGCCGTTACATACAGACAGATCAATATAAAATGCTTTCATTATTTATCTCCTTCAATAACCCATGCATCAAAACGAAGCCCTGATGCTTTATCGTATTCTCTTGCAAATGCTTCTGGATGATCTTTACGCCACTCATCCATCTCTTTGCCTGTCAGACGCTGTGCATCCACAAGATAACCCTGTACCACGTTACCTACACAGTTTTTAGATGTTATACCGCTTGGAGAGATGGTGTTAATTGCACCGCCCCTTTCAATTTCACCTGTTTTAATAGGATCGTGGCGTGCTCCGTGATCTACAGAAGCCACACCAGGACGGATTCTTTCAGTCACGTATGCACCGCATAATACGATACCTCTTTCATTAAATACTTTAACAATGTCACCGTTTTTGATACCCCTTTTTGCTGCTTCTGACGGGTGCAACCAGACAGGTTCATATTTGTAGCCGTCCGGTCCTGTAACCTTGCAGGTTGGAGCCTCTCTTGTCCATGTGATATCATCGCACTGAGCATGAACTCTCCATCGTCCGTGGTTGGACATAAGCAGAAGCGGGAACATTTTTGCTCTGTGGCTGGATAGACGCTCATCATGTAGAGCACTTTTTTCAATCCATTTTGGAATAGGAGGTCTTTCATCATCATCAGGAAAGGCTTTTGCAAGTGCTTCTGAATAGAACTCAAGTTTACCAGTAGGTGTTCCAAGCGGGAATTTTACAGGATTATTGTAAAAATTTCTAAATCCTGGAGGGTCATTTTCCCAATCTGATGCTGTATTATATATCCAATATTTCTTTTCCAGAAGCTGTTCCCATGTTACTAATTTTTCGCCCCCCATATATTCCCAGATTTTTTTCTGAAGGTCATATATGGTCTTTCCTTCAGTCAGCCTCTCCTCCATACCCTCAAATTGTTTGCCAACTTCAAGAACAACTTCAAAATCGCTTTTTGATTCACCAATTGGCTCAATTGCTTTATCTGCGATCATTATATTTGGCTGCTGTGTCCCCTGACGGATATTTGTCAAGATATCGTCAACTTCCATAAAAGTGTTAGAAGGAAGAATAATATCTGCATATAAACAGTCATTTTCAAGCCATGGATGTTGAGCAACAATCGTTTCAATTTGAGGACTTCTCATTGCAGTTTCAGTCTCGTTGCCGTGATTCCAGCATGTAATTCTGCATGGTGTGTCTGTCCATATCATGTGAATATCTACGCCGCCTTTCTCTTTTGCTATGGGGTATGTATATTCGTTAAACTGATCCTGAACAAGAGCATTTTGAGCACCTGTGCCTCTGAATGTGATAGGTCCGTCTCTGTGTATTGCGTGCTGAATCAATGTTTTTGGGATAATCTGCTCCTGCCATGATGTAACTGAGGAGAGTACTGGAACAGCAAGTCTCTCTTCAATTTCAGGGTTCCAGAAAAAAGTTCCGCCAAGACCTTCTGCACGTGGCATTCCAAAATAGGTCAACTGATGCTGGTGAACTCCGGGTCCGCCAAGTCCCTGCATTCCAAGAAGGATACATTCAAGCCTGCCTGGTTCGTGAGAGTATGCACCTCTTATCATACCGCCGCCAAAGTAATGTGCAATAGATGTAGTTTTGCTTCCAAACTCTCTGGCAAGAGCTTTGATTGTCCACTCTGGAACTCCGCATTTTTTAGAAGCCCATGCAGGTGTTTTGGGTATTCCATCTTCTTCACCCATTACATAAGCCTTTACTTTGTCAAAACCAACAGTATGAGTATCTACATAATCTTTTTTATAGGTATCTTCTACGATCCACATATATATGATCGCCAATTGAAGTGCAGCGTCAGTGTTGGGCAGAACAGGAATCCACTTATCAGCATGAACAGCAGCTCCATAGTTAAGATCAGGACATATATAGACCTGTTTTATTCCAACTTCTGTCCAAAAATAGCAGAGACGACTTGCAAACTGACCTGTAAAACCCCAAGGTGTGGTTTCAGGATCACAGCCCCAAAATAGCACCATATCTGCATTTTCTGTTGTGTCTTTTACAATATTTGCAGCAGGATACATTATACCCTGTGCACCTTGTCCCCAGACATGTTTCGCACCCCAATACCAGCCTTCCCAGCTATCTGGATTTCTTACTTGAAGAGTAAAACCACCTAAATTATCTAAAAGAGCACCTGCATGACCATGTGGTGTATTTATGGTTTTACACTCTCCGTGACCGTCACCTTGTAAAAGTACCGCATTATAGCCGTACTCTTTATGGACACGCTTGATCTCAGTTGCAATAATTTTT
The DNA here is from genome assembly GCA_015232555.1 of Desulfamplus sp. Classification (GTDB taxonomy): domain Bacteria; phylum Desulfobacterota; class Desulfobacteria; order Desulfobacterales; family Desulfobacteraceae; genus Desulfamplus. The sequence goes on along the minus strand of JADFZJ010000013.1, from coordinate 20,634 downwards.
GAGGCTTCATCCCATGAGATACGGACATATTTGCTTTGACCCCTGTTCTGTGGATTTCGTTCTCCATTCGGATCCCAATCAACACGTTTAAGAGGATATTTTATTCTGTTGGGTGAATATACACGTTTTTTATATGAGAGAGAAAATGGACCAGGCAAAGATTTCCATGCGGGCTTAATACTTTTACCATTACGTTTGATCTCCCATTGTCTAACATCTTCCTGTTTATACTTCCAGCCGTATTGCATGGGTCTGACACGAACGATTTTACCGTTCATAACATCCACCATACCTTCAGCACCTCCGCCAAAATAGCCACCAAGTCCGAGGGACCGTAAAACTGTTTTGTCTTTTGTTCTGATGGGGTTCATTTTTAAAATTGCCTCCTCATTATTGACATTTTTATGCGACCTGTTTTCAAATTTCTATTGCATATTGAATGTAATGAAATATTGCATGTAATTTCTTATAAAATGGCTGTATATTATTGTCAATATTTTTTTTGGAAAATTCTAATGAATATCGCTGATTCTTGGAATATGGTAAAGCATTGCAGCGGCAGAACTGCCAACAAAGATATAGAGGGAACCAATATCCTTGCTAAGAAGGAATATAATCAAACCAAATATTCCGATACTTTCCGAGAAAGCAAGAGATATTATTACAGCAGTCTGATATTTAAGAAGAGAAGCTGGAATGTTAGTCTGGGCAGCGAGCTGGTTAAATCGTGTAAATTGAGCCGAGGAGTTAGATTTTATAATGTACTTGCGGATATAATCACCTATTAAAAACATAATTATAGAAGTGCCATAAAGTACGTTTCTTAGTGTATCAATAGGAAAATCAAGAGTAATAAGTGCCACCCATGTAGGTTCAAGTATATTACAGAGTGCCACATAAATGAAGAGTGAGAAGAACATAGCCCCCCAGATTATCCATATTCTAATAAACCCCTTTCTAACAGCATCATTATTATCTGTTTGCAATTAAAATACTCCTTTCAATATTCGATTTTAATGTAATCATCTCCCTCTTAACTTATCTTAAAATAGATAGTGTAACAAAGAGGGAGATGTTTGATTTAAAAATCGCTGTTTAAGCAGTTAAGTTATTTTATCTCTGAAAGATTTACAGTCCCAGTTTTTTTTAAATTTATTCCAATTCATTTTTAAAAAGGTGAGATTATTTAGGTTCGGTGTTAAACCATTTTAAATATAGCTCTCTATATATGCCTTTATCTTTTAGAGCTTTAAGTGCCGCATTAACTTTTCCTACAAGAGCACTTCCCTTTGGAAATCCTATTCCATAAGATTGACCCATATAAAGAGGTCCTACAACCATAACCTTATCTTTTCCTGTTTCACGGACATAGTTTGAGATAACTGGAGAGTCAAACATTACAGCATCAGCTCCTCCCATCATCATCTCCATGAACATGGCATCATTATTTGGATATAGTTTAACCTCTTTGGCTTTTGCATTTTTTTTGAGGAAATCCTCACTTGTAGTGCCAAGTTTTGTAGCAACCACTTTGCCTGCAAGGTCTTCAACTTTGTTGATATCTTTTGTGGTTGATTTGACAAGAAGCAGAAGACCAGCATTGTAGTAAGGGTCTGAAAAATCAATAACTTTAGAGCGTTCTGGTTTTATAGTCATGCCAGCAATACCTACATCAAGCTGTCCTGACTGTAACCCCGGAATAATTCCGTTAAAATCCATAGGCTGAAGATCATAGCTAATACCTATCTGCTTTGCAATGGCATCCCAAAGTTCAACGTCAAAGCCTGTATGCTTGCCAGTTTTTGGGTCTTTGAACTCAAATGGAGGAAAGTTGGTATCTGTTGCCACAGTGATATTTTTTGCAAAAGCACTATCAATAGGACAGCACATAAGCATCAGTGCAACCGCTATTATTGAGAAAATAGCGGTAGTCCTGTTTATAATGTTGTTTTTTCCCGTGTAACTGGTTTTGTCCATTTTGTGTTTCTCCTTTTTAAATAAAATATTAATTTTAATTTCCTTCAATAGTGAGCATGTGGTATTTTTTATCAAGGTAAGCTATCAATGAACCCCACCTTGTAAGATATCAGTCGTGCTCATTTTCAATTAAAGGGGTTTACAATTTGATGACAATATCAAAACATAGCAGATGATGACACAAAAAAATTAAAGCTAAAGAAAAAATCAAAATGGGTATTTTTAAAAATAGGTAAAAAATGGGTATTGAAATAGAACGCAAATTTTTGGTAACTGACAACTCGTGGCTGACTTCTGATATAAAATATGTTCAGATAAAGCAGGGATATCTGAAAAACAGCTCTGAATCGTCAGTAAGAATAAGGGTTGCGGGCGAAAAGGGATTTATTACGGTAAAGGGAAAAATTGGTAGCTTATTGAAAAATAAAAATAGCACAATTATGCGATTGGAATTTGAATATGAGATTCCTGTTAAAGATGCCCTTGAGATGCTGAAACTGTGCGAAAATCCTCTGATTGAAAAGGTGCGTTATCAAGTTTATTTTATGGACTTTGAGTGGTGCATTGACTTGTTTGAAGGAGATAATCAGGGGCTTGTGGTTGCCGAGATTGAGCTTGAATCAGAAGAACAAAAATTTGAAACACCACATTGGGCAGGAGAGGATGTGAGTGATGACCCACGATATTTAAACTCAAATTTGATTACAAATCCCTTTAAAAAGTGGCATGTAATATAAGAGAGCTATATAATATTAAAATATTTGTAGTGCTTTTTAAGCATGTGGTGAGACTCTTAAACTTACAATAAATCTTCAACATGTTTAAGAATATCATCTCTGATCCGTCTTACATTCTCAATTGATTGACCAGATGGATCTGGAAGATTCCACTCCATCATCTTGCAGCCAGGGATAAATGGGCAATTCTCACCGCACCCCATAGTGACCATCATATCAACTTTACCTCCAGCACTTTTAAGAGCATCTTCAATTGAAGATGGGCTGTTAAAGGCAATATCCAGCCCCTTCTCAGCCATTGCTGCCACAGCAACTGGATTGATAATTTTTCCTGGCTTGCTTCCCGCACTTAAAATATCATAACGATCTCCTGCTATATTACTTGCAAATGCTGCTGCCATCTGACTTCTTCCCGCATTTTCACGGCAGGCAAACATGATCTTTTTTCTGTTATTCATTGGATTGAGTAGATTTTCTGCCAATCGTTCAATATCCGCTTTGGTAGTTCCATCGATATTTTTATTAACGAGTGTTTTGAGTGCGTTACGTTCATCAACACCTGGACAGCATATCTCTCCAGCCAATTCTGCACCAATAGCATCAAAAAAATATTTTGCGGTTAATCTGATACCATCAAAAAGAGAGTGTCCATTGCTTCCGCCAGTTGAGAGAAGAATCGCTTTACGGTAAGAGGCTTTGGGGTCATTAATATTAAATTTGTATTTTCTTGACCAGAGTGTCTGGCTTCTGTCAATTATCGCCTTCATGCGGGCTGGTATTCCATAAAAATAGACAGGAGTAGCAAGTACAATCAAATCAGCCCTTCTAAACAAGTGAAATATATCCTCTGCAAGTGAATCTTTTATTGAGCAGAATCCGTTTTTTTCGCAGTAGCCGCATCCGATACAGGGGAGATAATCTGTCGTTGCAGCATTTACAGTTTTTGTTTCAAAACCTCTATCTTGTGCCTGCTTTAAGAAAAGTGATAATAGATAGTTACTGTTTCCCTTTATTCTTGGGCTTGCATTTAATCCTAAAACCAGCATAAGAGATTTTTATCCCCTTTTTTTAAAGATTTTAGTATAGGACAACCCTGAGCCTGGCAGTCCTACTGTAACACGTTTCTGTTTTCCAACAGTAACGTGAGCACCACGAACTCCAAATGAAAATGAGATACCACTCTTACTTATATTCAAATATAATAAATTAGGTATAATTGTTATACGTCTGTAAAAACGAATTGGCATGATATCCTCTTTCCTCTTTAATGTTGATGTTACGCAAAGCCCCAGCCCGCCCTCTCCACAGGTGAGGGAGTGGTATTGTTCCCCCTCTCCTCCTTATGGGGAGGGGGCAAGGGGGCGGGCAAATCAGCTGCAATTATTTGTTTTTATTCAATACCAAGGAGCTCTACTTCAAAAATAAGTGTGGCACCAGGAGCAATTGCACCGCCCGCACCTCTTTCTCCATAAGCAAGCTCAGATGGAATATAGAGCATCCACTTTGAGCCGACTGGCATAAGCTGAAGAGCCTCTGTCCAGCCTTTTATAACACCGCCTACCTGAAATGTTGCAGGCTCTCCTCTTTTGTATGAAGAGTCAAATTCCTTTCCATCAACGGTAGTGCCTTTGTAGTGGCATTTTACCTTTTTGTCAGCAGTAGGTTTTTCACCGCTTCCTTTTGTTATGATCTTATACTGTAATCCGCTTGGAAGTGTAACAACACCCTCTTTTGCTTTGTTTTCTTTAAGAAAAGCCTCTCCAGCAGCTTTGTTGGTCTCAGCAGCTTTTTTCATCTGTGCCATCTGTTTTTCCCTCATCTGATTCTGGAATGACTCCATTGTCTTCTGCATCTCCTCTTCAGTCATGGCATTTTTCCCTTCCTGGCTGTCCTTGAGTCCTTTGCAAAGTGAATCAACATCCACCTCAAAATCTCTTTTGATGTTCTGTCCAATGTTCTGTCCTAAAGCGTAGCTTATCTTCTCTTTTTCTGTTGTCATTGCCTTTTCTCCCGTTGCCCCTGCAAACACCTGGACACCAGAAAAGAGAATTACTCCTGATGCAAACAGTGCAATGGCGGTTTTTGATCCAATCATCTACTTAAAATCTCCTGTTAGTTATTATAAAATTTGCGTCTGCGGTTAACCATCCTTTATTATACACAATCTAAAGTCTATTATCAGTATGAGCTGGCTTTAAAATATCGGTAGTCAACTGTTTACGCACCTCTCTTTATCTATCAGAAATGTATTATAATCACAATACGCTATCAATAATATTATCGCACACCTTAATATTAAGTATTATATATCTCAATAAATATTATTTGTTGTGCTTTTTTTATTCAAAATATATCCAAGCCATTTTTCACTGGTCTCAAGCAGAGATTCATTTTCTGAAAAGCTTATAATTTCAAGATTGTTTCTTTGAAAAATCTCTTCTAATTCAAATCTTCTCCAAAAATAAAAGATTCTACCAGAGGCTGTATATTCAATATATTTTAATCTCTTATCTACTTTTTTCATGGAAATATAGATGATCCCTTGAGGCTTGACTCCTTTGATTATTTTTTTTAAAATCGTTTCAAGATGATCATGCGGAATATGCACCAAAGCACCAATCAGAAGCAGACCATCTGCACTTGCTCCTGAAAAATCAAATGTTTCAAAGTCTGCCTCAATAACTTCACAGCCTGAAAATTGACGGGCAAGCATAGCAAGTCCGGCAGAGCGTTCTATCCCTACAGCATCAAATCCCCTCTCTTTAAGCCACCGCAAATCTCTGCCTGAACCACATCCGATATCTAAAATCTTTGCACCATTTTTGGGTAGTCTCTTGACAAAAGGTAAAAGGAACGATGCAGGATTTAGTTGAACTGTCTTTGCAAAATAGGTTTCATACTCTTTCGCATAATAGTTCAATGTGGGATATCTCCTCTATCAAGCTCTATTTTTGAATTAATCCAGATTGATTGTTTTAGGTACAAAATTATGTTGTCAGATGAAAATGGATACATTACATTGCTTCAACAATTTTTAAAATAGATCATTTTTAGATTATGGTTTATCTGAAAAGGTTTATCAAAGAAACAGATATTAATATCATAATAATCAAAGGAGGAAATTGTGATGAGAGTAGGATTTGTGGGCTGGCGAGGAATGGTTGGGTCAGTCCTTATGGAGAGGATGATTGCAGAAGATGATTTCAAAGGGTTTGAACCCCTCTTTTTTTCAACATCTCAAGCTGGAGAAAAGGGACCAGATATAGGTGTTGATATCCCATTACTTAGGGATGCCAATGATCTTAATCTTCTCGCAAATATGGATATTATTGTAACCTGTCAAGGAGGCTCTTACACCCAGTCTGTTTATGGCGAGCTTAGAAAAAAAGGGTGGTCAGGCTACTGGCTCGATGCAGCTTCAACTCTCAGGATGGAAACAAATAGTATTATTGTGCTTGATCCTGTGAATCGCAAGGTAATTGATGAGGGACTTGATGCTGGAATTAAAGATTTTATCGGTGGCAACTGCACAGTATCTTTAATGCTGATGGCTCTTGGAGGGCTGTTTGAAAATGATCTTATTGAGTGGCTAACCTCCATGACCTATCAGGCAGCGTCTGGAGCTGGAGCTAAAAATATGAGAGAGCTTGTAAATCAGATGAAGGTGATAGGAGATCGTGCAAAGGCATATCTTGGCAACAACGATGCTGCTATACTTGATCTTGACAGAAACGTCACACGGACTATCCGTTCAGATGCCCTGCCTGTTGATAACTGGGCTGTTCCTCTTGCTGCAAATCTGATCCCGTGGATTGACAAGGCAATGGAGAATGGACAGACTCGAGAAGAGTGGAAAGGATTTGCTGAGACTAATAAAATTTTAGGAAGGCAGAATAATCCTGTGCCAATTGATGGGCAGTGTATCCGTATTGGTGCCATGAGATGCCACAGTCAGGCATTTACAATCAAACTTAAAAAAGATGTTCCATTAGATGAGATAAATGGAATGCTTGTAGCAAATAACGATTGGGTGAAGATAATACCAAACACAAAAGAGGAGTCGATCAAAAATCTTACTCCTGCTGCTGTAACTGGAACATTGACTGTGCCTGTTGGAAGAATAAGAAAGATGAATTTAGGACAACAGTATCTTACTGCATTTTCGGTGGGTGATCAGCTTCTTTGGGGTGCTGCTGAACCGATCCGCAGAATTTTAAAAATAGTGTTGGAGCATCTAAGCTGATTAATCCATAAAGCCATTTAAGAAGATTATCCGCTATAATATAGCTATTTTATAGCTGAAAAGTTGTAAAACGTTGTTAGATAAATTAAATAAAAAGGGCTTACACCTTATATATATTCTTTGATGTAAGCCCTTGAATTGTTATGGTCGGGACGACTGGATTTGAACCAGCGACCACTTGTCCCCCAGACAAGTGCGCTACCAGGCTGCGCTACGCCCCGTTTAAATTAATTTTGTCCATATATCAAAATGTTCCATGCTCTGTCAAGCTACATTCTTGTCAGACAGCAATTGTCAATTTTTAGATATTTTGAATATAATTTACAAATAGCACGAAGCATATTTAAGAAGCATTATAAATAATTTATGGAATATCAATTGGTTATAAGTAATTATACACAGCCACCGTCTCTTAAACAAGGGGATACAATTGGAATATGTGCTCCGTCAGGTATATTTGATATCAGTCGTTTCAATATCGGGATAAATATGCTCAAATCAATGGATTTTAATCTTCATATTCCAGATGAGATATACCAGAAAAAAAGATATATGGCAGGAGAGGATAAGCTCAGAGCGGACGTAATCAACTCGCTTTTTCAAAATAGCAATATTAAAGGGATTGTCTGTGCAAGAGGAGGTTTTGGAGCTTTAAGAACTCTTGATTATATTGATTATGATCTGATAACAGCAAATCCTAAACTCTTTGTAGGATTCAGTGATGTCACTGCACTTCTTATGGCTATTTCTGAGAGAAGCAGGATTCAGGTGGTTCATGGACCTGTAGTTACCTCACTTGCAGATGCTAATGAGGCTACGGTAAAATCATTATATCAACAATTGACATCTTATTGTAGTTCTTGTGATGCTGATGTGAATAGTCACATTTATTATGATAAGGTCTTCGGTGGGATAAGTTCAGATTCTTGCGGCTGCAGGACATTAAGAAAAGGATATGCTTTGGGCAGACTTACAGGCGGCAACCTTGCAACGCTGTGTCATCTTACAGGAACAAGATTTCAGCCAAATTTTGATGACTCTACCCTGTTTCTTGAAGATGTAGGAGAACCTACTTATAAAATAGATAGAATGCTCACACAGATGAAACTTGCAGGTATGTTCAACAAAGTTAAAGGGGTAATTACAGGCTCTTTTGAAAGGTGCGGATATAATGATATAAATAAGATTGATAATATTAACCAGGCACGGACAATTATTGATGAAATCATACTGGAGATATTTGATAATCCTGAACAGCCTATAGTTTCAGTCGTTGATGCGGGTCATGGCATAACAAATCTTTCGTTACGCTTTGGTGCCGTGGTACAGATTGATATATAATGAATAGAAGATAAAATATGCTGTTAAATAGAGATATGAATAAAGTTGCTCGGATGATGCAGAGTGCTGTCAACAGCAAAGTCTTTCCAGGTGCAGTTCTGCTGGTCTCCTACAGAGATGAAATTTTGTTTCACGAGGCTTTTGGATTTGCAGATATTGAGTCAGGGCAGCTGATGCAGAAAAACTCTGTTTTTGATCTTGCATCTCTTACCAAACCTCTTGCTACAGCACTTTGTTTAATGAAATTGGTAGAAAAGAGATCACTTAATCTTGATAATAAACTTTTCCAAGTATTTACCGATGTATTTAGATCTAACGAAACTTTGTGCTCTAAGTATATCGGTAATATAATTGATAAGGCTGATATAACCATAGATCATTTATTAAGGCACACATCAGGACTTCCTGCTCATAGACCTTTTTATGAGCAGGTTATTCTTAAGCCTGATGAAGAACGGCGTGATTTTATGAGGCAGCTTATTTTAAATGAACCTCTTGTTGCAGAGCATGGTCAAAAGCAAATTTATAGCGATCTTGGCTACATTCTTCTTGCATGGATTATTGAAAAGGTAGCAGGATGCCGTCTTGATAGCTTCGCATATAAAGAGATATATCAGCCACTTGGAGTGAAAGAACTCTTTTTCATGCCAATTGGTAACAATAAAGATGTAGTGGATAAAAATTTTTCAAACCAAAACCATTTAGATAAGATAGATTTTAAAAAAGACATACTGTTTGTCCCAACTGAAATGTGCCCATGGAGAAAAAAGATACTTCGGGCAGAGGTGCATGATGACAATGCATGGTCAGTTGGGGGAGTTGAGGGACATGCTGGACTTTTTGGAACTTCTTTGGGTGTCTGGAAAGTTCTTGTTGAGATCATGAGGCTGATAAATGGACAAGAGAGTTATATTGTCAATAGAGATGTTTTAAGAAGTTTTTTGGTAAAGAAGATGAGCATAGGAGAGCAGAATGGCAGTTATGATATATTTGATATGGTTGCAGGATTTGATACTCCTTCATTGTCAGACTCTTCCTCTGGCAGATATTTTTCATCAGAAAGTATCGGGCATCTTGGTTTTACTGGTACGTCATTTTGGCTTGATCCTCTCAAATCTATTATCGTAGTGCTACTGTCCAACAGGGTACATCCAACCAGAAACAATCAGAAAATCAAAGAGTTTCGCCCAAATATCCATGATCTGATTATTCAAACTCTTTTTAGATGATATTTATAATGATATTAATATATTCTGCATTATGCTTGCTATTTAATCCTCATAAGTCATATTTTTTGTTCTTGTAAAAAAATTGCTTTTCTGTTAGCAGAAAGCACTTAGTATTATGGAGCAGGCGATTGTCTATACTGTTATTTGTTAATGTTGAATTTGATGTTGAAAGGCGATATTTTGTTGTTGTGATTGATGTAGTTTGTGACGTTATTGTTGTATGATTATTTCATGGGAAGGGGTAATATGAACCTGATATTGGACTCTCTTCTTGGTATATTTTCAAGTGATCTGGCACTCGATCTTGGAACAGCCAATACGCTTGTATATGTCAAAGGTAAGGGAATAGTGCTCAGTGAGCCTTCGGTGGTTGCTGTGCGGACGGACAAAAGATCAAAAAATAGAGTACTTGCAGTGGGTATTGAAGCAAAAAAGATGCTCGGAAGAACCCCGGGTAATATTATCGCCATACGTCCTATGCGAGATGGTGTTATTGCTGACTTTGAAGTTACAGAAGCCATGCTCAAACACTTTATTAGAAAAGTGCATAATAACCGCAGAACTCTTGTAAGACCAAGAATCGTTATTGCTGTTCCATCTGGGATTACACAGGTTGAGAAGCGGGCGGTCAGGGAATCGGCAGAACTTGCAGGTGCAAGAGAGGTTTTTCTGATTGAAGAGCCCATGGCTGCTGCTATTGGTGCTGGACTTCCTGTTACAGAACCGACATGCAATATGGTTGTTGATATTGGAGGCGGCACCACAGAGGTTGCGGTGATCTCTCTTGCTGGCATAGTAACCAGCCGCTCTATACGGGTGGCAGGCGACAAGATGGACATGGCAATATCTCAGCATATCAAAAGAAAATATAACCTACTGATAGGAGAGAGGACAGCCGAGATTATTAAAACAACAATTGGGAATGCTTATCCTGATGAAGATATGGTTGAGACCATTGAAATCAAGGGACGTGATTTGGTATCTGGTGTTCCTAAAATACTTGAAATAGATTCTGAAGAGGTCTGTATGGCTATTTCAGAACAAATTGATGCTATTGTTGAAACTGTTAAAATTGTGCTTGAGCAGACACCGCCTGAGCTTGCAGCAGATATTGTTGATAATGGTATTGTTTTGACAGGAGGCGGGGCACTTTTAAAAAACTTGGATAAGCTTTTAAGAGAAAAAACAGGACTTCCAATTATTATTGCAGAAGACCCACTTTCAACTGTGGCACTTGGTTGTGGCAAGGCATTAGATGCCATGGATATTTTAAGAGAAGTGGTCATTACATAATTCAATGTTCTCCAGAAAAACGGCATTTCTTATAGGGATTGTCCTTTTCATAGCAACATCTTTTACAATATTAACGGTCAGTAGCCGTGGTGCTATGTCTGAAAATTTTGTGGAACGGATTGCTATATCCCTCATTTCCCCTTTTCAAACAGTAGTCTCAGCTTCATTTACCTGGTGTACTGATATATGGAGAATTTATTTTGCAACTGTTTCTGTAGGTCAAGAAAACAGTGAGTTAAAAAGGCAGCTTGCACTTGCAATGGCTGCACAGACTCAATGCCGTGAAATTGAACTTGAAAACATCAGGCTTAGGCGGTTTATCGATTTCAAAAATGATTCTGAGAATCCTATTATCTCAGCAAAAGTTATTGGAAGAGACCCTTCCCCCTGGTTTAAAACTCTTATGATTAACAAAGGGAGGAGCGATGGAATTATTAAGGGTTTACCTGTTTTCGTTGCAGAAGGTGTGGTAGGTCAGATTGTAGATGTAGCTGAAAAATTTTCCAGAGTACTTTTGATTACTGACCGCAATAGTGCTGTTGATGCCCTTGTGCAAAGATCAAGGGCAAGAGGTATTGTTCAAGGCAATAACACAAATTACTGTCTTTTAAAATATGTCTTACGAAAAGATGAGATTGCTCAAGGAGATATTATAATATCATCTGGTCTGGATCAGGTTTTTCCAAAAGGATTGCGTATTGGAGATGTACTAGAGATCAAAAAAGAAAATTCTGATCTTTTTCAGATGATTTTTATTAGGACGTTTGTTGATTTTGATAAATTAGAAGAGGTTCTTGTTTCTGGCACATCTGAGATTTTTTCCCAAAACGGTGAATCTTATCTCATAGAGGAAGAGGAGAAGGAGACATCACTAAAAACAGAGAATATAACCTCTAAAAATGTGCATAGAGAGGGTGTGGTAAAACAGCACAGAAAAGAGGAAGAATGATAAAATTCATTTTCTACTTTATTCTCTCTCTAAGCCTTATTGTTATACAGACATCTGTCTTTCCTTCCTTGTCATTTTTTTCTCACAGCTTTGACATGCTGCTTATTATTATTCTTTTTTTATCTCTGATGTTCTCCAGTTATGCACTTATATTAGCAGTATTCTTGATAGGCTGGTGTATGGACAGCCTTTCAGGTGCACCTTTGGGGCTTTACACTATTGCCTATATATGGATATTTATAATGGTACAAGTGCTTAAAAAATTTGTACACAGGGGCAATATAATTTTTTTACCATTTATAAGTGCCTTCTCTGTGATGATGGAGAATGGCTTTCTTTTTTTTTCATTTTTTATTCGTTACGGCAGAGAAGCTTTCTCATTCCAGGAGCTACTTGTTGCTTTAGAGCATAGTATATGGGCTTTTTTTTTGATTCCGACATGTTGTGTAGTTCTTTATGGTGCACACAATATATGTGACAGATTGGATTCAAAAGGTGTTATATGAAAAATCCAGATAGAGAATGGCTCAAAAAAAGACTTATGAATTCAACCGTAATAATTTTAGCCTCTTTTTCTGTTTTGTTGCTTCGGTTTGTATATCTTCAAGTAGTTGAAGGTGATGAGTATCGCAGGCTTTCAGAAAATAATTGTATTCGACTTCAAAGCATCCCTGCTTCAAGGGGGCTTATTTATGACAGAAACGGCACGCTGTTAGCTGATAATATACCCTCATTTGATTTGAAAATTGTACTTCAAGATGCAAAGCCAGTTGATGAGACTATTCAAAAGCTGGCGGATTTTACCTCTATTCCTGTTGAAGAACTTATGGAACGTGTTGATTCAGGAAAAAAAGTTTCAATTTATAAACCGTTGCTCTTGAAAAGAAATATTACAAGAGATCAGCTTGCTGTGGTTGAGGCTCATGCTTTTGATCTTCCTGGTGTCAAGGTAGATGTTGAGCTTATGCGTAAATATATTTATAAAAAGAGTGCTGCTCATCTGATTGGTTATCTTGGGGAGATAAATTCACAAGAAATTGAAAACAACACTTATCCTGATGTAAAATCAGGCGATTCCATTGGTAGATATGGTGCAGAAAAATCTTTTGAGGATATTCTTCGCGGTAAACGGGGAGGCAGACAGATAGAAGTTGATGCCAGTGGCAGCTTGGTACGTGTTATTAATACAGTAAATCCTCTTCCAGGTAAAAATATTCTGCTGACCATTGATTCTAAACTTCAGCAAACAATAGAGTCTATAATGGAGGATAAAACTGGTGCAGTAGTTGCCATAGATCCATCTAATGGAGATGTACTGGCTATGGTAAGCGTACCTTCATTTGATCTCAATGATTTTATTGGCGGTATATCAAACGACAAATGGAAATCTCTTATTTCAAACCCTGATAAGCCGATAGCAAACAAGGCTATTCAAGGTGAATATCCTCCTGCATCCACATATAAGATTGTTACAGCAATTGCAGCTCTTGAAGAGGGTGTAGTAGATATCCACACTACCCATTTTTGTCCCGGATATTATAAATATGGTAATAGAGAATATAGATGTTGGAAAAAAAGTGGACATGGCAGGGTGAATATTGTAAAGGCTCTTGAAAAATCGTGTGATGTATTTTTTTACCGAACAGGAGAGGCTGTTGGTGTAGATACTTTGGCGAAGTATGCGATTGGTTGCGGACTTGGGAAAGTTACGAACATTGAACTTGCCAATGAACGTCCAGGACTTATACCAACAGGTGCATGGAAAAAAAAACGTTTTGGTACTCCATGGCAAGGAGGAGAGACTCTTTCAGTTGCTATTGGTCAAGGATTTAATTTAACCACACCGCTACAAATGGCAGCACTCCTTGCTGCAATTGGAAATAATGGAACTATTTATCGTCCCAGAATTTTAAAATCAATTCAGGAATATAATGAAGCTATAGATATTCACAAAGAGTTGAAGCCTGAAATATCAGGCGGTCTTCCTGCCAGCAGCCAGACTTTAGAACTTGTAAAGGAAGGGCTTCTAAATGTGGTTGAAAGTGAAGGTGGAACAGCAAGGAAAATTCGTATTCAAGGTATTGATATTGCAGGTAAAACTGGTACTGCTCAAGTATTTACTCTTAAAAAAAGTGACAGGGATAGTAAGCGTAAATTTGCCCGCCATTTAAGGGATCATGCCTGGTTTGTCTGTTACGCCCCTGCTCAGAATCCCGTTATTGCGGTTGCTATAATTATTGAGCATGGTGAACATGGCTCAACTGCCGCAGCACCTGTAGCGAGCGAAGTTATACGGGCGTGGCTTGAGATAAAAGGAATGCTTCCAAGTATTAAAAAATAATATAGCGTAATAATTAAAACAAAGATTGAATTATGATTTATTAAGTATCATTTAATTTAATTTTTTTTGGATGGTTTTGTGTTTGACAGACGACTTCTTGAAAATTTTGACTGGGGATTAACGATCATCACATTTCTGATTGGCATAGTTGGCTTAGGCGTGCTTTATAGTGCTGTTAATGCTGGTGATCCTGGAGGTGCAATGCATTTGTTTTTTCAAAAGCAGATGATCTGGATTACAGGAAGTGTTGTGATTGTCCTTTTGTCCCTGTTTATTCCTTATAAATTGTTTGATAGAGGAAGTTTTATTGCATATCTGATTTGCGTAGGTCTTTTGATTGCGGTTCTTATTTTCGGTAAATATGTGGCTGGTTCACGAAGGTGGCTTGCATTGGGTCCATTTACTATGCAGCCATCTGAACTGATGAAGCTGTCACTGATTTTTGTACTTGCATCTGTATATTCAGGGATTATTTCTGAATATGGACTTCCTTTTAAATATCTTATTAAACCAGCGTTACTTCTTTTTTTTCCATTTTTATTAATAGTGCTTCAGCCTGATCTTGGTACAGCTCTGCTTCTTCTATTTATTGCAACTTCAATAACACTTTTTGTTAAAGTGAAAAAAAGTGTATTTTTCTCCTGTGCAGTTATTGCAGTTGCTGCAATTCCTCTTGCATGGGGTTTTGCTTTAAAAGACTATCAGAAGGAGAGAGTTCTTACTTTTCTTGACCCTGACAGAGACCCTTTAGGTGCAGGTTATCATATTATTCAGTCTAAGATTGCTATTGGTTCTGGAATGCTTTCCGGTAAAGGTTTTTTGAAAGGCACTCAGAATGCACTGGCTTTTCTTCCTGAACACCACACTGATTTTATATTATCTGTTTTGGCAGAAGAGTGGGGACTTCTCGGGTGCTGTGTGCTTCTGTTTTTATACTTTATGCTTCTTTTATGGGGGTTGAACATTTCATACTGCTGTAGGGATATGTTTGGTTCAATTCTTGCCTTTGGTATAACTATTATGATTTTTTGGCAAATTTTTATTAACATTGGTATGGTAATGGGGTTACTGCCCGTTGTCGGGGTTCCACTTCCTCTTATAAGTTATGGAGGCTCTTCTGTTGTTACCAATATGATTGGGATCGGAGTATTGCTCAATATTAGTATGCGCAGATTTGTTAAGGTCTGAGTTTGATATTCGTATTAAATGATGATTGAATTTAAATGGCTGAATATGATTTGCATGTTGACAAAAAAGCATCTTGGTGATACTCAATTTTTTTGAATTTATGCTTGTTTAACCTAATTGCATCTTTATAGGTTAAAAAGATGATAATGCAGAACAATTTGTTCCTATTTGATTGATTTATATCTAATTATTGTTGTATTTAATCCATACCCATGAAAATGGTGTAGGATAGTGAATAGTGTGTTAGTATAATATTAATTATTAACTGGCGGAGGGAAATCTATGGTTAGTGTTGATGGGTCGCTGTTTATTCAGATCGTCAATTTCCTTTTTCTCCTTTATGCCCTGAATCTGGTTCTTTTTAAGCCCGTCCGGAAAATTCTTCTTGAACGTAAAGAGAAGATAGACAGCCTTGACAAGGGTATTCAATCCCTTTCATCAAAGGCGTCTGATAAGGACAATTCCTATAAGGAAGGTCTTAAACTTGCCAGAACAGAAGGACTCAAACAAAAAGAGACTTTTGTGGAGCAGGCATCTCAGGAGGAAAAAGAAATACTTGAACGAATCAACAAAAAGGCTCAGGCAAACCTTGCGGCAATTCGTAATCAGGTAGCTGAAGAGAGTGAAAAGGCTCGCCTTGCACTGGAAAAAGAGGTTGATGCTTTTGCCAAAGCAATTGGTGAAAAAATACTGGGGAGGGCGTGCTGATGAAGATTGCAGGAACGATTAAAAGCCTTTGCAAAATAACTCTTCCGGCCGCTACTGCTATATTCTTTGTATTTGCAGGTATTGCTTTAGCGTCATCAGGCGGCGGACAAGAAGCTGCCCCTAAAGGATGGGTGGCAACGGACACTTATAAAGTTCTGAACTTTCTTGTTCTGGCAGGTGCTCTTTTTTATATTGCCAGGAAGCCTGTTGCACAGTTTTTTTCATCCCGTGTAAAGGGTATTGAATTGCAGATTGCAGATCTTGAGCAGAAAAAGGCGGATGCACAGAAGTCTTTAGCTGAGTATGAGAGCAAAATTGCAGATTTGGGCAAAGAATCTGAAAGGATTGTGCAAGACTATGTTCGACAGGGTCAAGAGGCAAAAAAGAGAATTCTTGCTGAAGCTGAATTACAGGCTACAAAACTTGAAGAGAGTGCCAAACGCAATATTGATCAGGAATTTAAGTCCGCAAAATTCAAATTGCAGCGGGAAATTGCTGAAAAAGCCCTTATACAAGCAGAATTGCTCGTAAAATCCTCAATTTCTTCTGATGATCAGGATCGATTAGTTGACGAATACTTGGATAAGGTGGTGGCATCATGAAAAATTTAGCTGTTGCAAGGCGTTATGCCAAAGCGTTGATGCTTATCGGTAAAGAGGATGGTCAGGCAGAACAGTACACTTATGAACTTGATTCTTTTGTTAATCTTTTTGATGGCAGTGTAGAACTTGAAAAAGCAATAACAAACCCACTGTTTGATAAAAATGACAGAAGAAAAGTTCTTGCTGCTGTTATTGAAAAGACCGACTCTTCCCGCATCATCAAGTCCTTTATGATGTTGCTTTTTGATAAAGGACGTATTGGATTTTTGCGTGAAATCTGTCAATTCTATAAAAAACTTGCTGATGAGTTAAAGGGTGTTGTCCATGCAACTTTAGTCTCTGCAACGCAGTTGTCTGAAGAGGCTACTGAAAAGATAAGACAAGGACTTGCTAAAAAAACTGGTAAGGATATTATTTTAGATGTTGAGCAGAACCCTGCTCTTATCGGTGGCATTATTACAAAGATTGGAGACCTTGTTCTGGATGGCAGCGTAAGAACTCAACTGTTCAATATGAGAGAATCATTAAAAAGAGGTGAAATTGTCTAATGGAAATAAGAGCTGAAGAGATAAGCCAGATTATAAAAGAGCAAATCAGAGATTTTGACAAAGAGGTGGAACTCAGCGAAACAGGCGTGGTCCTCTCTGTGGGTGATGGTATCGCCCGTGTTTATGGGCTTGAGAAGGTAAAAGCAATGGAGCTTGTTGAATTCCCCGGCGGCATTCTTGGACTTGCTTTGAACCTTGAAGAAGACAATGTTGGTATTGCAATTCTTGGTGAAGACAAGAAGATCAAGGAAGGCGATATTGTAAAGAGAACTGACCGTATCGCATCTGTTCCTGTAGGTGAGCCAGTCCTTGGTCGTGTTGTTACAACTACAGGTGAACCAATTGATGGCAAGGGTCCAATCAATTCAACACAAACTATGAATATGGAACTTGTAGCACCTGGTGTTATTGCAAGAAAATCAGTGCATGAACCATGCTATACAGGTTCTAAAGCTGTTGACGGTATGACACCAGTTGGAAGAGGTCAGCGTGAGCTGATCATTGGTGACCGTCAGATTGGTAAAACTGCTATTGCCGTTGATGCTATTATTGCCCAGAAAAACACAGATGTTAAATGTATCTATGTTGCCTGCGGCCAAAAGAAATCCACAGTTGCACAAGTTGTTGCAGCTCTTGAAGAGCATGGTGCCATGGAATATACCACAGTTGTTGTGGCAAGTGCCAGTGAGCCTGCTGCCATGCAGTATCTTGCCCCTTATGCAGGATGTGCAATGGGTGAGTATTTTCGTGATAAAGGCGAACACGCTCTTATTATCTATGATGACCTTTCAAAACAGGCAGCAGCTTACCGTCAGGTATCTCTCCTTCTTAGACGCCCACCAGGACGCGAAGCGTTCCCTGGAGATATTTTCTACAACCATTCTCGCCTGCTCGAACGTTCTGCAAAACTTTCTGATGAACTCGGTGCAGGTTCCTTGACAGCCCTTCCAATCATTGAAACCCAGGAGGGAGACGTTTCCGCATTTATTCCAACCAATGTTATTTCCATTACTGATGGTCAGATATACCTTGATAAGGGACTATTCTTCTCAGGCATCAGACCCGCTATTGACGTTGGTCTCTCCGTCTCCCGCGTAGGTGGTGCTGCTCAGGTAAAAGCCATGAAGCAGGTTGCGGGTACATTGAGGCTTGACCTTGCACAGTATCGTGAGCTTGAGGCTTTTGCAGCATTTGGAAGTGATCTTGATGCTGCTACCCAGAGACAGTTGACCCGTGGTGAAAGACTTGTTGAAATTTTAAAACAGCCACAATTCCAGCCTGAGTAAAACGGAAAATGTTATCAATAAACAGAAGCACATCCTGGCCTTCTTCATCACGGAAATATTCAGCACAGGTCAACGCTGAAAGTGCAACTCTTGCTCTTGCTCCTGGCGGCTCTGTCATCTGTCCGTAAACCAGAGCACATTTTGGAAGAACGCCCGAATCCTTCATCTCATGATAAAGGTCATTTCCTTCACGGGTTCTTTCGCCTACACCACCAAAAACAGAGATACCACCATGCTGCATGGCAATGTTATTAACCATCTCCATCATAATAACTGTCTTGCCTACGCCAGCACCACCAAACATACCCATCTTGCCACCGCGGGGAAATGGTACAAGAAGGTCAATAACCTTAACGCCTGTCTCAAGAACCCTTACGCTGGTATCCTGATTAATAAAAGCAGGAGCTGGTTTGTGGATTGATCTCATCTTTGAACGATCAATATCTCCAAGACCATCCACTGGTTTTCCTACAACATTTAAAACTCTGCCAAGAGATGCCGCACCTACCGGCATCATAATTGGGTTACCTGTATCCTTGACTGGCATACCACGCTGAAGACCATCGGTTACATTCATACCAATACATCTTACAACATTATCACCAAGATGCTGGGCAACCTCAATAACAAGGTTATCCTCTTCATCACTGATAACCGGATTTGTAACTGTAAGTGCGGTTAAAAGTGGTGGAAGCTTTCCTGGTTCAAATCTAACGTCAACAACAGCACCTAATACCTGTGCTATTTTTCCTATATTTTCAGCCATGTATTCCTCCTGTAAAAGCTGTTAAATTCTATGTATATTCAAAATATTATCATTTAAGATCAATATTAGCTGAGGGCAATATTACCCTTTAAGTGCCTCTGCACCCCCCACAATATCCATCAGATCTGATGTAATGCCAGACTGGCGTCTCTTGTTAAAAATGGTCTGCAATTCGCCAATCATGTCATGACATGCCTTGGTCGCATTTTCCATAGCCTTCATTCTTGCACCATGTTCACTGGTTGAGGTCTGAAGCAGTGCATCATATATCTGAATGAAAATATTCTTTGGAAGCATCTCTCCGAGCAGGACATCTGATGATGGCTCACAGATATGCTCCGCAAGATACGCAGCATCTTTCCCTGCCGAGGTCGCAGCACCATTTTTTGCCATCTCGTCAAGGGATGGAATGGGGAGAAGCTGCTTGATGACAGGCTCCTGTCTTGCCATGCTCTTGAAATGTGAATATACCAGATATACCTCGTCAACAGCTCCTTCAAGAAAACTATTGATCAGTTTCTGTCCTGAAGTTGATGCCACGCTGAAATCAAATTTACCGCCTACAACTCCGATATACTGGTCATCAATTGTCATTGGGACTTTTTTTGCCCAGTCCCTGCCTTTTTTCCCAAAGCAAGTCAATGACACTTCCTTGCCAGCAAGGTTGTTCTTGATAAATTTATCAGCTTTTTCGATAAGGTTAACATTAAAACCACCGCAAAGTCCCCTGTCTGATGTGCAGAGGATAACGCTCACCTTTTTTACTTCTTCCTTGGGAACCAGAAGAGGGCTTGCCTCTTCCCCTGCTTTTCCGGCAATACTTCCCAGCACTTCAGAGAACTTGGATGCATAGGGTTTAAAAGCCTCCATGCTCTCCTGGGCACCGCGCAGTCTGGAAGTAGCAACCATTTTCATGGCAGAGGTGATCTGCTTGGTCTTCTTTACACTGCTTATCTTTGTTTTTACTTCCTTTAACGTTGCCATAAATCTACCTTTAAAGCCTTTGAGTTAATAACAATACTATAAAATCCATTACCTAAATATTATATTGACTTAATTTAATCAGCAATCAATTTATACTGTTTCTTTGAACTCTTCATCGTAGGCTTCAAGGGCTGTTTTCATTCTGGCTTCAATCTCGGTTGTAATCTGTTTTTTGTCTGCAAGCGATGTCAATACATCAGAAAATTTGTTCTCAACAAAAGCATAGAGACCTTTCTCATATTTCGTCAAAGCAGCTTTGGGATATTTATCAAGATAACCTCTGGTTCCTGCATAGAGAATAAGAACCTCTTTTTCCATTGGAAGCGGCTGGAATTGTGGCTGTTTTAAAATTTCAACAAGTCTTTCACCACGGGTCAACTGTCTCTGGGTAGCAGCATCAAGATCACTTCCAAATGCTGCAACAGCCTCAAGCTCACGATAC
>JADFZJ010000012.1 GCA_015232555.1 Desulfamplus sp. | reverse complement strand
GAATATGTGGCACTTGATATCTGCCCTCCGTTTAATATTTCAAGTAAACCATTTACTGACACTTCAACTGTTCCTGCATTACCTTGAGAATCTGGTTCAGCATCGCTCCAGATGCCTGTGTATTGATCAACTACTCCTTCATTATCAATTATAAGTGTATCGGCATTAACAGAAACTGTATTTCCATCTCCTATTGACCATGTATCGCTTGATATTTGACCACCGTTTAATATTTCGAGCAAACCATTTACTGACACTTCAACTATACCAGCATTACCTGCATTGGTCGTATCACTCCATATACCTGTGAATTTATGAGTCAATCCACGATTAATTCTAAGATTACCAGCCTTAATAAAAACATTATTACCATCCCCTGTTGAATATGTTGCACTTGATATTTGTCCCCCGTTTAAAATTTCAAGCAAACCTGATACTGTGATTTCGACTGCACCTGCATTTCCTTGAGAAGTTGAATAAGCATCACTCCAAATACCTGTATATTGGTAATCATTAGTTCCGATGCCATTAATCTTTATATGTTCTGCATCTATTTTTACATAACCAGCATTACCTTCTGATAAAGTAGAACTTGATATTCCTCCGCCGTTTAATATTTCAAGTTGATTCTCCACTGCAACATCAACTCCTGCATAAGCATTTTTATCTCCAATGTTATTAGAACCAATGTTTGCATTATTTGTTATCGTTAGATTTTTAGCTTTTAGGCTGATCTTCCCTCCGCCATTTCCGCTTGATTCAACCTTTACATTATCAAGCAGTAAATCACCACCTGCTTTAAGCTCAATCTCTCCGCCATAACTTGTCAAAGATGCCTGTTTCGCTTCTATTCCAATACTTGTTTCTTTTTCTATTCCTTTTATAGCTATATCTTTACTGCTGGTTAATGAGACTTTACTTTCAGGCTTAAAATCAAGAGTGCTGCCATTAACCTCAATACTTGCTGATTGTGTTCCCAAAAATCCAAAAGACTCTGGTGCAGCCTGTGTCAGCGTGCTTTTTTCTGACGTTGATGCTTTGAATGATGAGCCATCTGCAAATTTAAGCTCATTTCCAGTGCTCGCATGAAACGCTGCTGGAACGTCAATTTTTGCGTTCTCTCCAAACACAACGCCGCTTGGATTGACAAAGTAAAAATCTGCTTTGCCCACGTTTGAACGAAGAGTGCCGTCAATTTCTGACTTTCCGCCGCCTGTAACTCTTGAGATAACATTTTTAATTGAATCAGAGCCTGTAAATGTTGCACTCTCTTCGGTTTTTATGCTGAATTTGTCAAAGCTGTGGAAAAGGTTGCTGCCCTTGAGTCTGCCGAGAGTCTCTGGAATGGCGTAATCTGGTCCTGTTAATGTTTGTGCTGCACCAACTGAGCCATCAGTTGAGATGTCTGCATAAAGCAGGGGAGGGGAGGTTGATAAAAAGAGTATTGCGAATAATACTACAAATAAATTAATGAGATGCTTAGAGTTCATTTTTCCCTCCATTTGTAGAGTTATATTTTGAAAAGCTATAGCTTTTTTTGCAATGTTATCTTTTGTGATAAATTATTTGCCCATTCATTAATATGCTCATCTTCTAATAGGTTACTATCAGTTATCTTTTTAAGACACACCTTTGCACCGCCATAATTGTTTAAATTTTCCCATAATATTTGAGCTTTAATAAACAGTGCCTCTTTATGATCTGGCTTCTTCTCAAGGATTTCGTTTAATATTTTAAGTGCCTCAGCAAAATCGTTATTTCTTCTGAGGTATTTAACTCTTAAAAGGTCTCCATGAAGCTGTTCTCGCAGACTCCAATTTGCTCTACCTCCACCATAAATAAGCGAAAAATATTTATCTACAATAGTATTTATAAAAAAAAGTATAATTCCAGAAATTATGGTACTGCTGAATACAAGCAAAATAAAACCAATTATGCCTATAATTTTCAAAAATAATAAAATAGCTCCCATTACTGCCATTACAGAAGTTATTCTTAAAAGAATCTTTATATACTGTGATCTTGTAAAAGAATCTTTATCTTTAGAAGGTTTAATTTTAAATCCACAATAAAACTCATCTATAACCCGTTCTGTATCATTTTCAGCCATCTTTCATTTTCCTTTTTAGCTATATTTTTCAATATCAAATTCAATATCGTTTCTTACCAACGGAGGATTTATAACAGGCTCTTCCCAATCTATTTTAAACTCTTTTACAGGTTGCTTATCTTGTTGATTGTTAAGGACATTCACAATTTTTTCTTTTATCTCTTGCATCTCTACTGAATCATAACTCTTTTGATGCTGGCAAAATTTTTTATCAAAAATATCTGAAATAAGAAGAAATTCTTTGGGTAATCTATCTTTTATCTCTTGAATTATATCCTCTGGAATATGTTTGTAAAAAGCATGAGCAATAGCACCAGCAATACAAGCCATTGTGTCGCTATCTCCTCCTAACGATACAGCATTACAGACAGCATCTACAACACTTTTTGACTCTAAAAATGCAATAATAGACTCTGGAACAGAATGCTCTGCAACTGCTTTATAATAATAGTATGGACGAATATCGTCTAACGTGCGATTAAGATCATATCCAAAACGGTTAGTTATTTCCCGCTTGATTTTATCTTTGCTTTTTCCTGTTCGTGCAAGAAATATTGAAAGTGCTACTGCCTGTGCCCCTTTTATTCCTTCAGGGTGGTTATGCGTTACCTTTGAGCTTCTTTTTGCCCCCATCAACACATCTTCAACACTGTTCATTGCATATCCAACAGCCATTACACGCATTGCACTGCCATTTCCATTACTGTTAAGAGGTTCTAAGCTGCTTGAGTGTGCCCATTTATAAAACTGGCTGCTAAAACCTACAGTATAATTTCTCCCAAAGTATTTATACGATAAAGCGTAATCAACACCAGTTATCAACGACATCGCAACTGCCATTGTAAGCACTGTGTCGTCAGTATAATCTGATTTCTGACCAAACAGTGGGAACATCTTACTTTTTATGGGATTGCCTTCGTATATTGAGCCGACAATATCGCCCAATATTCCGCCAAATAACATGTTACTGACATGCTGATTTTGATGGTGATTTTGTATTCCTGCAGAGTCTTTGAAGTGTATTGGCTTATAAACAACCTCTTTTTTTTCAGAGTTATAAGAATCTGTTAAAGGTTCAGGCAGATTATTTAAGTCGTAAAATGTTATAGTGGTATTGTCAGTGTCAAACACAATAAAAGACGGCGGTAGTTTTAAATAACTTCTTGAAACTCCGCCGATTCTTCCTGGATTTATAAGATATCTACCATCTGTCAATTTAAGAGGTTTTCCAAACTCAAATAACACGTCCATACCATGTTTAAAAATTTTTGGTATGTGCGTATGACCAAAAAATATATATTTTATCTCCAAATCGTTAAAATTAAATGAATCAAAGACAACTTGTGCTTCTGATAACGTGTTGATGTAGCTGCCTTTTTTCCACATTCCCTCTCCAGCACGAGCTTTTTTCAAAGGGTTATCATGCACAAAAAGAGTATTTCCAAACATCTCGATTATGTTCATTGATTTTATATATTTAAGAGATGACTCTTCTAACTCTTCAGGTCTAATTTTAAGGCTTGTGTCGTCATGCTGTCCAATTACGGTTTTTATATTTTTAGTATATAGCAGTTGGATACATGCGTTGTTAGCTTCTCCATCTTCGCTCGCAACATCTCCAAGACAAAAAATCATGCAGCCTGAATGTTCAAGGAAATTGACAGCTTTCAGCAGATTTTGATAATTTCCATGTATGTCACTGATAACTCCTATTATCATTTACTTTGCATCTCCAAAAATAACCAAAGATTAGTAGCCACTTGAATTTATTTGCAAAAATAATTTTATATGAATTACATTCATGATATAAATATAACATATAACAATAAAAAACTATATAAAAACAGATTATCAGCAAGCTCTAATAAGTGGTTCAACAATTAAAGAGGGGAACCAACCATGAGATTTTTCAACACAGCAGGACCAACAAATGCCAAAGTTAATTTGATTGATGAGATTGACTCTTTGGTTGGCGACACGTTAATTTCTGTTCTGCGACAAATAAGAAGTGGTTACGATAAAAGACCAGATGCGTTTCCGCAATCAATAGTTTTTTGCGGAGTTCGTGATATTCGTGATTATAGGATTCACTCATCACGGGAAAAGGAGATAATTAAAGGCGGAAGTGCATTTAATATCAAGGCAGATTGTGATATTTGACAGAACAGAAGGCAAATCTTGGGAAAAGAAGATTTTTAGAAGAGAGGAGTTCAAGCAAAATCAAAAAGTAGACCATCAAATGTTATTTGCTGCAAATCTTCTTAAAAAACTGACTTTTTGAATTTAATGAAATAATCTGCCCCTGACCAGAGAGTAAACAGCAGTGCTCCATATAAAAGCACATACCCAATTGAATCAAAGCGAATACCAAAATATGGGTAATGAATGAGAAGCGGAATAATTGATGCGATCTGAAAACCTGTTTTGTATTTTCCAAGCCATGAGGCTGAAACATCCTCACCATACTCAATAATAACACATCTGAGTCCTGTTACAGCAAGCTCTCTGCCAATAATCAGACATGCAATCCAAGCAGGCACATAATCAAGGGAAACCAGCATGATGAAAGAAGATGATACAAGCAGCTTGTCTGCAAGCGGATCAAGAATTTTACCTAAATTTGATACAAGACCATATTTTCTTGCAAAATAACCGTCAAAATAGTCTGTAATTGAGGCAAGAGAGAATACAAGTGCTGCTGCAAAAAGGGTTAGTTTCCCAGGATACATCATCAGTACCACCAAAAGAGGTACTGATGCAATTCTTGACAAAGTCATGAAGTTAGGATTTAAACAGAGCCTTTTAATCACTATAACGGTTTTTTCAAGTATCAAAGCTGTTTGTCTAAACATCTGTTAAATCATCCTGACATTTATAATTTTATTTTGCAAAATAATGATAATCATTTCTGATTTTTCTTGTTCCAGTCTGCCATAAATGCTGCAATTCCCTTATCTGTCATGTGATGAGAGGCAAGAGAATTTAAAACTTTATATGGTATGGTTGCAATATCTGCACCAAGAAGAGCTGCATTTAGCACATGAAGCGGATTTCTGACACTTGCAACAATAATTTCAGTAGTATATCCGTAATTTGAATAGATATCGACAATCTCTCCAATCAGACGCATTCCATCTTCGGCAAGATCATCAAGCCTGCCAACAAATGGGCTTGAGTATGTAGCTCCTGCTTTTGCAGCCATAAGAGCTTGAAGAGCTGAAAACACTAAAGTTACGTTAGTCTTAATATTTTCGTTTGATAGAGTTCTGACCGCCTTTAATCCCTCAATGGTCATGGGGATTTTTACCACAATATTTTCACTTATCCGTGCAAGTTCACGGGCTTCTGTGACCATGCCGTTATAATCAAGGCTGATAACTTCGGCACTCACAGGACCATCAACAATGGAGCAAATCTCCTTTATAATATCCTTGAATTCACCTTTCTCTTTGGCAATTAAAGATGGATTAGTTGTCACTCCATCTACCATTCCCATACTGTTAGCATCTTTTATTTCGTCAATATTGGCTGTATCGATAAAGAATTTCAATCTATCCTCCATTTATAGAAACTATCTATTTATAAAAATTATAAAAAAATTTAGCAGCTTGCTTACATTCTTCTCTATTATTTAAAAAGATTTATTGTCTGTTGATCATCATTTTGAACTGCTTTTAAAAGATTTTCTACACTGCTGCCCAAAACAGGATGAATTATATCAGGTGCTATATCACAAAGAGGTTTTAATACAAAGCATCTTTTATCCATTCTTGGGTGAGGAATAGTCAGATTATCTGTCTTAATAACCATATCCTCATAAAAAATAATATCTAAATCAAGGATTCTTGGTCCAAATCGCACACTCTTTTCATATTGCCCAAGTTTTTGCTCAATATTTTTTAAATTGAACATTAGTGCAGCAGGGTCAAACTCTGTTTCAATTTTTAATGCACTGTTGATAAACCAATCCTGATCTTTATAATCAACAGGAGCAGTTTTATAGAAATGGGCAATATCAATGACTTTTGTTGAAGGCAAAGCGTTGATATATTCTATTCCCTTCAGGCAGTTATCATATTTATCTCCTATGTTTGAACCAATTGAGATAAATACTGTTTTTAGGCTATTTTTTTGTTCCATCATCTTACTTTATTACATTTTATATATGGCTTATATATAGACGCTAAGTTTGATAACAAAGGCTGAGGGTCTCCTTTTTTACCGCATCCAGTGAATAAACATGCAGATATAAAAAGTATTATTAATATTATGCTTAAAAACATGCCTCTCATATCTTAAGCCTTTCTGCTGCCTGTTCAACTGCCTTTTTTACATTTACATAGCTTGTGCTTCCATGCGTAATTCGGCGAGATATCATCTTTTCAATAGATAGAAAATCAAATATATCCTCTTCAATTAGATCGGAAAAATTTTTTAACTCATCAAGCGACAACTCGTTCAGCTCCTTAGATTTACAGATATTTTTATCTGATTTGCAAAATTGACTGCTGTTATTGTCAGAACGATTAACACGCTTATCATTCTCATCTGCATGAACACACTTTCCACTAGCACACCTTCCACCGTTAAGGGCAAACGCAACAGCCTTTCCAGACACAGAGTGGGCTTCACGAAACGGCATTCCCTTTACTACAAGATAATCGGCAAGATCGGTTGCGTTAAGATAACCTTTTTGGGCAGCATTGAGCATGGTTTCACTGTTAATTTCAATATTTGGGAGCATTTTTGCGTAGATATCAATGCACGCTTTAAGAGTATTTACAGTATCAAAAAGAGGCTCTTTATCCTCTTGCATATCTCTATTATAGGCAAGCGGCAGAGATTTCATCAAAGTTAGAATTGCCATAAGATTGCCTACAACTCTACCTGTCTTTCCTCTTACAAGCTCTGCAACATCAGGATTTTTCTTTTGAGGCATAATGCTTGAGCCTGTAGTAAAGGCATCAGATATAGTTATAAATGCAAACTCTGATGATGACCATAGAACCAACTCTTCTGAGAATCGTGAGAAGTGGATCATACAGATAGTAGCATCAGATATAAACTCCATCACAAAATCTCTGTCAGATACAGAATCCATGCTGTTATCAGAGACTTTTGCAAATCCTAACAATTCTCGTGTCAATTCACGATTAAGCGGATAGGTGGTGCCAGCAAGTGCGGCAGAGCCAAGGGGCATCACATCAGTACGTTTTAGCGAATCTTCAAATCTCTCATAATCTCGTTTAAACATCTCATAATATGCCATAAGATGGTGGGAAAATAAGACTGGCTGTGCCCTCTGAAGATGGGTATATCCGGGCATCACAACATCAATATATTTTTGTGCAGTTTGGACAATCACCTTTTGAAGATTAAGAAGAGCATTCATAAGAGCTTGAGTCTCTGCTTTCAGATAGATTCTGACATCTAAGGCTATCTGATCATTTCTGCTTCTTGCAGTGTGAAGTTTTTTGGCAACAGTTCCGATCTCATCTCCAAGAGCTTTTTCAATGTGCATGTGGATATCTTCAAGTGCATCTGAATATTCAAACTCTCCGCTTGCAATTTTAGCTCTAACCTTTTCAAGTCCTTTTAAAAGCGTATCTGCCTCATCGTGCGTAATTATTGACTGGTGAGCCATCATCTTTAAATGGGCTATGCTGCCGTCAATATCGCAATTATAAAGAACCTTATCAACATCAATAGAAGAGGTGAACCGCTCTACCATCTTATCTGTGCTTTGGGAAAATCTGCCGTCCCAAGGTTTTTGTGTCATAACTAACATACCTATTTATATGAAAGTCTCTTAACTGACTTTCACTTCTCGTTGTGTGATTTATTGTATGGTCTTTAATATATAATTGATACTTATAATCAATGTCTCAATTATAGAATTGTGCGATGTCGTTGGTTATCTTTTGCAAGTTTTCTGATTCTAAGTCTTAGAGCATTGAGCCGTATAAAACCTTCTGCATCTTTTTGCCTATAAACATTATCATCTTCAAATGTGGCAAAAGATTCATCATACAGACTTACATCAGATTCTCTGCCAAGGACATAACATCCACCCTTATAGAGCTTGAGTCTAACCCTGCCTGAAACATTGGTTTGAGTCTCATCAACCATCGTCTGGAGAAGTTCCATTTCAGGCGAGAACCAAAATCCATTGTAAATCAGTTCCGCATATTTTGGAATCAACGAATCACGCAGATGTGCAACCTCTCTGTCAAGGGTGATTGACTCCATGCTCAGATGGGCAAGTCTTAAAATTGTGCCGCCAGGAGTTTCATATACTCCTCTTGATTTCATACCAACAAACCTGTTTTCAACAAGATCAATTCTGCCAATGCCATTTCTGCCACCAAGTGTATTGAGATGCTTTAATAATCTGGCAGGAGGCATCTCCTGTCCATTGATTGCAACAGGATTTCCTCTCTTAAATGTTATATCAACTAATTCAGGTGTGTTTGGTGCATCTTCAGGTCTGATTGACATGGTGTACATATCATCAGTTGCAGGTTCCCAAGGATTTTCAAGAACTCCGCCCTCATAGCTGATATGGAGCATATTACGGTCAGTGCTGTAGGGTTTTGCTTTGGTCTGTGGAACTGGAATACCGTGAGCTGCTGCAAACTCCATAAGTTTTGTTCTTGATGTTAAATCCCACTCTCTCCAGGGTGCAACAATTCTTATGTTTGGCTGCAATGCAAAGTATGATAACTCAAATCTTACCTGATCGTTACCCTTACCTGTTGCACCGTGACTTACTGCATCTGCCCCCTCCATTGCTGCAATCTCGATCTGACGTTTGGCAATTAGAGGTCTTGCAATGGATGTCCCCAAAAGATACTGTCCTTCATATATTGCATTTGCCCTGAATGCAGGGAATACAAAATCTCTTACAAACTCCTCTCTTAAATCTTCAACATAAGCCTTGATAGCACCTGTTTTAAGAGCCTTTGCCTCAAGACCGTCAAGCTCCTCTTCTTGTCCTAAATCAGCAGTTAAGGTAACAACTTCACATTTGTAGGTCTCAATAAGCCATTTCAATATTACAGATGTATCTAACCCGCCTGAATAGGCAAGAACCACTTTTTTTATATCAGACAATTTTATTCTCCATTTCTAAGCATATTATTTAATCGCTACTTATCAGCTCATTTTTTATTATAAATTGGTTTTCAATATCTGGTTTTCAATATCAAAGTCTCAAGTATTGCCTTGTGCATGTGCCGTTTATTCTCTGCCTGATCCCAAAATACTGCACCTGGTGCTTCAAGAATCTCTTCAGAAATCTCTTCTCCTCTGTGAGCTGGCAGACAGTGCAGCACCATTACATCTGGTTTTGCTTTAGATAGAAGCTCTCTGTTTACCTGAAACCCCTTAAATGCAGCCTCTCTTTTGCTCTGCTCCTCCTCCTGACCCATGCTTGCCCAAACATCAGTATAGACAACATCAGCATCTTTGACGGCTTCTGCAGGATCGTGTGTAAATACAATTTTATTAGCACCTTTTGAACTACATCGTGCAGCAGAAGAATTTTTTACATAATCAGGAATACCATAACCTTCTGGGGTTGCAACTACAAGGTTAAGATCAAGCACTGCCGCAGCATTGACCCATGAGTTTGCAACATTATTTCCGTCTCCTACCCAGACAATCTTTTTGCCAGCATATCCGCCCTTAACCTCAATAACTGTCATAATATCACTTAGAATCTGGCATGGATGAAAAGAGTCGGTAAGAGCGTTTATCACAGGAATAGTTGATGCTTTAGCAAATTTTTCAACTAAACTGTGATCAAATGTTCTCATAGCAAGTGCATCAATATATCTTGAAAGAACTCTTGCAGTATCTTCTGCTGGCTCGTTCCTTGATATCTGGGTATCCTGAGTGCTCATGTAAATCGGGGTGCCTCCAAGCTGAATCATGGCTGTTTCAAAGGAAACCCTTGTCCTTGTAGATTTTTTGTCAAAAATAAGACCAAGACTCTTACCAATAAGAGGCCTGTCTGAAATACCTTGATTAAACCGTTTTTTAAGCTGAATAGCTCTCTGAAACAGATGTGTAAAATCATCCACTTCCAAGTCAAGCAAAGAGAGTATATCTTTCTTCAAAACCATTTCTCCTTAAAAAGAAAAGCAGGCAGCAGATATAATTGCTCCCTGTTGTAAATTATCAACATATAAATATAATTTTATATTAGACTTACACAGAATATATACTAAAAAACTGTATCCAGCACATTCACTAATGAATCGATCTCCTCACGAGTTATAATCAGAGGAGGAGCAAAACGTAAGATATTACCCTGTATTGCATTAATAATAAAACCTTTTTCTAAACATTTTTCTACAATGGGACCAGCTTCAACATTAAGCTCCATGCCAACAAGCAATCCCTCTCCTCTAACTTCCTTGATTAGCGAGTGTTTACTTTTCAAAGATTTCAGCTTGTTTCTAAAATATTCCCCTTTCTCTCTGCATTCTTGCAAAAATTCAGGTTTTGAAATGATAGATAAAACAGTCAGTGCAACTGATGCCACAAGCGGAGTTCCACCAAATGTTGTGGCATGACTTCCTACTGCAAAACCTTGAGCCGCCCTTTCAGTAGCGAGCATAGCACCCATTGGAAGACCATTTGCAAGAGCTTTGGCAAGAGTCATAATATCTGGTTTAATATCATAAATTTCATGGGCAAACAGATGTCCGCAGCGCCCCATACCAGTTTGAACCTCATCAAATATCAGTAAAATACCCTCTTTATCGCACAACTCTCTCACTGCTTTCAAATATTCAGGTGAAGCTGCAACAACTCCTCCCTCTCCTTGAACAGGCTCCATCATCACTGCACACACAGTCTCGTCAACAGCCTCTTTGAGTGCGTTAAAGTCATTAAATGGAATATGGATAAATCCTTCAACTAAAGGATTAAAGCCATGTTTTATTTTATCCTGACCAGTAGCTGTAAGAGTTGCCATAGTTCTTCCATGAAATGACTGCTTCATAGAGATTATTTTGTGACGGCGGTTTCCCTCTTCCCTATTAAAATAACGGCGTGCAAGTTTTATGGCAGCCTCGTTTGCCTCTGCTCCTGAATTTGCAAAGAACACTCTGTCTGCAAAGCTCTTTTCAACAAGCATTCGTGCAAGCTCTGCCTGAGGCTGTGTGTAATAAAGATTTGATACATGCACTAAAGTTGATGCTTGGCGAGAAATTGTCTCTGTAATTGCAGGGTGGCAATGTCCAAGGCTGCACACCGCAATACCAGCAAGAAAATCTGTATATTTATTACCATCTTCGTCCCAAAGGGTTGAACCTTGACCTTTTACAAAAACCTTTTTAATTCGCCCGTATGTGTTAAAAACATATTTATCTGTCTTCTCAATTGTATTCATTGTATATATTCCCGTTTATTTCTATAATGTAACCTGAGTCCCAATACCTGAATCTGTAAAAAGCTCTAAAAGAAGTGCGTGCGGTCTTGTGCCATTGATTATATGCGATTTGGCAACTCCATTTTGAAGAACTTCTAAAGCACACTCCATTTTAGGAATCATGCCACCCTTAATCTCGCCGCTTCGGATCATATTTTTAATGGTCTTTTGATTCACAGAAGAGACAAGTTTTGATGCTGAATCAAGAAGACCGTCAACATCAGTCATAAGAATCAGACGCTCAGCATTAAGAGCAGATGCTATCTTTGATGCAACAAGATCAGCATTGATATTATAGGTCTCTCCATGCTCACCAACACCTACAGGAGCAATAACTGGTATAAAACCCTTGTCAGTTAAAGTGTGTATAATTTCAGGATTTATTTTAGATACATTGCCAACCATGCCAGGATCAATGATTTCAGGAGGATTTCCGCCTTCACTCTCCTTATATATTGTCATCTTTTCGGCAATAATGAGATTTCCGTCTTTGCCTGTAAGACCAACAGTCTTTCCACCTTTTTGGTTGATTCTTGCAACAATTTCCTTGTTCACCTTACCGCCAAGAACCATCTCAACAACATCCATTGTTTCACCGTCAGTGTAACGCATACCACGGACAAAACTTGGAGTTATCCCCATTGCCGCTAAAACCTTGTTAATTTGCGGACCTCCTCCATGCACAACTACTGGATTTAATCCAACATACTTTAACAACGTGATATCACTTGCAAAATCCTCTTTCAGCTTCTCGTCAACCATTGCATGACCGCCATACTTTACAACAATGGTCTTGCCTGCAAATTTTCGTATATAAGGCAGTGCCTCAATTAATATATCTGCAACATTCATAATTTTTACCTTTTACATTTTATACAAACAGATAGAGACGCACAACTATGCGTCTCTACAATATTACAGAATCACAGAAACGTTAATTTCTATAATAGATTATAATATATATCTACTTAAATCTTCGTCTTTAACGATTTCCATCAACTGACCATCTACAAAAGCTGCATCCACAATAATTTTATCACCAGCGGTGTCAGGTACTTCAAACAAGATATCTTCCAAAAGTTTTTCCATTAAAGTGTGAAGCCTTCTTGCACCAATATTTTCTGTTCTGTCATTAACATCCACAGCAATAGCCGCAATTCTGTCAATAGCATCATCTGTAAACTCAATTTCCACACCTTCAGTACGAAGCAGAGCCATATACTGTAAAATCAACGCATTCTTAGGTTCTGTCAAAATTCTCTTAAACTCATCTTTACCAAGAGAGTGGAGCTCTACGCGAATCGGAAATCTGCCTTGAAGCTCAGGAATCAGATCAGATGGCTTTGATACATGAAAAGCTCCTGATGCTATAAATAGAATATGATCTGTTTTGACAATACCATATCTGGTTGGCACAGAGCTTCCCTCTACAATTGGAAGTAGATCACGCTGAACCCCCTCTCGTGATACTTCAGGACCATGACTGCCCCCATTGCCTGCAACTTTATCGATCTCATCTAAAAAGATAATGCCAGACTGCTCAACAAGCTCAACCGCCTCTGCTGTAACCTTCTCCATATCAACAAGGTGTGCTGCCTCCTCCTGACAGAGAATTTTCATCGCCTCAGAGACTTTAACCTTACGGCGTTTTGTATTTTTGGGCATCATGCTTCCTAACATATCCTTCATGTTAATACCCATCTCCTCCATGCCTGCATTGGTAAAAATCTCAATCATTGGCATGGCTCTTGATGGAACATCCATATCAACAAGACGGCTATCTAACTTTCCAGCTTTAAGCATTTTTCGCAGCTTTTCACGGGTTGAAGATATATTTTTATCTGACTTTGAAGTAACAATATCAATCTTGTTTTCGCTCTCTTGAATAGACTCTATTATTTCAGTAGCTATATTAGTGGGAAAATTAACGGAATTATTAATATCTATCTCATTTTCATATTGCCCATCAGGTTCAAAACCAGCAATAGAACCATTTGGTTTTGCTTCTGAACCTGGCAACAACAAATCCAGCACCCGCTCTTCTGCAATGGTTGCTGCCTTTTCCTGAACCGCCTCCTGCTGTTTTGCCTTTACGTTATTAACTGTCAGCTCTACAAGATCACGAATCATGGACTCAACATCACGTCCAACATATCCAACTTCTGTAAATTTTGATGCCTCTACCTTGTAGAATGGCGAATCAGTAAGATTTGCAAGACGTCTTGCAATTTCTGTCTTACCAACGCCTGTTGAGCCAATAAGGATAATGTTCTTAGGTGCAATCTCGTCCCTAAGGTCTTCAGATACTTGCTTTCTTCTCCAGCGGTTTCTCAAGGCAATAGCAACCGATTTTTTTGCATTTTTTTGTCCAATTATATATCTGTCAAGTTTTTCTACTATTTCTCGTGGTTTTAAATCTTTCATCATTATAATTTTTCTCTTTTATATCTCTTCAATGGTTTGTTTGAATGAATTGATTACTTTTCTCATATCTCTTCAATAGTTATATGGGTATTGGTGTAAATACAAAGTGACGCTGCAATAGCCATAGCATTCTCCACAATAGTCCTTGCATCAAGGTCAGTGTGTCGCATCATTGCCTGTGCTGCTGCATGGGCTGCCACACTTCCCGAGCCGATGCTGATAACCCCCTCGTCAGGCTCAATAACATCTCCGTTACCAGAAAGAAGATATGTATTTATCTCGTCTGCTGCAATCATCATTGCCTCAAGTTTTCTTAAATATTTATCTGTTCTCCACTCTCTTGCAAGCTCTACTGCACCTCTTGTTAAATTTCCGTTGAAACGCTCAAGTTTTTGCTCCAACTTTTCCGCAAGATGAAGGGCATCAGCCGTAGCCCCTGCAAATCCTGTGATAATTTTATTATTATATATCCGCCGAACCTTTTTTGCATGGTGTTTTGTAATTGTATTGCCCAAAGTTACCTGTCCATCGCCTGCCACAACAACCTTTCCTTTGTGACGCAGTGCAAGAATTGTTGTTCCGTGAAACTGTTCTGTCATAATTATTTGTATTCCTTTGTTTATGGGCGTAACATTTATACACCCTGATTTTTTACATTTAAAGCTGAATTTTTACCAGCGTAATCTCATAAAACGAGTGGCTTGCTTCTAACTTTTAAAAATACATTTATTTTTTTTGCTCTAATGATAATTCCTAACTCCTCGGATGTGCCTTGTCATACACCTCCATCAGCTTATCAATAGTAACATGTGTGTATATCTGTGTTGTAGATAAACTTGCGTGTCCCAAAATTTCCTGTATGCCGCGAAGATCAGCTCCTGCATCAAGCATGTGGGTTGCAAATGAGTGTCGAAGAGTATGCGGAGATACGTGTATTCTTAGACTGCACGCCTTAACAATATTGTCAAGAATGCGTCCCATGGAACGAGTCGAAAGGCGTGTTAAATTTTTATTCAAAAAAAGAGGAGCAAATCTATACCCAAGTGTATGCCTGTATTGAAGAATTGCCTGTAAAGCTCTCTCTCCAACAGGTACAATCCTGTCTTTATCACCTTTACCCGATGAAATTTTTATAAACTGTCTTTCAAAATCAATATCGTCAAAGTTAAGGGCAGCCATTTCAGACAATCTGATGCCAGTTGAGTAAAATGTCTCAATAATGGCAAGATTTCTCTTTCCAAACAGAGAATCTGATTCAATAGAGTCCAGCAAAAAGAATATATCATCTACAGTTAGGAAGTCTGGAATTTTACGGGGCAATTTTGGCATTGGAACCATATCTGCAGGATTAACTTCAATCGCTTTGCTGCGGACAAGATTATTGAAGAAAGATTTTAGGGCTGACAGTTTTCTTGCAGTAGAGCTTTTTTTGATTCCAGTTCCAGCAAGATAGGCAATATAATCTCTAACAATCATTTTATAGTTATTTCTTACAAGAATCAAAAAAGTTTCATCGGTCAATAACTCTTTTTCACTGTTTTCTGACACTGTTTCAGATTTTGTTTCAAGATAGCGGATATAGTCACTCAGATCTTTTTTATATGCAGTAATGGTATGCCGAGAGTATCCCTTTTCAGCCTCAAGAGTATCAAGAAATGATTTTAAAAGCGTTAGCATTATAATCCATTAAACTTTAGGGGATTGTAGCCGCATTATTGAGATAATCTGCTTTATATCTTCCCACACGAGCCGTTTTAGGCTTGCATCAGATACAATCTGTGTCGGATGATAAGTAGGCATAAGGCGAACTCCGTTATAGTTATGAAACCTTCCTCTTGAGGCTGTGAGCAGATACTCTCTTCCCATCATAATTTTTAATGCCGAATCCCCAAGCGTACAGATTATTTGAGGATAGAAGCCATTGGTACGCAATTTGACATCTGTTATGCACTGCTCTACCTGATCTCTAATAGCAGTTACCTGTTGACGCACTCGTGGAATACCAGCTTTATAATCAAGCGTTGGAAAGGTGCATAGACAGACTATCTCACTTCTGAGATTCATGGCTTTCAATATTTTAGTAAAAAGCTCACCAGCAGGGTCTGTATAAAAGAAGTGTTCAGCAAAAAAAAATATTTGTGAATTAATATCTCCTTCACAGTTAATATTACTATCAAGATGAATATTGCTCTGTGTTTGAAGATTCAAACTGCTTGAAGCATTAACCTGAACTGGTTTAAAACTATTTGCAGGGGGTAAAGGCTTAAGTTTACTCTCTTGAGTCAAAAGAGATTTTTCAATCTGTGAAGACTGCTGAGAAAGAATAAATGTCTGTTTAGTCTCCCAGCCGTTTATTATTCTGACAGACTCTTCAGATATATCAAGGTATTCAATCCCTATTTCCTTGTTCCATGAAAATAGGTTTACACTCTCTTGAAGTATCTGAAAAAATTCGTTTCTTAACACAGCCTTATTCCAATCTGACTATTTTTTAAAATTTACATTTGAAATTATATGATCAAGAAGCATGTGAGCCACCTGAGCTTTCTCCATCAACGGCAGATCATCAATCGTGCCGTCTCGAAAAAAGAATTTAACCTTATTGGTATCAGCTTCAAATCCCGAACCTTTTACCCCAACAATGTTGCCGACAATCATATCTAAATTTTTTTCCTCCATTTTTGACATAGCATTGGTGTCAAGATTAGTGGTTTCTGCTGCAAAACCTGCAAGGAATTGATGTTTCTGTTTTTTTTTGCCTAACATTTTAAGGATATCAGGATTTTCTGTAAGCTCAATTGAGATAGATGATTTAGGATTATCCCGCTTTTTTATCTTGTTTTCATGTGATACTAAAGGTCTGTAATCAGCAACTGCAGCAACCTTAATAATTATATCAGCATTGTCCATAAGTTCGAGCATTGCGTCTGCCATCTCTCTTGCACTCTCTACAGGTACGAAATTGACACCAACGGGCGGAGAAAGGGCAGTTGGACCAGACACAAGAGTAACCAAACCTCCTCTTTTTTCCGCAGCTTCAGCAACTGCATATCCCATTTTGCCAGAAGAGTGGTTGCTTATATACCTTACAGGATCAAGTGCTTCTCTTGTGGGACCCGCTGATATGAGAATATTTTTACCTGTGAAATCTTTTGAATAGAAAATTTTGACAAGCCTGTCAAAAATCAACGCAGGTTCAGGGAGACGACCAGCCCCGCTTGTTTTGCAGGCAAGCTCTCCTGTTCCTGGTTCAAGAATAAACATTCCGTCTTGCTCTAAAATATCAAGATTACGCTGAACAGCCCTATTTTCATACATGTGAGTATTCATTGACGGGCAGATGATTACTGGAGAAGTTACTGCCATCATCATTGTGGAGAGTGCATCATCTGCAATGCCGTTTGCTAATTTTCCGATTATATTGGCTGTGGCAGGGGCAATAACAACAGCATCAGCCTGACTTGCCCACTCAATGTGTTGAACTGATGCCTCTTGTGAGTTAAGAGTGCCTGTTCCTTCAAAGTCAAAAAGAGCTGTCATAACATCATTTTCTGAAAGAACCCGAAAAGTTGTCTCTCCAACAAATTTTGTAGCAGAGCGGGTCATAGCAACTTTTACGTTAGCCCCTGCTTTTTTCATAAGCCGCAAAAGCTCTACCGATTTATAGGCAGCAATGCCTCCGCATACACCCAAAATGATTGTTTTATTTTTTAACATAAACGAGCCTTTATATATTTAATGACCTTTTTAAAATTCAAAAGCCTCAATGAAATTTATTAGCTTATCATGAGGCGTTCATAACAAAAACAGCTTTTAAAAGAGATAAAATTTAGGATATTTAGAATATACATCATTTTTTTATCATAATCTCAAGTCAATTACAAAAAAAACTCTAACATCGATCTTTGAGAAAAAAACTGGACTTGATTCAGAAACTGCACTATTCTCAAAATAATAGTCTTTATTTTCTCTGCTTAAGAAATTTCAATCAAAATAATTGCAGCAAAGCTGCTTACGTTCCTTATTTAGGAATTTCAATCAACAATAATTGCAGCGAAGCTGCTTATGTTCCTTTACAGGAGTATATGAGACAAACTTATGAACTCTAAGACAGTTTTACTCATAGAAGATAATCCAAGTGATATTGAGCTGACAAAACGTGCTTTTAAAAAGAACAATATTGTCAACGAAATTCTTGTAATGGAAGATGGACAGGAAGCATTGGACTATCTGTTCAACCTGTCAACCTCTCCAGAACAGATGCCAGTGCTTACACTGCTGGATATGAAACTGCCAAGAATAGATGGTCTGGAAGTTCTGAATCGTATCCGCTCAGACAAGCGAACAAAACGGCTGCCTGTTGTTATGCTTACCTCTTCCAAAGAGGAGCAAGATATTGCTGCTGCTTATGATAACGGAGCAAACAGCTATATTCGTAAACCAGTAGATTTCAAACAATTTGTTGAATCTATACGCACATTGGGAATGTATTGGTTAGAATTGAATGAACCTCCACCTATGAGGAGAGAATGATTATGGACTCTTCTTATAAAACCCATGAAATGGCTGACACAACGAAAAATGAAAGTCAGTTCACTACTAAAGCCCATGCAGTGCCTGATACAAATAAAAATGAAAGTCAGTTAAAGGATTTTCATATAAAAAAAACTCTTCGTCTCCTGCTTGTTGAAGATTCAGAAAGTGATGCAGAACTTATCATACGTTTGCTCAAACGTGCTGGATTTGATTTAAGCTTTAAGCTGGTTCAAACTAACCACGAGATGACCGAAACACTGAATAACAACGATTGGGATATTGTTTTATCTGATTATAATCTGCCTCAATTTGACGCCCTTTCTGCGTTAAATGTTCTTCATGCAACTGGAAAGGATATTCCATTTATTGTTGTTTCTGGAGCAATAGGAGAAGACACTGCTGTAGCAATAATGAAAGCTGGTGCACATGACTATGTGATGAAAGATAATCTACCTCGTCTTATTCCTGCTATTGAAAGAGAGCTTCGTGAAGCTGAACTTCGCTATCAGAAAATAAAAACTGAGCAAGAGCAGAAAAATTTAGAGGAGCAACTGCGTCAAGCTCAAAAGATGGAGGCAGTAGGACAGCTTGCAGGTGGAGTTGCACACGATTTTAACAACATGCTTTTTATAATTACAGGCTGCACAGAACTTATGATGGAGACTATCCCACCTGATAATCCTGCATACCAGAATCTTGATATGATTATGGGTGCGGCTCAGAGGGCAACAAATTTAGTTCGACAACTCCTTCTATTTAGCAGAAAAAGTGCAAGAAAGCCTGTCATTATTGATATGAACGAAATTATCATTAATCTGATGAAGATGATACGAAGAGTTATTGGTGAGAATATTAAGCTTGAGTTCATGCCCGGTTTTAATCTTAACAATATCTGTGCTGATCCTGGTCAAATGGAGCAGGTATTAATGAACCTTTGCATAAATGCAAGAGATGCTATGCCAGATGGCGGCAAAATAGTAATTGAAACGCAAAATGTCTTTATTCAAAACGAATTCAGCGAAGTTAATACAGTCTGGAAAAATAATGAATTTGGAAAAGATGAAGGTATTTTCTTTAATGATTGTAATACAGGAGCAAAAAAAGGGTGTTATGTTCTTCTTACAATTTCAGATACAGGCTGCGGTATTCCCCGTGAGCTGCATAAAAGGGTTTTTGAGCCATTTTTCACCACAAAAGATGTTGGCAAAGGTACGGGAATGGGGCTTGCAGCGGTATATGGTATTGTCAGGTCACATGAAGGGATGATCAATCTTTACAGTGAAGCTGGCAAAGGAACTGTATTTAAAATTTATATTCCGTCATCAGAAAAAGTTACATCTTGTATGGATGAGACAAATACTGATGTCAAAATCTTTAACGGAAATAGAGAGATCATTCTGGTTGCAGAAGATGAAGAGATTGTCCGTAAAATGCTTGTGAAGATTCTTGAAGGTGCAAATTATCAGGTAATTGCGGCTGAAAATGGTGAGCAGGCAATTGATCTGTTCAAGCAAAACAGCAAGAATATAGATATTGCACTGCTGGATGTTGTGATGCCTGTAATGGGAGGCGATAAAGTGATGGAATATATCAGGCAAACCAAGCCTGAACTGCCCATTATATTCTTAACTGGATACAGCAGAGGGATGTTACCTAAAAATATATTGTCTCAAACTAATTACGATACTATTCAAAAGCCTGTGTCCAGATTTGATATGCTTTCTAAGATCAGTAAAGTGCTGGGAACATAGGCAGCTTAGCTGCAATTATTATTGGATTGAAATTCCTAAAATAAAAACATAAGCATCGTTGCTGCAATTATTGTTGGATTAATATTGTTGGATTAAAACTCCTAAATAATAGAATTAAGGATTAAAACCATGCCTATAAAAAAAGCAAAAATAGTTGATACCAGTACGTTAGTTCATGATCCTTCATGTTTAGATCATCTGATTAACAACAAGATTCTTGCATGTATCCCATGGATTGTGCTTGAGGAGTTAGATGGTCTAAAACGCAGAACAGATGTCGGTTTTGATGCCCGTGAAGCGATACGCAATATTGAAGCATTGAGACTCAACCGCTCTCCTTATATCAAAATA
This sequence comes from Desulfamplus sp., assembly GCA_015232555.1. Lineage (GTDB taxonomy): Bacteria > Desulfobacterota > Desulfobacteria > Desulfobacterales > Desulfobacteraceae > Desulfamplus. The sequence continues at coordinate 56,616 of JADFZJ010000012.1, read as the reverse complement.
ATCAAGGATATGGACTGGACAGGTATTGATTTTCTAGAGCACCGCATCAACGATCACAAAATTATTGCCTCAGCCAATTCAGTCAGAAAAGAGTTTGGCAGTGTGGATTTGATATCTAAAGACTCAATGATGAGGATTAAAGTTAGAGAGCTTGGATTCAAAGCTGAGGATTATTATAAAGATCAGGCAGAGACAGATACAGATAAAGACCTTCCAAGAATTGAAGTCAATGGTGAAGAGATTGACAAGAAGAGTTTCACATTTCCATACAATTCCCAAAAATATGGAGAGATTGCTATCAATCAGGGTGTTGTCTGCGTAAGTGATTGGAGAGGCAATTTTAAGAGACTTGATGAGACCTGCAATACGAGCGAGCAGTTTGCTGCTGTCAGAATAGACAACAAGTTTCATATAGTGCCAAACAATATACAGGTGTTTGGTATCCGTCCTTATGGCGGACCATCTTATAATGGAAATATAGATGATAATCAGCAGAAACAGGGAAATCAGGAAAAGAAAGGCAGAAAGAAGAAGCAGGAGAATCAGATAAGTAGGGAGAATAAAAGCAGCCAGACTCATAATGAGATCAATCAGCCTCAGAACTGGCCCCAAACTGTAGCTCTCTACCAGCTTACACGCCCTGATCTTTCGCTTATTTTTCTTGAAGGCGGTGCTGGCACAGGCAAGACACTTTTTGCACTTGCTGCGGCTTTAGAAAAGAGAAGAGATTACCGTCAAATACTTATCACCCGTCCAATGGTGCATTTAGAAGATATGGATAACATGGGGTTTCTGCCCGGCAATATCAAGGAGAAGATGGATCCATGGCTTCGCCCAATCTGGCAGAATCTTTCAGTGCTTAAAGAGTTAAGCAGCGAAAACACACAGTTGATTGACAAGATGCTGATTGAAAAGAAGATTGATATTGAACCATTGGATTACATACGAGGCACAACCTTCTGGAAGAGCATTCTTATTATTGACGAGGCACAGAACTTAACTCCTCACCAGATGAAGACTATTATCACCCGTGCTGGAATGGGGACAAAGATTATCTTTACAGGAGACCTTGATCAGATTGACCGCAAACGCCGTCTTGACAAGCTCTCAAGCGGGCTTGCTTATGCTATCAGCCGCCTCTCTGGTCAGCCTCTTGTCGCATCAATTAAATTTCAGACATCTGTAAGGTCAGAGCTTGCAAAACTTGGTGTTGAGATGCTTTAAAAAAGTTAAAGTAAGGGGGTGTCTCTGTAAAGATATCCCCTTTCATATTTTAAACCATCAGCCTGTGATTCGGATTTTCAAACACTTCAACATAATCTTGTCCAAGTGTCTCCTGCCTGATACGTCTTGATTTGACTCTTGATTTTTCGATGTTCTCTCGTGGAATTTTATTCTTTTTATACCAGTTGTCAGGATGAGATAAAAAACGGATAATCTCTTTTACTGCTTCATCAGCATTGCGGCATGGTTTAATAAGATTTGGAATAAAAGCTGGACCATATTTTCGTTCTGCAATTTCAATAGTCTGCCGCTGTGCATGACTCCACAAATTATCAGGATCAAGCAAAATTATGGGTGCAAGAGGGCTTTCATGGATTTTCATAGATGTAATAGAGATTGCAAGCTCTTCTGACGTACCATAGCCGCCAGTGTTGATAATAGGCAGGTTGCTCAGTTTCTGAAGGTGATCCTGCCTTGCCAAGCGTAACCCCTCCTTATACTTGATAAGCCCGTCACAGGTGGTAAGAGACAACTGACGCTCTCCTTCAAGATCAATTGCAATACCCACGCTCATTATGTTGTGTTTGCGTGCAAGATCGTTCGACTCTTTCATAAGCCCCGGACCTCCTCCGTGAGCAATGCCCATCTCATCACCAAGTTTTGCTGCAAGCTGATTGATAAGATCAATTGTTAGGCGATTGTCTGCATCTTTAGTGTGAGAACCGTAAAATGCAAACCAGTATCTCACCCTGTCAAACCGCTCTTTATCATCAGGCTCAATAAAGCACCCGCGATAAAAAGTGTAGAGCTTGTCAGTCTCTGCATCATACCTTAAAAATTCACAGGCAGCGTGGTCAGTATGCGTGAGTACTATCATTCTTTTTACATAGTCATCTTCAAATGATGGAGTGGCTGAACCGATTAAATACTCTATTTGAGTGGCTGAATCAGAGTCGTTTAAATCAGATTTGGATGAAGATGAACCTACTGCGTTTATTAAAAAAGTTCTGATTCCGCTTCTGTTCAGGGCATTTATAACATCAGGAGAAGGAAAATTCTCTCCGATAAAGACACGGCTGTTAATCCCTCCAAGAACTGAAAGTTTCTGAAGAGTTTTACGGAATTCGCCATTTTGCAACTCTCCTCTTCCTGAAATTGGCAGCACCAACTCTGATTTTCGAGAGGTGCTCTGCACAACAGAATTTTTAATAATCTCAAACTGAGCCTCTCCTTCAGGGTTTTGTGCCCTTGGAATCTGAACAAAATTTCCTTTATTCAAAATCATACCAAGAGAGTTGTGATGAATGGAGCTGAAAAGATTACTGATTTCTGCGTTGGTCAGAAGATCGTAGAGCCTATACCCCTCTTTAACTTTATTCTTTTCCAATGGAACAGTAAGCGGATTTTTAGTTCTGAAAAAACGGACTCTGATTTTTATCTCATTCAATGGAATATCCAAGCTGCCAAAATTATACAACTCTACCTGACGATTGCGAAAAGTTCGGAAAGGATCAAGAACTCTTGCTGGAAGGTGTTCAATACGGCTTGATTCAGGTTCAACCACAGCATCAATTATGGCATAAACATCTCCAAGAGATATTTTTATATCACCCACAAAGAGTTCATTGGGTTTTAATACTTGATTTGTGAGATCAATTGCCACTCTTGACCTGATTTTACTCAATGCACTTCTACCCTCTTTAATAACCGCATTTATACTTGAAGGATTAATTGAGTATGGTTCAAAAATGTATTGAAACGGCTCAATGTCAATTGTGATATAGTCTGCCACCTTTCCTGTTAAAGGGTCTCTCTCCTGATGAATCTCAAACCCCTTATAATAGCCCTTGGTAATCTCTCTGCCAACAAAGAGCCTTTTGTGTAGATAGTGGCGGACATCATCGATTCTAAGTTCAGGATCCATAACAACAAGCCTGCCTATCTCATCTCCTTTTTTAAAAAGCTCCAGAACATTTCCGGGTTGTAATCCTATATCTAAAAGCGGATTTAGGTTTTGAATCTGACCTTCAATATAGATATCTTGATTGTCAATTACAGGCATTGATCCTGAATTGGTCTGATCTGTTTTTACGCCAATCTGAGCATTGCCACTTCTTCCGACAAAAAAATAGGGTTTGCCTTCTGCAATTGAACCTCTAATATAATCGGAAACAGAGGGGAAATAGAAACTTGCATCTATTGACTCTGACTGTTTTGCTGAATCTGCCCTTCCTTTTTTTTCCTGAATTGTGTTTATATAGCCGTCAGGGCTTATTATTTGTGGTATTGTATTCATATTTAATAGTAACCTTTTTTAAAAACATAATATAAAGAAAGTGTTTATTTTGAATCATACAGAAGATAGTGTAAAATAAAATGTTGCCCCATTATTCACCTCACCTTCTGCCCAGACTCTTCCACCATGTTTGTGTATAACACGTTGAACAGTTGCAAGCCCGATTCCTGTTCCTGGAAATTCGCTGGCTTTGTGCAGACGCTGAAACGCACCAAAAAGTTTAAAAGCATACTGCATATCAAAACCTGCACCATTATCTTTGACAAAAAATATCTCTCTGCCGTTCTCTTTTTGTTCTAATTTTCCAAATTCGATTTTAGGATTGCCTACCTTGCTGGTGAACTTAAAAGCATTGCTCATCAGATTAGTCAGAACAATATCAATCATACCAACATCAGCATAAGCAGTCATATCTGGTTGAATTATCAATTCTACTCGACATTCAGGCTCTGTTTCTCTTATAGATTCATTGAGTGTATCAGCCACTTGAGCTGCTAATTCAGAAAGATTTACCAAATTTATATTCATCTCAGAACGGGTAAGCCGAGAGAGTTTGAGCAGATCATCAATAAGGCTTGCCATACGCTGAGTTTCTGCTCTTATTCTCTCTACGTATCTTCTGCCTTCCTTACCAAGTAATGCTTCAAAGTCCTCTAAAAGAGCAAGACTCCAGCCGTCAATGCCTCTGAGCGGTGCCCGCAGATCGTGGGAGACAGAATATGAGAAAGATTCAAGCTCTTTGTTAATTGCTTCAAGTATTTTATTGGATTCATTAAGTTCGGCTGTCCGCTCTTTTACACGAGACTCAAGTTCAATGTTTAGAGTTCGTATCTCTTCTTCTGCCTGATTTTGCTTGATCTCTCTTTGAGAAAGTCTATCAACCAAATCATCAAAGTTTTTAGATAACAATTCTAATTCTTGGTTTGGATAAGAGATATTTTCAGAGATACTTATATTTATCTCCTTATCCCCTAAATTCTTTCCTTGATAAGATACTTTTTGAATCTTTTGAACCAGCAGATTAATAGGTGTAACAATATATTTTTCTCCAAAATACCATCCAAGACTCAATGAAAGCAGTCCAGTAATAGATAACACAAATATATTAATAGACATAAGCTCGTCAGCTTTATAAAAAATTATCTTTTTTGAAAATCCAACAAACAGACAGATTTCATTGTTTGGGTGTCCAACTGAAAGGTGTTCAAAGAAGTAAATCCGTTCATTTTTACCGATATCTTCTACTGTAAAACTACCTTTGGTGTCAGATGGTACTGAAAATCCTCTAACCTTTGCAAGTGGTTGACCAAGCCATTGTTCTGTTGTGGAATCAGAATATAAATGCAATATATTCTCTTCCTTGTCTGTTATAATCACAACTGACTCAGGTGGAAGGGGAATTTTTTTGAAAATCTGATTATAGTACGATAAATCAAAGGCTGCACCTACTGCCATCTGAAAATTACCCTTATCATCAAGGATAGGATAGGCAAACGGGAGAGATGCTTTATTTGCTGATCTGCTGATTATAAACTCATCTATCACAAACTTGCCTGTCTCACGCACACGTTTAAACCAGTTACGATCACTGACATTTATTGATTTTTTTAACGGAATTGCACAGCAATTAATAATACCTTCCCTGTTTGCTGCAACAATAGTGGAATATTGGAGATGAGATTTATGGATTGTTTTTAGAAAACTATTACACTCTTCAATATCATAATTTCGTACCGCTGGTATTTGAGCTATTATTTCAAGAAGATGCTGGCTATGCTCAATGATATGCTCCTGTTCATCAATAAAAAATTCTGTCAACTGCTCTGCCTGATTCTTTATTTCCGTCAAACTCTGTTCTCTGTCTTGGTATCCTTGGAATATCAAAAGCATAGATATCGGAATAAATATAATAACAATTAAAACAAACAGAAGAGTGCGAAGTCTCCACCTGCGGACAGTCGAGGCAGTTTTATTGGATTTTTTGTCATTTGAGTGTGTAATTATCAATGCCTTATCCTCTCTATTTTAAAGGTTTACGTATTTTTCTTCATAGCTCCTTAATTATCAATGCGTTATCCTCTATTGTAAAGATTTACGTATTTTACTTGACAGCTCCTGTATTGAGAATGGTTTCTGGATAAAATTGACATCTTCATCTAAAACGCCATGATGAGCAATTACATTTGCAGTATATCCAGACATGAACAGGCATTTTAACTCAGGTCTTATTGTAATCATCTGTATTGCAAGGTCTCGACCGTTCATCTCGGGCATGATAACGTCAGTTAGAAGCAGATTTATCTGTTCTGGATATGTTCTGGCAATATTGACAGCCTCTTTAGGTGTATTGGCTGTCAATACAGTATAACCAAGCCTTTTCAACATTGTCTCACCAAGCTCTAAAAGCCACAGTTCGTCCTCTACCAGCAGAACTGTCTCTTTTCCCTTTTTGAGGCTCCCATCAAGTGCATACTCTGTTAAGTATTCTGAAGAACCTCCATTATTATATTTTGAGGGATTTTCGATATTGTATTTTGAAACATCGCCTCCATTTTCATCTTCATAATACTCTGGCAGATAGACTCTAAATGTTGTGCCTTCTCCCTGTTCGCTGTAAACATTTATAAAACCGTTATTCTGTTTGACAATTCCATAGACTGATGCGAGTCCAAGTCCAGTCCCTTTATGTATATCCTTTGTTGTAAAAAACGGGTCAAAAATCATAGTAAGACGTTCATTATCAATACCGCAGCCGTTGTCACTTACAGCAAGCATTAGATATCTGCCGGGTAATGCCTCAACGTGATCTGCACAATAGGCGGCATCAAAGAGTGATTTTCCAGTCTCAATGTTTATTATGCCTGTCTTGCCAGCATTATCTTTGCTTCTCTCTGTAATCGCATCTTTAGCATTTACGCACAAATTTACCATAATCTGATCAATCTGAGATGGGTCTATCTCTATATTTCCAACACTTTCACAGCATCTCCAGACCAAATTAATATCTTCTCCTATGAGCCGTTCAAGCATTGACAGCATCCCTTCAACCGCCTCATTTAGATTAACCACCTGAAGATTTACTATCTGTTTTCTTGCAAAGGCAAGAAGCTGTTTAGTTAGATTAGCAGATCTGGTTGCAGCTTTCTGAATAGCAGCCAATCCACCATAAGAGGGTTCTGTCGTATCAACCTTATCAAGAAGCAGTTCAACATGACCTATGATAACTCCCAGCATGTTATTGAAATCGTGAGCTACTCCGCCTGCTAAACGTCCGATAGATTCCATCTTATGTGCCTGAAGGAGCTGCTGCTGTAGTTTTTTGTTTTCCTCTTCTGCCTCCTTATGTTTAGTCATGTCCATGAGTATGCTGATTATTAAATCAGGAGATATTTTTTTGCTCAATATGCTCAGGTGGAGATGTTTACCGCTTAAAACAGAGGTGTAAGGACCTTCATATTGGTGGAGTTCATAATCTGCAAGAGCACTGGCAAGATTTTGTTTGATAGCCCCATCTGGCAGCTTTTCAAGAAGATTCATACCGTAATACTGTTCCCTTTTAGCTCCGAATATGCTGACAATATGATTATTGCAATTAAGTATCACACTCTTGGAGTCTGAAATAATTATACCAACAGGAGCCTGTTCAAACACAACCTTAAATTTTTCTTCACTCTCTTTTAATGCAGCCTCTGCAAGTTTACGCTCTTTTATCTCCTCTTTTGCCTGTTCAAGCAAAATGCGGTAATTCTCTTTTGAGAGCGTTAAGTTTTTATTTGCAGCAACAAACTCTGATGTCTTTGTTTTCACCTGTGTTTTTAACATGAAGTTAAAAACAGCAAGCATTATAAACAGGGATAACAATATCAGCATCACAGGGAAGAACCATTCAGGAATCATCTCCTCTTTTCCACCACCCCCTGTCCATTTATCCCTAAAATGATAATAGATAGACTCATCGTCTGCTTTCATCTCTATAATATATTTGTTGAGCACTGACAGAATCTCACGGTTTCCATCTTTTTTTGATGCAAATCCAAGTTTTATCGGTGAGAATACAATTGGAGTTCTTTCAATGTTGTAACTGTTTTCGACCATTGTTCCGTAGATGTTAGGAGATATGCCTGCATCAGCCTCCCGATTGTGGACAGCTTCAAGATTTTCCACGTTTTCATTTTTTTCAATGATCTGGCAGTTGATCCCGAACTGCTTAATCACTCGCTTAAAATCATCAGTAGTTATGCCACTTTTTACCACACTGACCTTTTTATCCTTAAGGTCAAAAATTGTCTGAATAGAACTGCCTTTCTGTTTAAATACTGATGACCAGTCCATGATCAGGTATTCAGAAAAATCAAGCATCTCATCTCTTTTTTCTGAATAGGCAATAGCTGTCTGAATATCTACCTCGCCTGTTTCAACACGACTTAGGCATTCGCTCCATGAACCGTGAATATAGGTAATTTCCCATCCCTCTTTTTCGGCAATATAATTGAGAATATCAGGAAAAAATCCGCTTGCATTTCCATTTTCGTCTATAAAGACAAGGGGTTTGAAATTATACACGCCTACCCGTATCTTCTGACCAGCATTGCAGTCAGACTGATATAACAAAAATAACAAAGCCAAAGCTGTAAAAATAATAATATAACTTTTTTTCATAAATTGTTCTTTCTCTCTCATTTCAATTTTGGATTTTTTAACTATATTATTTTGCCCCTCCCCAAGGTGAGGATGTCATTATTCCCCCCTCTCCATTTTTGAGGAAGGGGGTGGAGCGAATATTACAAACTAAAATAGAATGTTGCCCCTTGATTAACAACACCCTCTGCCCAGACTCTTCCACCGTGCCGCTGGATAATCCTATCAACTGTTGCCAGACCAACGCCGTTTCCCGAGAATTCACTTATCTTATGGAGCCTCTGGAAAGCTCCGAAAAGTTTGGCAGAGTAAGCCATGTCAAAGCCAGCACCATTATCTTTAACATAAAATATCTGTCTGTTTCTGCTTTCTAATCTTAAATTTTCTATCTTTCCAAATTCTATTTTAGGCACAGGTGTTTTACTGGTAAATTTAAAAGCATTCTCTATCAAATTTGTCAAAACAATATCAAGCATCCTGATATCACCATAAGCGGTCAATTCGGGCTGAATCGCAACTTCAACTTTGCGTTCAGAATATCTCTCTTTGAGCCTTTCAACCACACTTGCTGTAAGTGTGGAAATATTGATAGGAGTTATAGCCAATTCGGTTTTTGTAATGCGAGAGAGATTAAGAAGATCGTCAATCAGTTCGCTCATACGCTCTGTTTCTAATCTTATCTTCTCTATGTATTGTTTACCTGTCTCACCTATCACATCGTCAAACTCCTCTGCAAGTACAAAGCTCCAGCCGTCAATACCGCGTAACGGTGTACGAAGATCATGAGAAACTGAGTAGCAGAACGCTTCAAGCTCTCTGTTGGCTATCTTTAACTCTTTGTTGGATGCCTCAAGCTGTGCTGTCCTCTGTTTTACTCTCTCTTCAAGCTCGTTGTTGAGTTGCTCCAGCTCCTCATTTGTCTTTGCAAGCTCTTCTGTCAGATTAGTAAGCTCTTGGGTTCTTGCTGCAAGTTCTTCTGTTCGTGATTCAAGCTCTGATGTCCTTATTTTGACCATGTTTTCAAGGTCTTCATAAATAAGAGAGTTTTTCAGCACCAAAGCAATAATATTGGGCATCATTTCAAGCGTTTGAATTATCTCTTCAAGCCTGTGCGTATTTAGCAGATTAATCACCAAAAGAAGACCAAAACGCTTGGCACCTAAATTCAAGGGCATAACCACTGAAACTCCCCACTGCTTTTTCTTGAGAATCTCCTGTATATCTGGTTCTCCCTCTGTTGGACTCCAGATTTCAGCCTTTTTTATTCTGTGGCTGAACTCAGCAAGCTGTTGAAGTTCAGGAGTATCCACCACTTTAGTATGTCGAGCAGGGCATACACTTATAATTCTGTGATGGGATGTTGCAGTTATAGTATGGTTATAGTGCGGGGTATTTGATAATATAGCGGTGGGAGCATTATCACATTGACTTTGACATTCGAGAAGAACAACAATTTTACCTCCGATTAATGAGCGTATCTGCTGAGTAAGATATTCAGCAAGCCATACGGGATTTTCAGCATTGGCAAGAGTTTGCTCAATAATGTCCATTATCATAAACTGAACTGCTGGCATATCGCTTCTTGGCAATATATCATTTTGGTTATGGTTATCTTTAATGTTAGCAATTGGTATCATCTTGCAAGCCTTGTATATGCGTCATTAATAGAAGCAAGCAGGTGAGCTGAAGTAACAGGCATGATATCCATCTTGAGTCCTGTGTAATCTTCAATATCTTTTATAATCTCAGGCGGAACAGCTAAGCGTCCTGTATCAAGATAGAGAAGACCTGAGTGCATATCCTGCATAAATGATCTTGAGTTTTCACGATTCAACCCTAAATGACCTCTAAAAATATCTTCCCACCGATTTATCCACTCAGGCAGAAAACAGAAGATTCTCTCTTTGCGTATCTGCTTATATTTCTCTTTTCCCACTATGATCTCTATACAGTTGAGACCTTTGACACGCTCTACATCAGGATGTTTGATAGATTCGTAAATATAGGCGTGGCACTCTCCGTAAAGCAGTATCACCTGTCTTTTTTTGTTCACTTCTCGTAAGATAGCCTTGTCCATAACAGCTCTCAGCTTTTCAGGATAGATATGGAGAATAGAATCAAGGTAGACAACAGGCAGTTGCAGCTCACCGCTATTGAATAGTGCTTCTATCTCATTACGGAAAAGGGAACAGGATATTATTGTGATGTTGTCATGTTTATTTCTCATGCTCATCATTCCTGATTCTATATGTGTTAGTTGAAGCCCGCATCTTTCATATTAATTGGAGATTTTGTGCAAAGTGTTAGTTCTTGCAGCTTTGATAACAGCATTGATATTTTCAGGCGGAGTGTCAAAAGCGATATCAGCACTTGAAGATGCCAGTATAAAATGGGAATCATCTTTTCTGTCATTAAGTATATTGTAAGTCATCTGCTCAATATCTTGAATATTGTGTGAGTATAGGGTTGGACCGTCAATATTGCCAAGCAGCACCTTATTTGACCCAACAATATCTCTGGCTGTTTTAAAATCGTCACGGTGATCTATTGCATAAGCAGCAACATTTGGAATGGAGACGAGCATTTCAAGAGAGGAGAACATAGGAGCACCGCCATGATGCAAAACAACAGGACCCGCTGCATTACTTACAGCATTTTTAAGGGCTGGAAAGGTGATATTCTGAATTATACTATCTGTAACGATAGCGGGATTACAAAAGACAATCGGCAGAGCTATAAAATGTACACCGTCTTCAAACATGGCTTTTGACCATGTAAGAAAAAATTGTGTGGTCATATCAATAATTCGTTTTGCATTATCTTGATCAAACAGCAGAGTTTCAAGCCACCCATCAATACCCATTATCAACGGAGGCAGATCAATGGGACTTAGCATAACGCCGCAGATTGCAGTATTTTTACCATATTTTGCTGCGATACCTCTTATAGCATCACGTATAAAGCAGAGTCTTGGGTGGCTGTTTACATCGGGCAAATCTATACTCAGCACATCGTCAGGGGATTTGGCTGCATATCTTGAAATATTTGGAGGGTTCTTTTCAAAAAATTTCACTTTGCTTCCAAAAGATTCTCCTTCTGCTGTGAGTGCAAATGGAGTAAAGATGATATCAGGATTAAATGTCTCTTTGACTGCTATCTGCCCCTCAATATAGGCATCGGCTCTCGTGTAATACTCTTTGAGCGGATATTTTGTAAGCCGTGCTCCATATAGAGAAAGCGTTAATGTAACAGCAGGATAATCTGTAGGGCTGCCCTCAATTTTTCCTAAAACTCGTTCAAGACTGTTCATTAGCACCTCTATTTTTTACAATAATTTTAAAATTCCTATTGAAAACTGAGCTGAAATCATTGCAATTGCACTAAAAGCTGATCAAACAGAGCAGGGGCTTTGACTGCATTTGGAGCTGTCCCATCTCCTCCGACTTCGTGGACAAGTTCTGGTCTTAGTCGAAAAACAGCCCCGCCTACTGCTAATTTTATCTGTTTTGCCAGATTCTGCCTCTCAATTTGGTCACGCACTCGTGCGATGTTCATTGCAGAGCTGTACATCATTGACGATGCACCGATTATTTGTGCATTGGTTTCAATAGCAGTTTGAACAAACTCTTCTGCAGGAACATCATTGCCAAGATCATGAACTTGCCAGCCCGACATTGTAAGGAATGTGCCGACTAATTTACGTCCAAGTGCGTGATAATCATCTTCAATATTGCCAATAACGGCAACCTTTTTGATATGGTCTCCGCCGACTCTCTCTGTGCCAGATACGGCGAGATCAAGATGTCCATAACGCTCTACCATTTTTGTCATAAAATCTTCTGCTATTTTGCCTGCAACATACCCTTGAGCAAGAGAAACCTGTGCTGTCTGCTCCCACATGTGCCCTATGCGTTCAAGTGAAGGTTCTAAAATTTCTGTAACTGTAAGATCAAATCCATGTTTTTCTGCAAATGTTTCAAGAAGAGCGTTGGCGATTTTACGGTTAGCCTCAAGAATCGCAGTTACAAGTTGATTGCATACATTTTTTAAGGCTGTATCGTCTTTAACGAAGGTGTTGGAGTCATTTTTAATCATACTTTGTTGATTCCTCCTCATGTTGTTCGTCCTGTAAAAAACAGCTCTATTTTCTCATACAATATTAGAGCCTGTTTAAATATTCAGGCTCTTAGTTTGAACGGCTCTGATACTATATAAATGAATATGATTTAACTTAAATAACAGTAAATGTTTTATATGCACATATCAATCTCAAACTTGTAAAAGATAATATTATATGTTTGCTTTTGAGAATAACAGTTGATATTTATCCTATAAGATTTATGAAAAGGGTTACTTATGAAAATTATATATAAATGTGAGTGTAAGGTTCAAGGAGTTCTATTTTAAGATGAGCAAAGCAGGTAAACCCAAAATTCTTGCCCCAGCAGGAGATAAATATTCGTTTCTTGCTGCTGTTGCTGCAGGGGCAGATGCTATTTATTGCGGACTCAAAAATTTTTCAGCCCGCATGGAAGCTGAAAATTTCAGTATTGAAGAGCTTTCACGGCTCAATGCTCTTGCAAGAAGCAAAAACATTCAGGTTTATGTTGCGTTCAACTCTCTTGTTAAGCAGAACGAGCTTGAAACAACATCTCGAATTATTGCAAAACTTGCCAAATATGTCCGCCCTAATGCTTTGATTATACAAGACCCGGGGCTTATTGAAGTTGCCCGTAAAGCAGGATTTAAAGGAGAATTTCATCTTTCTACATTGGGAAACTGTTCATTTCCAATGGGACTTGAATCTGCTGAAAATGCTGGTTTTAGCAGGGTTGTGCTCCCTCGCGAACTCACCATAGACGAAATAAAGCTCATGGCAAATAACAAATCTGCTAACATTGACCTTGAGGTCTTTATTCATGGTGCTCTTTGTTATGCTGTGTCAGGCAGATGCTATTGGAGCAGTTGGTTTGGAGGAAGAAGCGGTATGAGAGGGAGGTGTGTTCAGCCATGCAGGCGTCTTTATAAACAGCAATCTAATGAGAAACGGTTTTTCTCGTGTCTTGATTTTTCTGCAGATGTGCTTGTAAAGGTGCTCAAAGATATTCCGGGTTTGACTACATGGAAAATAGAAGGACGAAAAAAAAGCCCTCATTATGTGTTTTATACGGTTAAGGCATATAAGATGCTAAGAGATCATGGTCACGATCCAGCACAGAAAAAAATCGCACTTTCGTTTTTAGATTATGCACTTGGCAGACCCTCAACCCACTACAATCTGCTGCCTCAAAATCCCATTAATCCCCTTAAAAAAGATAAGGATATGGAGACTGGTTCTGGTCTTTTTGCAGGAAGGGTAAGATATGGTGGAGAAAATTTAAAACCTGATATTCCAAACTTTATTACACGGGAAGCTCTTTTAACAGATGATCTTCTAAGAATTGGATATGAAGATGATTCGTTTCACGTTGTTCAGCGGGTTACAATGCCAGTGCCTAAAAAAGGACGATTTATTATTAAGCAAAACAAAAGCAAAGGAGAAAGTCTTAAACAAGGGAAAGGGATGCGTTTTAAGAAGGGGTCTCCTGTATTTATTGTTGACAGGCGGGAAAAAGAGGTGTGGCTGCTTATTAAAGAACTTGAGACAGAGCTTGAAAAATACAGTTCTCCTGATGTTCGTCCACAAGAAATCAATGAATTTGAATCTTCTGAAGCAGAATCTATAATCGATCATACAAGACAATATATAAACAATCATATAAAGCCGTCTATAAATAATCGTATAAGGCAATCTATAAACAGTCATACAAGACAGTCTACAAAATATTCTGAAATATGTCTTTATGGATATGGCGATGAATCAAAAATAAAAACAGCAGGTAGATCAATGACAGATGGGGGGCTTTGGCTGTCCCAGAGTTCTGTAAAACGGTGTTCTCCAAAAAAGATTAGAGATGTTTGGTGGTTTCTGCCTCCAGTGGTTTGGCCTGTTAATCAAACAGTTTTTTTTGAGACTCTTGAAGAAGTTCTATCAAAAGGTGCCAAAAATTTTGTTCTCAACATGCCTTGGCAAATATCTTGTTTCAATCAGATTACTAAGCAGGGTGAAGCAGAAACAAATTCTCATATAAATATTAAAAATTCTCTCAGCCGTCTGAACCTGTGGGCAGGACCATTCTGCAATATTGCCAACGCTGCTTATCTCACATTTTTGAAAAAATGCGGGTTTTCAGGTGCTTTTGTCACTCCAGAGCTTGGCGAAGAAAATATTTTAACCCTTCCGTCACAATCTCCTCTGCCCCTTGGTATTGCTGTAAAAGGAAGCTGGCCTCTTGCAGTATCCAGAATCGTCTCTGATGAAATTATTTTAGATGAGTTGTTTGCAAGCCCAAGAGGAGAGAGTGCATGGGTTACTAAAAAAGATAAGGATTTCTGGATTTTTCCCAACTGGCAGCTTGATCTGTCCAATAAAAAAGATGCCCTTAAACAGGCGGGATACGAACTATTTTTAACCATTGAAGAGTGCATTCCACAAGGGGTTGAGATGAAGATAAGACCTGGTTTATGGAACTGGGAAATCGATCTTCTATAAAAATTTCACCTATCTTTTGGTGTGATTTAGTGTCTTTTAGTATCCTTTTTAATATGACGAATTACACCCAAACCATTTAATAACTTCAACCTCAAAAAGCATCTGGTCATCTCTGTTTGACATCTGGTGGTCGCCGTCTTTTAAAATGATTAACTTTTTGGGTTCTTTGGCGTTTTTATAAATAGTATAGCCGTTTTCTACAGGTACAGTCTTATCTTGATCTCCGTGAAAAATAAGGATATTTCTCAGGTCCACTGTTCTATCAGTAAGGTCAAAAAGAAGGTTTTGCTCAAAAAAACTTAAGGGCAGGGTAGGGCGGCGGTCATTGCCATTCAGGGGAATTCTCTGGATAGTAATGCTGTTGACCAGAGCAGCACATAAAATAGCTCCTAACGGAGTTAGTCCTTTCTCCACAAGTCTTGACCACGCTGAGATACATGTTGATCCTCCAAGGCTGCTTCCAAAAAGAAAAATTTTTTGGTCTGTCATTTTCAAAGAAAGAGCATAGTCAATTGCGTTAATCATATCCTCTGTCCGTTTTTCAATCGATGTATCTTCAACAAACTTGCCTTCACTCTTACCGCAGCCTCTGTGGCTAAATCTTAAAAACGCAAAGCCGTTTGCAGGCAGAATACGGGATAACACCTGTTGTTTTGACGAATCTATTGAGCCTTCAAGCCCATGAGAACCAATAACAAGGGGAGGCAAGGCAGTTGAATAGATAGCTCTATCAGGAAGATGGAGCATACCGTTAAGAACTTTATTCGAGGATGTAAATTGGATTTCTATATTTTGTATTGTCATTTTGAACTCTTCTATACAACTTTCTTCTATACAACTTGTTAGTCACAATATCCGTTTAGTCAAAAATACCCGTTAATTAAAGAAAACTTTTTTTTGCTTCATTGTAAAGGGTGTTGATAACTTTTTCATCCCAATTTTCGTGAGGATGGGGAGTCTGAAAACCTTCTGCTCTAAAAAGCCGTGCAACGTCATTGGACGAAAAATCTTTTTCCTCTTTAAGCCATACGATATTTTTCAGCAGCAGCTTTGAATAATTGGCATCTATTATCCCTCTATTAGAATCACTTTCAGGCAAAATTTTTTCTGAAATACTCTTTTCAAGCTCTAAAATCTTTTTTTGCTGATTGCTTAAAAACGAGTGATATACACGAAGCTGCTCTCTGAGTTTAAACATATCCTGTTTAAGTTTATTGATATCATCCCTTTGCGTATCTGTTACTTCAATAACACTGGTCAGCATCTCCCCAACAACTAACTGATTTTGCGGTTGAGTCGCTACATCATTATCTTTTGATTGTGGTGAAACAATGTCTGATTTTGTTGGAACAGTGTTAGATGATCCGTTTTCAATAATTATAGCATCTGCACCAGATTCTATATGGGATAACTCTTGCTCCTTTTCATCTTTTCTTTTCTGAACAAAAATCTCTATATCAAGCAATGAAGGCTTCTTTTTCATATAAAAAATTCCTTTTGTATCTTTAATTTGGTTTAACTTAAATATTAGGGCTTGGTTTTAAAAGAGGATATACAGATATTGAAATGAACTTTCATATAAATTCTTTACAATACTTCATAAACAGATATATGACGAGATTTTCCCTTAAAAAGAACACAATCAACAAATTTAATTGTATATATTGAAGGGTCTTTAAGAGCATTTAAAGTGTATTCGCTGATTAAAAGCGGAATTTTATAATGTTTGGTCAATTTTTCAAGGCGAGATGCGACATTTACAGCGTCTCCAATAACGGTTCCCTCCATGCGATGAGTCTCACCAATGGTCCCAAGCATAAGGTTTCCTGTGTTAATACCAATACCAATCTTGACGGGTGAGTAACCAGCACGTTTTCGTCCTTCATTATAATTTTTAAGATTTCTAAGCATCATAACAGCGGCTGATACCGCATCATCAGCACTCCTTCCAAAGAGTGCCATTATAGAATCTCCTATAAACTTATCAATAAATCCGTGATGCTGACGTACAGCCGGTCCCATATAACTCAGATATGAATTAATGAATCTAAAGTTATCTTCCAATGTCATAGTTTCAGAAAGCGTACAGAACTGTCGTATATCTGAAAAAAGTATAGACATGTCCTGTTCAATACGGTCATTTAATTGGACATCTTCAATGCTCTTTTTTCCAAGTGTATGGAGAAACTCATGAGGAACAAAGCGTTCATAAGCAACGTTTAAAGTCTCAAGTCTTTTTATGGCTTCTTTTCTCTCTGTAATATCTTCCAAAACTCCGTCAATCCATTTAATTTTCCGATTTTTTATTGCATTATTAGGAGAGTGATCTGATGATGTTGTTAAATCACTATTGGTTTCATATTTTACTGCAATATTGAAAGAGACCCATATAGTGCTGCCATCTTTTTTTAGCATTTCTACTTCAAAGTTTTTACAGTATCCATCTCGTTTAAGTAATTCAATTATCTCTTTACTCTGCTTAGGATATTTATAGTGGTCATATAAGGCTGTTTGTAAAAACTCATATATAGAGCCATAGCCAAATATGTGGGCAGCAGCAGGATTTGCCTGCAAGAATTTTTTATTATCTGCGGCTATTCGATAAACACCTACATTAAGAGATTCTAAAATATCTCTATACCTTGTCTCATGTTCCTGTTCATCTTCTTCTGGAAAAATATAGTTAAATTCTGGCAAGCCATTATTATCGAATTTATACATTGAAAATACTTCCACCTTAAAAAGGCTATTTTTTCATGTATGGATGTAACCATGAAGATCCTACATCCATACATTTTAATATAAAATTATCTAACACATTAGATGCCTTACATATCGTAACAGACAAAATGCAATTGGTTGATTATTTATGCTTTGTCAACCTTAGGCTCTTCTGCTTTAGGTGCATCGTCCTTTGTCTCTTTCTCAGTTGCTTTATCTTCTTCTGCTTCTGGCTCTTTTTCTTCTGAATGTTTTGCTTCAATTACAGCCTTGTCTGGTGATGCCTCAACTTTTGTTAAAATTTCAAAGGTCTTATCTTCTGGAAGCCATGTAATATTACCTGTTCCAATATCATAAATTGCACCAACAACTTTTGCATAACCTTTTGCAACAAAATCTCTTGTTACAGGGCTTTGCATAAACAGTTCTTCGATTGCTGTCCATACATTCGCTTCAATTGCAAAAGGAATTATATCGTCACCTTTAACATCGGGATTGAGTTCTATAGCTTTTTTAACAGCAGGCTCTATGTTATCAATAAGTTTTGGAATGTTTCTTTCGAGTTCGTGTCCGTTATGTCCCTGCAAAGCATGAGTAACAGCAGTTACAGCACCGCATTGCGTATGTCCAACTATAACAGCAACAGGTGTATTAACATGAGCAAGTCCATATTCAATAGAACCTATCTCGTCACCATCACAGACATTGCCTGCTACACGCACTGTAAAAATATCCATAACTCCTGCATCAAATATAGCTTCTACAGGCACTCTTGAATCTGAGCAGCTAAGTACGGTTGCATAAGCATGAGCTGTCTGACTTTCGGTAGCTGCCAAAAGGCGTCTTTCTGCATTAAGATTTGGATGTGTTGACTCTCCTTTTGCAAATCTGATGTTGCCCTGTTGAAGCATTGCAATAGCAACATCTGGAGACATTTTGTCCGCAAAAGGGTTTTCTTTCTTATCTTTTGATGGTTCTGCTGGTCTGTTATCAGTTGAAGCTATTGCCTCAAGAACCTTATTAAGCAATGATATTTTGGCATTTTGAGAATCTGGTTCAACTGCCTCTTTATGTGCAGACGGATCATCTGAAACATGCTCCTTTACTGCGTCATCTGTGCTGCTGTTGAGCATAACGATGACAACTACCATCAAAACGAGATAACAGATTGTAACGATTTTGTTTGATATCTGATTCACTGATTTTTCTCCTCTCTTAAAATTGTTAATTAATAATGGGTTTTACTGCTGGTTAGACTCCTGACTTGGCTTTGATTAGTTTATACTCTTGCTGATTAATTTATACTTTTTTGAGTGTTTACGTTATCAAATTTTAATCAGTTTATCTGTTTTTTTCTTAACTGCCGGGTATCTCCAACTCTTATAGTTAAATTTATAGAGTCAAAATATTCAATAATAGGAATGACATATTTTCTGGAGATTCCTGTCATGTCCTTAAATTGTGGTGTTGTAATTTCACCAGATTTGTTCAAAAACTCAACAAGCTGCTTTTCTAAATCAGTAATTGCTTTGAAATTAAAATAGAGGTCATCTTTAGTTTTTATAACTCTTTTTTCATCAATAAGCATCTGTAGAACATCTCTGCCTATTTTGGGGTCAACCGAAAGTTCATTACATACATCCCTGAAAAACGGAGGTGTAAGACCACTCTTTTCATATATATTGAAAATTTTCTCTTTTACAGCCTGAAGATCAACTTTAAGTGCAACTTTGTGTGTAGAGAGTCTTATACTGTTTGCCTCCTGCACAATGGTTGCCTCTTTTACAAGCCTTGCCACTACGAGAGGAAAGAGTTTAGAATCTTTATCTCTAAACGCTCTGAATTTAGATTTAAGCTCCTCTTTTGACATGCTCTCTTTTAAAGGATTTTCCTGATGGTACTGTTGAAGTTTTACAACAATATCCTTAGATAGCTTATCAACAACATCACCGTGAACAAAAATTCGTTTGTCCTTGTCTGTCTGAATAATTTGACGTGCTGCAAGCATCTTCTGAAGAAAAGATTCAAGTTTTTTGTCTGCAATACTTGTCATTATGCGAAGATCATCAAATAAGACACCAGTAGCTCCGCCCTGATTTATAAAAAATGAGATACTCTGTTCAGGGTTATTTTCAACAAGAGCGTTGAGTCCTTGAATGATCTCTTGATTAAAAAGTCTGTGTTTTTTTGGGGCAGGGTTAAGAATATGTCCTCCGCCAATTGTTTTAACAGGAGAGTAGCTTCTGATAACAAATCTGTCGCCGTTCATGCAGCAGACAGGAGTTTCAAGTCTTATCTGAACTGGAGCAGTATCACCCGGCATCAGCTCCTCTCTGTCCAACAGGATAACATTTCCCATAATTTCGCTGGTTCCTGAATGAAAACGAACTCTTGTGCGTGCTTTTGCAGATTTTACATTACTTGTAAGATAGTGAAGATAGGCATCAACCATGTAGCTGGGTCTTAAAGTGTCTGGTGTGGAGAGAATATCTCCGCGATTTACCATATCCTTATCTAAACCCTGAAAGTTAATTGCAGTTCTGGTACCTGCAGATACTGATTCTACGCTCTGCCCATGAACCTGAATGCCGCGCACCTTTGAGGTAATAAGAGACGGAAAGACCATTATATTTTCACCAATATTCACCTTGCCAGACGCTAAAGTCCCTGTAATTACTGTACCAAATCCCTTCATGGAGAAGACTCTGTCAACCGGCAGCCTGAATATTGGAGAAAATGGGCGTTCAGGTATATCGTTGCATATTTTATCAAGTGTAATTCTGAAAAGGTCAAGCCCCTCTCCAGTGGTTGAAGAGAGAGGAACAATCGGAGCATTTTCAAGAAATGTCCCCTTAGTAAATCCTTTGATATCTTCTATTGCAAGCTCCATAAGCTCTTCATCAACCAAATCAATTTTTGTCATGGCAACGAATCCATATTTTATGCCCATAAGTGAACATATCTCCATGTGTTCACGGGTCTGAGGCATCACACCTTCATCAGCAGCAATGGTCATTGCAACAAGATCAATACCACTTGCACCTGCAACCATATTTTTAACAAACTTTTCGTGTCCGGGCACATCAACAATTCCCACCACATTGCCGTCTGATAGAGTAATGGAAGCAAATCCAAGTTCTATGGTTATTCCACGCTCTTTCTCCTCCTTGAGCCTGTCTGTCTCTATTCCGGTTAATGCCCTGATGAGGCTGGTCTTTCCATGGTCAATGTGTCCGGCAGTTCCAAGAATGATCTGTTTCAACGATCGTTAGCTCCTTTGAGGTCTCTCAATTTTATCTTACCTTGTCTTTCTGTTTCTGAATAGCTGCATAAGGTATGATACAGCTACAAGCAGTAAACCCATAACAAGCCCATGTAACATTGACCATTCAGGTCTGAAAATTCTTGTAAGCAATACGCCAAACACGATTCCAAGAATTAGCCTTACAATAAATATATAAAAACTGTTCATTATGTTATTTTATCCTGTTGTTAGGTTAGGTAGTGCATTGTTATATTTGTCAGAAAAAAATAATAAACAAAGTTGCTTGACTGGTCAATATGAATCTACCCAGTTAAGAGTTTTTTGCACAGCTTTTTTCCATCCTGCATAACCTTTTGTTCTTATTTTGTCATCCATGTCAGGCTTCCATGTTGAATGTACAGACCAGTGGACTTTCAAATCGTTGGTATCTTTCGCATTTTTATGAAATAATGAAATTGAGTTTAGTTAATGGCTGTGATAATGATGATACCTTTAAAATCTTAGGATAAATAAAACAAATAGTGCAGTTGCAGATATTTTAAAAGTAAAGATTTAAAGTGGGTAAACTAAATTAGAATTTAGAGAGTTAATGGGGGTTGAAATAATAGCAGTTTGAAAAAGAATAATAAGGGATTTACATTAATAGAACTTATGGTCGTGGTGGTTATTCTCGGAATTTTAGCAAGTCTGATTGTTCCAAAGTTGATGGGAAGAACAGATGAAGCCCGAATTGTAAAGGCAAAGGTTGATATTGCAGCAATTGAAACTGGACTTAAGCTCTACCGTCTTGATAACGGCAACTATCCGACTACAGAACAGGGTTTGCGTGCGTTGATTGAAGAGCCAACAACTGAACCTCTGCCCCGCAAATGGCACAAAGGTGGCTATCTTGATAGAGAGAATATTCCTAAAGACCCTTGGAATAGAGAGTATATCTATTTAAGTCCAGGAGTTCATAATGAGTATGATATTATCTCCTACGGTGCTGATGGTGCTCCAGAAGGAGAGGATAATGATGCTGATATTAAAAGTTGGGAAATTGAATAAATCAAAAGAGTTAGGCTTCACGCTTATTGAACTAATTGTTGTGCTCGCTGTAATGGGGACTGTTCTTTTTATTACTCTGCCAAAGTTTAGGGCATTAAATTTTGTTGATGACAACCAAAGACAGCTTAATATTTTGCTCAATACAATAAAAGAGCTTAAAAAAAAGTCTATTGCTGATAGTAGAGATTATATTCTTCATCTTGATGCTGCTAAATCTCTGATGTGGGTAACTTCTGAGAATAGATTGCCTGAAATGGCGAGTCAAACCAAGTTAAAACAGATGGAGAGCACAGAGAAGGAAAAACATGATGCAACTTCCCTTCCAGAGCCTTTCTATATTACAGGCGTTGAAATTTACGGACTGCCTGACCAGAAATCCCAAGAGGAGTATCTTATTCGATTCAGCAAGAAAGGCTACTGTGACATGACACTTATTCACCTTAAAGAGCGGGGAACAGGAAATTCTTTGACTGTTGTCATTGAGCCTTTTCTATCTGATGCAGAGATAAAAATAGAATACATCTCTTTTGACAGATGCAGTTAAAGAGCCATGAAGCAGTTATATTCAAATCAAGGTTTTACTCTGCTTGAAATGATGGTGAGTATATCTATTTTAGCTCTTGTCCTTGTAGCTGTTTTTCAAATTCAATCATCTACTCTCCGCCTATCTGTTTCAGGAGAGTTTTACTCTACAGCATCACATCTTGCCCGCAAAAAAATGGCTGATATAGAACAGATTTTAAATGATCCATCAATGTCAAACGAACTATCGGCAAATCAGATTTCAGGAGATTTTGGTGATCAGTTTTCTGGTTATAAATGGGAATGTTTAATCAGCAGTTTTGATATTTCAGGTTCTCAGATTCCAGAAGAAGTTATTGCAAAAAGCGAACTCCAGCAGTTAAAAAATATAACCATTCAAATTTCATACAAAGATGAATTATCTTTTAAAATCTCATCTTGGAGATTTATTCAAAATAGGTAAACTCAGCATAAGTAAAAATCATTCAGCATTTACCCTTCTTGAAATTCTTGTTGCAGTGATGATTTTCGGAATTATTATGCTGACTATATTTTCGTCATTTCGGGCATTTCTGGTATCTTCAAAGATTATAAAAGCTGAAATTGCCGCATCAGAGGTGAGCACCTCTATTACTAATATCATATTTAGAGATTTTCTGGCTTTGCGGATATCTCTACCGCCTGAATATTCAAAGCAGCGTTCAACTTCCCCAATTACAGGCTCATCATCTACAATCTCTGATTCGTCAACTTTAAGTTCATCAATTGAGAGCGATATTGATAAATTCAGGTTTATAGGCGATGAAACTACAGAAGATAGGATTGGTTTTTCAAGGATCAGATTTGCCTCGCTTGCTCATATTTCATTTAAAAATTCTGGAGTTGCAAGAATTGTGTATTATGCTCGTCCAAATGAGGAGCAGGGAGTTGATCTTTGCAGGTCTGACACTCTTAACAGATTTGATGATACTGAGGGGACAGAGTGCGATCCTGTGATATGCAAAAATATAAGCAGGTTCAAAGTAACATATCTCGATATTGAGGGAGATGAACATTTAGAGTGGAATTCAGAATCAGACACATACAGCTACGGCACGCCTGTTGCAATCACTATTGAGATAGATTTTCAGATAATGGATTCTGTCCACACATTTTCAACCTCTATCTCAATGCCACTCTTCAGACACCCTTTGCGGTAAGAATCGACTATGATAAAAATTGAATATAGAAACATTATATATATAAATCATAAAGGGATAGCACTTCTTGTTACTCTTGCCCTGATATCTGTACTTATGATTGCTGCACTTGAGCTTGTCCGAGCATCTGGAGATTCTGCAGAGATGGAACGAAAGATGGCAGATAGTTTTCAGGCAGAACAGATGGCAAGATCAGGCATAGAGCTTGCTATGTTTATTTTGACTCGTGATGCCCAGCAAAATGAGATTGACTCTCTGCAGGAGGTGTGGGCTGATCCTGAAATTTTGGCATCTGCTGTTGATCTTTTAGGATTTGATCACGAGCAGGGTTCTCTTGATGTCGTAATTACAGACGAGCTTGGAAAAATTCAGGTAAATGCTCTTTTAGCACAGTTTCCGGGGAATATGATTAATGATGATCAGAGTGCATTGTGGGAACGATTTTTGAATCTTGTTATTTCAAGCGATAAATCTGTTGATATGAGTGATCCTGCTGAAATAATCAACTCTATCAAGGACTGGCTTGATTCTGGTGACGATAATGCCATAAGCGGTCTGTCTGGTGCAGAATCTGATTACTATGAAGAACTTGATCCGCCTGTTGTGTGTAGCAATGGTCAGCTCAATAGCGTAGAAGAACTTTTTATGATCAAGGGCGTTCCACAAAACCTGACAGCCATGCCTTCAACTCTGACAGATATGAATAGCAATTCAGAGTCTGTGCCTCAACTTTTAGACCCAGCTATAATTTTTACAGTTTACGGAATAGATTCGAGTAAAAAAGAGGGTTCAAAATTTACATATTCAGGCACAATCAACATCAATACTGCTGATCTTACCGTGCTTGCCGCAATGCTGCCTTCTGGTATGGAGGATCAGGCATCTGAGCTTGTCAATTTCAGAATGGAAAAAGATCAAAATGGAGAGAGCTTTACAAATTCTCTTGATAGCGGCTGGTATAAAAAGGTTATCTCTCTTTCCCCAAAAGATGCACAGAAGTTTGAAAGGATAGTCAGATATTCAAGCGATCTGTTCAGAGTTGATGCCTCGGCTAAATTTAATGGCGTTGATGTTGATTTGACAGGATTCATAAAAAGGGAACGAATGGCAAAAAGCGGTAAATGGGGATGTACCGTTCTTCAACTGACAGGAAACTGATTTATGAGTGAAAAAATTTTAGGACTCGAACTATCTGCCGGCGGATTGGCAGCAGTCGTAATTAACAGATCGTTTAAGAAGTGCACACTTGTTGATGCCTGCTGGATACCCTGCCCAATTAAAGATAAAGATAATGACGAGGCGGTATGTAAATGGAAATGGAGTGCACAATCTTTTGATAATGCAATTTCAACTCTTATATCAAAATGTGACCTAAAAGGGTGCTCTACATCTGCGTTGTGTCTGCCTGCCTCTTTGATCTCATTTAGAACATTGCAGATGCCGTTTGCTTCTGAGAGTAAAATCAGACAGATTCTCCCTTTTGAACTCGCATCTCACCTGCCCATGAGCCATTCTGGTTATATTTCCGATTTTATTCTTGTAAAGGGTGATATTTCAACTTCCGCTTCAATCTCAATTGCAAACGAGATTGAGAATATTTCCATATCAGATAAAAATCATATTTTTACTGCATCTCTTCCAGTCGATGTTATGGATATCTGCTTTTCAGTTTTGAAAAAGCACGGATTTCAGCCAGAGATTGTAACATCACAAGGTATTGCTGCACCAATTTGTACAGCAATAGCTACTATTTCTCCAAAAGATCGAAAGATAGCAGATATCGGATTTGAAAAGAGGATTGATGATGCAGATGTTTTTGTTGAGATAACTCCTTATAATACAGTTATTTCAGTTATGCTCAGGGGTAATATCGTAGCTGTTAGATCGTTTTTGAATAAAAAAGAGATAACTCCTAAACATCAAGCTTTTGTTCTTATTCAGGAATTTCAATCCAACAAGCATTCCAAGGAAGCTGCTTATGTTCAAAAGGCGGTTCATCAAACTATCAGAGGGCTTTGTCATAGATATAATATGGAATCCTCTCCATCTATTAATATAATTGATAAGATTGATATTAATATTGAAGCATCAGTTGTTATGTCAGATGATGTTCAATGGTTTAATGCCATAGCAGCCCCACTCTGTTATATTAAGCAAAAAAAGACAGTCAATTTTTGTCAGGGAGAGTATGCTAAAAGCTCTTTTTTTCATAAATTTAAAGATAACTTTGTTGTGCTCTCTATCTTTGCAGCTATTGCGATTGCTGCTTTTTTTATAAATATTCAATATGATATTGTTAAGCTCAAAGAGCAGGTCAAAACCTTTGATCAAGCCATAACAGAAAGCTTTAAAAGAACCTTTCCTGATGTAAAAACTGTGGTTGAACCGCTTATGCAGATGCAGGTAAAGCTCAAAGAGGCTGAGACCGAGATTGGGTTTAGCTCAGGCAAAGCAGGTGGTTCGTCTTACCGAAATATAAAAGCTGTAGAAATTTTGTATGAGCTGTCAAACAGGATACCAGAATCTTTGGATGTAGAGATTACCCGTTTTCTGCTCAGTGAAGGAAGGGTTGTAATAGCAGGAAATACTGATAATTTTAATAGCGTTGATAGAATCAAGACCATGATCGAAAAATATAACAGATTCAAGAGTGTTACCATAAGCAGTGCAACAGCAGATAAAACAGGAAAAAGGGTCTCATTCAACTTTATAATTGAGCTTAATTAATTCATAAGAAGATAATCAAACAAAACCTTTAGGATATAAAATACGGCATGTTATCGAGACTTTCTATACGTGAACGGGATATGGTATCAATTGCGGCTGTGATCGTTATTTTATTTATCGTGATTCGTTTTATCTTTTTCCCAGCTTTAGATAGACGGCGGGCATTAGCTAACCAGCTTCATTCAAAGAAAAATACGTTGCAAGAGATGTCAGAGCTTGCACTACGTTATCAATCTATTAAGAGTTCTCTTACAGCGGAAAAGGCACTTGCTATGAAACGTGATAAATCGTTTACCCTGTTTTCGTTTATAGACAAACTTGCACAGGAGAGCAATGTTAAAGAAAACGTCTCCTACATGAAACCAGCTACACGTAAATCAGACAATGGTGACCTTTTAGTTTCAAGCGTCAAGATAAAATTGGACGGTATTGTTATGCGACAGGCTGTAAATTTTATCTATAAAATAGAGGCATCAGATAAGCTGGTCTATATACCGTCTTTATCTATCTCTAAAACAGGAGATGAGCAGAAACTGAGTGCCATAATTGAAACTGAAACTATCATGCCATCGGAGATATCAAATAGTAAGTAATAAAGGAGTAAACAACGTGAGATTCAAACATATTTTATTCTATGCTGTTTATGGATTAACAGCATTTTTTATTTTTCTGGTTGTCCTTTTTCCAAAAGAGAGAGCAGCAAATATTCTATGTGAACAGATAAATGCTGGATTTGTAGATGGACAGATTGCGATAGAAGAGGTTCTTCCTGTATTTCCGCTGGGTCTTAAAGCATCTCATTCCAATATTCTTTTTAATGACGGCAATCAGATAAAGATGGAATCTATTGCTCTTTATCCAGAAATCCTTTCTCTTTACAAGGATGTTAAAAAGATAGACGTTAAGGCTCAAGCCTACGGAGGAAAGATTGATGGTTCTGTGAGGTTAGGAAAAGTATCAACACAATTATCAGAATCAAATAGATTAGAAAAAACGTCTGATAAGCCATACGACATTGATTTTCAAATGGAGCTTCAAGATATTGATATCAAGAATTTAAAACACTCGCTGGAAAATTTTGATATTAGCTCTTCATTCGTAATAAATGGAAATCTCAATTACAGAACATACATTGATAATATTACAGGGGCTAAAAGTGATAATATTGTTAAGGATAACAGCAGAGGGATTATTACTGACAATGCGTCAGATAATAGTGCAGGAAGCGGAAGCGGCAAAATGGCACTCTCTCAATGCAATTTAAGGTCTAATAACATATTTCTCCAACAGATAGGCATAGGAAAGGTAAATTTTACCAACGTTGATATTGAATGGGCAAAAAATCAAAATATATTGAGTATTCAAAATTTTGATGCAAAAGGGGCAGATATCAAAATCAGGTTAAAAGGAGATATTACCTTTAAAATACCTCAAGAGAAGAGCACTCTTAATTTAAAAGGAGAACTTCAACCCTTTTCAGCCAATATATCATCTTCTATTTCTAAATTAACCTCAGGACTTGTATCTTTAAAATCACTCTTCTCTGGTTCTTCAAAAGGGACTATTCCGTTCACCATAACAGGAACTCTGCAAAAACCGATAGTTACACCATTACCATAGAATTTTGATTATCATTATTGCTCGTGAGTGAGGTTAAACTCTGGGAAGGTGGCAAATTTTCATAAATTTTATTTTATAATTATTAATTTATGTGATAGTAAAAATACTTTTTGGAATTAACTTTAACTTTGTTTGGAGAATATGATCATTATGACTTTAATTGACGGTTCAGGTATTTTTACAAGAGAGAGATTAGATGAGATGTTTCCATCTGACAGAGCTGATAATTTTTTTGAAGCTCTTTATGGAGATGTATCAGAAGGAGCCTATGATATTACTCTTGAATTCAAAGGAATAGAAAAAAATCAGCTTCTGTTTGAGTTTCATCTTAAACAGAGACCTGGTAAATGTCTTGCCTGCAATCTCACCTATGGACTGCCAACTGTTTTTGAGCGTCATCCAGTTATAAATATTAAGGGGCTTGCAAAAAGTATTGATACTCTTTTAGATGGTGAATTTTCATGTACTGGATGGCACGTTGGAACAACTCGAGAAAAAAACCGTCAACTCCATGTTTTGCCCATATCTTTTACTATTGCGTAAGAGCCTGCTTAAATATTTAAGGCTCTAATAGAACTTTTGATACTTTTAATAAATAAAGAGCAGCCCATTAATAATTATAAGACCGTGAGAGAGCTATGAATCTGCGACCTTCTACTGCCTACTGTTACATCCCGACACCGTTAGGAGATATTCTTGCTGTACAGGGTGAAAAAGGACTTGAACAGCTTCTATTCCCACTGAACGGCATAAAGATTTCTCCTGAACATAGCTGGATTGAGGATTCTATCTATCTTAAACAGACATCAGATGAAATCATGGCTTATTTTAATAAAGAACTTACAACCTTTTCCATAACACTTGCTCCTAAGGGTACTCCTTTTCAACAACGTGTGTGGAGTACCTTGATTATGATTCCTATTGGAACTACAGTATCATACAAATATGTGGCAGAGAGCATAAATAATCCTAAAGCTTGCAGGGCGGTTGGAGGAGCAATCGGTAAAAATCCAATTCCAATTATTATTCCATGCCACAGGGTAATCGGTACTGATGGGTCACTTACAGGTTTTGCAAGTGGACTGGATATTAAACGATATCTGCTCAACCTTGAAGGTGTTGCCTGCTGACATTATTTGATAAGATTTATCCATCATCTTCATCTGCCTGCCACTCGTCAATATAACTTGTTATATATGCTGCATCTTCATTACCGATAGAAGGCTCTGGTTTGAGGAGAACATAACCAATTTTAGTTATATTCTCTTCAAGAGATTCAAAAAATACTGTTTCAATATTGCTGCCGCGTGAGTCTATATTCTTTACAGCTTCTGTCAGATATCCTAATGGTGTAAAGGTTTCACACACTGCCGATTCCCACTCTTGCGGAAAATTATCAATTTTCCATGGTATGATTGTGTCAGGTTTTAATACATCTCTTCTGTTTTTGTTGAACGGTGCAGCAACAATGGCAATTTTCCTTAAATCCCACTGCATCAACTCTTTAAGCAGACATATAATGTTATCAGAAAAAATCCACTCTTCAAGTTCAAGAAGAACAGGTGGAAACTCTGCACTTGTTAGGGCATATTTAAAAGGTCCCTGCTTTTTCCAGAATGCTTTAAAATCTTTTGTTGTTATTAAAATACGCCGTACTGTTTTTTTGTTCATATAAGCTAATTATCTCCCCGCAGTTTTGGATACTCAACTACTATTCGATTGCACCTACTATGCGATTGAGCACAGACTGATTATAAATATCACTGACAGGCACTACAAAAAAAAGCTCATTATTACGGATAGCTCTTCTGTAGTAACTTACATTCTTACCCATAATATCCCGTTTTATACTTGCAAAAGCCATATTTAGAGCATCACCTGAAAAACGCCACGATGTATCTGGTCTCAAATCGTTCATAGCCTCAAGAGAGAGAATTTTCTCCCTCTGCCTGTCAGGTGATAAAAGATGGGAGTAGATGCTTTTAAAATAGATCGTCTTCTCAAAAACAGGCGGCGGTGATATTACAGCACCCATTTTACCATAGGGATAATACTCGTTTAAAACAAAATGGTTGGTGTAAAGGTATAGAAAGCCTCTTCTTATGTCATAGTGTGCATGGTCTTCATAATTGTTATTTTCATGTTTTGCATAATTGTCATGCCTTTCATAGTTTTTATCTGCTGCATAATCTGTATTCTCTACATCAATTTTATATTGTCTATTTTTATTGCTTATAGCCGCTCTTTTTATAGCTTCAAACAGGGCAATTGACGAAAATTTATGATCAGAGTGGCGATCGAGGGCAGGGTAGGGTGCAACAATAATATCAGGCTCAATTGTGTTAAGCAGATTCTCAAGATTTGTGACCAATGAGTCCCAGTTTGCCTCTCCTTCAAGAATATTGGCAAGCGGTGAGATGTTCTGCCGCCTAAAAATTTTTACGTTTGAGATGCCTGTATATAGTGATTTTACAGTTTCAGGATTTACATCAAACATTTTTTGTAAAGTGCCGTCAAAAAATCCAAGGTTCAGGATATTTTCAGGTGGTACGCCGCCAAGCAGAGGAACTGTAATGCTGTTCCATGTTCTGAGCCTGCCTTTTTTCAAAAAATGGTTTCGCCTGTTACTGTAGATTTCATCATATTGATATGTGCCAGCATCTCCAGCAGTAACGGTTACGATATAAATATTTTTTTGGTTGTTGCCTCTGGATTGTAATGATCTATTAGAGGGACTTGAGCCACTATAATACCCTTGACCGCTGTAGAGTCCAAAAGCTGCAATTTCAGCATCATCAGGATGGGGGGCAATGATGAGTATTTTAGAGTTTGTAATCTCCTGATTTCTAAACAGAATAACCTCTATTGGCTGATCTTTAAATAATACTCTATGTCCTTTTAGTTGAATTTCGATTCTATTTGTTTTTGAATTATATTTTTTTAGATTATTATATTTTTCATTATTAAGATTAGGTTTTGTCAAATTTTGATCAACTTTAACATTATTTGTCTTTAATTCAATTTCAGTTGGATATAAAAAAGAGGAGAGCAGAGGAGTTATATTGATATATCGGATTCCTTCTGCCCCATTTTCAAAATATTCGGAAATTGATACACATTCGGGGTTTTGTCCACTCTCACCGTCAGATTTTAAACAAGATATAAGTTGAGCTTCAGGCTGAAAAAATCTACCCATGAATGTAGTAGAGATGTTGATTTTCAAGAATGCAGAGTAACTGGAATTTTGAATGGAGAGTTTATTAAATTCTTTAGGCTTATCAGCGGGTGTGTCAGGATAGTTATGAAATGCGGGCAGGCTGAATCTTCCGCTGCGTAACTGAGAATTAACGATTTTAGCATCAGTTCCTCTAAAATCGTAATTATAATCTGATGCTGTATTATATGGATATGCAGAGATTCTGGAATGGATTACACGGCTTAAAACGCTAACAATTCCAATAAGTATTATAAATAGACAAAGATATAAAAAATTGCGGCTGATCTTATTTTTAGTATTCATCAAGAGATATATTCATATCACCTGCAATTTTTTGCAAGGCAGAAAGAGCAGGGACAAAATCAAAGTTATCAATGTGTTTTTCCATATTCAAAATTGAATCTCTGAATGTAGAATTACCTATCATCTCTTTAAGTGAATCAAAAGCTGCAAGCGAATTGGCATCGTTAGATTGAAGATATTTGTTTAGCTGTATAATAATCGGAGCAACCTTTTCTGGATCGACTGGCAGTTCATTTTGTTCTTCATTTTTTTTGTGACTCTTTAAAATAGACTGGAGACCCACAAGAACGGGTTTCATTGCCCGATCTAAGTTTGACAGCAGTATATCATAACTTCCGTCTTTTTGGTGGGTGATCTCATACTCAAGTTCACGTGCAGCGTTAAGTATCTCTCCAGCCGAAAGATTGCCTCCAACACCTTTGAGAGTATGGGCAATACGCTCCGCAGTATGAAGATCTCCATTTGCTATAAGCTCTTTAATCTCTATAGAGACAGATGAATAATTATTTACAAAATCAAGAAGCAGTTGCCTGTATAACTTTTTGTTGCCGTTAAGTCTTTTGAGTGCTGATTCAATATCAATGCCTGGTAGACTCGCTGGCAGGTCAACATCTGTAGCGATACTCTTTTTAGGCTCTTCGTTATTAGCTTCCCTGACATTTTGACCATTCACTTCTGCCTCCTTATTTATTGTAATGTTATCTGATAGTATCATATTGCTATCATCTGCTGCCCGCGGTTTTATCCATTTTGTCAATACAGAAAAAAGCTCTTCCTGCTCTATCGGTTTTGCAACATAATCCTCCATCCCTGACTCAAGGCACGCCTCTTTAGCACCACTCATTGCATGGGCAGTCATTGCAATGAGTGGAAGTTCTTTAAATCTGATATCTTTTTTTATAATAGATGCTGCCTCGTATCCTCCCATAACGGGCATCTGAATATCCATCAAGACAATCTCGTAACTGCCATAATGTTTTAATATATCACTATTTTCTCTTTTAGACTCTGATGCTGTGCTGTCTGTAATTAATTTTCCTTTTTTAGACTCTACTGCTGTAATATCTGCAACTAATTTATCTACAGCTACTCGACCATTTTCAGCAATATCAACGATAAGCCCCGCTGACTCCAAAATTTCCTTTGCTACCTGTTGATTTATATGGTTATCCTCAACAAGAAGAACCCTTGCTCCATTGATTTTAGCTGTAAATGGTTTTAAATCTCTCTCTGTAACAGTTATTTTAGTAATTGTGTCTGATGATTCTTTTTTGAAAACATGTATGACAGCATCAAGCATAAGAGAAGGGATTACAGGTTTTATAAGAAAAGCATCTATGCCAACCCTATCAGCAAGGTGCATAATCTCTTCACGACCAAATGCAGTTACCATAATAATAAACGGGATTTTTTGACTATCGGTATTCTGCTTAATATGCTTAGACAGCTCAATACCGTCCATTTCAGGCATTTCCCAATCAACAATAAGCAAATCGTAAGGTTTAACAGATTCTTCTGCCTCTGCCAATTCACGAAGTGCACCACTCCCAGAGTCAACAGACTTGGTTTCAAAACCAAATGATTCAAGCTTCTCAAGCAAGACCTCACGCGACATCTCGTTATCATCGACAATAAGAACTTTAATATTGCTCAAATATTCAGGAATGGGTAGTATATCTTCCTCTTCTTTGATATGCTGACTAATTTTAAAATCAGCAGTAAAAGAGAATGTACTGCCTGCACCAGCTTCACTTGTAACAGATATCTCTCCATTCATCATCTCAACAATACGTTTTGATATGCTCAAACCAAGACCTGTTCCTCCAAATCGGCGGGTTACAGAACTATCTGCCTGTGTAAATGGCTGAAAGAGTCTGCTGACCTGTTCTTTAGTCATTCCTATGCCTGTATCTGAAATAGAGAATTTAATGGTACATCTGTTATCAGGAGAGTTTACAGATTCCTCTGTATCTGATGAATACTCATTATTGTTCACAAGTTCAACTTTTATTAGAACATGACCAGTTTGGGTGAACTTTACGGCATTATTGGCAAGATTGAGCAATACCTGACCTAAACGCAAAGGATCACCAACAAGAGAGTCTGGAACATTATTAGCTATTGAACTTATAAGCTCAATCCCCTTTTCAGCAGCCTTAACTGAGAGCATGGCAGCAGTGTTATTGATGATATTTTCAAGTCTGAAATCAATTGATTCAATAGTAAATTTTCCAGCTTCTATTTTTGAAAAATCAAGGATATCGTTTATTATTTCAAGCAGGGTTTTGGATGAAGATTGAATTTTGGATATGTAATCGTGCTGTTTTGCAGTTAGTTCTGTTTTAAGTGTAAGACCTGTAAAACCCATGATAGCATTCATTGGAGTTCTGATTTCATGGCTCATATTTGCTAAAAATTCACTTTTTGCAAGAGTTGCAGATTCAGCAATTTTTTTTGCATCTATAGTTGAGGCTAATGCACATTCTGCCTCTTTAATCAGAGAATTTATGCTTCTGGATAATAGTCCTATCTCATCATTATAGTGTATTGGATTCACATTGATATGCGAATTTGTGCCTGGCTTGATATTAACTACTTGGATGGCTAAATCTTCAACTGGTTTACTTATAATCCTTTTTGATACCCAGACTATAAGTATGGCAGCAATTAAAAGCTGAGAAAGCATAAGAAGGGTAAATGTGATTGAGACTTTTGTTGCCTCTCTCAGAATATTTTTATTGTTTTGGACAACTATAATTGATCCTGTCCGTTCTTTCTTATCAACAGGGGAGTAGAGAGGATAGATAATACCTTGAGTAAAATCAATGTCGTGCAGGTTACTATTTTCCATTCTAAAACTATCTGTGGATTCAATCCGAACACCATCTATAAGCGGGCTCGTAAGAAGACCATTGATGATTTCCGTGGAGATATCCTCATTATATGCAAATGCAGCAACTTCAGCTTGAGATTGAACAGCATTTATAAGCTGCTGCATAGTTGCACTACTGGTATCAAGCTGATATTTATAAAAATATTTATATGTCAATATCCCCGCAATAGTGGAATATACGAGCAGTCCAACAGTAACGTATAAGACCAGTCTGTGTTGAAGGGTATTGCTTGAGTATTGCATTAAAACAGTTTAAATCCTTATATTTTTAATTCTTTTATATGTTAGTTGTGCCTGTAAAGTATAAATTTTATACTACACTTAAATTAATAATAAATCATTTCAAAAGTCATGCCAATTTATTTTTACAGAGAGCTATGGTTATACAGATTTAGGTTTTTTTAAAGGTTGGGGGTTTTATCTTTATTTATTATTAAGTTTGTGTTACGATAACATCTTTAAATTAAAGAGTTTTATTGGAAATAAATATTAGATTAATCAGATAAAGGAACCATTTATTAATGGACACAACAAAAAAAAGTGAAAACTCTTCGGAAATTATCCCTGAGCAGATGGGATACGATACAAAATTTCAATTTGAATGCCACAAAGGGGTTAAGTGCTTTACAAAATGTTGCAGAGGGATTGATATCATGCTTACCCCTTACGATATTTTAACAATGAGAAAAGAGCTTGCTCTGACATCTGAGGAATTTTTGGCAATCTACACAGATATACATCTGCTTGAAAAAGCAGACTTGCCGATTGTTACACTCAAAAAGTTGGATGATGAACAAAAGTCATGCCCGTTTGTCAAAGATGTCGAAGGATGTCAGATTTACCCCTTCAGACCGTCAGCATGCCGCTACTATCCGCTTGGCATGGGTTCATTAAGTTATGCAAGCGAGCTTAACAAGGGTAAAGATACGAGCAGCGACGATGCCTTTTTCTTTATGGTAAAGGAGTCTCACTGCCTTGGCTTTAATGAGAAAAAAGAGTGGGCAGTTGCAACGTGGCGTGAGGATCAGGGTGTTAATATCAGAGATGAGGTAAATGCAGGCTGGACGGATCTGATTGTTAGAAAAAAGACTATTCCAATGAGTATAAAACTGTCTGAGCAGAGCAAACAGATGTTTTTTCTTGCGTGCTACAATATAGACAAATTCAGGGAATTTATATTTGAAAGCACATTTCTGAAGAGATTCAGTGTTGACAAAGATCAGCTTGAAGAGATGAGAAATGATGATATAAAACTTCTTCAATTTGGTTTTGAGTGGTTGAAATCGATCTTCTTTAAAGAAGGTGAGATTAATGTTAAGCCTCGGGATCAGGTGTAAGTGAGCAAAAAGAAAACTTACCTGCCCCCCTCATCGCAAGCAGAGAGGGGGGCAGCCAAAGGTTTGTCTAATAGTTATAATATAGATTTTTTCTAAACTCAGGATTCTCAAGTCTTGCGTCAATATCAACATCAAAAAAGCGTGCAAGTGGTTCTAAAATTTCAGGATTTGCTCTTTGCACTTTTTTTGTTGCTTCAATTACAACATCAAGCCCTTTTTGTGTCATCTTACCCATAGGTTGTCGGCAAGTACCTGACGGCATACCAAGAAGCTGCATAACCGTCTTAAGGGCGAGAGGATTTCTTGCCCTGCATTTTACCATACCATAAGGGGTCTGCTCTTCTGTTATTACAGTAACAAGCCCTAAAAGTGGAGATAATGCCTTATTAATAGCCTCTGCCCCTTTAATATCGCCTGCTAATTGAAGTTTTACCATGTCTGTGAGGGCTTTGGGTGCAATGTTTGAGATAACAGAGATGCCTCCGCAAGCCTTTATTGAAGGATCAGCCATTATATCAAGCAGAATTCCATCATCACCTGAGAATATTTTAAAATCATCTCCGCAGCAGACTCTTGTTCTTCTCATGTTTTCAATATTTCCAGTCGCCTCTTTTACAGAGTTGATGTTCTTATATTCACGGCTTAATATTGCAAGGTCTTCTGGCAAAAGCTGAGTTCCAGTTCTTCCGGGTATGATATACGGAATTATCTCTGTATTTGGAAATGCGTTTGCAACTGGCTCATAATACTCCCGCCTGATTTCAAGAGAACTGGGGCCATTGTAGTATGGATCAACCATTAAAATTCCATCAACGCCGGCATCTACAGCGTGCTTTACAGCTTCAAGAGCCTCTCTTGTGTTGTTGCTTCCAGCACCTGCAATGCAAAGACATTTTTCACCTGCCCCATATTTCCCCTTTGAGCCGGCAGCAATTGCAGCAACTAATCTATTGTGTTCTTCCCATTGAAGCGTTGGGCTTTCACCAGTAGTGCCTGCTGCAATTATGCCTGTGATATTATTGTCAATCTGAAACCTTATAAGCCTGTCAAGCCCTTCAGTATCTAACTCCCCGTTAGCGGTAAATGGTGTTGCTAATGCAGTATAACATCCTGTTTCCATAAAAAACTCCCTGATAAATATATGTTTTTAAAATCTATGAGAACGATATATTTTTAAATCGTAAACTTTTTTGTCAATCAAAAAATTGATGATTGCTTTAAGCTCTGCCAAAACGTGAAAATTTCATGCTAAAATTGCCTCTTCCCTGCGTTGCTGACCTCAAGGCTGTTGAGTAGCCAAACATTTTTGACAATGGCACAGTTGCCTTTATAGCCTGAATGTTTGACCTTGGAGCGATTGATTCAATCTTGCCTCCCCTTGTGTTGAGATCAGAGATGGCATCTCCCATGTAATTGTCAGGAACCAGAACCTCAACCTCCATGATTGGCTGAAGTAGAGCCATCTTACCCTTTTCCATTGCGTCTTTACACGCCATTGATGCACAGACCGAAAATGCAAGCGGATAGCTTTGCCCCTCTCGCAGCGAACATCCTTTTACTACAATCTCGGTATCAACAACAGGGTATCCTTTTAGAAATCCACTCTCAAGAGCCTCTTTTGCCCCCTTTTCAATAGCAGCAATAAATTCAACTGGAAGGAGAGTCTCAACACCTCCTGCAGCAGCATTACGACGGCTCTCTCCTGCACTGCGACCTGTTTCTGCATAACCTTGAATCGTCTCTTTGGATAGATTGTTGGTAAATTTCATGCCTGCTCCACGCTCCAAAGGATTGAGCGTTATGTCAAGCTCTGCAAAATGGGTTTTGCCCGCGATATCTCTTTCAAAGACAGCGTGCCCATTAGACGGAGACTCTACAACCTCACGATATACAACCTGCGGTTTTCCAACATTCACATTGGTGTTAAATTCTCTTATCATGCGGCTGATGATAATCTCAAGGTGAAGCTCTCCCATGCCTGAAAGAATTGTCTGACCTGTATCGGCATCTGTTTTAACCTCAAGTGTCGGGTCTTCCATAGTGAATTTTTTAAGCACATCTTCAAGTTTTTCCTGATCTGCATGGCTCTTCGGTTCAATCGCTATAGAAATAACAGGCTTGTAAAACTCAATTCTTTCAAGCAGAACAGGAGTTGATGCAGAACATAGTGTCTCTCCAGTTGAAGAGTCTTTAAGTCCCATAACTCCGACAATATCTCCAGCCGATGCCTCTTCAATTCGCTCCATCTTGTTGGCGTGCATCTGAAATATTCGAGAGGGTTTCTCCTTTTTCTTGAGCCAAGGATTGAAAATATCTTCACCAGCAATCATCTTGCCGCTGTAAATTCTGACAAAACAGAGTTTTCTTCCCTCAATAATTGAGACTTTAAAGATAAGAGCTGACAATGGTGCTGACTTTTGAGGCGGATACTCAACCGTGTCGTGTGTATGAGGATGAATCCCCTTGACAGGCGGGATATCTACAGGACTTGGCAGATAATCCTTGATAGCATCAAGCAAAGGCTGAATGCCCTTGTTTCTCAAAGCAGTGCCGCACAGAACAGGCACGATTTTACGTCCAACTGTTGCTAATCTGATAGCTTTGATAAGGTCTGAGGCTGGAATCTCCTCCTCAGAAAGATATTTTTCCATGATGTTGTCATCAAATTCAGAGATTGCCTCAAGAAGTTTTATTCTATACTCTTCTGCTTTTGAAACTAAATCTAAATCAGAATCATCAATTTCGGACACAGAAAATTCCGCACCTAAAGTATCATCATCCCATATAATTTGCTGCATGTTGACAAGATCAACCACTCCTGTAAATGAGTCTTCGCTTCCAATTGGAATCTGGAGAGGCAAGGGGTTTGCATTGAGTTTTTCGTGGATCATATCAACTGCATTATAGAAATCAGCTCCTATACGATCCATTTTATTGATAAATGCAATTCTTGGAACTGCGTATTTATCAGCCTGCCTCCAGACAGTTTCAGATTGAGGCTCCACACCAGCGACTGCACAGAAGACCCCAACTGCACCATCCAAAACACGCAAGGCACGTTCAACCTCAATGGTAAAATCAACATGCCCGGGAGTATCAATAATCTGAACCTGTGCATTTTTCCACTGGCATGTGGTAACAGCAGATGTGATGGTGATACCTCGGTTCTGCTCATCTTCCATCCAGTCCATGACAGCTTCACCATCATGCACCTCCCCTATTTTGTGGGACTTGCCTGTATAATAGAGAATTCTTTCTGTTACCGTTGTCTTACCCGCATCAATGTGTGCCATGATGCCTATGTTTCTTATGCTTGAAATATTTGGTTTTTTCATAATTTTAGTATGCCTGAATATATAGAAAATTATCTCTTTTTTATCACCGTAATAAAATCATAGTTGATATAGTAGCAGGCATAAAGTGTCAAGCAAATAAGAGAGCGTTTTTCTTGTAAACAGGGCATCTTTATACCGTCTTTGATATAGTTATTTTTCGTTATCCTTTGGGAATCTTATTTCAAATAGACTTTGACCACACACAGAGCAGTGCCTGCCGTATGATAATCCTTCTCGGATATCCTCTTCATCATTGTCTGTAATGAGTGTCCCGCATTTATGGCATTTAGGTTGATGTGTCATTCTTACAAGAATACCTAAGAGCTTACCTGATGGACAACATTCCAGTTCTTTTATTAGAATGTCTTTAATCATACTGTTGTTTAACATATTAAACTTATATAATTTTCTACAGCAGGGACAACGATAAGTTTCAGAAATCATATTATCTGACATATTTAAATCCTTACTTTAGGGATAGCTTACGATGTTTTAAAATTTTTATCGGCTGTGTTATTAGTCTGATTAGAGCCAATAGCTTTGAATTGCAATATATTTTTTTAAGCTTCAAGTTTTTTTAAATCGGTAAATGCTGATAAGAGATTTGTATAAAGTAATTTTATGATATATTTATGTAAAAAGGTTGTAAGCAAAAAGTTGTTTAAAAGAGTTGTGGACGAAATATAAGATATTTGTTAATAGATTTGTTCAAATATTCGTAAAAATAAATTGTCATTAAATTGTAAATAACATTTTAAATAGAGAGGATATATCATGACTGAAATCATAAGTGTCACTGCAAGAGAAATTTTGGATTCACGAGGGAACCCAACTGTAGAGGTTGATTTAGTTCTTGCCTGCGGTGCAAAGGGCAGGGCTGCTGTTCCTTCTGGAGCATCAACTGGAACTCGTGAAGCTCTTGAGATGAGAGACAACGCACCAAATCGCTATTTGGGCAAAGGTGTTATGAATGCTGTTGCCAATGTAAATGAAGTTATTGCACCAGAGATTATAGGGTTTGATGCAATGGATCAGGCGGGTCTTGATAGAACCATGATCGATATTGACGGCACAGAAAACAAGTCAAGGCTTGGAGCTAACGCCATACTTGGAGTCTCAATGGCTGCTGCCAGAGCTGCTGCAAATGCTGCTGGTATATCTCTTTTTCGGCATATTGGAGGAATAACTGCCAGAGTTCTGCCTGTTCCAATGATGAATGTTATAAATGGCGGTGCTCATGCTCCAAACAATCTTGATATTCAAGAATTTATGATTGTGCCTTACGGTGCAACATCAATCGTGGAAGCTGTCCGAATGGGTGCTGAGACATTTCATCGCCTTAAAAAGATACTCACTAAAGCAGGTCTTAATACTGCTGTTGGTGATGAGGGAGGATTTGCACCAAATTTGAAATCCAACGAAGAGGCTCTCTCGTTTATTGTAAATGCAATTGAGTCGGCTGGATACCGCCCGGGCAAGGATATCGGGATTGCATTAGATGCAGCAGCAAGCGAGTTTCATAAACACGGAAAATATGTTTTTGCATCAGAAGGTAGAGAACTTTCAGCAGAAGCACTTGTTGATTACTATGAAGATTTAAAAAATAGATTTCCTATCTGCTCAATAGAAGATGGTCTTGCAGAACAAGATTGGGAGAACTGGCAGATGATGACACAACGTTTAGGAGATGAGCTTCAGATTGTGGGCGATGACATCTTTGTTACCAACCCAGATATATTCAGAAAGGGAATTTCTGAAGGAATCGGCAACTCAATTCTTGTTAAATTGAACCAGATAGGAACAGTAACCGAGACTCTTGACACAATTTTGATGGCAAAAACGTCTGGATATACAACAGTGATATCGCACCGTTCAGGAGAGACCGAGGATTCGTTTATTGCTGATCTTGCAGTTGCCGTAAACAGTGGTCAGATCAAAACAGGCTCAATGTCAAGAAGCGATAGAATCGCAAAATACAACCAGCTTATCAGAATTGAGGAGGAGTTGGGTGTGGGGGCACTTTTTCCAGAGGAGCTGTTTCTTTAAATGGGAGATACAACCAAATATATTTTTGTGACAGGAGGG
Organism: Desulfamplus sp.; assembly: GCA_015232555.1. GTDB lineage: Bacteria > Desulfobacterota > Desulfobacteria > Desulfobacterales > Desulfobacteraceae > Desulfamplus. Next base: position 15,595 of record JADFZJ010000012.1, on the reverse strand, counting down.
GTTCTCTCTTCTCTTGGCAAGGGTTTAGCATCTGCTGCCATAGGGCTGCTACTTGAAAGCAGAGGACTTTCTGTAACCATACAAAAACTTGATCCATACATAAATGTTGATCCAGGTACCATGAATCCGTTTCAACATGGAGAGGTGTTTGTAACTGATGATGGTGCTGAAACTGACCTTGATCTTGGGCATTATGAGCGTTTTACCACGGCAAAACTTGGAAAAAACAACAACTTTACAACTGGAAAGATTTATCACTCTGTAATTACAAAAGAGCGGCGAGGCGAATATTTAGGCGGAACAGTTCAGGTGATTCCCCACATTACAGATGAGATAAAAAAGTGCATCACACTTGTCTCTGATGATGCTGATGTTGTTATTGTGGAGATTGGCGGGACAATTGGAGATATTGAGTCTTTGCCATTTTTGGAGGCAATCCGTCAGTTCAAGGCAGATGTGGGCAAGAACAATGTAATTTATATCCATCTTACATTGGTTCCATATATTGGGACTGCTGGAGAACTTAAAACCAAACCAACTCAGCACAGCGTCAAGGAGCTAAGGAGCATAGGAATTCAGCCTGATATCCTTCTCTGCCGCACTGACCGATATCTCTCTCCTGAGATCAAGGCAAAGATCGCCCTGTTCTGCAATATTGACAAGGACTCTGTTTTTACTGCAAAAGATGTTGACTGCATCTATGAAGTACCTCTTGTCTATAACAGCGAAGGTTTGGGTGACAAGATTCTTCAAAAACTCAATATATGGGCAAGGGCACCACGTCTTGAAGATTGGCGTGAGATGGTAGAGAAGCTTAAACATCCAAGGTACGCCGTAACCATTGCCATTGTGGGAAAATATGTCGATCTTACAGAATCCTACAAAAGTCTGAATGAGGCTTTAAGTCACGGGGGAATCTCCAATGACACTAAAGTCAATCTGATGTTTGTAGATTCTGGGACACTTAATTATGACAACATAAAAGAAAAACTTGAAACTGCTGACGGGATACTTGTGCCAGGAGGTTTTGGTTCGCGTGGCGTTGAAGGTAAAATTCTTGCTGTCCAGTATGCAAGAGAGAATAAAATTCCATTTTTTGGAATATGTCTTGGAATGCACATGGCTGTGATTGAGTTTGCTCGAAATATTGCAGGCATGGAAGATGCTCATGGTTCTGAATTTGATGATCACACCCCGTATCCTGTTATTTATCTTATGAAAGAGTGGTATGATGAACAGACAAAACAGATGGAGAAGCGGGATACATCATCAGATAAAGGTGGCACAATGCGTTTAGGTGCATATCCGTGCCGTCTTGTTCCTGATACTATTGCCATGACCGCTTACAGGGAAGAGAACATCTCGGAAAGACACCGCCATCGTTATGAGTTTAATAATGAATACAAAGAGAGGCTTGAAAAGGCAGGGTTGATAATCAGCGGAACATCACCTGATGGTCAGTTGGTTGAGATTGTGGAGTTAAAGGATCATCCATGGTTTTTAGGGTGTCAATTTCACCCTGAATTTAAATCTCGCCCTGCAAATCCCCACCCGCTTTTCAGGGAGTTTGTCAAGGCGAGCCTTAAAAAATCAAGACAGGTTTGATCTACAGGACAGATTTGATATATTTTTAATGATTAAAATAATTAAATTGTAGAGACGCATGGTTATGCGTTTCTACTTTTTATATCTGTATTATAGCCGCATAAATTTCAAGCCCGCCATGAAATATAGGGATTAAGGATTTTCTTCCGGGCAGATGATCCAAAAATTTTTTGTCTGGAATAATAACGCCAGCTTGCCAACCTTTAAAATCTGATTGAAGTTTTTTGCCAATATCAACAAATATCTGCTCAGAGTCTCCTTTTTCTCCGATACGCTTCCCATAAGGCGGATTTAAAACCACAAAACCCTTGTTGTCACTCAAATTTATAGTTTTTGTATCAAAAAAATTGCCTTGTATGATTTTAATTGATGATGAGAGGTTAAATATCTCCACTGTGCGTTCAAGACCTTTCAGAACAGCAGCGTCTTTGTCTAATGCAAATATAAATGGATGTTGGGAACCGCCGTCTTTATCTGAGTCTATAATATTTGTTGCTGCAATCTTTTTAATATGATTCCACTGCCTGCTGCTGAAACACTGCCAGTTTTCAAATGCAAATCTTCTGAAAAAACCTGCTGGAATATCATTGGCTATCATTGCAGCTTCTAAGGCAAATGTGCCTGAGCCGCACATTCCGTCAATCAAGGGAAGGTTATCTATCCTATTTGTTGAAGATTTAAAGAGTTGATTAGAATTATATAAATTATCTGATTTGTTATATCCAAACGGGTAATTCATAGCTGAAAGTACCGCAAATGCAAGAGTTTCACGAATTGGGGCTGAGCCTACATTCTCTTTTAAGCCTCTCTTATGTAGAAGCTCTCCGCTGCTGTCTATGGATATCTGAAAGCTATCATCTTCAGCTCTTATCATAATTGTTTGCACTATTTTAGGAACCGCAGGATTGTCCAAACTAACATAAATATTGCTCAATTTGCTAAAATGCTCTTTAATTACCTGATGTGCTCTTTGAGCAATTGCATCAGTATGGTAAAGTCGTGAAGATTTGGCTGAAACTTCAAAATGAAGAGGCAGAGATTGATTAATATAAAGCTCCCACTCAATTTCACCCATTTTTTTCTCAAGAGTTCTAAAATTTTCAGCCTTGAATGTTGCAATCCTCATAAGAATTCTTGACGGGCTTCGCAAATAGAGGTTTGCACAATAACAATCTTGAACACTTCCTGTAAACTCAACTCCTCCTGGTATAATTTCAATATCTCTAAACTGAATGGATAGCTCAGATTTCAACAAATCAGATTCCAATTGATGACTATCATTAGTTTGATGATTATATTTATTGATTAAGGCAGTCATCTCTCTGTAACATAACTGTTTAAGACCAGGAGAACAGACTGCAAAAAAACGGTGAGACCTTGCTGTAATTCGTCTTTTTACTCTTTTTTCTAAAGGTGTTTTCTTTGTCATTTGTCAATTACCTTTTTATGTGAAATTATAATCTTTAAGGTCATAAATTAAAAATTTCTATTATACTCTTCAACAGAGTTCTTAATTTAAATGGTTAATGCTATTTAAAGCATGATCTTTATTAAACCATGAGGAGCCTTTATGCTACACAATTTGCGTAATATTTCAACTACTGATATCCGCTGTGCTGGAAGTTTAACGGTTGATGCCATTACAGGTATTACCGATATTTCAGAGTCATTACATCAGACAATAACAAGTGTTGCAGGCATCCTCGGTGATCCTTATAAATCTCGGACAAAAGGTATAACAAGCATGGTTTACAATAACATACGCACTGTTACCAAACTTGTGGGAGGCGGAATTGATGCTCTTTTTGAGAGGTTAAGTCCAATATTAGTAGAAAATGAATCTGCCTTTGATAAGAAGGAGATATCTCCAAATCGAGAAGCCTTTATTTCAGCACTAAACGGTGTGATAGGTGATTATCTTGCGTCAAAGAACAATCCGCTTGCCATATCATCCATGCAGTTTCGAAGCAATGGAAAGCCGTTGAGCAGTGAACAGCTCTTAGAAGCAATTCAACAATCCAATGGCAAAGTTGCATTAATGCTGCATGGATTATGTATGAATGATCTACAATGGAACAGGCAGGGGCATGATCATGGAGAAGCTCTTGCCAGAGATTTAGGATATCTTCCTCTTTATATCCATTATAACACAGGACTTCACATATCTGAAAACGGCAAAAAATTATCCGATCTCCTTCAAACAGCTATCAATCAGTTATTTGAACAACAAAACCAGTTTCAATCTTTAAAACCAACTCAACCACAACACAAAATTGAATCATTAAATTCGACTGCTTCAATAAAATCACCTCAACCGATAAAACTTATCATCATCGCTCATAGTATGGGAGGGCTTGTTTCTCGCAGTGGCTGTTATTATGCTAAACAGTCAGGTCATACATGGTTAAATTATCTTGATAAGATGATATTTCTTGGCACACCACATCACGGTGCACCATTGGCAAAAGGGGGGAGCTTGATTGATAACATTTTGGAAATAAACCCGTATAGTGCTCCTTTTTCCCGCTTGGGAAAGATCAGAAGCTGCGGTTTGACAGATCTTCGTTATGGCAATGTTGTTGCTGATGACTGGAAAGGACAAGATAGATTTGCCTTTTCCAGAGATACACGCACACCAGTACCTCTGCCAGAAGGAGTTAAATGTTACTCAATAGCAGCAACTACAGCGAAAGAGTCTGAGAACTGCTGTGCGGATATCATAGGTGACGGTCTTGTAACATTAAGCAGTGCTTTGGGTTATCATAAGAAGAGCGAGTTCAACCTGTTATTTCCTGAAACTCATAAGTGGGTTGGCTGTAATATGAACCATATAGATATTCTCAACCATCCAGAAGTATATGAAACCATAAAAAGTTATGTAAAAGCGTAGAGCCTGTTTAAATATTCAAGCTCTAAAGGGATAGGGGTTTTACGCCATTCTTATAAAATTAAACAAATAGAAAGGCTGCACTCAAATTAAGCCATAAAACAAATATATTATCTCATAGCCTCAAGCAGTGCTACAGATTCTATATGAAATGTATGGGGAAACATATCAACTGGCTGCACTTCAACCACTTTGTAATTTGATTTTAGCATTGCAAGATCACGAGCTAATGTAGCTGGATTGCACGAGACATAGACAATTCTTTTAGGGGCAAGGGCAATTACCTGCTCAACGACATCTTTGTGCATACCAGCTCTTGGTGGATCAATAATCATAACATCAATCTTAGTACTACATTTTTTATCAGATATTGATACTCCTATGATCTCTGAAACTCTTTTGGCAGACTCTACACTAACTTCATATCTATTAGAGTCCGCTGTGATTTTATATTCTGACAAAATAGAGGGGAGAACATCTTTGATATCTCCAACGTAAAAGTTGCAGTTTTGGATATTATTTAATGCGGCATTTTTTCGAGCATCTTCCACAGCACTTTGAACAATCTCAATTCCTGTTACACACCCCGCATCTTTTGAGAGCCATATAGGAATTGTTCCTGTTCCAGAATAGAGATCAATTACATGCTTTTTACCACAATTAATTTTTTTACCATCAATGCTCTCTTTATCTCTAAGATGATCATTGCCTGAAAGGTCGGCATAGGTAGAAACTAAGGAGTAGAGTGTTTCAGCCCCTTTTGTGTTGGTCTGAAAAAAAGAGTTTGCTGAAATCTCAAATATGAACTCTCCAAGTTTTTCCTTGATACATCTTTCGCCTGCGAGCACCTTTTCATACTCACCTGTAGCAATTGAGGCTTTGCGTGCAGTAACATTATTAACTACAGAGGTAACAGCAGGATATTTTTTCATCAACTGATTAGCTAATGGAATTAAAAGCTGATCATTCTGCTGTTTTGTAACAAAATTCACCATCCAATTGCCAAACGCTTTGGAGCTTCTCAACATCACAAAACGCCAAAAACCTTCATGTGTTTTAAGGTTATACGCAGGAACACCTGAATCTTTGATATACTGCCTGATATCGCTTAATATCTGATTCCCAATATCTGGCTGAATTAAACACTTTTCAATATCAATTATCCTGTCAAATGTACCCGGCACATGAAGCCCTAACCCAAAATCTTTTTTTATTTCAGGATTTTCAAGCTCTTCAGCAGTGAGCCAGCGTCTGTCACTGCACGAAAATTCCATCTTGTTTCTAAATCCAAAAATCTCTTCTGACGGAATCACATCTTTAACTAAAATGTCCTTTAGGAGTCCAATATGCTCAAGAGAATCAATAACATGCTGCCGTTTATATTTTAACTGTTCATTATATGGTAACGCCTGCCACCTGCAGCCGCCACAATGGTCAGCATAAGCACACAGGGCTTTTTGGCGTAAAGATGATGGCTGTATCAACTCAATTACCACACCTTCGGCATAGTTTTTTTTCTTTTTGGTAATTCTGGCTTTTACTCTGTCTCCAGGGAGTGTTCTGTCGATAAACACTGGAAATCCATCAGGTTTGGCAATCCCCATTCCTCCAAAGGCAAGGTCAATTATTTCAAGTTCTGTTGTTTTTCCTTTTTGAAAAGACATATATTTATTACTCCATTTTTTAGAGGACTATGTTTACATTTTAGCCGACCTATTTATCGATCGGCTGCAAGGTTTGAATATCACGATTCTCAAAACAAAATTAGAATTGCTGAATAGTGAAGTTTGAATTTGCAGTTTTTACACCTTGAAGCTATAAGTCTTTAACATGAAACGTCAATCAAAACAACTTATCAGGTCTCTTATTCATACGGCACAAAGGACAGTAGAGCGTTATGCCATGATATCACCTGAAGACTCTCTGCTTGTAGGAATTTCAGGAGGGGCTGATTCTGTGGCTCTGCTTCTGTTCCTCATTGATATTTCAAATTCTATAACCCTCAATAACTATCCTGCACAACCTTACTTGCTTGAAAGTCCACAATATTCTCCTATTCGTATAGGAGTAGCACACATTAACCACTCTCTTAGAGGTGCGGAGTCAGACAGAGATGAAAATTTTGTAATTAATCTTGCAAAAAAATATAGCTTGCCATGTTACACAATTAAAGTTGATGTTCCTGATTTTGCAAAAGAGAACAAGCTCTCTTTTGAAGAGGCTGCAAGAGAGATAAGATATTCATTTTATAGAGAAATTGCATATAAAGAGAATTACAGTAAAATAGCTTTAGGTCATAATAGTGATGATAATGCCGAGCTTGTTCTTATGAATTTGTTACGAGGAAGCGGAACAAAAGGTATTGCGGGTATTTTGCCTGTTCGAGATATTCATCATATCAGCAGCAAAATCTGCCCAGCCTCCTCACCCTCTCCCCATAAAGAGATGGGGAATGGGAAAACCCCATTTAAAATTATCCGTCCTTTGATTGAGATATCAAAAGAGGAGATTTTGGAATATCTTAAATTAAAAGAGCAGGCGTATGTTTTTGACAGCTCAAATAACGATACAACATATCTTAGAAATAAAATAAGGCATCTGTTAATTCCCCATTTAAAAGAAAATTACAACCCTTCTATTACACAATCTTTGAACAGGTTGAGCACAATCATAATGGAGGAAAATAGTTGGATGGAGGAGGAGACCGAAAAAATATTTAATAACTCTTTGATTGAAATCGAAAAGAGAGTGAGTGGTGAAAAGGAATTAGTGGAAGAAAAAGAGCTGGCTAAAGAGAGTCAGAAAGACGAAGTTAATAAGCGTATTGATAATATTGAGGAGGTGCAGCTCAATTCAAGGGCTTTAAAAAATATGCACATAGCACTTGCAAAAAGGGTTATAAGAAGGGCAATTAAAGAGGTTAAAGGTGAGCTTAGAAGAGTATCTTTTCAACATATTGACGATATACTTAAACTTATCCGATCACAAAGCGGAGGAAAAGCCATTCATCTTCCTGATAAAATACGGGTTATTAAAATCAAAAACTGCATCTGTTTCAGAAAAGAGTCAAGACCATTAAGGGAGATAGGAAACGAGTATGACCAACGATAAATATTTGAATCAGATTGCTCTTGTAACTGGAGCAGGTAGAGGGATAGGTAGAGCAGTTGCAATAGCTTTAGCTGCTACAGGAAGGTATGTATATATCAACTACAAAAGCAATGAATCGTCAGCAAATCAAACATTAGATATTATAGAGAAATTAGGGCAGGGCAGGGCAGGGATCGATGAGCAAATCAAAGAAGAAGATTTACAATACGAAAAAGGAGAGTTTCAAGGGGGCAGAGGAGAGCTAATCCAATTTGACGTTGCGGATCAGTTGCAGAGTGAAGCAGCAATAAAGTCCATAATTCAAAAGCATGACAAAATTGATATTCTTGTCAACAACGCTGGAATTAAAGACGACAAACTTATGGTTATGATGAAAAAAAATAGTTGGGACTCTGTAATAAACACAAATCTTACAGGATTTTATAATGTCACAAAATTAGCAGTAAAAAATATGATTAAAAATCAGTTTGGTAGAGTGGTAAATATTACATCAACATCTGGACAGCTTGGAGTTGCAGGACAGGTCAACTACTCAGCTTCTAAAGCAGGGCTTATTGGTGCAACAAAGGCACTTGCACGGGAGGTCGCATCAAGAAATATAACTGTAAATGCAGTTGCCCCGGGATTTATTGAGACAGATATGGTTAAAACGCTTCCGCTTGATGAAATTGTAAAATCAATACCTGCAAAAAAGGTCGGAAAACCAGAAGATGTGGCACAGGCTGTTATATTTTTATGTTCATACGAGGCTTCATACATTACAGGGCAGGTGTTGGGTGTAAATGGCGGGATATATTAATTTTAGTAGGGGCAGTAAACTTTTATGTCCCTACTAAAATTTTAATGATTTAACTGTTTAGTCATGTTGTGCACTAATTTGCCCCCTCCCCATAATGAGAGGGGGGAATAATATAACTCTTCCCTGTGGGGAGTGCTGGGGTGGGGCTTTGCGTATATTGAATATAGCTTACTCTTCTCGTTCAGCCTTGATTTTCTCAATCACTTTTGCTGCAAGATCGCTTGGCACTTCATCATAATGGTCAAACTCAAGGGTAAATGTACCGCGACCGCCAGTCATAGAGCGGATATCAGGGGCGTATCTCAAAATTTCTGCCATAGGAACATGAGCATTAACAACCTGCTTTGTCCCTTCTGTGTCCATACCCAAAACTCTGCCGCGTCTTGAATTTAAATCTCCCATAATATCGCCAGTAAACTCATCAGGTACAACAATCGAGATTTTCATGATAGGTTCAAGAAGTGTTGCTCCAGCCTGTTCAGCAGCCTTTTTGAATGCAATAGAGCCAGCCATCTTGAATGCCATTTCAGATGAATCAACTGAATGATAACTTCCATCATCTACAGTTACCCTGAAATCAACACACGGAAATCCTGCAAGGATACCTTTTTGAGATGCTTCAATTACACCTTTTTCAACTGCTGGAATGTATGTTTTTGGAATAGAGCCGCCGACAATTTTATCAACAAATTCAAATCCGCTGCTTTTGGGACCAGGTTCAAGAACGATCCAGCAATCACCAAACTGACCATGACCACCAGACTGTTTTTTGTGTCTTCCCTGCACCCTGATTTTTTTCTTGAATGTCTCTCTGTAGGGAACTTTGGGGGTGTTTATCTCCATATCAACATTGAATTTACGTTTGATCTTTTCGATTGTTGTTTCAATGTGAACCAATCCACGACCAGAAAGAATAGTTTCATTAGTCTCAGATTCTCTTCTAAGCTGAAGCCCTGTATCCTCTTCCATGATTTTTCTTAAAGCACCATGAACCTTGTCGTCTTCACCCTTGTTTTTTGATGATACTGCAAAGGAGATAACAGGAGGCATTGGTTTTGGAGCTTCAAATGTTATATATTTATCACTTGTAATTGTATCTCCAGTAAAAGTCTCTTTAAGTTTTGCTACAGCTACAATAGCACCCGGAAAGGCTTCTGTAACAGGTTTTTGCTCTTTGCCAAGAATTTCAAGAAGCTGAGTATATCTCTCTTTAGTATCTTTATTGACATTGAGAAAATTTCCCTCTTTACCAAGTTTACCAGAAATCACTCGGAATACGGAGAGTCTGCCAGCATAGGGATCAACAATGGTATTAAATACAAAACCACAGAATGGTGCGTCAGGATTAGGTGCGATTTCAATCTCTTCACCATTTTTGTCTTTTCCAATCCAAGCCCCTCTGTCAATAGGAGAGGGTAGGGCGTTATTGATAAAATCAAACAGCAGGTCTATTCCTATCAGTTTTGTAGCAGAACCGCAGAGGACCGGAGAGAATGCACAGGCAAGAATTCCTTTTCTAAATGTTTTGATAAGGTCTGCTTCAGAAAGAGTTTCTCCTTCAAGGTATTTTTCTAAAAGAGTGTCATCCAACTCCGCAACGTTTTCTACAAAAGAAGACCGAGCAGCTTCAACATCATCTACCATATCCTCGGGAACTTCAGATATGGTGGATTTACCATCTTTGTCATAAACATAGGCTTTACCTGACAGTATATCCACAATACCTTTGAAATTAGCATCTGACCCAATTGGAAGTTGAACAATAATGGTTTTTTTCTTTAGATTTTTTTCACACATTTCAACCGCAGTCTGAATATTTGACCGTTCTCTGTCCATTTTGTTAATGAACAGAACAGAGGGGAGGTTGTATTTGTCTATACAGTCAGATACAACCTCGGTCATAGCACTTGGACCATCCACACCGTCAATGACCAGAATAATACTATCTGCACTTGGGATGCAGGTTACGGCAGCAGATACAAAATTCTGATCTCCTGGAGTGTCCATAATGGATACATCATGCTTTTTCCATGTGTATTTATGAAAAGCACTGCTTACACTCTGCTGTTTTCTAACTTCTTCCGGCTGGAAATCCATGGCAGTATTGCCCTCTTCTACCTTTCCAAAACGGTTGATTACGCCTGCTTTAAAAAGCATTGCCTCAGCCAGAGAAGTTTTACCCGCACCTCCATGACCAGCCAGAGCGACATTTCTCATTTTTGCGATTTGTTCAGTCATTACAGCTCCTTTTGAATTTAATTAATAAACAACATAGTTTTAGTTAGATATATTTTACATTTGGTTCCTTTTATTGATAATTTATCAATTTTCTTAAAAATTTACAGCTTTTTATTTTCACTTTAGCATTTTTTTGATCTTATTGCCTATTTACATATCTCATAGATATTATAAATTCAACATTTCCTTTTGGTCCTTTGATAGGTGACTCAATAATATCTCCTGTCTCATATCCTCTTTGTCTAAAAAAAAGTTCGATTTCCTTTACAATATCGGCTCTGACAACTGGATCACGGACAATTCCACCTTTGCCTATTCTATCTTTTCCCGCCTCAAATTGAGGTTTTATAAGAGCAAATATTAATGTGCCTGATCTCATAAATTTTTCAGCCGCTGGAACTACTATTTTCAAAGATATGAATGATGTGTCAACAGTTATCAAATCTACAGTTTGACCAATGGTTTGATATGGCATGTGGCGGATATTGGTTCGCTCAATCACCACAACTTTAGGATTCTGCCTTAATGACCAATCCATCTGCCCATATCCCACATCAACCGCATAGACTTTCTCTGCACCTGCTTGAAGAAGACAATCTGTAAATCCGCCAGTTGATGCACCAATATCAAGACAGGTCATGCCAGTTACATCAAGTTCAAGATGGGTCAAGGCTTTGGCAAGTTTTAGCCCTCCACGGCTTACATAAGGGATATCGCCGTCTCTATTTTTTCCACTGCCTTTAAAAGATATCTCTGCATCAGCATTAATCCGTGTGCCAGCCTTATCAATAATCAGACCATTGACCAAAACACTGCCAGCCATGATAAGTGCCTGTGCCCTCTCTCTTGATTGTGCCAGCCCTTTTTCTACTAAAAGGACATCAAGTCTTATTTTGTTTGGTTTATTATCCATTTGAGAGTAGTCTTTTTTTGTTGTTATTGAACAATTTCTATTACACTATCCACAATTGCAGATGCATCAATCTTGTATTCTGCCCTTAAAATATTTTGTGCACCATGCTCTACAAATCTATCTCTAATACCGATTCTTTTGATTTTGTAGCCGGCTGTTGAGTTACCTTCTGAAGCATTATTTTGGCTTCTATATTTTTGACCAGTAGATGTGAAAATTCCGCTATCTGCAAGAAGTTCTAAAACTGCACTTCCAAAACCGCCATCAAGAACATGCTCCTCAACTGTAATGATATTGTGAATTCTTGCTGCTAAATTAAGAATCATCTCTGAATCAATAGGTTTTATGAATCGTGCATTTACAAGTGCAATAGATATATTTTTTTGACTCTGCTCTATTTCATCAATTGCCTTTACAGCCTCTTGAACAGTTCTGCCAGATGCAATAATCAATACATCTTTTCCGTCACGCAAAAGCTCTGCTTTTCCAATCTCGATCTCTTTTCTATTTTTGACTATCTTTTTATCAGAGTCTAAATCTGTAAACGAGCCATTTTCTGTAGTTTTGTTAGCATAATAATTGACAACTCCTTCACCTTTACCTCGAGGATATCTAATTGCAATAGGTCCATTATGATCAACTGCCGTTCTTAACATCAACGCAAGCTCATGTTCATCTTTAGGAGCCATGATAGTCATGTTTGGAATGCTTCTTAAAAATGAGTAGTCAAACAGACCATGATGAGTTGGTCCATCTTCACCAACAATACCGCCTCTGTCTAATGCAAACACTACATGGTGTGCATCAATGCAGACATCATGCAAAATCTGGTCATAAGCCCGCTGCATAAATGTGGAATAGATAGCAACTACAGGCTTCATGCCTTGTGACGCCATACCAGCGGCAAAAGTGACTGCATGTTGCTCTGCAATTCCAACATCAAAAAATCTTTCTGGAAAGAGCCGTGAAAATTCAGTAAGACCCGTTCCTTCAGGCATTGCAGCAGTTATTGCAACAACTTTGCTATCATATTTTGCAATTTCAACCATTGTTTTCCCGAAAATTTCTGTATAGGTCGGAATAAGGGATTTGCTGCTGATGCCGTTACCAGTATCAATATCAAACGAACTGACACCATGAAAATAGACAGGATTTTTTTCTGCTGGTCCGTACCCGTTGCCTTTTGTTGTAGTAACATGAAGAAGCACTGGTTCATTGAGTTGCTTGATATTTTCCAATATGTCAATTAGATGATTTAAACGATGCCCATTAATTGGACCAAAGTAGTCAAAATTAAATGCCTCAAATAACATTCCTGGAGTTACAAAGGTTTTAAATGAGTCCTCCGATTTTTTGGCAATACGGTAAATATCATCGCCTATTCCGGGCAGGGATTTGAGGAATAGTCCAAAATCTTTTTTCATATTTTGAAGATAGTTGGAAGAGAGTGTGCGGCTTAAAAAAGAGGATAGGGCACCAACATTTGCAGAGATGGACATCTCATTGTCATTAAAGATTACGATTAGATCGCGTTTGGAATCACCAGCCTGATTCAAACCTTCATAGGCAAGACCAGCAGTCATTGAGCCGTCACCAATAACAGCAATTACTTTGGAATTATCTTGTTTTAAATGTTTAGCAACAGATATGCCAAGCCCTGCTGAAATTGAGGTGCTGCTGTGTCCTACAGTAAAGGCATCGCATGGGCTTTCGCTTATTTTAGTAAAACCAGATATCCCTTTGAATTTTCGCAATGAGTCAAAACGATCATCTCTTCCTGTCAAAAGTTTATGTGTATATGCTTGATGTCCTACATCCCATACAAGGCTGTCTGATGGAATATCAAACACATAGTGGATTGCAATTGTAAGCTCAACAACACCTAAGCTTGATGCAAGATGCCCCCCGTTTTTTGATACAACGCTTATAATTCTATCTCTGATCTCTTTTGCAAGAATAGGAAGATCATTTTTAGAAAGTCTTTTTAAATCTTCACCTGTTTTAATGGTGTTAAGCAGAGTCAATTATATTTCTCCAGCAAAAGTTATTTTTTTCGTTTTAATATATACTCAGCAATTGCTTTAAGCGGCAGGACGCTGTGCAGTTCACAATTAAAGGGTAGGGCGGTATTCTGTTGTAAAACGTTGGGCAGCAATTTCAACGATTCAATGGCATCAGAGACAAGCTGGACAGCGAATTGTTTGGATTCATCAAGACCAAGCAGGGCAGGGAAGGTGAGTTTATTGTTTAGCTCATCTGATCCAACAGCCTTTCCCATAATGGTAGGATCTCCTTCAACATTTAAAATATCATCAGTTACCTGAAACGCAAGCCCTATATTTTCTGCATATTGAGTAAGAATCTTCATAATTTTTGAATCTACTCCAACTCCAACCGAGACAGCACCAGCCTGAACGCTTGCAATTATCATTCTGCCAGTTTTGAGGTGGTGAAGTCTTTTTAAGTAATCCATCTTAACTGAAGAAACTGAATCAGATATTGAATCAGAAAACAAATTGTCTGATTCAGAGGTGGTGATAGATTGTGAATCATCAGAATAAGAATAGGGTAGGGCGTTGACAAAAGAGCTGCCCATCATATCCATCATCTGCCCCTCAACCATGCCGTCAATACCAGCAGCATCAGAAATAATAGAGACAAGCTCAAGCAGCGTTGCTTTATCAGGAAATAGTTCAAAAATAGGTTGTTGACTGATGGAACTTACACTTAACAGAATTTTATCTGGTTTTGAGAGAATTTTAAAAGCGTGAGTAAGGAGAGCATCACCCGCAAGAATTGCCGTTGCCTCAGAAAAAGCCTTGTGGCATGTAGGAACTCCCCGCCGTAAATCATCGTTGTCCATTGCCGGCAGATCATCGTGGATTAGCGAATATGTGTGGATCATCTCAATTGCACAGGCAGCAGGAATCGCAAGCCTGAAATCACCGCCCACAGCTTCTGCTGATGCCATTGCAAGAATAGGTCTAAGCCTTTTGCCTCCTGCCATAAGAGAGTAACGCATAGCTTGAACAAGTTCTCTGTTTTGGTCAAAACAAATAAGGATTTTATTTAGATGCTCTTCTAAAATAGCTCTTTTTTCTTTTAAGTAGTTGGATAAATTAAAGTTTTGGTTATTCATTAGGTGTTCCACTCTTTTATCTTGTCTGTCCTTGCGGAATCAAAGCTGCTTTTATGCTCCTAATATTACTGGATAGTTAGCTCTTTTTGGAGATTTTGGAACAATGTTTCAAGTTCGTTTATATTTTGTTTCAAAAGCTGATCTTCATCTGAAACTGTTTTTTTTAGTATCTGCTGGAGAAGCTGGATTTTGCCAATAAACCCTCCTTTTTCTAATCCTTTTTCTAATCCTTTTTCTAACCCTTTTTCTAATCCAATCTTGATACCTTCTTCTTTAGCAATAAACATTTTAGTGTTATAGTCCCTTACCCATTTCATGTGGGATTCATAAGCCTCTACCATTTCTTCATCTCTTGTAAATGCTGCATATTTTTCATGTGCCTTTTTGAAGGTTGCATCTTCTTTTATTAAAATTTCCATAATATTATCCTCCTTTTCTATACCTTCTTGTTTTAGATAGTAGAGCCATTTTTCAAGTTTTTTATCCATATTTATATTGCAATTCTTGAATTTAGGAAGCTCAATAAAGTGTATGGCAAGATGATCTGTCAGTATATAATCAGGATGCTGGATTCTACTGATTTTACAAGAGGAAAGCCTGAATCTGTCATTACTGCATTTATAAAACTCAGCAGCAGGTCTTTATGCTCTTCTGTCCCAAGAAGGTATTTTATGAAAATATCTGATGTCGGTTTGATGTATGGCATTGTTCTATATTCTCTTATTTTTTATCTAATCTTTAATTGTCGTCAGAATCAGGATTGGTCAGGATTTAAGGATTTTCAGGATAGGTTATCTTGTTTTATCCTTTTATCTTGGCTATCCTGATTCTAACAATTTAGCTTTTATTTCACCACCTCAAAACATACCCCGTCAAATCTTTCAGGCACAATAAAACCTTTCT
>JADFZJ010000011.1 GCA_015232555.1 Desulfamplus sp. | reverse complement strand
TTCCATGCAGTTCAGCAGTTTTTTTTAATTGTCTTACAGCTTCCCCTTCAATCCAGTTTTTAGAGGAAGCAAAAATTCAGGCTTTAGAGCAAGATAGTCAAATTGAAAGATATTTGAACATATTGGGACAACAGGCAAAGTCAAATAATATCAAAAATAACCACTGTAAAATGTTCTTTTTAACACCTGATGGCAGAAAGCCTGTTTCATTAAACAATATTTCAACCAGTTTCAGCGATATAGATGTTATTTCAATAAGTTGGAAAGATGTAGCTGTTATTGTGAATAATTTTTCAAAAAAATGTAAAAATGAGTTTGTTTCTCATGTATCTAAACAGTATTCAAATTTTATATTAAATCATTTATGGAGGTAATATTATGATGGAAGCGACTACGTATATTGTTGAAAATATTGAAAAATCTTATGAAATCTATAACTCAATCTCAGAAATGCAAAATACTGTTTTGTCTGGAATTGATAAAGCTATTAAAGAACGTTATTCTGATTGGTTAGGGAAAGAATGGATGGTTTATGAGGATTGTAATCTGGAAAATGATTACTATATATCCGTTTACCATGAAAATTTACTTTTAAACGATGATAATGGAGAAAAAGAGCCATATATAACAATAGATTTTCAATTGTGGGGAGACGACCCGATTTGGAAGCTCTTTGGAATAGAGACTGATAATAAAAAAGATAAGGTTGTTACAACATTGGGTTTAGCGAACTTAAAGATTCTAAATAACTATAATACTAAGCTATTGGAGGAGATTGATGATTTACTAAAAATTGAGTTAAAACAAGTTGGTTTTACACGAAAAGGGGGAAAGAATGAACCATACTACCAGACGAATATTATTCTCTCCAACAAAGCAATAGTAAAAGGTCTTGAAAACGATGATTGGGATGAAGCTCTAAAGCCTATTGAAGATAGCTGGCGTATTCTGGCTAACCTGAATTGGAAAAAGATCATAAAGACTATAGAAAAATACAAGTAGCTGAAAAATAACAAAAGCGGGTCTGAATTGAAGGATAAAGTTAAAATTTTTGCTTCCTCTAAAAACTGGATTGAAGGGGAAGCTGTAAGACAATTAAAAAAAACTGCTGAACTGCATGGAATGGTATCAGCAATTGGTATGCCGGATATTCACCCTGGAAGAGGTAATCCTGTTGGTGCGGTATTTGTAAGTGATGGGGTTATCTATCCATATCTTGTCGGGAATGATGTCGGCTGTGGAGTTGGACTTTTCAAGACAGGATTAAAAAGAAATAAACTTAAACGGGACAAGTGGATAAAAAAACTTCAAGGTCTTGAAACTCAATGGGAAGGGGACAGAGCAAAGTGGTTATTGAACAGCAATATTGAACCAAGTGATATGGATTACGCTCTTGGGACAATCGGTGGAGGCAACCATTTTGCTGAATTACAGTCATTTGAAAAGATTTATAATCAAGAGCTGTTTTATAGATTACAGCTTGATAAAAATATTCTGATGATTCTTGTTCATAGCGGTTCCAGAGGAATTGGTGAGTCCTTGCTGAGACGTCATACTGAAAAATATGGAGCTGGTGGGTTGGAAACTGGTTCTAAAGAGGCTGATATTTATCTTGAACAACATGATTATGCTATCAAATGGGCTTTTGCCAACCGCAGTCTGATTGCATATCGGATGTCATCTCAATTAGGAGGAGAGTGTGATAAGATATTAGATGTCTGCCACAACAGCATCTCTCAGATTGAATTTGATGCAAAATCATTATGGCTGCATCGTAAAGGTGCTGCCCCTTCTGATTGTGGAGCAATAGTAATACCAGGCTCCAGAGGAACTCTGAGCTATTTAGTTATACCTGAAGGAGAACAGACTGCAAATTGCTGGTCTTTGGCACATGGAGCAGGACGAAAATGGAATCGCAGTTCAAGCAGGGAACGTTTTAAAGAGAGGTTTACCAAAGAGTCCCTTCTCCAGACTGATTTGGGAGGTTATGTGATTTGTGAAGATAAAGAGCTGTTATTTGAAGAAGCTCCTCAGGCGTATAAAAATATTGATGTCGTAGTTGACGATATGGTTCAGGCTGGTCTGATTTCTGTTGTTGCAACATTAAAACCCTTAATCACTTACAAGGTTAGACAAACATTATGATCAGCTGGTTACAGATAACATCAGGACGAGGACCTGACGAGTGCTGCTGGGTTTGTTGCCAAGTAGTAAAACAGATAATAATTGAAGCATTATCAAAGGACTATAAAGCAAATATACTGGAGACAATTCCATCTGCTGCCCCCGACAGTTTCAGGTCAGCTTTAATTGCTGTGGAAGGAGAGGATATTCAAAGATTTATCTCCAGTTGGGAAGGAACAATATTATGGATTGGAAAAAGTATGTTTCGTCCAAACCATAAAAGAAAGAACTGGTTTATAGGGGTAAATTCCCTGAATCCTCCTGAGGAGAAAGATCTAAAATCAGGTGAAGTAAAAGTTGAATGTATGAGATCTTCAGGAGCAGGTGGACAGCATGTCAATAAAACCGAATCTGCTGTTCGGGTAACACATATACCAACAGGGCTGGTTGCTATTGCTAAAGAAGAGAGGTCTCAGCATCTTAATCGAAAATTAGCATTAAGCAGACTTTATGAAAAACTAAAACAGGAGAAAGATGGCATGAAACTGAAACACCAGCAGGAACGCTGGAGCCATCATAACGAACTGGAACGAGGTAATCCTTTACGTATCTATGAAGGAAAAGATTTTAGTCCTAAATAATAGACTATTATAATTTCAACACGGAAAAGCAATGAAACAGAATCACAGTGTATTGAGTTTGCTTTTCTGGTCATCTGTCAATTTTGCCCAATCCTGAGCACATGTTTGACCGTAACTCTGGGTAGTTGTTGTATCTCTTTTTTGCCTTTGTCAGCTCCGTCTAATGCAAAAGCTGTCCCTGCCATTCTAATCACATGATTATTTATATGAATAGTTACAACTTCTACAGAAAAATATAGAAAATTGCATTAAATGAGTTGATTGACTGTCAGTGGTTGTCCACTTATCTCTCGAAGCGTAAAGCCCAGTTCTAACCCACCAGATGCACTACGAGCATCTGGAAATCGCTTAAAAAATCTCTCCAATAAAAACGATTTCACTTTGCGAAAATCTGTCAAGCCATTCAGCTCATCATCTCCAAAACGTTTGGCTATGTTTTTGCTGGCATTGAAATCCGCATTTTCTGTATGTTCACAGAATTTACATAAAAACTTCTCTTGTGTCGGTCTGTTCTTTTTATCTACATATTCGCACTTTGAACATGCCTGACTTGTATAAGCTGCTGCAACTGTTGAATAATGAATATATTTTGAATCAAGTTTCTGTTTCAATCTATCAAGAGCATAACCTATCTTTGAGGCTTTAAGGACACGGTTCATAGCCTTTGACTTGAATTTCATCTCACTGACAGATAATCTCTCCATTACAACTGTTATATTTTCAGAAATAGAGTTGATGAAATTATTGATTGCCTTGCCTATTTCGTTTTTAATCGTTGATTCAAGTTTTCTGTTATGAAGAGGTATTACAGGCTTCTCTTTCTTGCTTAAACAGGCGTTCTGCTTCTGTTTTCTTCTCCGTTTTTCATCATTTTTTTTAACAAGATTGACTAATTTATCAGAAAATTGACCAAAATGTTCACTTGCTGTTGTTAATAAATTTTTGATTCCTAAATCAACGCCTATGATATCGCCTGATTTTTGTTCTTTTTTATTATCCGTTTCAACAATAAATGCGGCATACCATTTCCCATTCTTACAATTTAACGTTACACCAAGGCATAATTTGCCTGTTTTTAAGATTTCAACCCCATATTTATATATTTTTACAGGAATCAAGATGGGAGAGCCTTTTTCTAAGGTGGAAATTTTCAGCCAGTAATCAAATTCTGAGGTTTCAGATTGTTCAAGTTTAATGACATTCGCATTACCTTGAATGGTGATATTCTTTAAAACAGGCTTGTTTTCACGCTTATTTGAAAAAAATGACTGCATTATTCCAACTGCCTGCTGCCATGCACAGCGTTGATAACGTGCTGATAATTTGGTCTCTATTTCAGGGATTGTGTCGAATTTTGAGGCAGTTTTAAGGGCATTATCGAAAATATGGTCAATATAAGCCTGAACCAGCGACATAAAGGCTGTCCCAACTTCATTTAACCTTTCTAATTTGCCGTCATTAGCAAAATCAAGTTTTATGTGCGTAACTGCTTTATGAAGTTTAAAATTATTTTTCTTATTGTTTTTCTTCGCCACAACACAAATCCTTTATTATTTGCTCTGTCTTTCTCTTGCTTCTTCTTTGACCGTAAAGTCTGGCACAAAAACTTGTGATCACTGACACAAAATCTTGTATAAGGTCTTCTTTGTCATTGTCGTTAGGATTCAGTATTATCAATTCACAACCAATATGTTTGCAAAGAATCTCAATATACCTGACTCCAAATCTTGCAAGCCTGTCTTTATGTTCTACGACAAGTTTGGTTGCATCGCCTTTTAAAAGGACTATTTCAAGTTTTTGTCTTTTATCATTTAAGCCTGAACCAACCTCTTTTATATTAAAATGAGTCTGCCAACCTTTTGCATTACAAAAAGAAATCAGACGATTAGACTGGCTTTCAAGGTTTGACTTGTTTTCTGAAGAGCTTACCCTCGCGTAAGTAACAACATATTCAGGTTTTATAGTGATATTTTCATCAGGAACAATTATCGTTCCTGATTCCAATTTATAAGCATTAGGAATTTTTCCAGTTCTAAAATGTTCCCATGCCGTCCGATAAGTTATATTATTTTGTTTTGCCCAATCTGAAAGTTTCATAAACTTAATATAATACAATATTTGGCTATAATCAACTATATTATTCTATAATTTAAGTGAATCTTTAGAATACTTACTATCCTGAGAATAAAGGCGTTGTGACTTTTTGGGGTGTGACCTTGACATATTCATGAATAGCAATACTATAAAAATATATTAATATATTCAGGATATTAATATATTGTAATCAATCTTACTAAAAATTAAGGAGAACGTATGAAAAAAGCACTGATCTCATTAGCACTTTGTTGTTTTCTGGTTGTGGGTAATTCCTTTGTGGCAAAATCATTTGCAGCACAGACGGACACACCATCTGTTTCAGAACATGCAGCTCATGCAAAACAAGATGCATCCAAACCACAGGTTCCTGATGACACGAGCAAAAATCTTCAATTGATGCAGGAACATATTGATAAGATGCACGCCCAAATGGAAAAAATCAAAGCGACCACCAACCCTCAGGAACGCCAGAAACTGCTGGAAGAATATATGACAACCATGATGGATGGTATGAAAATGCTAAAAAGTCTGCCTGGCTGCAAAATGATGTCTGAGAAAAAAGGCATGATGGGGATGATGTCCAATGGAGAAAAAATGTCTGAGGGAAAGATGTCTGAAGGGAAGATGGGCGATAAAAAATCTATGACTGAGGGAAAATGTATGATGGGGATGATGTCAGGAGGGAAAGGCATGATGGGTATGGAAGATATGATGAAGTGCCATAAGATGATGGAAAAAAAGAATGAAATGATGCAGGGTATGTTTGAGGGTCTTATTACATCTACCCAGATGATGCTACAAATGAAAAAGTAATCTTTCCACTGAGAAGGGATATGGTTAAGTATCATATCCCTGTTATTAAAAATGAGGGAATAACATGCAAAAAAAATATTTAATCATCAGCATCTGTTTTGTTTTAATCTGGACAGCTTCAACCTTTTCAATTGCAATTGCTCAGGATGCTCATTCACAGCATCAAGCTCATTCTGACGGTGCAGCAGAAAAATCTTTTAAGGCAGAAATGTCTGTTCCTGATGGAATAAGACAGGAAGAACCTTTCAAGATAAAAATTTTTATCAAGGATGATAAAGGACAGAATGTTCCTGATTTCGATATGTTTCAGGAAAAACTGATGCATCTTATTCTGGTCAGTAATGACCTTGGTTTTTTCCGCCATCTTCACCCTGAGCATCAGGGAAACGGCTATTTTCTGACAGATGCAACTCTTTCATCTGCAGGAGACTATACTTTATTTTGTGATTATAAACCGGCGGGACAGAAAGAACAGCTTTCCATGTTGAAACTCGGAATAAAAGGTAAAGGAAAACCATCAGATATTACGGATACAAGAAAAACAGAAAAGATTCTTGACGATATTAAAGTCCGTTTAGAGTTATCTCCAACTACAATCAAAGTGAACCAAGAGACCATGCTAACTTTTGATTTAAAACAGACTATGGACAACAGCCCTGTCAAAGGGTTGAAGCCATATCTTGGAGAAAAAGGGCATCTGGTAATAATCAAAAAATCGTCAGTATTTACCATCAGAAACTATATTCATGCCCATGCCATGAAAGGAGGAGAAGATTCAAAAATAGAATTTATGACCGCTTTTCCTGAGGCTGGTTTGTACAAAATGTGGTGTCAGTTTGACCATAAAGGTAAGATTATGGTTGCTGATTTCTGGGTGAACGTTCAACCTTGAGGATAAAGTTCTATGAACTCAAATAGCAGACATTGGGATGATATCTTCTCTAAAACAGAAGATGAAAAGATGGGATGGTATGAAAAAGATACATCTCAAACTTTTAATTTATTGCAGAAAATCCCTGATTGGGAAAACTCCACAGTTTTTATTCCTGGTGCTGGAACATCTATTCTCATAGAAGAACTTCTTTCCAAAGGGATCAGGCTTATTCTTAATGACATCAGCAGTGAAGCGTTACATAGAGTAAAGAAAAGACTACGGGGACAATATGAAAAAATTGATTGGCTTTGCCATGATATTGCTCAAGCCATCAAAGATCCCATACCGCAAGTTGACATATGGATAGACAGGGCAGTTTTGCATTTTTTAACCAAGGAAGATGATATTAAAGGGTATTTTGACAACTTAAAAGCAGTACTTAAATCAGGTGGCCATGCCATATTTGCAGAATTCTCAATGACAGGGGCTCCCAAATGTGCCGGTTTGACGATTCATAGGTACTCTGTATATGAATTGGTTCAAAATCTGGGATTATCTTTTAAATTGGTGTCGGATTTTGAGTATACATACATAAATCCTTTTGGTGATCCAAGACCATATATCTATGCTCTCTTAAAAAGAGACCAATAGGAACTGCTGTTCTTACATAAAATAAAAAGGAAATATGATTGACTTCTACAATTATAAACAATAGGGGTAAAAAAGGAATATTTACCCCTATTATTTATTAGCTTTTATGAATTGAGAATCTTACGAGCAGATTCGTCATTTACATCAGAAACGTGAGGAATTCCTGTTTCCCGTGCTGTCTCGCGGTTGCCCGAAAATATATCATTACGTGTAATCTGATTTAATGAGAATTTCCTTGCACCTGCCATAAGTTGCTGAACACCGCATGCAAGTTTATCTGCAAGCGTATAGAAACCGATAGCACCATAAGGAATTTTCTTCATTTCGTCCTTGCCGAGCTTTTTCTCTATATCGTGATATCCTGCAAAAATTTCGTCAGAAGTCTTACCCACTTCAAGAACAGTTTTTGGCAGCTCGTTCCAGTTACCATTCACTCTCTCTCTTCTTTCAGGATATATTGACCCTTCGATATTTGCACCAAGAAAGCCAGGAATCATCATAGCTCTTCCCATGCATATAAGTTTGGTATAAGGAGCACCAAGAGCAAGAGCCTTGAAAATATGATCTTCAAGAGCAAAACCACCTGCAAAGGATAAATCAACAACATGTTTTCCTTTGGCTGCAAGCATATTGGCGTATTCATAAGCCTTGGAGTGGAGAATTATTGACGGAACACCCCAGCTCTGCATCATGTTCCAGGGACTCATGCCTGTACCGCCGCCAGAACCGTCAATCGTAAGAAGATCAAGCTCTGCGTCTGTAGAGAATTTAATTGCCATTGCAAGCTCTTCCATGCCGTAGGAGCCAGTTTTCAGTGTTACCCTGTTAAATCCGATACGGCGAAGATACTCAACGCTGCCCATAAAATCTTCTCTTACCTTTTCAACAGAGTTCAGATTTGTACCTCCAAGACGGCTGTGGCGGGCAAAAGATTTTATCGCACCCTGCTCAAAACCTTTCTGAACTTCGGGAAGAGTAGGATCAGGATCAACCACATAACCGCGATCTTTAAGAAATTTTGCATAATCAATGCTTCTTACCTGAATTTCGCCACCGATATTTTTCGCACCTTGTCCCCATTTCAGCTCAATAATACACTTATCGCCATATTTATCCACAACATACTCTGCAACGCCGTTACGGGTATCTTCAACATTGAGCTGGACAATTATGGCACCATAGCCGTCATGATACCTAAGATAGGTGTCAATTCTGCGATCAAGTTCTGGTGCTGACTTGATTTTGCCCTTCCTTTCAGACCCTGGATTTATCTCGGATTTACGGTCAACACCTACAACATTCTCACCGATTACAACAGGAATACCAACAATTGCACCTCCAATTGCAAATGCATCCCAGTATTTTTCAGCAATAAATGTTGAACCCATAGCTCCTGTCATCAATGGCATACGACTTTTTGTCTTAACTTTTTTCCCGAATTCAGTTTCAAGGCTCACGTTGGGGAAGATGCAATCATCCTGGCTGTTGGTAAGTCCAGGTGCAATTCCCTGTGCACCGTATGCATAGCCCTGAATTCTCAATGAGTTGTAGGAGACCCCGACATGTGTAGTGTTGTTTGCACCGGCAGTTACAAATCCGAAACTCCGTGGATAGAGCAGCTTACGCCCCACCATGCTTGAGAGCCATGTTTCGCATTTTCCTTTACAATCTGCACGGCAGAGTGTGCAAAGGCTTGATTCTGCGGCATCACCGCGATTAACTGTTCCAAGTACATCATTGCTTTTTGAAAATCTCATATCCATTGTTTTTGTCCTTATAAATTTAAAAAGTTATTATACAGAACAGATGGGAAAGGCTCTATTCTGTATTAAAAAAGATTGACTCTGTTTACGGACATTTTAAAATTTTTGTCAAGTTATTTGATTGTATGTGAACAATATCCAGTTACAATATCAAAATCTATAAATCCAAATAAAAGCCTATTTTTTAATTTGCATAATTCTCCTTGACTTGAATAAAAGTAAGTGTTATTTGTATTTTTACAAGTACTGACTGATTAGTCAGTCTAAAATATCTAACAATAATTTTCAATCAAATTTAAATCACAACGGAGCATGGTGTGACAAAAAATAACGTCTCAAAAAAAGACGAAATCCTGAATGCTGCTATCATTTTGTTTGCTGAACAGGGATTTAGCAATACTTCAATAACAGAGGTAGCAAAAGCTACTAACGCATCAACCGCAAACATATTCTACCATTTTAAAAATAAAGAGGAACTTTTTCTTGCGGCACTTGAAAACGTCAAACAGGGGATAATAACTCGTTTTGATGAATATTTTAGAGACAGAGATTTTACAAATGGGCTTCAGATGATGGAGGAGATAATTTCCTATTATTTGTACCTTGCAGGATCGATGGAGCAGTGGTTTCTCCTTCTTCACAGCCATTATCCTTACAGGTTAGCATTAGTAAACAATGTTTGCAGAGATCATCTTGAACAAACCTACAACAGCCTTGTTGAGATATTTGAACAGGCAGTAGTAAGAGGAAAAAAGGACGGCAGCATCGCCGATGTGGATTCAAGAAAAACAGCATTGGTTATTTTTTCAATGGTTGAAGGCGTAGTAAGATTCAAAATATATAACCTTTATGATGCTGGTGCTCTTTTTAATGAATTAATAAAATCTTGTAACAAAATTTTAAAGTATAAAGAGTAGAAATAATATAAATTTGGGATTCTAAAAAAGATTATATGGGCATCCAATAATCATTAGAAAAGATTACAACATTTTCAAACAAACAGGTGGTTAAATGCAAATTATTACAAAAATCTTACCGTTTCTTAGATGGTTCAAGGGCTACAGCCTTGACAGCTTTAAGATTGATTTTATCGCGGGTATTACAGTTGCATTAGTGTTGATTCCCCAATCAATGGCTTATGCACAGCTTGCTGGAATGCCCTCATATTACGGGCTTTATGCAGCGTTTTTGCCTCCAATGCTTGCATCTCTCTTTGGTTCGAGCAGGCAACTTGCTACAGGTCCGGTTGCTGTTGTCTCTTTGATGACAGCAGCATCGTTGGAACCGCTTGCCACAGCAGGCAGTGAAGGATATATTGCCTATGCAATTTTGCTTGCCCTGATGGTCGGAGTGTTCCAGTTATCGCTTGGCATTTTAAGACTTGGGATTGTGGTAAACTTTCTATCGCACCCTGTGGTCAACGGTTTTACTAATGCCGCTGCAATTATTATTGCATCTTCACAGTTTTCAAAACTTTTCGGTGTTTCGGTTGACAGTGCAGAGCATCATTATGAAACAATCATTAATGTGTGCAAGGCAGCAGCACATTATACCCATTTCCCCACACTCTTTATGGGTATCCTCTCTTTTGCAATCATGTATTTTCTAAAAAAGTTCTATCCTAAAATTCCCAATGTTTTAGTAGCCGTGGCTGTAACCATATTAATTGCATGGGGTATACGATTTGAGCACAACAACCCATCTCCAATCTCTGCTATTAAATCTGCTGAAGTGCAGGCAGATATTCATGAATTTAACCGCCTTACTGCCCAGCTTGGACCGCTTGCTGATCAGAGAACTCAAACGGGTATGAATCTGGATAAGGCAAAACAGGTTCATGATCCAATAGGGATTCTTGATGCTGACCATGATCTGCATGTTATTGGGGTTAAGATGAGTCATATAAAGCACGAAATAGGCGTGTATCGTGCAAAATTACGCAATCTACTTTTCACTGGTATTAAAGGTGAAGACGGTACAATGACATTTTACCTTAAAGGAACTGAGCTTACTGGCGTAAATGAAAGCAGTCCTAAAATTGATGCTTCTATGAATAACGGTGCTGTAAGTGATGGCAGAACATGGCGGATAAAGGTTGGCAACCGCCCCATTGATGTTGAAAAAGTTATGATGACAGGCGGGGGTGCTGTTGTAGGAACGGTACCAAAAGGTGTTCCAGCTCTTGGTATTCCTAAAATTGAATTTAATGTTGTTATGAAACTCTTTCCATTTGCAGCAATCATATCTCTCCTTGGATTTATGGAGGCAATATCAATAGCAAAGGCAATGGCAGCCAAAACAGGTCAGCGGCTTGATCCAAATCAGGAGCTTATCGGACAGGGACTTGCCAATATTATCGGTGCAATCGGCAAAAGCTATCCAACTTCAGGCTCGTTTTCCCGCTCTGCTGTAAATCTTCAAGCTGGTGCTGTAACAGGGCTTTCGAGTGTTTTTACAAGCCTTGTTGTTGTAATTACCCTGCTCTTCTTCACGCCTCTTCTTTATCATCTGCCCCAATCAGTGCTTGCGTCAGTTATTATGATGGCTGTAATTGGTCTTATAAATGTCTCTGGTTTTGTCCATGCGTGGAGAGCACAGTGGTATGATGGTGTAATCTCTGTTATAACCTTTATTGCAACACTTATATTTGCTCCGCATCTTGACAAGGGAATTATGGTGGGTGTAGTGCTCTCCTTATGTGTATTTTTATATAAAAGTATGCGTCCTACGGTTCCATCTCTATCAAGGCATGGAGATGAAGATGTTTTCAGATGTGCTGTTACTCACGGGCTGAAAGAGTGCGAATATATGGACCTTGTAAGATTTGATGGACCTCTATTTTTTGCAAATGCAAGTTATTTAGAGGATCAGATAAACGATCGCCTTCTTAAAAAACCAACTCTTAAACATATAATCATTGTCTCTAACGGAATTAATGATATTGATGCCTCTGGCGAAGAGGTTATATCTCTTCTGATTGACAACGTAAGAAGTTCGGGCAGGGATATCTCTTTCAGCGGAGTGAATGAGTCTGTCTATAAGGTGTTTGAACGCACCCATCTTATTGCTAAAATAGGAGATGGTCATATCTATCCAACTATGGCAAAAGCTGTGTGCAGTATCCACCCTGTTACACACAAAGAAGGTCAAGAAGTTTTATGTCCTCTCTCAAATGCCTGCTCATTAGTATAAGTGAGATATAAATAAATAAAAGATAACAAACTGTCCAGATTCAAACAGCGATAAAAATTATAATTATATAAGGAAGATATATCATGTCAGTGATTACAATATTTAGTGGCAGCTTCTGCCATGAAGATGCGATTGTGAACGATTTAGTTAAGGCGACGGGTTACAATTTGACTGGTCAGCAGGAGATTGTGAAAAAGGCAGCACTCCTATCAAAAATGCCAGAAACAAAAATATTAGAAGCTTTTATGGCAAAAACCTCTATCTTCAACAAATTTACCCATGAAAAAGAGCGTTCCATCGCATACCTTAGGCTTGCAGTTGCTGAACTTCTTGAAAATAGCGGCGATAAAGGAATGATTTTTACTGGATTTCCGGTTCATCTGATTCCAGTAGATATAAATCACGTTCTTAGAACCTGCCTGATTGCTGATCTAAAAAATAGAGTTAAAACAGCAGAATCAGACGGACAGTCTGAAAAGAGTGCCATGAAGAATATAAAAGATTATGATAAAAATTGTTCTGCATGGGTGCAAAATATCTTTTCACTTGAAGACCCATGGAGCATATCACTCTATGATATTGTGATTCCTGTAGATAAGACTAAAATTAAAGATGCGGTTGCTCTTATTGTTGAAAAATCGAAAAGTGGAGCTATTGAATATACTGAAAGATCAAAGAGTGCTGTTAGAGATTTTCATCTTGCAGCGCTTGTAGAGAGAGCTTTAGCAGATGAGGGCCACAATATCGGAGTTAATGCCAAAAATGGTGTAGTAAAACTTACTATTAACAATAATGTTCTTATGCTGAAAAAACTTGAGGAAGATATTAAAGCAATTGCAGAAAAGGTTTCAGGCGTTACATCAGTTGAGACAGCAATCGGCAAAGATTTTTATCAGGCAGATATCTATAGAAAGTATGACTTTGAGATTCCGTCAAAACTTCTGCTTGTTGATGATGAGCGTGAATTTGTCCAGACTCTTTCAGAAAGGCTTATGCTCAGAGATATGACTTCAGCAGTTGCTTATGATGGAGAGTCAGCTTTAAGCATTGTTGACGAAGATGAGCCAGAGGTGATGATCCTTGATTTGAAAATGCCAGGCATTGATGGCATTGAGGTACTAAGAAAGGTAAAGGCAAGTAAACCAGCGATTGAGGTTATTATCCTTACAGGTCACGGCTCTGAGGCAGATAGAAAAATCTGTATGGAGCTCGGAGCTTTTGCATATCTTCACAAGCCGGTTGATATTGATCTTTTGAGCGAAACTCTAAAAAAGGCTAATGAGAAGATAAAAGAGAATCTAAATCTAAGCAAATAGAACTTGAAAGGGAATAGATATAGATAAATAGATAGCGTTAAGTTGTCTGTTCCCTTACAAACACAGTTCAAACAAAAGTTTTTGACCTTACACAAAAGCAGAGGAGATCATGTCTATAGCTCACTATTTCAAGCCGACATTTTTAGAGACCCCTTCGCCAGATAGTCAGGTATATAAACACACCTTTAATTTTCGTAAAATTTGGAAAATGACGGTTGTTATCACGGCTGCGGTTGCACTGATTCCACTGATTTCAATTACGGCAATAGACTATAATGTTACCCAAAAAGCTATAGAGTCTGAGATAATGTTAAGAGTTGCAAGGGTGGCATCCAATACCAAGCGATCAATTGACTTTTTTTTAACAAAACACAAAACCGTTCTGGAGTTTCTTATTAATGACAACACTTTTGAGGAACTCAACAATCTTGAACGTCTGCGAGAGATTTTAAACAACCTTAAGAGCGTTTTTGGAGGGTTTGTTGATGTAGGCATTATCAATTCTAAGGGAATTCAGGTTACTTATATAGGAGATTATAAACTTGAAGGCAAAGATTACAGCACTCAGCCATGGTTCAAAAAAGCAGTTGAACAGGGAGTCTATATAAGCGATGTATTTTTAGGGTTCAGGAATAAGCCCCATTTTGTAATTGCTCTTAAACAGGTCTATTCAAATGTGGATATAAATTCAGCGGAAGGGAATAATTCATCATTGGTAGATGGAAAAACGGAAAAAGATTTTTACCTGCTTCGAGCCACCATTGATAGTGCACACTTTAATGAACTTCTTTCTGGTTTAGAGTTGAGCGGCATGGGAGATGCTTTTGTTATTAATTATAATGGTGTGATACAGACTCCAAGCAGGTTTCATGGGGAGCTTTTAACAAAAATTAACATGCCCGTGCCTGAGTATTCTGAGCATACAGAGGTAAGAGAATACTTAGACACTGACAAAAATATAAACATAGTTGGATATGCTTACATACCAGATACCAATTTGATACTTATGATTATTAAAAATAAAACTGAACTTATGAGATCGTGGTACAGCACACGCTCAAGCCTGATTCTCTTTCTTGCTGGAAGTATCACCATTATCCTTGGGGTTATTCTTGCTATCACCACCTACCTTGTAAATAACCTCTATATTGCTGACAAAAAAAGGGCAATGGCAATGCACAGGATAGGCTATGACAACAAACTTGCCACAATTGGAAGGCTTGCTGCAGGAGTTGCCCATGAGATAAACAATCCACTTGCCGTGATCAACGAAAAGGCAGGGCTTATCAAGGATATGTTTACCTACCAGAATAAATATGACAAGGATGAAAAACTTATCAGACTTGTTGATTCTGTAATAGCATCAGTTTCACGATGTGGAAGTATAACCCACAGACTTTTAAACTTTGCACGTCATCTTGAGGTCTCCATACAGTCTGTAAATATCAGAAATCTTATTGACGATGTCTTAGGATTTCTGAACAAAGAGGCTGAATACAGAAGTATCAAGATTGTTGTTGATATTCCAGCTAACCTTCCTGATATGATGTGTGATCGTGGAAAAATGCAGCAGATATTTTTGAATCTTGTAAATAATGCCTTTGCTGCCATAGAGTCTGACGGCACTTTAAAGATAGAAGCAAAGGAGAAAAATAGTAATTTTTGCACTATTACAGTAAGTGATACAGGTTGTGGCATCAAACCCGCTGATATGGAGCTTATTTTTGAGCCTTTCTATACAACAAAATCCTCAACAGGGGGAACTGGTCTTGGTCTTTCAATTACTTACGGGTTGGTAAAGGAGGCTGGAGGATACATAAGGGTTGAAAGTGAAGTGGGCAAAGGAACATGTTTTATAGTCACACTGCCCTACAAACACAATGTAGTACAAAAGGAGGAGAAGGTTGCGAATAATATTAGTTGATGATGAGGCAGATTATGTCTCAACTCTTGCAGAACGGCTTTCCTTCAGAGGAATTGAGGCACAATGGGCATTAAGTGGACGTCAGGCTTTGAAATATCTTGAAGAAGAGAAGGTATGATTTAGCTGTTCTTGATATCAAAATGCCAAAAATTGGAGGTATTGAGCTAAAAAAGCAGATTGAGGAAAAATATCCTCACATGAAGTTTATCT
Organism: Desulfamplus sp.; assembly: GCA_015232555.1. Classification (GTDB taxonomy): domain Bacteria; phylum Desulfobacterota; class Desulfobacteria; order Desulfobacterales; family Desulfobacteraceae; genus Desulfamplus. The sequence goes on along the minus strand of JADFZJ010000011.1, from coordinate 63,246 downwards.
ATCTTACTGGTCATGGTTCTGAAGATGACTATCAAAAGGGCGTTGCTGATTCTGTCCATTATCTTATCAAGCCGGTTAATATTGATAAACTTATTGAGATGATGAAAAACACTATGGAAGGAAAATAACAAATGAATGGACAAATTGAGAACTTGAGCATTTCAGGGTTACAGGATCAATATGCAGGTTTACAATATTTTGGTGCTATGTCTGCCTCTATTGCCCATGAAATTAAAAACGCATTGGCAATTACCAATGAGAATGCGGGGCTGATGGAGGATTTAAGCCTCATGGCGATAAAAAGTGGTCAATCCTTGGAACCCGAAAGGATTGCAAGACTTGCAAAAAAGGTGATGGATCAGATAAAACGGGCAGACAATATTGTAAAAAAAATGAGTCAGTTTGCCCATTCTGTTGATGAGCCTGTAAAAGTGGTAAATCTTTCTGAAGTTACAGAGCTGGCACTTGAGCTTGGCAGACGCTCCGCCGCATCATTCAGCATAACTCTTGGACCTGTCAAATGTGATGGGTCGTTCTCAATTCAGACCAACCCGTTTATACTTATGAATTTATTGTGGTTATTAATTAAATCAGCTTTTAGAAGGGTCAACAGCGATAAAACAATTGAGGTTGTAGTATCAAAAGAGGGATCAAAAGTTTCTATAGCTATACTCAATCTTTTGAAAAATCAGTTAGATTCTGAACAAGATAAGGCTCAGAACGATCAGATTGCTAAACTTGCAGATTTACTTAATGCAGATGTTTATATGAATAATACAGATAAAATTGTTATAAATATAATGCAAAATAACAAATTAAAATAAGGAGAATTACAATGGCTGAAAAAATACTTTTAATTGACGATGAAACAGAATTTCTTGAAATCATGGCAGAGCGTATGAACAACAGAGGAATGGATGTTACTACAGTAGCATCTCCAAAAGAGGCTCTTAAAAAGGTTCAGAGTGAAAACTATGATGCCATTATTGTTGATCTTATGATGCCTGAAATGGACGGACTCCAGACACTTAAGGCACTCAAACAGATAAATCCTGATGTGCAGATAATTATGCTCACGGGTCATGCAACAGTTGAAAAGGGGATTGAGGCGATGAAACTCGGGGCAATGGATCTACTTGAAAAACCAGCAGATTTAAACAGCCTGAGTGAGAAAATCCACAAGGCAAAAGCCCGCAAGATGATTCTTGTAGAGAAAAAGACAGAAGATAAGATAAAAAATATCATCAGTTCAAAAGGGTGGTAATTTTTTTCAAGGCACAGCGAACCATTAAAAACTCAGAAGAGACGCACGTCCGTGCGTCTCTTCTAAACTTCATAATGCCTAAAAATTAGTGTAAAGAAAAACTTCTATGTTGAAAACCGTCATAAACATCAGACATACCGAAAAAGTTAGGATCGAATTGAGGCTTTCCATCAGCTCCTATAAGAATATTGCCAGACTGTCCAACAGGCAGCATACTTTCAATACGAACGGGTCCAGAATTTCCCATTTCAACACAATGTGCATAAGTTGATCTTGATGAAGTAGGAATCTGGTGGAGAACCCCTAACATCTCATGTTTGTAAGAAATATTACCTCGTTTATCTATTCCCCAAGGCTGCTCTCCCAATGCTGTTAGAGCCTTATCTAATCCAGCAACAATAATAGCGTCCAGTGTCTGAGGAGCACTATTATCCACTTTATTCTGAAACCAGTTGTAGCTGTTTTTAATAGTTGAATTTAACTCGGGAAGTCCATGCAACAACATATTAAAAAGCACTATATTATCCTCTGATTTACTGCCAAGTTCATCATCAAATGTTAATTTAATAACCTCATTTATCCACTGGTTCATCAAAATCCAAGCATCTGAACGATCTTTTCCCGCTACCCAGTTATCTTTACCGCCATTGACAAAGTGTCCATCCCAACTGTTTAAAAGCTCTATAGCTGCTGAACGTTTGATATTCATATCAGAAGAGTCATCAGAACTATTCTCTTTATTAGTAATGGCAGATTGAACTGCTGCAACAAAGTCTGTCTTTACATATTTCCAAGGATTTCCGCCATCACCGTAAGAGTCAAACGAAGAAGTTAGATACTCATCTCTAACTGAGTCTGTAGTGGCAATATACAAGGCAAGGTCTCTTACATCTTCAAAAGTTAGATTATCGTGGGTTACGAGATAATCTTCAAGAATATGTGCTCTGTGAAATGGTCCAAAGTAATATGTAGATTTATTTGATGATATTGGATAATCAAGGCTGGCTCGGCTGTTCCATCCACCGTAAAATCCTCTTTGTGCATTGCGTTCATGTGCTCTTGCCTTATAAACTACGGGTGAGAGCCATTCAGCAGTTCCATTACCTGAAAGAGGGAAACGCAAATCAATTCCTTCTGGTCTTAAAGGATCATAACCAGACATCCAGTAGGCGATATTTCCATCTTTATCTGCATAGCAGTAGTGCTGAGAAAGAGGCATTTTGTTAATGGCATCTCCAAACTGATCCATACTTTGTGCCCTTGCAAGATCAAGAGATGCTTTTACAAATTGAAACTCTTTGCCCCAATGAGCATATTTCCATGATATTACAGGATCAGAATTTATTACAGGTCCGTGAGAAGTTCTGTAAACAGGCAGTTGCACATCTTCTTCACCCGCAACTTTTATAGTTTCAATGCGATGTAACGATACGGCTGAAGGTTCTTCAATATAGTAGTCCAATGTATGGGCATGTCCGACTTGCATTGACCATGCATGGTGTGGTGTTCTACCTATTACAATTCCTGGAATACCAGCAATGATCATTCCAGAAGCATCAATACCTCCAGCTTTGATCGAACCCTCTCCAATAATAGATGGAACAGAAAAATTAAAAGCGTGATCCATCTGAGGACCTGAGTAAATTATAGGGTTGCCGCTTGCAGTTTTATCTCCTGACACAACCCATGCGTAACTTCCATTTTTTACATAGGCATTGATCTCTTTAAGGTTTGCAACAATCTGCTCCTCGTTCTGTCTCATATTATCGGCAATCTCTTGAAAATTGCAGGTTAGATCAAATTCAGTGTCTATATTCAGAGGCTTATTAAGAAGCACACCGTTTTTTGCAATTTGATTGTTGTTTGAGGTTGATTTTTCTCTCTTGGTAACCAAATTATTCTTGTCTCCAGCGATGTAGGTTACTGCATCTGGATCATCTTGCCATCTTAAATCTTGAAACATGGCAAGATATTCTTCAGGAAATTGGGCTTTTAACTGCTGAAACAGGGCGAGAGTTTGAATCTGTCCTTGTGCAGTTGCTTCACCATCAAAAGCACGAAGCATGTTTGCTGCCCAAGCAAGTACATCTGTTGGTGTCCAATCTTCAGGTACAAAATCTATACCAAGCTGCTGACTCATTGCATGAAATTCAAAAGGCAATTTGCTGCGGTCTTGTTTAACTTCTGCAATTCTTCTGTTAAAACCAGCAACATAACCATTGATTGCAGATTTTGATTCAGGATCAAGAGCATTAAAGCCTTGTTGATACTCCTCATCTGAATATCCTACAGTCCGAACCTTGATGTCACTTGCAAGCTGACTTTTGCCAAAAATTTCAGCAAGTCTTCCCCTGCCAACCCTTCTATATTTTTCTGCCTGCCATAGACGATCTGTTGCTACAGAATATCCCATTGCTTCAAATACAGTATAGGCATCTGCTGTATCATCTCCTGATATAAACCAAACGCCTTTGTCATCTCTTGATATTGTAACTGGAGTGTTAAGAGATTCTAAAGAGTTGATGTCAAGTTTCCACAAAAGCTCAGTGCCTGAATCTCCATTTTCAGATTCGTTATAATAGGGCAGCAGCTTAAATTTGATGTGTGTGCCATAGTAATTTACACACGCTATTGTTAAAGCAAGATCAGATGCGACATCAAGAGGATTAGCACAAGCTGGCTTAGCTGCCACAGTATCAGAGTCAAATAGTAAGAAATCGTCGATTCTCCACAATAGCTCAGAGTTTATATTAGCATCGGGTTTTTCATACTTAACCAGCGAAAAGCTAAATGAGAGATCATCATACTTTGCACATGGGATAGAGAGAGTTAAATCATCGGTAATGGTAATGCAGTTGTCTGCTAAAGCGTTGGCACTAACAGATAATGCAAGAAATACCATCAGGAATACAATTGAGCTTTTAATCTGTTTAACTTGTTGAAATTTCTTCATAAACTCCTCCAAATAAATCCGCTTTTGTGAGCGAGATTAGTTTATAATTTACAATGCTTTTTATTTTTTAAAAGCACTGCCTTAAAACATGTTTAGAGACTACCATTGATTAATATCCCTGATTGATTAACAAAATCAAGCATTATGTAGGAATTACTCTTCTGCTGTCTCTACATAACTCTTAATAAAATTGACGGCATCTTCAACAATACAGACATCAGATAGATTAAAAACTGCTGCATTTGGGTCTTTGTTTATAGATACAATAAATTTTGAATCTTTCATGCCTGCAATATGCTGAGATGATCCAGAAATTCCTACAGCAATGTAAAGTTCTGGAGAAACAACAGCACCAGTAATTCCTACCTGCTGATGGTATGGCATCCAGCCCATGTCAATCAAAGGTCTTGAGCCTCCAACTGCTGAACCTGTGAAGCAGGCTGCAAGTCGTTCAATATAAGCTATATTTTCCTGATCTTCGATTCCTCTTCCTGCTGAAACAATAATCTTTGCCTGATCGAGTTTTGATTTTTTTGTTTGAGGTTCAATTATATTTTCATATTCAATTTGATGCGAATTTGCAGCAGATGCATATAAAGTTATCTCTATTATATCTATATCTGCCTCTTTTGGTGCAAAACTTCCCGGCTGGACAGTTAATAGCGTCATCTTATCGGGATTTTCCAACTTGATTACAGCGTTAAGTTTCCCTTTAAAGATAGAGCGGAAAAAGAGTATATCTGATTTGTCATTATCATCGTTTTTTGAACCTTGCCCAAATAGATATTTTTTCTTATGTTCAATCACTTTATTAACAGAGCTGATACAGTTGCATCTAAGTCTTGCAGCAAGACCAAAAGCTGTGTCAATTCCCTGTGATGTGTGCCCCATCAATATAAATGATGGATTAAGCTCTTGTATAATTGAAACAAGGGCAGATTTATATTGTTCACTTGCAAGAGTGTTTAGCCCTTTAACATGAACCACTTTTACCTCTGACGTTTTGCTTTCAGCATATTTAATCTCTTTGTTTATAATGGCTGATATTTCAAGAGCAGATGCAATAAGTTCGTCTGTTATAGGAGCAATTTTATCGTTTAAATATTCTGCAACCACAAGAACAGTTTTCATATTAATAGCCCTCTCTGTTTTAGGATACTCATCAACTCTACAGCTTTATCTTTTGTCGTTCCGTTTAACACTCTGCCTTCACGTCTTTTCTCTGGACGTTCAACTCTTATAACGCATATTGAATCTTTATCTTTTGTATGTTTTATATGAAAGTCTCTTAACTGACTTTCATTTTTAGTTGTGTAAGTCATTTCATGTTTGTTATCTTGGTCTATATTTACTTCAGCTTTAATATCACTATTGAAAAGCTCTTTAATATGATACGATTGAATCTCTTTTTTATTTGCTTTTAATATATTTGACAACGATGGATATCTTGGCTGATTGATTCCAGCCTGTATGCTCAAAAGTGCGGGCAGCTTTACCTTTATATTCTGACGAACTCCTCCATCCATCTCTCGTTGAACTATTATCTTGTTAAATGAACTGCCGCTCTCTTCAATATCTATAATATCTACTTTTAGAACTGAAGTAACGCAGGGAATGTTTAAATACTCTGCCAACATAGGTCCGACTTGTGCCTGCATCAAATCTTCTGACATTATGCCTGTTAATATCAGGTCATATCCAATATTGGAATTACGATTTTTAATGTTCTGGTCTGTATTATAATTTTGATTTTGATTCAACCCAGCTTTTTTTATCATAGCTGCAAGCCTTAACGCTGTAACAGAGCCGCTCACATAACCTTTATCTTCTGTGATAAGATGAATTCCATTATCAGCACCCATTCCCATACCACGTTTTATGCTCTCTGCTGCTGTTAAACCTCCAACTGAAATAATATCAATTACAACATCTTTATTTTGCAAACCAATTTCAGTATCTTTATTTTGGTTATTTTGTAAACCTATTTCACAATCTTTTGCTTGGGTGTTTAGAAGAGCATTTTCAGATGAAAATTTCTCAATTAGACGCTCTTTTAAAGAAATTGCCTCTTCAATTGCATTTTCGTCAAAACGGCTGATTGCAAATGATGAGCTTCCCACTTGTGTAATCCATTCACCTGAATCATCTATAACAGTTTCAGATGTTGATATCTGTTTGATGCAAACTAAAATTCTCATTATTTCCCGCCTGTTTTTTGTTAGAGTTTATGTATATAAAAACATATATCCAATATTAGATGAATAATCAAGATTAAAAAACGAACGTTCGTTCTAAAAACTTCTTGACTTCATATATTTTTATCTGTAAGTATCCATTCAAAAGACTATAGATAAAAAGACTAAAGGTAGTTTAAAAGTGATACGTTTTACAATTACTCAAAAAGGAGAAAATAAAAAGAGATGGATTTTGAAGTGTCAGATAAAATAAAAATTATTGTGGATATGATCAATGAGTTTGTTGACAAAGAACTTATACCTCTTGAACCAGATTTTCTTAATAAGGATTTCACTGAACTTCTGCCAGTGTTAAGAGAAAAGCAGGAGATGGTAAAAAAGATGGAGCTTTGGGCACCCAATTTTCCAGTTGAATGCGGCGGAATGGGTTTAAGCCTTGTTGAGCATGGGCTTGTGTCTGAAGCACTGGGCAGGTCTCCTCTTGGTCATTATGTGTTTTGGTGTCAGGCACCAGATGCAGGCAATGTTGAAATTCTTCACATGTATGGCACTAAAGAGCAGAAAGAGAGATATTTAAACCCATTAGTTCAAGGTAAAATAAGAAGCTGTTTCTCTATGACTGAAGTTGATATGCCCGGTTCAAATCCTGTTATGCTTGAGACCACTGCTGTAAAAGATGGTGATGAGTATGTTATTAACGGACATAAGTGGTACACAACTGCTGCTGACGGCTCTGATTTTGCTATCGTCATGGCTGTAACTAATCCTGATGCACCAACTTATCTTCAGGCAAGCATGATCATTGTTCCTACAAATACACCAGGATTTAACCTTGTAAGAAATATCCCGATAATGGGACACAAAGGAAGCGACTATTACAGTCATGGAGAGATTCTTTATCAATCGTGCAGAGTACCTTTAACCAACCTTTTGGGAAAAGAGGGGCAAGGCTTTGTTATGGCACAAGACAGACTTGGACCTGGCAGAATCCACCACTGCATGAGATGGCTTGGAATCTGCCGCAGAGCTTTTGATCTGATGTGTTCAAGGGCAAACATCAGAGTTATCTCTCCAGATGGTAAAACACTTGCCACACGCCAAACAATTCAAAATTGGGTAGCTGACTCTGCTGCTGAAATTGAATCTGCAAAACTTCTTGTGCTTAATGCAGCGTGGCAGATTGACAATTTTGGAGCATCTAAGGCAAGAGATGCAATCTCCATGATTAAATTTGTGGTTGCAAATACCATGAACAGAGTTGTTGACAGAGCATTGCAGGTGCATGGCGGGCTTGGCATGACTGACGACACAATTCTTGCATTTTTTTACAGCCATGAACGTGCTGCCCGTATTTATGACGGTGCAGATGAGGTTCATAAAACATCATTAGCAAAACGGATTCTAAAATCGTATCAGGGTAGTAATTTTAAATAGTGCTGAGGTTTAGTTATATACTCAAAGCCTATTGATAAAAATGGATTGTAAAGAATGAAATACATGGAATTTAAAGGGATTTTAGAAAATTCTGACGCAGAGATTTATAAAGAGGTGTTTCAGGAGAATCAGGACAATATTCGCATCAAAAAAGAGAAAACAGCAGTAAAAAATTTTGAAAAAATATTTGATGCAGTGTTCCAGATTACTTATGAAAAGGGCTTTCAGGCAATGACCATGCGCGATTTAAGCAGCAGAACCAACATGAGTCTTGGCTCTCTTTACGCCTATTTTGCAAGTAAAGAGGAGCTTCTTGCAATTATCCATAAACAGGGCAGTTCCATGATCACCAATGTCTTTGAAAAATTTCATAATCTTAACGATCCTCCATTAGAGCAGCTTCGATCTGTAATAAAGGCACACCTTTTTTTAAGCGAAGCTGCCCGTCCATGGTTCTATTTTACATTTATGGAGTCAAAAAATTTAAATCTTGAGCAGAGACAAGCTGTAATTTCAATGGAAGAATCTACTGAAAATAGATTGGTAAAAATCCTTGAAGCTGGTGAAGAGCAGGGGATTTTTCGCAAAAACAACCATAAACTTACAGCAAGCATAATAAAAGCCATGCAGCAGGATTGGTATTTGAAACGGTGGAAATATAAAAAAAGAGAGATAACTGTTGATAACTATGCTGATTATGTTCTTGAATTTACAGAGTCTTTCTGCCTCTGCCATAAATCTTAAAAAAAATGAATATAGATGGTAATAAAATTGCAATTAAGGAGATAACAGATGACAATAAAAGATGAGGCTGTAAAGGTAAGGCAGGGAGAAGAGCTTAATATTGAGGCAGTTGTAAAATTTTTAAAGGAAAATATAGAAGCGTTTTCAAATATTAATCTTAAGTATATTTCTAATAATTTGCTAATTGAGCAATATCCAGGTGGTTTTTCCAATTTAACCTACCTTCTAAAAGTTGGCGAAAAACAGATGGTTTTACGAAGACCTCCGATTGGTGCAAAAATCAAATCAGCACACGATATGGTAAGAGAGTTTAAAATATTGAGTGCCATCTATCCAGTTTTTCCATACTGCCCAAAGCCTCTGGCATATTCAGAAGATGAATCGATTATGGGCTGTTCGTTCTATGTCATGGAAAAAATTCAAGGTATTATTTTAAGAAAAGAGCTTCCAGAAGGCATCAGCTTTTCAAAAGAGCAGGCTCGTCAGCTTTGCGAAAAACTTGTTGATCTCCACCTTTATCTTCATGCTATTGATGTAAAGAAGGCTGGTCTTGATTTTATTGGAAAACCAGCTGGTTATGTCGCTCGGCAGGTTCAAGGGTGGTCAGAGCGTTATCGTAAAGCAAAAACAGACGATGCTCCAGATTTTGAAGCTGTTATGTCATGGCTTGAAGATAAAAAGCAGCCTGATACAGACAGACCAGCCCTTATTCATAATGATTACAAATTTGATAATGTTGTTTTAAACCCTGAAAAACAGATGGAAATAGTAGGAGTTCTTGATTGGGAGATGGCAACCTACGGCGATCCATTGATGGACCTTGGCAGTTCGCTTGCATATTGGATTGAAAAAAACGATCCTCCAGAGTGTCAGATGATCCGTTCAATGCCGACAGATATGGACGGAGCTATGACCCGCCTTGAAATCATTGAGAGATATGGCAGAAAGAGCGGGAGAAATATGGATAAGTTTGACTTTTACTACTGTTTTGGACTCTTCCGCCTTGCTGTAATTGCACAGCAGATTTACAAACGGTTTCATCAAGGTTTTACAAAAGATAAACGGTTCGGGCTGCTAATCCATGCTGTAAGAGTGCTTGAAAATATGGCATTAAGAGTAATCGATCAGTCAAAACTTTAAAAAAACATTATCAATTTATTCCGAATTTAGAAACCGTTCAGCCATATATAAAAACCTGATTGCTAAAGAAACGAAGAGCATAAATTCTTTACAAGAATTGTTATTTTTTAAATATTATAAGGAGCATAATTTGAAAGTAGAAGATATAAAAAAAGTATTGATTATCGGCGGAGGTACAATGGGGCAGCAGACAGCCCTTATTTGTGCCATTCATGGATATGATGTTGTGATGTATGATATATCAATGGAGATTTTAGAAAAAGGGTTTGAACGGCTTAAGAAAAACAGCATACGGCTTGTAAAATCAGGGCAATGCACGGAAACGGCGGGAACGGCAGCACTTACGAGGATATCTCTTACAGACAAACCAGAAAAAGCAGCAGATAATGTTGATTTTATTATAGAATCAGTGCCTGAAGACCCTGCACTTAAAGGTCGGATTTTTGGCATGTTCCATGAACTTTGCAAACCAGAGGCTGTATTTACAACAAACACCTCAACGCTTCTTCCTTCTATGTTTGCTGAGTATGTAGGAAGACCTGAAAAATTCTGTGCATTTCATTTCCACGATATTTCAATGACAAAGATTGTTGATGTAATGCCTCACCCTGGTACATCTGCTGAAACTGTTGAAATAGTTAAAGATTTTGCAGGTAAAATTGGACAGATCCCAATCATGCTGCATACAGAGAATAATGGATATGTTTTTAATAATATGCTCATGGCATATATGGAAGCTGCATTGGCTCTTGCTGTAAGAAAAATTGCCTCAATAGAGGATATTGATCGTTCATGGATGGGAATTTTACACACTCCGCTTGGACCTTTCGGCACTATGGACAGCATTGGTATTGATACAGTGTGGAAAGTTACAAACTTCTGGGCACAAAAACGGCAGGATAAGAAGGCACTTGCAAATGCTGCATTTTTAAAAGAGTATGTAGATCAAGGAAGGCTTGGAATTAAAACTGGCAAAGGTTTTTACGACTATCCAAATCCATCATATTCAAAAAAAGATTTTCTTGAACCAAAAAATTGATTAGGAGATAAACAATATGGAGATGTTTTCACTTAAAGGAAGAACAGCACTTATTACAGGTGCAAGCCGCGGAATTGGAGAGGCAATTGCTCATCTTTTAGCACAGCAGGGAGCTTTTTGTATTCTTGTGAGCAGAAAAGCTCAAGACCTTGAAGTTGTAGAGAATTATATTAAATCAAAAGGAGGAGAAGCTGTATCTATTGCTTGCAACATGGGAGATATTGAGCAGATTAAAGAGCTGATGGCTCATGTTGAAGAAAAATATGGAAAGCTTGATATTTTGATCAACAACGCAGCAGCTAATCCATATTTCGGAGAGATGATAAACGCTGAAGAGCGGGCTTGGGATAAGACAAATGATGTAAATTTAAAAGGTCCGTTTTTTATGATTCAATATGCTGCAAAGCTGATGAAGAAAAATGGAGGGGGTTCTATTGTAAATGTCTCCTCTATTAATGGCGTGCAGCCTTCGCTTTTTCAGGGGATATACTCAATTACCAAAGCTGGTCTTATCACCATGACCCGTGCATATTCAAGAGAACTTGCACCTCACAACATCAGAGTAAATGCACTATTGCCCGGGCTTACTGACACCAAATTTGCAAGTGCAATTACTAAAAATGAAGATATAAAAAATCTGATACTCCCACAGATTCCAATGGGACGTATTGCAAGACCTGAAGAGATGGCACCAGCAGTATTGTATCTTGTCTCTGATGCTGCATCTTATACTACAGGCATCTGTCTTACCTGTGATGGTGGTATGTTGAGTTAAAGTTATATTTTATCATAATTGATAGATATAATAGGTAAAATGCAGCGGGCAGAAAAGCTGCATTTTATCTGCCCGCTTAAATAACTGAAGATAATTTTACCTTTATATCTTGAATTTCTTAATTGACTCCTCAAGTTCTGCTGACAGCTTAGAGAGAGCAGAGGCACTCTACTTTAGAGGCATAACGCTCTATTTCATTCCCTCAACCTCCTGAGACATCGTTCTTACACTATCCATTCTCTTATAATTATACCACCTTAAAATTATATAATGCTTAAATTTTCTTGACTTATTTAAAATTGGTAAGTAAACATTACTCACTAAAGTAAGTAAATTTTACTCACTAAATAATAGGAACGATATTTTATGGAATTAGAACAGAAAAAAGTCTGTTTACCTGAAAAAAGTTTTCCACCCGGTAAGATAAAGATAATGAATGCCCTTTCTGAGCTTATGAGAGAAAAGGATTTTCACTCTATCACCACTGCTGATATTGCTGCAACCGCAGGAGTTACAGAGGGGTTGATATATAAATATTTTAAAGATAAAAAAGACCTGCTCTATCAGGTTTTAAACGGACACTTTCAGACATTTCAGCACTACATTACAAGAAAAATTGCAGCCCAGACAGCGAGTGTTGATAAACTTAGAATCATAATAAAAACCTCTCTAAAAAGTTATGCTGTAAACCGTGTATTTGCACGAATTCTTCTTCTTGAGGTTAGAAACTCCTCAAACTACTTTGAAAGCGATGCTTATGATATGGTGAAAATATACTCCAGAACTATTTTGGATATTATCAGCCAAGGTATAGATGCAGGCGAGATAAGAGAGGATGTTGACCCACATGCTCTGCGGCAGGTGATATTAGGTTCAATTGAACACGCCTGTTTAGGAGAGGTCATTTTTGGTAAGGAATTAGATATCGATAAGGTATCAGAAAATATCTGTAACATTATATTCAAAGGAGTGCAAAAATGAATCAAGCAGCAAATCAGTCAGTAATAGGCATAGGGCAAAATAAGAACTCATTTGATCAGACTCTTTGTGAAGATGAAGCAAAAGTAATTTTAAAACAGTACGGCATTCCAGTAGTAAATGAAATACGGGTATCTACTCTTACAGAGCATCAAATTGTGACACAAGATAATCTTTTGAAAGAAGCATTAGATGCGGCAGCCACTTTTGGGTTTTGTTTGGAACCTTCAAAACAGTTGGTAGTCAAAGGCATTGGCACCAAGTTTGCCCATAAGAGCGAGATGGGGCTTGTGCATGTCGGGATAGCAGATAACGATTCTCTTAAAAAAGCTGTAAACTCTATTATTGAGAAGGGCGGAAAAGAGCTTGAGGGAATTTTAATTCAGCCAATGATTAAAGGAAAAAGAGAGCTTGTTGCAGGCATGTTTCGTGATCCTCAATATGGTACTGTAATCATGTTTGGTCTCGGCGGAATATTTACCGAAGCTCTGCACGATGTATCTTTCAGGCTTGCACCTTTGAGCGATTGGGATATAGAGGAGATGCTCAACGAAATTTCAGCTAAAGCCATGCTTGGAAATTTTAGAGGCGAAAAGGCAGTTGATAAGAATCAGATAAAAGCTGTTTTATCAGGCTTATCAAACCTTGCTTTGCAATCTCCTGAAATTAAAGAGGTTGATATAAATCCTCTTATTGTAACATCAGATGGCGAACTTATAGCTGTTGATGCACTTATAGTAAAAGGGAGTGAAAAAAAGGAAGCTGATACAAGACCTTATGTTGATAAATTGCAGCTTGCATCTCTTTTTTACCCAAAAACTGTTGCTTTTGTGGGTGCTTCAGGAACTTTAGGCAAATGGGGACACATGCTTTTAACAAACGCATTGAGCGGAAAATATAAAGGCAGTATCTATCTGGTGAACCCAAAAGGAGGAACAATAGTCGGCAGGCATGTTTACCAATCAATTAACGATATTGAATCTGATATTGATCTTGCTGTTGTAACTCTTCCTGCAAATAAAGTTCTTGATCTTATTCCGCAGCTTAAAGCCAAAAATACAAAAGGTATGCTTCTTATAACATCAGGTTTTTCAGAGACTGGGGAGGAGGGTAAAAAACTTGAGCAAGAGGTTGTGGCAAAAGCTGCTGAATCGGGAATTATTATTCTTGGTCCAAATACAATGGGTATATGCAATCCTCATATTGATTTTGCTTGCAGCGGTGCCCATGTTCACCCTCTGCCCGGCTCAACTGCTTTAGTGTGTCAATCAGGCAACTTAGGAACTCAGCTTCTTGCTTTTTCTGAACAGCAGGGAATAGGAATCAGGATATTTTCAGGTTCTGGTAATGAGGCTATGGTTACTATTGAAGATTATATGGAGCTTTTTGAGATTGATGAAAAGACAGAATCAGCAGTTCTCTACATTGAGAGTGTGAAAAATGGCAGACGTTTCTTTGAAAGTGCCAAAAAAGTATCAGAAAAGAAACCTGTTATTGTGTTAAGCGGCGGACGAACAGAGATAGGGGGCAAAGCTGCTGCAAGCCATACAGGTGCTCTTGCTTCTAACTCAAAGGTTACGTCTGCGGCGTTTAGACAGGCTGGTATAATTGAGGTTAAACAGCCGATGGACCTTCTTGACATGTCTGCGGTTTTCTCCTCAATGCCTCTGCCTAAAGGAAACAGAGTTGCTATTATGACCCTTGGGGGAGGATGGGGGGTTGTTACAGCAGATTTATGTGCTGAACACAACATTGAGGTTCCACAGCTCTCGCCTGAAATTATAAAAAACCTAAATCCTCTGCTGCCAGATTACTGGAGTCATGCAAATCCTGTGGACATAGTAGGAGAGAACGACCCCAATATTCCTAAGGTAGCACTTGAAGAGCTTTTAAAATGGGACGGCTGCGATGCTGTTATACATCTTGGAATTCATGGAAAGAGGATTTTTGTGGAAAAGATGGTTGATTCAATCGCAAAGGTTGATCCTGTCCACTCTAAAGAGAGTCTTGAACCCATGAAAAAAATGTTGATAGAATTTGAAAATGAATATATCTCTTATGTTATTAGACTGACAGAAAAATACGGCAAGCCTGTTTTAGGTGTAAGTCTTTTAACTGACAGCAGAAGCAGAACCCTTTATCGTGAGAATGGCTGCAAATACAGCGGACTTTTCTTTCCATCACCAGAAAGAGCCGTAAAAGCACTTTCTGGTATGTGCAGATACAGCAGGTGGCTGAAAAAGTCCTCTGTGTAATTGCAAAAGGCAGCTTTGGCAGCTTTAAAATCAGATAATATGTAGAAAATTAGGAGCAAGCCGTGAGCTTGATAAAATCATCTTTTGACCTTTTTAAGTCTTTTGCAGGAGAGCTTGATCCAGCTATACTTCAGAAAAAATTTCTCCTGGCTCTGTTGAAACTTCAAAATGTTGAGAGAGGCTCTATCTGGATAAAAAAAAATAAGAGCTATCACTGTATTGAAGCTGCTGGAACTGAGAGTGAAAGCATTATCGGTATTGATATTGATGAGCGGCAAAAAAGTATTGTAGGCTGGGTGATTGAAAATGGAAGGCGGACAGTTGCAGATACTCAAAGCGATGCCCGCCACTACAAAGAGCTTGAAGACAATATTGCCGTTAAAAGCAGCCTAATCCTCTGTTTTCCGCTTTTTTTAAATGATACAACAGGTTATGATAATAAAACAACTTATGACAAAGTTAATAAAACAGTCTATGGTGCAGTCCAGATAATTGATACCACCCCTGAAAAAAGCTGTGTAAATTTAGATGAAAAATACTTAAACTACCTCCAAAACCTTGTTGATATAGGTTCTGTTGCTCTAAGCAATGCAGTAATATACAGCCAGAAGGTTCAAGAGACAGAATCTCTTAAGGTAACTCTCCAGAAACTCAGAGCAGGCACAACTACGATCGTTGGGCAGAGTAAAAAATTTCAGGCATGTATGAATCTTGTAAAAAGTTATGCTGCCTCTGATTTTCATGTTCTTATTACTGGAGAGAGCGGAACAGGAAAAGAGCTTGTGGCACAGGAGATACACAGGTTGGGTTCTCGAAGAGATAAACCTTTTTTAGTTCAAAATTGCAGTGCAATACCTGAATCTCTTTTAGAAAGCGAACTGTTTGGCTATAAAAAAGGAGCATTTTCTGGAGCTGTCAAGGATAGAAAGGGGCTGTTTGAAGCGGCTGAAGGCGGAACTGTCTTTTTAGATGAGATAGGAGACATGCCCTTTAATATTCAAGCTGCAATTTTAAGGGTATTACAGAACAACGAGGTTAAACCACTGGGTTCAAATGAAGTTACGCATGTAAATGTAAGAATTATCTCGGCTACAAACCGTGATATAAAACAGATGGTTGTAGAGAACAGATTTCGTCAGGATCTCTTTTATCGTCTGTCTGTGCTCCCAATAGAACTTCCGCCTCTCAGAGAGCGAAGAGAGGATATTCCTCTGTTGATACGTTATTTTTTCAAGAGTGAAAGCCTTAAAACAGGAGTACAGGAGAAAAAACTTAAGCCAGATGCCATGCAAAAACTTATATCATGGTCATGGCCCGGCAATATAAGAGAACTTGAAAATCTTATCCGATACATTATGGTGGTTACAGACGATGGGACTGAGAGTGAATATATTGGTGCTGATTTGATTCCTAACCACTTTTTTCAAACAGTAATTCACGAAGAGTTTAGTAAATGTTCAACGGGTTATAATGTAAATTATCCAATCCGCCAGAGTCAAATAGAACAAAATCAAACCATGAATAACCAAATTAGAATATCTAATCAAATTGATACCAATTCAAGATATAAGATCGATTTTGGCAATCAGACATGGGATGAGCTTGAAGAGAATTATATCAGATTTCTTCTTAAAAAAAATAACTGGAATGTTACATGGGCTGCCAAAGCATCAGGACTAAACCGTTCAACTTTCGCATCCAGAATGAGAAGGTTAGGAATCAGAAAATCAGATTTATACGCGTAAAGTAAAAATAGTGCAATTCTACTCTAATTTAAATCTAAATTTTTTGTGTGCCCGAACTATCATGATAAGGGTATAGACACCTAAAAACAGAGCATCAATCCACAAAATCTCAAGTCCGATTCCTTTAAGGTAGATTCCCCGCAAAATGGCGATAAAATATCTTGCTGGAACAATAAAAGTTATTAACTGAATGGGAATGGGCATATTTTCAATGGCAAATACAAAGCCACTCAGGATAAGGGTCGGCATAAATCCTGCCACGATTGCGATCTGGCTTGCCAAAACCTGAGATTTAAAAGTGATGCTTAAGGTCATTCCAAAAAAGAGAGCACCAGTAAGAAAAAGGGCAGACATGGCAAACAGAAGTCCTGCATTGCCAACAATCGAGACATTAAAAATCCATTTGCCAACAGCAACGGCAATAGCAACATCTGCCATACCGATAATAAAATAGGGAATAACCTTGCCGATTATAAGTTCAGGACCTCTGAGCGGTGTGCTTATCAACTGCTCCATTGTTCCAGTTTCCCATTCCCGTGCAATGGTAACACTTGTGAGCATTGCTGCTACAACAATCATTACAAGTGCAATTATTCCGGGTACAAGCACATTCTGACTTCTCAGTTCAGGGTTATACCATGACCGTTGAACTAACTCCACAGGCTGTTCAAACCCCTCTTTTCCCTGCAATTCCATCTCTCTTGCCACTACATTTAATGCAAAAATCTGCCCGACAGTTGAGGCATAACCCATTGCAAGGCGTGACGTGTTGGCATCGCTGCCATCCCCTATAACCTGAATTTCAGTCTTTCTGCCAGACTTCACCTTGTCTGCAAAATCAGAGGGGATAACAACGGCTATCATTGCCCTGCCTCTGTTCAACTCTAATTGAAGTTCACGGTAGCTGTTATGGTATCCTTTTACATCGAAATAGGGAGAACCGTGAAAAAGGCTTAACAGATCTCTGCTCACATTACTTTTAGATTGATCCCATATTACAGTTGGAACATGCCTTAAATCCAATGTGAGGGCGTATCCGTAAAGAAGAATCAGGATAATTGGAATGGCAAGGGCAAGAAAAAGGCTTCTCCAGTCACGAACAACGTGGATAAACTCTTTTTTTGCAACTGCATTTAATCTCCTGATGTTCATGGGATAACCGCATCTGCTGGCATTCCGGGTTTTAAAAGAAACTCAGGATTATCAACGTCAATCCTGATTCTGTACATAAGCCTTACCCGCTCCTCAAATGTCTGAACAGCTTTTGGGGTGAACTCTGCCTCACTGCTTATAAATCTGACAGTTCCCTCAAACTTTTTTTCAGGAAAGGCATCTGTTGTTACAACCATTTTTCCTTTAAGAGCTATTTTTCCAATATCAAGTTCATTTATGTATGCCCTAAGCCAAGGGTGCTCTATATCTCCAATTGCAACAACTGGCGAGGCAGGGTTAAGATACTCTCCTTGCTCTGCCGATTTGTTCAACACAGTCCCGTCAACTGGAGATACAATTTCTGTATAGAGAAGCTGCTGTTGTGCCTGATTTAAACTCTCCTCAACAATCTTTACCTGTGCTTTTGCCTGATCTATACGCTCTTTTCTGGTACCTGCTTTTACAAGCTCATATTCTGCTTCTGCCTGTTTAAGAGCTGCCAGAGCCCTTTTTATCTCATCTTCTCGTGTTCCTTCGAGGCGAAGGCTCAAATTTTGGCGTGAACTTTTTACCCTTGCATCTGTCTCAAGTATCCTGTTTTTTGCGGTCTCATGCTGGGTTTTGAAATGCTCATAATCACGCTGACTTACGCCGTTATTTCTATAAAGAGTCTCGTATCTGTTAAAATCTGACTTTGCCTGACCAAGCTGCACGGATGCTGTTTTTGCGGCAGATAGAGCACTGTCAAGCTCTGCTTTTGCACTCTCAACCTCTTGTGAACGGCTACCTTTTTTTAGATTAGTAAGATAATAAGTTGCCTGCATGAGTCGGGCATGGGAAATCTCAACCTCTTCAGAACGGCTTCCAGATTGAAGCTCTGCAAGCACTGCCTTTGCGTTATCAAGGGTTGCTTTAGCTTTTGAAAAGACAATCTCCTGATCTTTGCTCTCAAGTTTTGCAACCATCTGACCTTTTTTTACGCTATCACCCTCATCAACAAAACGCTCTGCAAGAACTCCTGGAATCCTGAAACTTAAATTTGTCTCTGTCACTTCGATGTTGCCAGAGACCATAAGTTGCCCGCTCTCTCTTTGTTGATTAAAACGGTTATAAACAAAAATTCCCGCTGTAATCAGAAGAATCAATGGAACTAAAATTTTTAACCTTTTTTTCATAAACGCTCCTTAAATCTTGGTTATGTTCAAGATTTTGCCGATTCGACTATATTTTTTACTCCACCAAGCGAAAAAAGCAATACATGGTTAGCAAGCCGTTCAATGTTCTCTTCAATTGGCATACACGCTTGTGCAACCTTTTGAATTACAGGAGCTGCAAAAGCGTAATAGATACATTGAGAGATAATACTAATTGCACAGGGAAGAAGTCTATCCATTTCAATATCATTAGTATCATCTCCCATATCCTCATAGCTTTTATCTGTGCCAGCCTTTAATTTCTCTTGTTGGGCAAATTGATATCTATAATCTTTCGCGAGATCAGATAGAATTGAGATTAAGATTTCCTTGTGTGGTTTTATATATTTTTCGATTATCCATTCAAAAGCTGGTGTTGGATCCATCATCTCTTTTGCAATGAGTCTTCCTTTTCCTATTGCTGAAGTTGAACCCCATCCATCGCTTCTGATTAATCTTAAAAACATTCCCATGATAAATGCTTTAAGCCGCTCTTCTGGTGTGCTTTGTGCATTTATTCCAATAGTTGATGGAAATTTTTTGAAACCTGATTCAAACAGATCCTCTAAAACTGCTGCATAAAGCCCCTCTTTGTCTCGGAAATGGTAATTTATTGACGCAACATTTGCATTGGCAGCCTCGGCAATTTTACGGATAGTTGCAGCTTTAAATCCCTCTTGTCCAAAAATATCTCCAGCTACTTTAATAATTCGCTGTTTGGTTGTCATGGTCGTCTGTTCTGACATATCTTAATAAACCTTTATTTTTGATCATTTTTAGGGTGTAATTGCCAGCAGCTTAATAAGAGGTATTTTTAGTGTTGTTTGGAATTAATATTGTATTAATTATAGCGGAAATGTAAATAATTAAGGGAGGTAGGATGTCTATTGTAGAGCAGTAAGCCTCTATCAAGAGGCTCTGCTTGACTAACTAAAAGGGTTTTTAGCTGCTGCCAAATAAATAAGACTTATCAATGCAGGATATAACATTAATTCCTTGCAATAATATCATCTGCTATAATTTTATACATGGAATTCTCATATTGTGAAGAGAGTTTTTTAAGAAAATCAACTCCCTTTTGATTCTCTCCATTTGCAATAGCAACCATACCAAGGTTAAACAGGGCATCGTCTTTCATCAATTCATTATTACCGTCTGTTATGCTTTTAAAGTATTTTGCAGCCTCCTGATATTTTTTTAGTGCCTGACAGGTGTGTCCTAATGATGCAATTATAATATTCTCCATCACAGGATCGTTTTTAAAATCATCTGCTGCATATGTATAATGTTTATATGCCATATCATACTCTCCTACTTCGTAACAGATATCAGCAAATTTTATATTTCCAATTTTACCTGAAGAGGTATTTGGATATTCATTCAGAAGCTTTGCAAATTGCTCTTTTACAGCAGCATATCCTTCATCTGGCTTCTTATGTGTGCTATATGTTTTAAGTATATCGGTAAGCATGACAGATGCCTTTGTCTCTGCCGAACGTATAGTGTAAATAGTTACAGCCGCAATACAGATGATTGACGCAGCTATTATACCTATAATTGTCAACTGTTTTTTTATTTTTTTTACAGTCTCAAGAGTTTTATACATTGACTCAAGAAACGGGTCTGGTTGCTCCAGCTCTTTTTTACGTGCATTTGATATCCTATCTGCCATAATATCCCCTTAAATCAAAATCCATATTTTTTAAATTAATATTAGCATAAACACATTATCATAGACCGATTACCATAAAAGGGATTTGAATATCCACCCTGTCTCTCCGTCCGCATGTTGAACTTTAACCCATTCATCTTTTTTTTCAATCACCTTAAAAGGAACTCCTCGTTCAACAGTAAATGCAAGCGGCTGATTCTGTCCGGGTCCTTTTCTAACATTACATTTATCTTTAAGTGTTATTACTGATGGTGTTTTATCAACAAGGGTTCCGTGTATCCATCCGATATCATTTTCAAAATCCTTGAATTTGACCCAGCCATCTTTTTTTTCTACCACGATAATGGGGTAATACATCTCAGTCTTCCACAAAACTTCTCCATCAACCTTAGGAGATGAGCGGACATTGGCAAGTTTTGCTTTAACAGATAAACGTTCTTCACACAATGCGTTATTAGGAAAAATGGAGAGAAGAAAAGTAAATAGCATCAGCAACACCGAAAAAGTGCAAAATATATTTCCCATTCTGTATCTATGCACTCTTTTTAAATTCATCCAATACATTGTTCTAAATATAACCTCCTATATTTTTATTTAAAATTCCATTTTTTGAGGTCACCCGAATAAAACCACACAGCATTATAAAAACTGTATAGAGTGACCTTGCAGACCAATATACTCTATTCTTATCTGATATACTGTTTCTATATTTTTAATGAAACTCTATAATACCAGAGAAAAAACACATAGTGCAATACCCTATTACAGGTACACCAAGATGTCAACAAAAGCAAAAAAGCAGAAGTAACTCTATTTTTAATATTGCAGAATTTATCTGTTCTGTTGTAATCATATACCTGAATCGGGTTGCTCCTCACAATATTTTTTTAATATCTTCAGGTATTTCAAAAATTCATTTTAATTTCTGAAAGAGTAAAACAAGAAGTGAAGGATATGCTCATACTTTTGATTAAAGGCTAAAAATTCTTTCAAATACAAAGGAGATATTGATTATGTTTTCACGAAGACATCCGTTTTTATTTTTTATAATGGTTATGAGCACTATTGCAGGAATGTTCGTAATGTTCATAGTAGTGCTTACTGTAATTAGTGCCACAATAATGAAATCAGATTTAAAAGCCATAAAGGTTAATGACGCCAATGTTGGTATCATTGAGATGACAGGACCAATAATTTCTTCAAAAGAGACCATTGAAAATATAAAAAATTTCAGAGAAAAAAGTTCTATCAAGGCAATTGTCATAAGAATAGACTCACCTGGAGGAAGTGTAGGACCATCTCAGGAGATATACCGAGAGATTGTTAAAACTAAAAAGATTAAGAAAATTGTTGCATCAATGGGTTCAGTAGCAGCATCAGGCGGATATTATGCGGCAGCTTCCTGCGATAAGATTGTTGCAAATCCAGGCACCATTACCGGCAGCATAGGTGTTATAATGGAGTATGCCAATTTTAAAGAGATTGTGCAGAAAATAGGTCTTGTACCTGTTGTTATAAAAAGTGGTGAATACAAAGATATGGGTTCGCCTATGAGAGACATCAAGGATAATGAACGTAAACTACTTCAAAATGTTGTAAATGAAATACACTCACAATTTGTAAGAGATGCTGCTCATGGAAGAAATATTGATATTGAAACCATGAATAAACTTGCGGATGGGCGAATATACACGGGTGAAGCTGCTCTATCTTTGAACCTTGTTGACAGCCTTGGAAATCTTGATGATGCGGTTGAATTGGCAGGAGAGCTTGCGGGTATTAAGGGAAAAATCAAAACGGTCTATCCTGAAGAGGACAAAACCGAATTTTTCAGAAAGCTGATTACATCTCTATTCAAAGACGCTCACATCTCCGGCACCGCAGCGGATTATTTCAGGTATATCATCAATTAGAGAAACCACGCTTGAAGCAACATTAGGTACCGGACCACCATCAATAACAGCATCAAGCAGATCTCCAAAATGATCGTATATCAGCGAAGGATCGCTAAAGACATTGCTCTTATCATTACCTGCTTTTTTGCTGCCCTTATCATCACTGGCACTTGTGGATAAAATCGGGTGTCCTAACTCCCGAGCAATAGCAAGGACAATATTATTGTCAGGAACTCTTATGCCTGCAGTCTTACGTTTGGTCAGCATAATTTTGGGCACCATTTTTGAACCAGGAAGAATCAGGGTAAAAGGACCAGGAAGAACTCGTTTCATATTCCTGTATGCAAAATTTGAGACTTTTGCATATTCGCTGATATGCTTAAGGTCAGAGCATATAAAGCTGAAAGGTTCATTTTTATCTCTGTTTTTTAACTGATATACACGTTCTATGGCTTTCTTATTCATAATATCACAACCTATTCCATAAAAAGTGTCAGTAGGGTAAGCAATGACACCTCCCTCTCTCAGCAGTGAAACTACTTTAGAAATAAGACGCGGCTGTGGGTTATCAGGATTTACTTTTAAAAGCATATTTTTAGATATCCAAATTCAAATAATTATGTTCTTGTTCAGGAATTTCAATCAACAATAATTGCAGCGAAGCTGCTTATGTTCATTCTAAAAGTAAAAGATGAACCATCATCTTTAAACGGACTACATATACAATTTAATGAACATAAAATCAACTTGAAGATAAACTCAAATGGAGAGCAACTTGAAAACTGCTTTGAACTCAATGGATGACTCGACAAAATTAAGTCCCAAACAAGAGAGTAAATTACTCGCTTTAAATATAGTGAGCATTGACCATGAACCTGTTGAATTGTGCAAAATACTGAAATTTCAAAACCTTGTCTTGAGCGGTGGGGAGGCAAAACAGGTTATTGCAGATGGTATGGTAACTGTAAATGGCAATGTGGAACTACGAAAGAGAAAAAAAATATTTGACGGAGATATAGTGGAATTTAATGGGGAAAAGATGAAAATTATAACACATAAGGATTAATCATAAAAACAGAATAATGAGAGCAAGTGCCGCTGTACCTGCATAGAACTGGTTCTCATATCCTGAACGCAAAAAAGTGTTCTCTGTTATTTCAGTTCTATTATCGTTGTAACATCGGGATGCCATAGCAACAGCAAGTTTATCAGCAGAGTCAAATACCTTTATAAGCAATGGAACAGTAAGATTTTTGATCTTTTTAACAGGATTTTTCTGAAGATGTGCACATCTTGATTTTTGTGCATCTGATACTTCTAATGTTTTTTCAAGAATCAAAGGCAAAAATCTCACAAAAAGGCTAACCATAACACCTGCTCTTTTTTCTGGTACAAATGGAATAGGCTTCAAAAACCACATCACAGAATCCTTCAATGAGGAAGAGGTGGTAGAAGATGAAAATAGAATTCCCATAATTATAATGATGAAAAACCTCCATGCAACTTTACCACCGTCAATAAACCCCTCTTTTGTGATATGACTATAAGGTAAAATATTGATATTAATATAGGTTATAATATCTACTATATCTTTTCCCATCAATTTAAATTTATCCATGAATTCAAATATTGGTATATATAGAGGCACGCCAGGAGTTGTAAACCCTCTGACAATAAATACAAAAATTAACAGAAGCAAAAAGTATTTAATCTCTTTTAAGAATCTTAGGATATTGAAATTACAACGGTAAAGCAACCATGAAAGAACGGCACTTATAAGGCAAAGGTGTAAATAGTCAGCATTTACCGCTACAATGGTCAGAAAGCAGATACAGATGATTTTACACCTTACATCCATTTTAAAGAGCAAAAAATTTCCAGTGCGGTATGAAAATGGGGTTAATGTTCCCATGGTGTTATTTCCATAATTTTATGGAGTGACAAATCGTTATTTGTCACTCTGTATTTGGTTGTTCTTGTTGTTCAGGAATTTAAATCAACAATAATTGCAGCGAAGCTATTTATTCCATGGGACAATACCCATTCCAAGTTTTGAAGCACACGGCTCACGAATGCCAAATTTTTCAACATCTTTAAGAAGAGTCTGAGGCTTATCATCTCCTGCTACACGTCCGTTGTGGATAATTATCATTCTTGAGGCACAGAAGAGAGCTTTTTCAATATCATGCGTTGAAAGAATTATTGTATGACCTGCCTTATGAAGCCATATAATAGCGGAGAGAAGGTCACAAGTTCCTGAATAGTCGAGATTGGAAAACGGCTCATCAAGTACAATGACTTCTGGTCTCATAGTCAATACACCAGCAATGGCAAGCCTTCGTTTTTCACCGCCTGACAAAGTTGCAGGGTTCTGATCTTTAAGATGGAGCAGACCAAGCTGTTTTAAGGCATTAGTTGTCCTTTTATGGATCTCTATCGCAGGCAAACCTATATTTTCAGGTCCAAAGGCAGCATCCTCAAATACTGTCTGCCCAACAATCTGACAATCTGCATCTTGAAATATCATACCTACAATCTGTCTGGCATATTCAACATTAGAATCTACAGTTTTACCATGAACCCAAACAGCTCCAGAAGTTGGGGAGAGCAGCCCGTTAAGATGTCGGAAAAGTGTCGATTTTCCTGAGCCGTTCTTTCCAGCAATTATTATAAATTCTCCTGGTTCAACACCAAATGAGATATTTTTTATACCTCTGTCTGTACCACTGTAAATATGTGAGAGGCGTTTTACTTCGATAATATTTTCATTACTTTTTCCCATTACTTCCATCTTACCAATTTGCTTAAGTCTATTATCAGTTTTTAAATCTGTCTTTTTTTCTTTAAATATCGCTTTTATGCAAAATAGGTCTTAAAAACTTTACGCAGTAAGCAGCTGCGGCTATTTTAAAAAGATCACCGATAACAAATGGATACATGCCAAGAAGAAAAGCCTTTTGCCATGACATTGCAGTGGCAAATTTCAGCCATGGAACGCCTGCTGAGTATACAATTAGGGAACCTATAGCCATTGCTGCTATATCGCCGAGAAGTTTTTTTCCAAGCTTTTGTGAAATAAATCCTGTAACTAATACAGCAGGTATGTATCCAAGCAGATAGCCGCCTGTAGGTCCAAAAAGCCGTCCTATACCACCTGTACCGCCTGCAAATACAGGGAAACCAGATGCTCCCATTAGCAGATATAACATCAGTGCTGCACTTCCCCATCGTGTTCCAAGCAAAAGAGCAGCCATAAGTACAAACATATTCTGCAAAACAATCGGCACAGGTCCAATAGGTACAGCAAGATAGGCACCAGCAGCAATTAGTGCTGCAAATAGAGAAGAATAGACGGTCATTCTTAAATCTTTTGAAATATTCATAAAGTTTTATAATAGACATCCTACAAAATTTAGATTTAATATTTGATTTTATTGAACAAAATTGTTTTTTACAAGAGAGCTGATTTCTTAGGACTTTTTCATACTCTTATTAAAAGCTGCCCCATGAATATCAGCAGCAATATGCACAGGACTTTTGCCTGTTATGGGATCCCACCCTGCAGGGTTGGCTGTACAAAAAAACTGAACCTCAAGACCATATCTTATTTTTGCATCTTCTGCATCAAGGCCTTCAATTTTTTTTGCCGCATCCCATGTAGCACCACACGGAGCACCACGAACTACGTCAACCTTTTCAACCTTTCCATCTTTTATGGTCAGATTAATTTCAGGAGCACCAAACAGCTCTCCATAAGCACCAAGAGATTTGTGGCGAGAAAGCATACAGCAGGTTGACGGCGTAAAGACATCACCCTCGGCTATTTTCCTACCCGAAGCTATAACAGGAATCCCCTCTTTCTGACACATCCGTGAAAGGTCGGTTGAAATATCAGGATGTTTTAAATAGTCCAGCACAAGATCAGCATCAATCTTTTTGGGAAGGTATTTAGATGCATCTTCAATAATATGAGGCAGTTTCTCTTCAATATTTATAACCTTAAGAACAAATCTCTCTCCGCCAAACCGTTTAATCCCTGCAATCTTGCTCATTGCAGACCCATTTTGTTGAAATACCGTTATTTTTTGAATTCTTTTTTTCATATTTTTATAATTCTTTTTTTGTAAATAAAACTGTAAGAGGCGATTAATCAATCCAATCGCCTCTTACAGTTTTATATTTCGTTGTGCCTCTCAAGGCATGTTATGCTTCGTTAAAGCGTAGCGGGTTATGAATCAAAAATAAAAACCTGTGTTATAGGTCAATAATTAAAAACCAAGGTCTTCATTTATCAAAACAATTTTAACTCTTTTCGCCGGAAAACATTTCTCTGTAATGACCCATGTATTACATATTCTATCAGGAGACTGGCAGTTATGACAGAATCCTGTCTTGCTACATGGAGTCTTTTTATCTAAATTCATTGTATTTACAGGTGCAGCATAATTTTTTATCCTGTACATGGCATCGTCAATGTCACAGCATATTTTATTTCTTCCAACAAGTATAATAACATTACGAGGTCCGAATGTTATTCCTCCAATTCTGTTGCCTATCATATCAAGATTGACAAGTTTACCATCTTCGGTAATAGCGTTGGTGCCAGTGATAAAAAGATCAACAAGAAGAGATTGTCTTCTTCTTTCCATCTGCTCTTCAGCAGAGATCGTCTTGTCAAAGGTATTTATCACTTTATATCGCTCATCATCTTTAAGTATATGAAAAAGCCCTGTGGCAATAAAAGTAATTGAGCCTCCCCATGATATAGATTTAACTTCAAGTGGAGGCATAATTTTATTAAGAACGTTCTCTTTGGCTTCTTCAACACTCTGTGCAATGAATACCTCAAAATTATTCTCTTCGAAGTTTTCTTTAATCTTTGTCAAACGTTGATTCCAGTAATTCAATTCGGGATTTTTCATTTTATTTTTTATCCTTATTTATTAAAATTAAACCGTCCTATCTCTGTGATAATTATCAGAATTCTTACCCGATATAATTGATAAAATCAACTTATCCGTAAAATTAAAACTGTAAATTCATCTTCTGATCCATTTTTTTATAAATTTAGTTTGTTTTTTTTAAAAAAACTTATTGACTAATGTTTTTTTTCTTTTTATAGTCATTTCAATTTTCTGAATCATCTTCAATTAATATGTTCTGTTTGCAACTCTTTCTGACCTCTATAAAAATGACGTATCAAATCGGCTGACTAATTGTAACCAATTGTAATTAAACATGGTCAATGGATTATCCTCATAAAAAATTATTGGATTTAATTCATACTGTGTAAATTAATTTATAATATTGTATCTTTCTTAGGGGAGGTGATAACTAATTATAAAATCGCTGATTCATAACTTTTTAATTTTATCGTAACTTATCTAAGTTTTTAAATCTTATCTCAGTTTCTTAAAGTTCAGTTCCTTAAAATATTTTATCTCAAACTCCTTAAATGCTAATTCTATATTTTAAACTAAAAAATTCAGGAGAACACCAATGGGCGACACAAATGTTTTGGAAACAACAGAGGCACAGATTGCTGTACACTGGCAAGAAGAAGATTACTATCATCCTTCAACCAAATTTATCGGTCAGGCAAATGTAACTGATCCAGCTATTTATGAACGTTTCAGTTTGGATAATTTTCCTGACTGCTTTACAGAATATGCAGAAATGCTCACATGGTATAAGTATTGGGATCAAGTGCTGGATACCAGTGATGCACCCTGCTGGAAGTGGTTTAAAGGAGGTAAAATCAATGCCAGTTATAACTGTATTGACCGCCATCTTAAAGATAACAAGAACAAAACAGCAATCCACTTTGTGCCAGAACTTGAAGAAGAGAGAGTTGATCATATTACCTATCAGGAGCTTTATGTCAGAGTTAATGAATTTGCAGCACTTCTTCGCGATTTCGCAGGTCTGAAACGTGGAGACAGGGTTACAGTCCATATGCCGATGTCTGCCGAACTTCCAATTACAATGCTTGCCTGTGCAAGACTTGGTGTTATCCACTCTGTTGTATTTGGCGGATTTTCTGCAAGTGCCTGTGCAGACAGAATTGTTGACTCCAATTCAAGAGTTCTTATCAGCATGGATGCCTACTACAGATCAGGTAAACTTTTGAACCACAAAATGAATGCGGACGAGGCTGTGGCACTTGCTGCAAAAGATGGTCAGGTGGTTGATAAGGTTTTAGTATGGCAGCGTTATCCAGGCAAATCCTCTAGTGAAACACCTATGGTTGAGGGACGTGACTATTTTGTCAATGACGTGTTAAAAAAATATTACGGAGCAAGAATTGAGCCGGAAGAGATGCTCTCCGAAGAGCCTCTATTCTTGATGTACACCAGTGGTACAACCGGTAAACCTAAAGGTGCACAGCATGGTACAGGCGGATATCTTGCCTATGTTACTGCAATGTCAAAATATATTCAGGATATTCACCCCACAGATGTTTACTGGTGCATGGCAGACATTGGCTGGATTACAGGTCACTCATTTATTGTCTATGGTCCACTTGCCCTCTGTGCATCTACTGTAATTTATGAAGGCGTACCAACCTATCCTGATGCAGGTCGTTCATGGAGAATTTCTCAAGACTTGGATGTCAACATTTTCCACACAGCACCCACCGCAATTCGTGCCTTACGAAAAATAGGACCAAATGAGCCAGAAAAATACAACTATCACTTTAAGCACATGACCACTGTTGGCGAGCCAATTGAGCCTGTTGTCTGGAAATGGTATGAGTCGGCAGTTGGTAAAGGTGAGGCTATCATTGTGGATACATGGTGGCAGACAGAGACAGGTGGATTCCTTTGCAGCACTGTTCCTGGCATTAAACCCATGAAACCTGGCAGTGCGGGTCCCGGTGTTCCCGGTATTCATCCAATTATATTTGACGAAGATGGTAACGAAATTACAAAACCAGGAATTGCAGGTAATATTTGTATTCAAAATCCATGGCCTGGTCTTATGCAGACTATTTGGGGTGACAGAGACAGATTTGTTAAGACCTATTTTGCAAGATACTGCAAGAATCCAGCAAGTAAAGATTGGAGAGACTGGCCATATATCGCTGGAGATGCAGCTACAAGATCAGAAGATGGTTATTACAGAATTCTTGGACGAATTGACGATGTTATCAATGTTTCAGGTCACAGACTTGGTACAAAAGAGATTGAATCTGCTGCCCTTGCAGTGGAAGAGGTTGCTGAAGCCGCTGTAGTACCAGTAGCTCATGAGGTTAAAGGTAAAGAACCAGATCTTTATATTGCCCTGAAACCAGGAATTAAGGCGAGCGATGCCCTTGCTCAGAAGATTTCCGATATGGTCTGTCAGAAGATCGGAAAACTTGCCAAACCCAGAAAGGTTTGGATTGTGCCTGATATGCCTAAAACCCGTTCAGGGAAAATCATGCGAAGAGTTCTTGGTGCGATCTCAAACAAAGGCGATGTGGGTAATGTAATGACCCTTGCCAACCCTGAAGTAGTTGAAACTATTAAACATCTTGTTGATAAATCGTAAGAATCCTGTGATTTAAGCTTCAAGCCTTTTACTGGCTTTAAGTCTTAATCAGTACTTTCCAAGTCTTATAATTCTGTTTACAACCTCGCCCACAAAGGGCGGGGTTTTCTCTCTTGATTTCTTAACAATACGATAATAAGGACTTAAATTCATGTCAAACCTGTATAAAGATGCTTACGAAAAATCCCTGAATGATCCTGATGGTTTCTGGGGTCATGTTGCTGAAGATTGTCACTGGTATAAAAAATGGGATAAAGTGCTTGATGATTCCAATAAACCATTCTACAGGTGGTTCACCGGCGGAGAGATGAACACCTGCTACAATGCTCTGGATCTCCATATTGATAATGGCAAGGGGGACAGGACTGCCCTTATTTATGACAGCCCTGTTACAGACACCAAAAGAACCTACACCTTTAATCAATTAAGAGATGAGGTGGCAAAATTCGCTGGTGTTTTAAATTCAATGGGCGTTGAAAAGGGCGATAGAGTTATTATCTACATGCCCATGATTCCAGAAGCTGCAATTGCAATGCTTGGATGTGCCCGTATTGGTGCTGTCCATTCTGTTGTATTTGGTGGATTTGCTCCAAACGAACTTGCAACCCGCATTAATGATGCTAAACCTAAAGTTATTATCTCAGCCTCATGTGGCATTGAAGTTAAAAAGAAGATTCCATACAAACCTCTTCTTGACAAGGCTATTGACCTTTCCGAGAATAAACCCAATGCAACAATTATTTTTCAGCGTCCAATGGAGACTGCAACACTTCAGTCTGGTAGGGACTATGATTGGAAAACATTGATGTCTGATGCAAAACCACACGCCTGTGTGCCTGTCAAGGCAACGGATCCTCTCTATATCCTTTACACTTCAGGCACCACAGGACAGCCAAAAGGTGTTGTAAGAGACAACGGTGGACACATGGTGGCTCTCAAGTGGACGATGAAAGCTGTTTATAACATTGACGAAGGCGATGTCTGGTGGGCTGCATCTGATATTGGCTGGGTTGTAGGACACTCCTACATTGTCTATGCACCTTTATTTAAAGGGGCTGCGACGGTGATGTTTGAAGGAAAACCTGTAGGAACTCCTGATGCAGGAACCTTCTGGCGGGTTATCTCGGAATATAAAGTCAAATCAATGTTTACAGCCCCAACAGCATTCCGTGCTATTAAACGGGAAGACCCTGAAGCTAAACTTGTAAAAAATTACGATCTCTCAAAATTTGAAATTCTTTTCCTTGCTGGCGAAAGAACAGACCCTGATACACTCCATTGGTCAGAAAGAAACCTCAAAGTTCCAGTAATTGATCACTGGTGGCAGACAGAAACTGGGTGGGCAATTGCTGCCAATTGCATGGGAATTGAGAGATTTCCTGTAAAACCCGGCTCTCCAACAAAAGCTGTTCCAGGGTGGGATGTTCAGGTTGTTGATGCTGACTGTAAAGTGCTTCCTGCCGGACAAATTGGAGCAATTGTTGTTAAACTTCCTCTTCCTCCTGGAACACTTCCTACGTTGTGGCAGAATGACGATAGATATATCAAAGCATACCTTGAGGAGTTCCCAGGGTACTATAAAACTGCTGATGCAGGTTTTATTGACGATGAGGGCTATGTCTATGTCATGTCAAGAACAGACGATATTATAAATGTTGCGGGGCACAGGTTATCTACTGGTGCTATGGAAGAGGTTCTTGCAAATCACCCTGATGTAGCAGAGTGTGCAGTCATGGGTGTGGAAGATCAGCTCAAGGGGCAGGTGCCGCTTGGATTCTTGGTTCTCAATGCTGGTGTTACAAGAGATCACGCCGAAATCGTAAAAGAGGCTGTTCAGATGGTCAGGGATATGATTGGACCTGTTGCAGCGTTCAAGACGGCCACTGTCGTCAAAAGGCTTCCCAAAACAAGATCAGGAAAAATTCTTCGGGGAACAATGCGAAGTATTGCCGATAGAAAAGAATATAAAGTTCCGGCAACCATTGATGATCCTGTTATTCTTGAAGAGATTGAAGAGAGTCTCGGTAAGGTCGGTTATGGCCCACAGGCCAAATGATGTCTACAGGCAGGGAACGTACATCAATGTATATTCCCTGCCTAAATCCTCATCCCAATCTATAGTAGAGGATGACGATTTGTAATTGAAAATTTTCATATTTGCGATGGCAACTTGCAATTTAAGATTTCTATATTATAAGGAGATTTAAAATGGCTACACAAGCAATTGAAAAAGTTCCAACACAGGCTTGGATAACAACTTTTTCCGGTACAGCTATAAACCTCTGTCTTGGTATTCTTTATGCGTGGAGCATCTGGAAATCCGCTCTTGTTGATGTTACCAAAGCAGGGCAGGCGATGGACCCCAACGGAATAAATGCGGGCTGGGTATACCTGACCAATGCGGAAGCCGCAACCCCGTTTTCTCTGTGCGTCATTATTTTCGCTCTTCTGATGATCCCTGGCGGAAGAATCCAGGACAAAATCAGCCCGAAATTTGGTGCCACACTCGGTGGTCTTTTGTTAGCAGCAGGCTGTATTGTTGCTGGCATGATGAAGAGTTATGCCGGCCTTATTATTGGTTTTGGAATACTTGGTGGTGCTGGAATGGGCATTGGATACGCAGCCCCAACACCTGCTGCTTTAAAGTGGTTTGGCCCTGAAAAAAGAGGATTGATTGCCGGTCTGGTTGTCGGTGGATACGGCGGAGCTGCTCTTTACATCGGCGGACTTGGATCTTACCTGCTCAAGGCTTACGGAATTTCAGGCAGTTTTATTTATCTTGGAATCTTTTTTGCTGTAATTGTTGTTATTGCAGGTCAAATGCTCAAAGCTCCACCTCCAGGGTATCAACCCCCTGTAAACGTTACGAATGCAGGACAGAAAGGTGCCACGGAAAAGACCCATAACTGGGAAGCAGGCGACATGATGAAAACTTGGCAGTTCTATGCTTTGGTTGTAATGTTTATACTCACAACACAATCAGGTCTTCTTATCATAAGCAGTGCCAACGGTCTTCTTATGAGTACTGCGAAAGGTATGCCGTTTTTCGTAGCAAATGCTTGGTTATTAGTCTCGTTCGGAGGGCTTGTTAACGCTTGTGGACGTGTTGGTACAGGGTTTTATTCGGACAAAATCGGACGATTGAACGCCTACTGTCTTAACTGCGGTGTATCCGCCCTGTGTCTATTTTCTCTTCCTTTTGTAATCAAGACAGCAAATCTATTCCTCCTCTTCGTTGTGGTCGGTATTGCTTACTGGCAGTATGGTGGAGGACTTGCTCTTATGCCGTCTTTTACAGCAGATTTCTTTGGCGGAAAAAATCTCGGTTTTAACTATGGATTAGTATTCATCGGCTGGGGGCTGGGCTTTTTTATGGCAAGAATCGGCGGTTGGATTCAGGATGTCACCGGCAGTCTGGACTATGCGTTTTATATCTCAGGGGGACTATTGATAGGCGGGGTGCTGCTTGCAAGGATTACAACAAAGCCGCAGTATGGAGGCGAATCTGCTCAACTCCAGCCACAGCGGGGATAATAATCAGCCAGAGAATGGATAACCGAGGATAACTAAATTAATACTAACCTGAATCACGGATTATTGCTGATTAAGATATTACACTGAAATATTAATGTAATAGATATAATAAGCCCAATCTGTGATTCAGAATTTATTTTCAAAATTGGATAATCTGTATGCCTGCTTCTAATCCATCTACAACAATTCTCCAGCTAAACAACATAAATCTTCCTAATCTTTCATCAATTGATGTTCCTTTTCTTCTCAATTTTTCTAATCTTGAATTTGACAAAGCGGTTATTTTTATTATTGCTGTTATGCTTACAATAACTGTAAATGCAGAGGCTCAAGCATTTATGGCAACTATGCTTGGAGATGCAAGGGAAGATGCAAAAGATCGATTCCATTTCAATCCTCTACTGCATATAAATCTTGCAGGGTTACTATGTTTTGCAGTCGCTGGTTTTGGATGGTCAAAACAGATTAAATTAGATACAGATAAATTCAAACATCCTGCAATTGCCCTTATGATAGTTAGATTTGCAGGTGCTTTTGCCAATCTTCTGCTTGCCAGTATAGCAGGAAGTATCTTGTTTATAATGAAAAAGTGGAATCTTGAAGATCAGGTGTTTTCTATTGTTATAGCGGTTAATATTATGGTTTTTGTTTATAGTTGCATTCCCGTACCGCCTCTTGCTGGCGGGTATATTATTTTTTCTATAATCTCGCTCTTTTTTCCTACAGATTTTATTAGATCAACTATCAAGAATTTCCCCAAATATATTATAAAAGCCATCCCCTATATTTTTGTGGCGTTTTTGATTCTGGTTAAAATAAAAAAATGGACATTCATGGAGGAAGCCCTTTATCCTGTTGTGAGATATATTTTTAAGTTTATTACGGGATAATTGGGAGGTGGGATATTTTTGGTACAACATCCTGTCTGTTTCTCTACTGCTGAATCTGGCTCGCCCACCAGTCTGTCAGTTGGGCGAGCACATCCTGCTTTAGCTTTTCAGCCATAATATAATCAATCTTGCTGAAATTTTATTACGATCAACTCCTTGCAGCCATTATTGCCAAAGCATTTACAATACTTGCTGCAACATTTGACCCTCCTTTTCTTCCTATGTTAGAAATATAGGGATAGCCAAGCTGTATAAGGTCATCTTTTGATTCAGCTGCATTTACAAACCCTACTGGCAGTCCAATTATAAGAGATGGTTTAATTTTTCCATTCTTTAGAAGCTCAATAATACGTAATAGGGCTGTAGGAGCATTACCAACTACATATATGATATTGCTCAATATATTGCTGCTTTTTAGATTATTAGAATCTGTTAAATCTTTATTAAGCATATTTGAAATATCAACAGATTTATCAACTGCGGCAACGGCTCTTGTAATTCCCTCTTTTTTTGCCCGATCTGCCACATCTTCATCACCTATCAGAC
Organism: Desulfamplus sp.; assembly: GCA_015232555.1. Taxonomy (GTDB): domain Bacteria; phylum Desulfobacterota; class Desulfobacteria; order Desulfobacterales; family Desulfobacteraceae; genus Desulfamplus. The sequence continues at coordinate 28,309 of JADFZJ010000011.1, read as the reverse complement.
AAATTACCTTTCCGCCAAACATTGATATTTCACCTTTTCTGATACCTGCTTGAGCCATATTGGTATCTGTGATTAATGTTGAACCCTTTTTTATAGCCTCTATACCAGCAGATATTGCATAAGGATGAAACCTTACAGTTTTTATGTATTCAAAATCAGCAGACGTATGGATCATTCTTTGAACAATCTGCCACTCTTGTTGATTAAATGTATGTTCTCCAGCTTCTTTCTCAATAATAGCAAAACTTAATTTTTCTATCTCATTAGGTGTCAATATAAATTCCCCTTAAATTTAATGTTATGGAAAATCTTTTTTTTATGATTAAACAATATTTTTTTTATGATTATGTTGATTTGTATGCTATTAAAAGTACATTCATTTTTATGGACTAAAATTATTTATATAAATCATGTATAATTGATCATTAAAAGCAATACAATAAAAATCAAAATAGTATAATGAATAGGGGAATAAATCAGATGGCAAAATTAACTATTGATGATCTTAAAAAAATTAAGGAGAAGGCTGCTCATACTTTGGCTTTACGTGGTGGAGAGGCTTCTGTTACAATAACTGTTCACATGGATAATTGTGGTATTGAAACTGGTGCAAGAAAAGTTATGGAGGCACTTCTTGAGGCAAAAGCAGCGTCTGAAAAAGCTGATATAAGAATTTTGGCTGGAGAATGTATTGGGGAGTGCAGCACTGAACCTAATATGACGGTTCATGTCAAAGGCATCGAAAAGCCTACAGTCTATCAAAAAATGGATCCAGCAAAGGCAAAACAGGTTTTTGAAAAGCACATTCTTGGCGGTGAAGTTCAGGCGGACTTTATACTTGAAAAAGCATGATAAAAAGTTAACAGCCCTTACCTTTCTAAGAGTGGGGAGGTATAAGGCTTATTTATTTATAATCACAAAATCATAGGAGAGAAAACGCATCATGGGAGTAAAAATCATTGAAAAATGTGAATCAGCCTACACTTATCCTCTTTTAATAAAGAACATCTTCAGAAATTCTCTGATCCGTTCACCAAATCAGGAGATCATATACAGGGACCAGATGAAATACACCTATCGGGATTTGCATAAGCGAGTTGCAAAACTTGCAAATGCCCTTGAAGCTCTTGGTGTAAAGCAAGGCGATACAGTTGCAATGATGGATTTTGACAGCCATCGTTATCTTGAGTGCTATTTTGCTGTTCCAATGATGGGGGCAATCCTTCATACAGTGCACATTAGACTATCCCCTGAACAGCTTTTATACACAATAAACCATGCAGAAGATGATGTTATTATTGTCAACTCTGAGCTTGTACCTCTGCTTGAGCCTATCAAAGATAAGATAGAGACTGTCAAAAAGATAATTCTTATTAAAGAGACAGATAAAGAGCTGCAAACATCAATTCAATTTGATGGGATATACGAAGATATCCTAAAAGAAGCTGGTGATAGTTATGATTTTCCTGATTTTGATGAAAATGCCAGAGCTACCACTTTTTACACATCAGGCACCACAGGAAACCCTAAAGGTGTATATTTCAGCCACAGACAGCTTGTTCTACACACCTATGGATTGATGACAGGATTATGTGCTATTCATTCTCAAGCTGTTATGACCTCTGCTGATGTCTATATGCCACTGACTCCGATGTTTCATGTTCATGCGTGGGGAATGCCCTATCTCTTTACCATGCTTGGCAACAAACAGGTATATCCTGGCAGATATGAACCAGAGATGATTCTTAAACTTGTTGTTGGTAATAAGGTGACTTTTTCTCACTGCGTTCCTACAATTATCCACATGCTGGTCAACTCTCCGATTATTAACAAAATTGATCTTTCAAATTGGAAGGTTGTTATTGGGGGTTCCGCTCTTTCAAAAGGTCTTTGCAAAGCTGGATTAAACGCAAAAATAAACCTATACACAGCATATGGTATGTCAGAGACTTGTCCTATTCTGACGGTTGCTCATCTTAAGCCACACATGTTTGATTGGGACGAAGAGAGACAAATTGATATTAGATGTAAAACAGGTCTTACAATTCCAATGATTGACATTGAGATTGTTGATCCTTTAGGAAACCCTGTTCCACATGACGGTGTTCATACTGGTGAGGTTGTGGCAAGAGCACCTTGGCTTACTCAAGGATATCTGCATAATCCTGAAAAAAGTGAAGAACTTTGGTTTGATGGCTGGCTTCACACTGGAGATGTTGGCTATATTGACGAAGAGGGGTATCTTAAAATTACAGACAGGCTAAAAGATGTTATCAAAACTGGTGGAGAATGGATATCTTCTTTGACACTTGAAGATATAATAAGCCAGCATCCTGCTGTAAGTGAATCTGCTGCTATTGGTGTTCCTGATGAGAAATGGGGAGAGCGTCCTATTATTTTGGCTGTACTGAAAGATGCATACAAAGGTCAAGATTTTGAACAGGAGATCAAACAGATATTTGTAAATGAATTTGAAAAGGGCAATATCCCTAAGTATGGAATTCCTGATAGAGTCATATTTGTTGATACTATTGCAAAAACAGGCGTGGGTAAATTAGATAAAAAAGTATTAAGAGTTCAATACGCAAAATGATTTAGGTTTAAGTTGTAAAAATGTTTAACACATTATCAATCCCTTATTGCAAAATCACCCTTAACAAACGAGGAGCTGATGAATATACAAAAATCAGCTTTCCGTTAAAGTATGGCATCTTCTCTGAAATTGAGACCTCTGATGCCATACTTCAATTTAATCTAAACCATGAGATCGTAAGGGCAAAGAGTAAAGACAGGCAATGGCTTCAACCGTCTGAATGGCTCAAGCGATCCATGGGAAACGACTGGATATACTACTCAACAGGAGGCTATACAGGAGTTTTTGAATCTATCGGTGAGTATTATCTTCCAAACCTCCCCTACCCTACCAACTCACTCATCGGGGGCAAACCATTTGATGAACCAGTAGTTAATCAACTTCTGTCGTCATGGCATGAGATTATCGGTAAATCTTTAGATAGTGTGAAAAACAGTAGGAAATCATCTCACAATAGCGATTTAAAGCGATTCTCATTGGATGATAGAGCTAAAGAGCACAATCTTGAAAATTATCATAATTTTATTGAGTTTCTTGAGTCTGCTCTTAAAAACACTCCTCAATCTCTTCAAAAAAAAACTGAAGCTCTCTTTAACGCATCAGGCTGCCGAGTCACAGTTATGCCCCCTGATGCCCGTCATGTTGATTACGACATCATACCTCTAATTATATCAGACGGTTGTCTTTATAAATGCAGATTTTGCCGCGTAAAATCTGACAGACCCTTTGCAGTAAGAAGTTTTAACCAGATAAAAGAGCAGATCGAACAATTAAAAGAGATATATGGACACAATATTATAAACTACAACTCCATTTTTCTTGGAGATCATGATGGTTTGAATGCAGGAAGCTCTTTAGACGGAGGAATTGATACTATCATTACAGCAGCAGAAGAGGCTTATAAACACTTTCAATTTGATAAGTCTTACATGAAAGGGGCAAATCTCTTCATGTTTGGCAGTGTGGGCTCTCTTATGAATGCTGACCATAAACTTTTTGAATTGCTTAACAGACTGCCTTACAGAAGTTATATCAATATAGGGTTAGAATCAGCGGATCAAGATACGCTTGATTTGATTGGAAAACCGCTGTCTGCCTTGCAGGTTGAAGAGGCATTTATGGAGATTCAGAGAATAAACTCTCTTTTTGACAACGTTGAGATAACCGCAAATTTTATTATGGATGAGAATTTGCCAGCAGGGCACTATCCTGCTTTTTTAAGACTTGTAAGAGAAAGTATCAAGAGACCAAAAGAGAAAGGGGCGGTTTATCTATCCCCGCTTCGTATAAATAAACCATCCAGAGAGGTTCTATTCGAGTTTAACAGATTGAAAACTTTAAGCAGATTGCCTACCTTTTTGTATATTATTCAGAGACTCTAATTATTCAAAAAACAGCAGGCAAACACACATCAACCTGCGTTCCTTTTCCCTCAACAGAGTCAATATCAATGTAACCGCCATGCTTTTTTATTATAGAGTAGGCAATTGAAAGACCAAGACCGGTTCCTCTCTCTTTACCCTGAAATTTGGTGGAGAAATAGGGATCAAATACTTTATCAAGGTTTGAAGATGCTATACCTTTGCCAGTATCCTGGATACTTGTCATCACATAGTCACAGTTTCTCATTCCACTGTAATAGCGTTTAAGTTCAACATTAATTTTGCCTTTAAGATTCATGGATTCGCTGGCATTGATGACAATATTATAGATAGCTGTCTTAATCTGATCTGCATCTGCATTAATATTAAAATCTGACTTTTTAGCAAGATTGAAATCAGATGCGGAGGAGTTAGAATCTTTTGATTCATCCCGAATGGTAAAAACAACCTCGGAGCTGAACTGATTTTCTCTTATAAAGCTGTTCAAAATATCCCTCATGTCAACAACTGTTTTTACTGGAGCGTCTCCTTTAGCAAGAGCTAAAAGTTTACCAGAAAGAGTCTTTGCCTGCATAATTCCACTCTCAGCAGCCACAAAATAATCTTCTGACGCTGGATCAGATGATATTAATTGTGCAAGATTTATATTGCCAAGTATTGTAGCAAGAGTGTTATTAAGATCATGGGCAATACCTCCTGCAAGAACTCCTACTGCCTGAAATCTTTTCGATTTTTCAACTTCTCGGGACATCTTATGATATTGTGTAATATCCATTGCGGTTTCAAGCCTTACAACACGTCCATCATGCCAATAAATCGCCTGATCCTTTATGCTGAACCATTTTTTTACTACTGGATTATAAAATTCCCAAGTATATGGATTTAAAGGTTTTCCATTAGCATCAACAATCTTTGAGTTGGTGCAAAATGGGCAGGGACCGTTATTTATTTTCTGCAAAAGTTCCCAACATTTTTTTCTTTTACCATTGCTGTTTTGCTCTTTATAGTTACCAAATAGAGTTTTAAACTTTGAATTTGCATAAAGAAGATCGTAAGTATTAATATCTGCCACATATATTACAGCATCCATATTTTCAAAAATGGTTTCAAATCTCGCATTTGCCATTTTGAGCCGCTCTTCCCAGTGATAATTTTCCCTGATAAGCCGCTCTTTTTCAAAAGCCTGACGTATAGTTGAAAAAAATATTTCAAAATCTGTAACAGGTTTTTGAAAATAGGCGAATGCACCATTATTGGACATAGCTTCAGCAACATTTTTGATACTGGCATATCCTGTAATAATTATAATCTGAACATAGGGATTGAGTTTTCTCAGTGCCTGCAAAAGTTCAAGCCCGCTCATACCTGACATATTCATATCTGTAATAACTACTGACGGATTGAAAACTAAAAAGACATCAAGAGCCTCCTCACCAGAATTAACAGGCTTTGCTTCAAATCCTTCATCGTTTAATAAATCAGACAAAGAGAGCAGCACATCAGGGTCATCATCAACTATAAGAATCTTATGTTGTTCCATAACAATATCCCTCTTTCCAGATAATTGTATATATTTTTGAGTAATCTATGTGGCTATGTGAGAAGTGTCAAGCCATTTCAAATCTAAATATTATAAGCACATACTCTTATTGTTACATTAAAATAATATAGAATTTGATACACTATTGAAAAACTTGATTTTATATAAAAGCCGTGATACCTCAATATCATTATGAAAAATAGAAACCATGTATCAGTTCACGGTGGACACAGCAAAGAGTTCTGCAACCATGCAAGAGACACTCTTGAAGAGATTGTTTTGCAATATATTAAGTGCGGCTTTAAATGGGTTGGAATTACAGAGCATATCTACCCTGTTTCTAATGAGTTAAGATACCCTGACGAAGCACTTGCTGAACTTGATGCTGCAACACTTTCCATAAGATTTATGGAATACATTAAGAATTGCAGATTACTTCAAAAAAAATACAAAAATAGTATCACAATGTTTACTGGTTTTGAGACAGAAACTTACAGTGGGTATAAGGAGTTTATCCCTTATCTTATAAGACACTTCCAACCTGATTACATAGTTGGCTCTGTTCACCATATTTCAGTTTACCATTATTCTGATAATCATATAGAAGATATCTGCATTGATTACTCAAAAGATAATTATAGCTATGCAGCAGATTCTGTCGGCGGAATTGATAATCTATATTGCCGATATTTTGATATACAGTATGAGATGCTCAAAACTATTAGCCCCGCTGTGGTTGGACATTTTGACTTAATAAGAATTTTTGATGAAGCCTACCCTGAAAGACTCAAAAAACCTGCAATCTGGCAGAGTATCATAAGAAATCTCGAATTGATAAAAAAGAGCAATCTGATTATGGATTTTAATTTAAGGGCACTTATGAAAGGTGCATCAGAACCATATATATCTGCCCCTATTCTTGCAGAGGCGAAAAAGATGGGAATACGAGTTGTACCTGGAGATGACTCACATGGAGTAAGCGATATCGGAGTTAATATGGAGTATGGAATTAATATTTTAGAAAGAGAAGGTTTTGATACATGTTTTGAATTTCCGCAGCTTTATAAATGGAAGTAAATTTATAAAGCTCTCTTCCTCTCTCCTGCTGGCAGGTTTTTTGGACAGCAGCACTCTTATTAATATTGACAGGGTAAAAAGCTATGATAGAAAAACTACTTGAAATGGCATTTGAAGAAGATTTAGGCGATTTAGGAGATATCACAACTGATGCCGTATTTACCGATAGCAGAACTGATACCTACTGGCTTATAGCAAAGCAGGACGGCGTGCTTTGCGGAGCAGATATCTTTACTCGTGCATTTAGTTATGTTGACAAAAAATATAGTGATAAAATATCTATTAATAGAGAATCTCAAATTGAGTTTTACTTTTCAGATGGCGACACTTTAAAAAAAGGGCAGAAGGTTGCAAAAATTGACGGCTCAATCAATACTCTTCTAAAAGGCGAACGGGTGGCACTCAACTTTATCTCCCATTTAAGTGGTATTGCCACAGAGGTTAGAAAGTGGACAGATTTAATTTCATCAATTTCAAATAATAAGACAAAAATATTAGATACTCGTAAGACTCTTCCAGGGTGGAGGCAGCTTCAAAAATATGCTGTCAAATGTGGTGGAGGCACTAACCACAGAATGGGGCTTTATGATATGGTTATGATTAAAGATAACCATACAGATGGAATTGGCAGTATAACCAAAGCTGTTGAGAAAGTAAGAAGTAAGTGGGGAGATAAGTTTAAAATTGAAGTTGAAACCAGAACATTACAAGAGGTTCAAGAGGCGTTGGATTCAAATGTCGATATAATCATGCTTGACAATATGGATATTGGCACAATGAAAGAGGCTGTAAAAATAGTTAATGGTAAAGCTGCAACTGAAGCCTCTGGCAACATGACTCTTGATAGAATAAAAGAGGTTGCCCAAACTGATGTTGATTATATATCTGTTGGTTCATTGACCCACAGTGTAACTGCATTTGACTTCTCTTTGCGTAAAATTTGAAATAGAGAGATGTAAAGCGATAAAAAGCATCTGTTCTTTGTTATAATTCTCTCTAAGGGGTGGAATTGTCGTTTTTTATAAAAAATTTAGGAATAAGAGTTAAAATGACAGATAATCTATTTAAAGAAGTAATGGCAATAAAAGAGAGTCTTGGTAATTCCGTTGTGATACCAGCTCACCATTATGAGATGGACGAGATTGTAAAGATGGCAGACTTTCTTGGGGATTCTTATAAATTGGCTGTTGATTGTGCTGCAAATGACGCTGAATATATAGTCTTTTGCGGAGTGATGTTTATGGCTGAAGGTGCTGCTCTGCTTGCAAAACCTTATCAGAAGGTACTAATTCCTGACAGAACCGCAGGCTGTCCGATGGCAGAGATGATTGATGCGGTTCAAGCAGAAAAATGTTATGCAAACATCTCTTCACTGTGCGATAGAGAGATAATTCCTGTAGTATATATGAACTCCTACGCTGATATGAAGGCATTTTGCGGTTCAAGAGGTGGGACTGTCTGCACAAGTTCCAATGCTGCAAGGATTGTTAAACACTTTTTAGATCAGGGCAAATCTCTCTTTTTTGCACCTGATTATAATCTTGGCATTAATACTGCTAACAGGCTTGGACTTGGCAAGGATGAAATTATAACCATTGAACGAGACATGTCTATAAAAGGCGGCAATCCTAAAACAGCAAAAATGTTCCTATGGGACGGCTTTTGTCATGTTCACAAGGTTTTTACAGTAGATGATATTAATTCATTCCGTCAAACTTACAGCCAAAGTCAAGGCAATACAATTAATGATTTAACAAATTTTATTCCAGCAAGAATTTCTAAGGCAATAAGCGAAAAAGATATTAATGTAATTGTTCACCCTGAATGCAGCGAAGATGTTGTAAATGCCTCTGACTATTCAGGCTCTACATCAATGATCTGGAAAACCGTGAAGGCTGGCAAAGCAGGCAGTGTGTGGGCAGTTGGTACGGAGTTAAGATTTGTTGAGAGAATGGCTGATCAATTTAAAGATAAAACAGTTGTTCCTCTTCGTAAGTCAGTTTGCCATAACATGAGCAAAATCACACTTGCTAAACTTAAAAATACACTCGAATCTGTTTTACAGCATCGCTTAAATAAAAGTGATAATCCAGATAAGCAATCAGATATTCAATTAGATGAGATAACAGTTCAAGAAAAATACCGAGAAGATGCCAAAAAGGCATTGCAGTTAATGATCGATATTGTGGAAAAAAGTGATTAATGAATAGAAGTTGTTATATTTGTTAGGTTGCAATTAGATAAAAAAATAATGCGTAGAATATGAGCCTCTTTAATCGTATGCTGGAGAGAGTAAAATGAAACATTTTTATGATGTAGTCGTAATTGGTACTGGCATAGCAGGTCTTTCTGCTGCAATTATGTTGAAAGAGTATGGGCTTAACACAGTAGCGATAACAAAAGAAGATGCTGCTGATAAAACTGCAACTAACTATGCTCAAGGAGGTATTATTGCATGGGAAAAGGCAGATAGTCCTGAACTTTTAGAGGCTGATATTTTAAGAGCTGGTTGCGGTTACAACAACCTTGAGGCTGTAAAACTCCTTGCAAGGAAAGGTCCAGAACTTGTATTTGATTTTCTGATCAATAAAATTGGAATTGAATTTACGCGGACATTAGCAGGAAATTTAGATTACACTGAAGAGGCTGCCCACTCCAGACGGAGGATTCTACACTATTCAGATCATACAGGTGATACCATTCAGATGGCTCTTATCAATTACGCTAAAAAAATAAACCTTCCGATTTTTAAAGGATTCACATCTATTGATCTTATTACAAACAACCATCAGTCAAGAGACACTCAAGAGATGTATCAACCTTGCGAAGTTATGGGATTTTATGCTCTTAACAATGAACAGAAGCGTGTTGAGACCTTTTTTGCCCATCGTGTGATCTTGGCAGCAGGAGGACTTGGGGAACTGTATCAGCACACCACAAATCCTGCGTCTGCAACCGGCGATGGTATGAGCATGGCATACAGGGCTGGAGCAGAGATTATTAATGCCCAGTTTGTTCAATTCCATCCGACATCACTTTATCACAGAGATATTAAAAGATTTCTTATCTCAGAATCATTAAGAGGGGAAGGGGCAAAACTTTTTAACCACAAGGGCGAACATTTTATGGAAAAATACTCTCCTCTTGGTGATCTTGCTCCGCGTGATGTTGTGGCAAGAGGGATATATGAGGAGATGGGAAGAAGCGGTACCGAATTTATGATGCTTGATATTGCATCAAACTATAAAGGTGAACGTCCCATTTCTGAACGGTTTGCCAAGGTTTACACTACATGCCTTAAAGGGGGGATTGATATTACTAAAGAGCCGATTCCTGTTGTACCAGCAGCTCATTATTTTTGCGGTGGAATTAAAGTTGATCTGTTTGGACAATCTACCCTTCCTAATCTGTATGCTATTGGAGAAACAAGCTGCACAGGGCTTCATGGTGCAAATCGTTTAGCTTCAACATCTCTGCTTGAGGGGCTTATGTGGGCAAAACAGGCTGCTGACCATATACATTCAAATTTCAGCGAAATATCTAAGAAAAGGCTCGATAATATTCCTGACTGGGAATCTCCTGATTGTTACGAAGAGTTTGACCCGCTGCTGTTTCATCAAGACTGGAGGTTAATAAAACTAACCATGTGGAACTATGCTGGAATTGTACGAAATCTCAAAGGGTTGGAGCGTGCAGGTGCGGATTTGAACTATCATGCACACAGAATTTTTCAGTTTTACAAAGCAGCCAAACTTAACCGTCAGATCATTGAACTTAGAAACGGAGTAGTCAATGCCTCAATAATAGTTAATGCGGCTATAAGACATAAAAAATCAATTGGCTGCCATTACATCGTGTAGCAAGATGAAAAGAAAAATTTGATATTTTTTACATAAAAATTTTATCGATTACTCTTAGACGAAAAGCCATTAAGAACCCTTCTGACAGCAAAAGCAAGCTCACGGTAGTCAACAGGCTTGAGCAGAAACTCTCTAACCCCTATATTTTCTGCTTTTGTTTCATCTACTTTAGTACTGTAGCCGGTGCAGAGAATAACTGGCATATCCTGCCTTATCGCTATTATCTTTTTAACAAGTTCAGCACCTGTAAGTTTTGGCATAGTCTGGTCAGTAATTATGAGGTCAAACTTATCAGACATTGCCTCAAACATTATAAGTGCATCAGGACTACTTGTCATACCCGTAACTGTATAACCAAGACTTTCAAGCCTGTGGGTAGTAATCTCAATAAGGTCTGGTTCATCATCAACTATAAGAATTTGCTCAGTTCCTCTTGGCAAATCATTATTATAATAAATTCCTGTAATATTGAAACTGCCTCCTCCTGTGTGTTCTCCTTCAGTGGTAAACTTACTGCTATTGCTAATGCAAAAATTACTACTATCTGATGCTTGAGAAGTCGCATCTTGTTGGTTTTGAAAAAAGTTGTTATCATTATCATCAATCTCATTTTTATTTTCAATTTGTGGAAGCCATACTTTGAAGGTTGTCCCTTTTTTTGGTGTACTTTCAACTGTAATTATACCCCCGTTTTTTTGCACAATGCCCTGAGCAACGGCAAGTCCCATGCCTGAACCTTTTCCAGTGGGTTTTGTTGTAAAATAGGGATCAAAAATACGATCTATATTTTCAGGTGCAATGCCACTGCCTGTATCATGTACTGACATTACAATATATTTTCCTGGTTTTATTGACTCGCCATTAAGGCAGTTTCTGCTGGTAATATAAGGCATATCTAAATCCGCTTTGGTCAACTTATCAACATTCAAGCTGACAGTCATCACACCGCCTTTTTCATCCATAGAGTATGCAGCATTGGTGCACAGATTCATAATGATCTGATGTAGTTGGGTAGAGTCTCCAAGAACAGCACCGCAGTTATGGCTGATATCAGTTAGTATCTCTATGGTGGCAGGTGTTGACGCACGAATAAGCTGAATGGTCTCTTCTAAGATATCATGGATATTCAGAGGGACAAGGCACTCTTCAGGAGATGTACGGCTGAATGCGAGTATCTGACGTATAAGCTGTTTTGCCCTATGACATGCGTATAGAACTTTTTCCATTGACATCTTTTCAGAACTGAAATCAGGAAGCTCATACATCACCATCTCTGAATAGCCTTGAATCGCTGATAGGATATTATTAAAATCATGGGCAACTCCAGCAGCTAAAGTTCCAATAGCCTCCATTTTCTGAGACTGGCGAAGCTGGGTTTCAAGCATTTTCTTTTCCTGCTCCGCAATTTTATGCTCTGTTATATTGTGACCTATTCCAATAATACCAATGACATTACCATCGCTGTCGTAATAAGGACTTTTGTTTGTAAGCCACCACTGACTACCAATCTCAGGTAATGGTATCTCCAATTCAGATATAATATGTCTGCCTGATTTAATAATTAAGTTGTCAAAATATTCAACGTTGGCAGCACTTTCAGTCGTCAGAAATTCCTGAGAACTTTTTCCTATAAGATTTTCAATTGTTGTTCCTAATGCTTTACAGGCAGAAGTGTTAGCCACAAGATGCCGTCCATCAATATCTTTCAGAAAAATAGCATCTGTGGTGCCGTTCATTACAGCAGTCAGAAGATTGTTGATATTACGAAGTTCTTCCTCTGTCTTCTTCAAAATATCCATTTTTAATTCAAGTGCATCTGAATATTGCTTGATCTCTGATGCTTTACACTCAAGCTCAAGAGAGTATTTTTTTACTTCTGATGCCATATCATTAAAAGCCTGTGCGAGAGATTCAAGCTCATCGTTTGTTCTAATATTAACTGTTGTGTCAAAATTACGGGCTTTTAATTGATGGACACTTTCTGTAAGCTGTGCAATAGGCTTTGCAAAATGGCGGGCAATAAGAACAGATATTACTACAATAAAACAAAATGAAAATAGTGCTATAAAAAGAGCATTTCTCTTTAAAGTGGTCAATCCTGCAAAGGCTTCTTTTTTGTCAATTTCAGCTATAATTCCCCATCTGGTATTAAAAATATTTAGAGGAGCGTATGATGAAAGAACTTCAACGCCTCTGTAATCGGTTATCATCTTATTTCCGCTAATACCAGATAGAGCATTAGTTACAGATTCACTTTTCACACGCCTGATAAGAAGGATGGATTCAGAATCAACGGATTCGTTATTGTTCAATGATTCGTAAGTATTGGATGTTCCCGTGAATTTTGGAAGAGATGAACGGCTGAATCCGTCTGTTCCAACTAAGTATATAGAGCCGGTTCTGCTCATACCAGTCTTCTGCTTCATAATCTGGTCGATCATACTAAGAGAAATCTTGAGAACAACAATAATCTCAACTTTTCCGTTATCATCAATAAGAGGTTTACCAATGAAAGCAAAAGGGTTAGCAGAAAATGAGTCTGGAAAAGATGTCTCATATCCATAGATATTGTATGACGAGGAGAACCCTACAAATTCAAAATTACCGCTTGAAGATATCTTATTGAAGAGTTTGGCACTACCAGTCTCTGTAAATGGACCATCCACAAGATTAGTACCATACTCTTGAGCATCAAATGCAGAATAAAACATATCTCCTTTTGCAGAGATTAGAAGAATATCGCTGAACCCATAAACCTTGGCATACTTGCTAAAATAGTCATCTTTTTTTGATAATGCTGGTGCAATCTCCTCTTCTAAGGACATGGATGTAACGATTATCCACTCTAAACCGGGAATATCAAGGATGTCATATCTTGTAATTTCTATCTTGCCGTTAATACTATTTTCTATCACTGGTCCAAAGGATTTTGTATTTTTGCCATTTGGCTGTTTATTGATATTAATTTTACGTTTAATATCAATATCAATATCATCTGCCTTTTGTCCTATACGTCCAGATTTAACAACCTGATCACTTTTATAGGTAGTTATGCCATTTGCATCGCCAATCAGGTAGGTCTCTCCGTTTTTGCCCATATCCTGACGATTCTGAACGATTGTATTAACAGCATTTTTGTCTATCTTAAGAACAACTATTCCGACTGGCATGCCATTGCTTTCAAAAATGGGGGCACTTAGAAACACTATGTGCCGACCTTCTGATGGTTCATATTTCTGGAAATCCTGCATAATGACAGAATGGCGGTTAAACGAGCTAATGTTGGAGGAACGTATTGATTTTGAAAAACAGTTCACAAGCGAGCTGTTCATTAATGCACTGTTATTAAAAATATTTTCGCCAAGATCAGACTCTTTTTTAATAGAAAATACAACCGTTCCTTCGTGGTTTATAAGCATTAAATCATAGTATTTATAATTTTCTCTAAACTGACTCAAAAGGTCGCTATATTTGACATCTTCAAAAAAATTGTACAAAGACTGCTCAAAAGAGTCATTGTGGTTTGTTATAGATGAGAAGTCAGTAATGGCATCTCTTAGAGTTCCGCTTGCAGTAAGGACTCTAATATCGCTGATGCAGTTTCTAAAATATTGAGTCAGTTCAGATTTTTTTTTGTTTTGAACAGTATTGAGCCTTTGAAAAGCTGCCTGTTTCATGCTTTTTACAGCATCAATAAGAAATCCTAAATCCTTTTGCTGTTCTTCAAAAAAATTTTCTACCTGCACCCTTTTAGCCTCTCTTACGCTGTTTAATTGTTCAAAGGCAAGAGAAGAGATAGATTTGCTTGAAGTGATAAAAGAGAGTATCCCAATTGCTAAAAAAGGAATAAGACTTAATACCATAAATGCAAAAACAAGTTTGGATTGAATAGTTACAAACAGGCGGGTAGGTGGAAATATTTGGAATTTACTTTTCATTAATTTAATAAGACCATTATAAAGTTAATAGACTAAAACTACAAACTCAGATAACATAAATTCAATATTATAGACTAAAACTTAAAACATAAAAGGGTGAACTCTTATGAAAATTTTAGAAGTAAAGCAACTGACGGACTTTAAACATCTTAACCTATTTTCTAACAAATATAAAGACAGAACAGGCACTCTTAAATCATGGATATTTGCATCAAGGTCAAAAGAGCCTCAAGTTATGTTGAATGAGGAGAGCAAAAGTTGCAAGCCCAGTGCTGTGGTGATTATTCCATTTCATCAAGAGTATAAAAAATTGGTGATGATAAAGGAGTTCCGCGTTCCTCTTGGAGCTTACCAATATGGCTTTCCTGCTGGGCTTATGGACAGAGACGAAGAGATTGAAGAGACAGCAGTTCGAGAGCTGAAAGAGGAGACTGGACTTGAAATTGTCAAAATTATCAGGCGAAGTCCAGCCATTTACTCCTCTTCTGGCATGACAGATGAATCTATCTCATTAGTTTATGTGATATGTTCTGGTAAACCTTCTATTGAGTGGAATGAAGATTCTGAAGATATCGAAGTATTGATGATTTCATCTGAAGATGCACAAAAACTGCTTGAGACTCCAGATATAAAATTTGATGTAAAATCATGGATTGTAGTTTCAACATTTGCAAGAACAGGCATAATCTAAAAAGGCTACACTAAATCTAACCAGAGGCTGACAGCCATCTTATTGCATCTGTTTTCAGATAGTTATATTATAAGAACGTAAACAGCTTCCCTGCAATTATTGTTGGATTTAAATTCCTGAATAACCAGATAGCTTTTAAATCTTGATAGGTAAAATTTTAAATGTTTTCCAATTTTATATACTTTCTTGTAGCACTTATCATCTACTCTACAAGCGGATTTCCATCAGCAGAGACTCAAACTGATAACAATGCTGTCTGGACAGCTCTATTGCTTGCGTCTGTATTTGCCCTTATCTGCAATACTGCATTTAAAAGGTTAGAGCGTAATGCTGCCAAGACAGGTATTCAGAATTTGGATCATTACGTAGAGAAGACGCTATCAAGGCTCTCTATTTTGGCACTTATTCTGTTTGCCTGTGATCTCTATATCCTAAGACTTAATCTACTGCTTGATGATATATGGCTTTTTAAAATATTCCCAACTCTTGAGGCACTCCTATTTCTCGCTCTTTTCCTGTTATATTTAGTAGTTGTCTGGTATTCAGCCTGGAATATTCAAAAACAGTATTTTACAGGCTATGTCTCGAAAAAAGAGTTTGTTCTCTCCAATATTTCATTTTCTCTTCCAGCCCTGCTGCCATGGTTTCTTCTATCTCTTACCGCGGATCTGATTGAACTTATACCGTTTGAACAGCCTAAAGGCTTTCTTGCAACTCCTCAGGGTGAAATATGTTATGTGCTGATTTTTATGGTTGCAGTTGCATGTTTTGGACCTCTGTTAATCCAAAAAATATGGGGCTGCACATCACTTGAACAGGGATTTGTCAGAACAAGAATAGAGATATTATGCAGCCGTGCAAAACTTAAATACGCTGATATCCTCAAATGGGAACTTTTTGGAGGCTCAATGATTACTGCCGGCGTGATGGGTCTTTGGGGAAAGTACCGATATATATTAGTTACACCAGCAATGATCAGCAGGCTTGAACCTGAGGAAATTGATGCTGTTATTGTGCATGAGATCGGTCATATCCAGCAGCGTCATATCCATTTTTATCTTCTTTTTTTTGCTGGATATATTGCATGTGTCTATTCTCTGTTTGACCCTGTGATTCTAATCTACTATTCTGACCCGCTTTTAAATCTGATCTCGTTTATAGGTATCAGCCATGAAACAGGCATCACGCTTATGTTAAGTACGATTCTTATCCTCGTTTTTCTGCTCTATTTTCGTTATATATTTGGATTTTTTATGCGAAACTTTGAACGTCAGGCAGACATCCATGTATATCGCTATCTGCCAGATGCTTCCGCTCTTATACGAACATTCTACAGAATTGCGGGTGCTAACCGTCAGACTTGGGACAAGCCTAACTGGCATCATTACAGCATAAAAGAGAGAGTTGACTTTTTGAATCTGTGTGAACTCAATCCTGAACATATTGATAAACATCATAAAAAAGTAAAATTGATGGTTCAAGTGTATATTGTAATTATTATGATGGTATGCGGTGCAGGATATTATTTTAACTTCGGACAGGGTAAAGAGCAGATAAATGGATTTCTTGCAGAGAAAATTTTAAGTAAGCAGATTGAAGTAACTCCTCATAATACAGAAATTCTGCTGTTAGCCGCAGATTACTATTACAATAAAAATCAATTTGACAAGGCAGTTTCATATTACACAACTGTAATCAAAATTGATCCTAACAACAGCCATGCACTCAATAATCTTGCATGGCTCTACGCAACCTGTTCTGATATCTCATTTCAAAATTATCCAAAGGCATTAGAACTTGCCTCAAAGGCATTAGAGGTAGAGAAGAAAATAGCCGCATTAAAAGAAAATGTACCTAACTTAAATAAGTTGTCAATAGAGTCCCAAATCCCTTCTCATCTGCTTGATACATACGCAGAAGCATGTTTTGTAAATGGGCTTTACAAAGAGGCTCTTGAAGCAGCACAAGAGGCACTTAAAAATGCCGATGATAAAAAAGATTACTACGAACAGCAGATAATAAGGTTTAAAAATCATGTAGTCAAAGATATTAAGTGAAGATGCAATACAATTACAAATTCAAGCTAATGGTGGACTTATGAACAGACGAATTGAACATTTAAGAGAGCAAAGTTTTAATGCAGTTCCATCAATTTCAATTGAGAGGTCACTTTTAGAAACTGAGTTTTATAAAGAGAATTACGGAAAATATTCAATACCCGTATTAAGAGCACTTAATTTTAAGAATCTGTGTGAGAAACAAGCGATTTATATTGGAGATGATGAGCTGATTGTGGGAGAGAGAGGACCTTTTCCTAAAGCTACATCAACCTTTCCTGAGTTGAACTGCCACTCTGTTCAAGACCTTGAAATATTGAACAGCCGCTCAATGACTCCATTTAAGGTTGCTCAGGAAGATATAGAAAAATATGCACAAGAGGTTATTCCATACTGGCGTGGTCGTACCATGCGTGACAGAATATTTGAGCATGTGCCAGAGGATTGGAAAAATGCCTATAAATCAGGGCTTTTTACTGAATTTATGGAGCAGAGAGCACCAGGACACACTACGCTTGACGGAATAATTTACGAAAAAGGAATGGTTGATTTTAAAAATCAGATCGCCGCCCACCTTGCAAGGTTAGACTATCTAAACGATCCAGATGCTCTTGATAAGGCAGAAGAGCTTAAAGCTATGGATATATCTTGTGATGCAGTGATAATTTTTGCAAATAGACATGCTGATCTTGCAGAGCAGCTTGCAAAAAAGATAGCTGAAAAATGGGAGCAAAACAGTATCACATTAAGTCAGGGCAGTAATATAAATACTTCAAGAGTTGAAGAACTTTTGAAAATTGCACAAGTATGCCGTAAGGTTCCTGCCTATAAACCTGACAATCTTTGGGAAGCTATCCAGATGTATTGGTTTGTCCATCTTGGCACTATTACAGAGCTAAATGGGTGGGACGCTATGAGTCCAGGACATCTTGATCAGCACTTATACCCGTTTTACGAAAAAGAACTTAAAGATAGAACAATAGATCGTGATAAGGCAAAAGAGCTTATAAGCTGCCTCTGGATTAAGGTGAACAACCATCCTGCACCATCAAAAGTCGGAGTTACTGCCAAAGAGAGCGGAACATACAACGATTTTACTAATATCAACCTTGCTGGATTAAAGCGTGACGGTTCTGACGGTACAAATGAAATATCATATATGATACTTGAGATAATTGATGAGTTAAAACTGCTTCAACCTCAAAGTAATGTCCAGATAAGCGACAGAACACCGCAGCGTTTTTTAAAAGCTGCCTGCCGTGTAATTCGTAAAGGTTATGGTTATCCATCTGTTTTTAATGCTGATACTGTTGTAATGGAGCAGGTGAGAGTTGGCAAAACAGTTGAAGATGCTCGTGAAGGAGGCTGTTCTGGCTGTATTGAGACTGGTGCTTTTGGAAAAGAGGCTTACATTCTAACAGGCTATTTAAATGTCCCAAAAATCTTAGAGCTTGCCCTTAACAACGGTTTTGACCCTATTGGCAAACGGCAGATAGGACCAAAAACTGGTGAGCCAAGAAATTTTACATCTTATGATCAACTTTACAATGCATTTGTAAAACAGCTTCAATATATTGTTGATCTTAAAATCAGAGTAAATAACTACATTGAACGCATGTTTGCAAACTACTCTCCTGCCCCTTTTCTCTCTGTGGTGATACGTGACTGCATAGAAAAAGGTCGTGATTATTACAACGCCGGACCAAGATATAACACCAACTATATCCAGTGCTGCGGGATCGGCACTGTTACAGACAGCCTCTCTGCAATAAAAAAACACGTTTTTGGCGAAGGAATTGAGATAACTAAAACTGATGTGAGCATTACTGAAAGCTCTTCAATGAAGACTATAACAATGGACAGACTCTTGAACGCACTTGAAAATAACTTTGAAGGAGATGAGCCTTTACGCATGAGGCTCTGGAACATGACCCCGTTTTTTGGCAATGACGATGACTATGCTGATGATATTATGCGGCGGGTTTATGCTTCTCTTTTTGATGCTATTGACGGCAAGGCAAATACAAAAGGAAGTGTTTATCATCTGAATATGCTCTCAACTACCTGCCATGTCTATTTTGGAAAGATGCTTGGAGCGTCAGCAAATGGACGATTTGCAGGGTTTCCTGAATCTGACGGCACATCTCCTTCACACGGTGCAGATAGACATGGACCAACTGCTGTTATAAAGTCGTTAAGCAAGATGGATCAGTTTAAATCTGGCGGAACTCTTCTTAACCAACGATTTTTACCCGATATTCTCAAAAACGAGGAGAATTTAGATAAACTTGCATCTTTAATCAGAACCTATTTTAAGCTAAATGGTCACCATATTCAGTTTAATGTGGTCGATACTCAAACTTTGAAAAAAGCACAGCAGTTTCCTGATGAATATCGTAACTTGCTTGTCAGAGTAGCTGGTTACAGCGACTATTTTGTTGATCTTGATGCTGATCACCAGCAAGAGATTATAGACCGCAGAGAGCACGCTGGTTTCTAATTGCTATAATTTTTAAATTGAAATTCCTAAGCAATAAAATAATGGATAATATAATAGACGAAGACCAATATAGACAATATTTTAACAATCTGATTCAAGGCAGACGGATACCCTGTTATAACATAGTAAATGAGTTGCTCTTGAGCGATTTTGATATTAAAACTCTCTATCAGAATTTGTTTCAAAGGTCATTATACTCTGTAGGAGAGTTGTGGGAACATAACAAAATAACAGTTGCTACTGAGCACATGACAACATTAATAACAGAGAGCCTTATGAATCAGATGGCGGCTCATCTGCCTGTTGGAGATACCATCAACAAGAGAGTTGTTATAGCTTCTGTGGAAGATGAACCCCACCAGATAGGCGGCAAAATGGTTGCTGATATCTTTGAACTCAATGGATGGGATACGATATATATAGGTGCAAACACACCTACTCTGGAGTTGATAGACTTTATTAAAGAGGTTCAGCCAAATCTTGTTGGTCTGTCAATGTCTGTATATTTTCATATAGATAATCTCAAAAAAACATTAGAGCTAATCAACAGCAATTTTGAGCGATTACCATTAATTGTTGGAGGACAGGCTTTTAAACGGGGGGCAGATTCAAGAATTAAAACATTTAAAAATACCACATATATTCCAAACTTAGAGGCATTAGAAGAGTATATCAAAAATTTTAAGGAGATTGAATCAATATGAACAAAGAGGATTTGATAAGTTCAGCTAATACTCTTGAAATAGTAAATTTATCGGCAGTTCAAGAGTATAAGGAAAAACGAGAAAAATTGGTCTCTATAATAAACGAAAGAATGTTAAAAAGGGCTGATATTAAAGAGTTAGTCGGTGAGAAAAATCTCGATATGATGAAAGATAACCATAGAAATCATGCCATGTTTGTAGAATCCATAATGAGCAATCCTAATGCCGAAGTTCTTACAGATACGGTTTTGTGGGTATTTCGTTCATATCGGTCAAGAGGTTTTCATCCAAATTACTGGTCAGCACAACTAAGCATCTGGATTGAAATTCTCAAAGAAAATTTATCTGATCAGAGTTTTAATGCCATCTATCCTCTTTATAACTGGTTTACGATAAATATCCCCCATTTTACGAATATCTCGGATAAACAACTGGAAATATCTCCTGCTGTGCCGAAACATTAAGCGATATGAAGCCAGAACTAAAAATCATAAAATTGTTGTCAGAATGGTCTCCTTATGTTGATGAGCACCTCCTAAACAGCAGGACATTTGCATTTGGACTTTTCCAATATGATAAGTGTGGAAGTGACAAGCTATACATTGGTAATTCCTTGTATATGAATTTAGGAATGAAAAACATTTTAGGTCTTGATCATGGGAATATAAAACAATTTATAAATCCTGATTTTCAAACTTTGGCATGTAAAGCAGATACAAATGGAGACGGAGTAGTTTTTGACGGCATACTTACAACTGGAAGTGAATTAAAAAGCAGAAGTGTTCAAGCAAAAGTTTTATGCCGTCAGAAACTCTTATTGGTTCTCTGTGAATACGATATCAGTGAATTAGACAGATTAAACAGCGAGATGGTGGAGTTGAATCAGGAGCTTAACAATGTTCAGCGTCAATTGATCAAAGAGAAAAAACTGCTGACCAAAACACTTGCTGATTTAAAAGCTGCACAGTCAAAACTTATCGAATCTGAGAAGATGGCGTCCCTTGGACGTTTAGTCGCAGGGTTTGCCCATGAGATAAACACACCAATCGGAATTGCTCTTACAGCTTCATCATCTCTTACAGATGCTCAACAGTCAATTAATACTATGCTGACTCAGGAGGAGGTTGAAGAAGAGGAGCTTATCTCATCTCTTGAAACAATAAAAGATAGTGCTCCGCTTATAATAAATAATCTGAAACGTGCGGCAAATCTGGTTAGCAGTTTTAAGCGGACAGCTATAGATCAATCTGTTGACGATTTTCATGTTTATAATCTGCATGAGATTATAAACGATGTCATAATTAGTATGAACAGCCAGTTTAAAAAGACAACTATTGATATTGAGCTTGAGTGCCCTGATGAGATTGAGCTATATGGTAATCCAAATGATATCAGTCAATTGTTATTCAACATGCTGGTAAACAGCCGGCTGCATGGGTTTGATAATGGCACTCTTAAAGGCAGTATATTTATAAGGGTAAACAGGGAAAATGATAATCTTTTTATATCTTATTCTGATACTGGAAAAGGGATGGACAGTGAGACTGTCAGAAAGGTTTTTGAACCATTTTTTACAACGCTTCGTGCTAAAGGAGGAACAGGTCTTGGAATGTATATCTGCCATAATATTGTAACTAATAATCTACATGGAACTATAAAATGTGAGAGCAGACAAGGCAAAGGCACAGAGTTTTTAATATGTTTTCCAATTCCAAAAGGTAATCTATGAAGATCATACGTAGAAAAGATAAAAAAACGGCTGAAACTTCACAGAAAGCAGACTCCTCAGCAGGAGTAGAGCTTATTCTGCCTAATAAACAAGAGCAGTTTAATGTTGACAAGTCAGATGACCATGAAGTGTGGAAGGTTATGGTTGTTGACGATGAACCCGACATACATGAAATTACTCAGATAAGCCTCAAAGGTTTCAAATTCGGCGGTAAAAAACTTGAAATTATCAATGCTAATTCAGCAGCGGAAGCCCGAGATATCTTAAATAAAGAGCGGGATATCGCAGTAGCCATGATTGACGTGGTTATGGAGACAGAAGATGCAGGGCTTGAGCTTGTAAGATATATCCGTAATGAATTGAGACTAAAAGATATCAGGCTCATTATAAGAACGGGTCAGCCCGGCAGTGCTCCTGAACGGTATGTTATTGATAATTTTGATATTGACGGCTATAAAGAGAAGACCGATCTTACAGCACAGAAAATTTATACTGTTCTTGTGTCTGCCATTAAATCCTACAGCGATATTATTGCTATAGAAAAAAATATCGCCAAGCTACAAATTGAGTCGCTCAAAAGAGAGAAAGCTGCTGCTGAAGCTGCTAACATTGCAAAATCTGAGTTTCTTGCCAACATGAGCCATGAGATCAGAACTCCGATGAATGTAATTATCGGCATGAGCAGGCTTATGATGGATACCAAGCTGACAGACGAACAGCAGCAATATGCTGATATGATTTTCCACTCTTCTGAAATACTCCTATCACTTATCGAAAATATACTTGATTTTTCAAAAATAGAGGCTGGTAAAATAGAATTAGAATCTGTTGATTTTGATCTTGAGACTATGATCAGAAAATTGACTGATATGCTTAGAATCAAGGCTTCTGAAAAGGGAATCTCTCTCAACTATCATATCAATCAAAATGTTCCCCGTTTTTTAAAAGGTGATTCTAACCGTCTTCGTCAGATTATTTTAAATCTTATGAACAATGCTGTTAAATTTACGGAAAAAGGTCAGATAACTGTAACAGTGAACTGTACAAATTCAGATGAAGCGTCAGCAAGCAATAACAGAGAAAAGAATTTAGATGAAGCGTCAGCAAGCGAGAACAGAGAAGAGAGTATGGTAATTCTAAATTTCAGAATAACTGACACAGGCATCGGTATCCCGAAAGATCGTTTAAACCGCCTTTTTCAGCCATTCTCACAGGCAGATTCTTCAACAACGCGCAAATATGGAGGGACTGGTCTTGGGCTTGTGATTTCAAAACAGCTTATCGAACTTATGGGCGGAGATATCTCAGTTGAGAGTGAACATGGTAAAGGTACAACATTTTGTTTTACGACAGTTTTTGAGAAAGGTTCTGCCGTTGAAAAACCTGTTTCTACTTTGAGCTTTGATGACTATCTCAACAATCAACCAATTGCAGGTACCAAAGTTTTGGTAGCCGAAGATAATCCATTTAACCAGATACTTGCTTTGAAAGTTTTAGAAAAGATGGGGATTTATGCCGATTTAGCTGTTAACGGAATAGAAGTTATAGAGGCATTAAGCAAGAAAGAGTATGATGTTGTTCTTATGGATATACAGATGCCTGAAATGGACGGGCTTGAAGCGGCAAGTATAATAAGAAGAGACAATTATAAAATTCCTATTATTGCTATGACAGCCAATACAACGCCGCAGGATTATGAAAACTGTTTTTCCGCTGGAATGGATGACTATATTTCTAAACCTATTGACCATGCTAAATTGAGAGAGGCAATTTACAAATATACCAGAAAAACCGAATGAAAAATCAAATTAAAATCCAAACCAGCATGAGCAAAAAAAAAGAAGATAAATGGAGGGACGTATGGAAGCCTTAACAATGAAGGACTACAAATCTAAAGAGCAGAACTCTAATATATGGATGAATATAATTGTCCTGACTATTGTAACTTTTAGTTTGTTTGCCTCAAGTCTATACAGCTACCTTCTCTTTCACATAATTGCCGAGCTTTTCAGCATTATGATTGCCTTTGCCGTGTTCATAGTCTCATGGAATACAAGAGAATACACAGATGAGCCAAATCTTGTTTACCTTGGCATAGCATACCTGTTTGTCGGGATACTGGATCTGTTCCATACCATCTCCTACAAAGGTATGAATATTATTACTGACTACTCATTTTATGCCAACCAACTCTGGATTGCTGCCCGTTATTTAGAGAGCTTAAATCTGCTGGCGTTTGCACTTATAAGCGGTCAAAAAAGTATTATTCCCCGTCTCTCATACAGCCGATTCATAGGATTATTCTCTATTATTTTGATCTTGATTCTGCTTTCTATCTTTTACTGGAAAATTTTTCCTGTGTGTTTTGTACAGGATTTCCTTGATGGTAGAGGTCATCAGACTAAGTTTAAAATTATCAGTGAATATATCATCATAGTAATATTGGCATTAACTGCACTTCTTCTTCACAAAAACCGAAAAGCTTTTGACCCTTATGTTTATAAGCTGCTTATTTGGTCAACAGCAGCAACTATATTCACAGAATTTTGTTTTACCCTTTATATAAGTAATTATGGTATTGCAAATCAGATTGGACACTATTTAAAAATAGTCTCATTTTACATGATCTATTTAGCCATTGTGGTAACTGGATTAAAAAATCCTTTTCAGTTGATGTTTAGAAGACTCAAGGAGAATGAACAGCAGTTGATGGCTGCAAAGGATAAGGCTGAAGCTGCCAGTCAGACAAAAAGCTCTTTTCTTGCAAATATGAGCCATGAGTTACGAACTCCTTTAAATGGAATATTAGGTTATGCTCAGATTCTGAAACGTCTTCCAGACGCAACCATTTTTATACAAGATGGGCTTAAAGTTATAGAGCAGAGCGGACAGCATCTTCTTACACTTATCAACGACATTCTCGATCTCTCTAAAATTGAAGCAGGAAAAATGGAGCTGCATCCCGTAGAATTACATATTAATCGTTTTTTAGAAGGGATTACTGGTATTATAAAGATGCGTGCCCAGCAAAA
The DNA here is from genome assembly GCA_015232555.1 of Desulfamplus sp. Taxonomy (GTDB): domain Bacteria; phylum Desulfobacterota; class Desulfobacteria; order Desulfobacterales; family Desulfobacteraceae; genus Desulfamplus. Next base: position 3,206 of record JADFZJ010000011.1, on the reverse strand, counting down.
AGGACTTTTTCTAATTTCTGACTTTGATCGTTTACTGCCAGCAGGTATTTATGCTGATGAAACACGTCTAAGGCAGGTGATACTCAATCTTCTTGGCAATGCAGTTAAATTTACAGAGAGCGGAGGCACAGTAACAATATCAGTGCGTGTCAGTAATAAAAGCTGTCAGAGATTCAATAGCGATCATATTCAGGCAGAAGCTACGAATATGATTTCTTCAAAGAGTCAGGTGTCAGGGCAAATTGCTGAAACCGTATCTCTTATTTTTAAAATTACTGATACAGGAGTAGGAATAACTCCAGAGCATAAAGCTAATCTATTCAGACCTTTTACACAGGTTGGAGATATATCACATAGAGCTGAAGGAACAGGACTTGGACTTGCTATCAGTCAGCATCTTGTTGAACTTATGGGCGGACGTATAGAGGTTGAAAGCACTCTTGGTAAAGGGAGCCTATTCTGGTTTGAAGCAGCTTTTCCTGTCATAGATATGCAATTTTCTGATAGTGCACCACCTCTTGAAAAGTATATAACAGGTTATACTGGCAGTCGTCAGACCATTTTGGTTATTGATGATATACTCCACAATAGAATTATGATATCTCATCTTCTGGGGGATGTAGGTTTTGTGGTTCATTTAGCGGAAAATGGCAGGCAGGCACTGGATATGCTTGATACACTCGCACCAGACATGATTATTACTGATCTTGTGATGCCTGTAATGACAGGTTTTGAGTTTGTTACTATACTTCGCCAAAATTCAGATTTTCAAAAGATACCTGTCATAGCTCTATCCGCCAGCACCTACCCGTTAGATGAATCTGAAAGCCTCAGAATTGGTTGTAACGGCTTTCTGTCAAAACCTGTAGATGCTTTAAAACTTTTTGAATTTATAGCATCTCATCTGCCAATAGAGTGGATATATCATGAGAATGCTAATGTTGATAAAACAGCATTATATGGGCAGCCGTCTGAGCCAATTGAGATTATTTTTCCGCCTCGTGCTGAATTGGAAACTCTGTATGAATTAGCTATGTTAGGCAAAATATTGAAGATTGAAGATTTTACAGAGCGGCTCAAAGAGAGAGATAGCAGATATACTCCATTTGCAGACAAAATTAGAATGATGGCTACAAATTTTGAAGACGAGCAGATTGTAATGCTTATAAAGCCTGCTTTGGATAAGATGGAATAATATTGTTGGATTGAAATTCCTAAACAACAAGGACATAAAAATTATGAAAAAAGAGCAGACAGTTTTAATAATAGACGATAACCCTACCAATCTTGGAGTTTTGACCGAAAACCTGAAATCATGGGGTTTTGATTTTATGGTCGCCCGCAATGGAGAAAGCGGACTAAAAAAAGCTGTTCAGGGAAAGCCAGACTTTATTCTATTAGATATTTATATGCCTGGTATGGATGGTTTTGAGGTTTGTGATAAATTGAAAAGTGATCCCGCTACTTCAGAAATACCTGTTATTTTTCTGACTGCTGACACTGATCAATCAGATAAAATCAAAGCGTTTAAGATGGGAGCTGTTGATTATATTACTAAACCGTTTCAGTCTGAGGAGGTTCTTGCCAGAATCAATAGACATTTAGAAATCCATATATTGAGAAAAGAGCTTGAAATCCAGAACGCCAAACTTGAGAGAGAGATTATTGAACGTAGAAAGGCAGAGGATAAGCAGCGAGAGCTTGAAGCCATAAACATGAGGCTTCAAAAAGCTGAAAGTCTTGGTCAGATGGCAGGAGGAATTGCTCATATATTCAATAACTATCTTTACGTGGTGATTGGAAATTTAGAACTGGCTTTAGCAGATTTGCCAGATGGCTCTCTAATCAGTGAAAACCTTATAGAGGCAATACAAGCTGCTCAAAAATCTTCTGACATCAGCGGCTCAATGTTAACATATCTTGGTCAGACTGTTGTAAACCTTGAATCTATTGATATTTCAGAATGCTGTCAAAAGTGCCTGTCGATGTTTAAATCTTCAAATAACAACAGTGCCATCACCATAGAGTCAAACCTGCTTGATAGAGAACTGATTGTCCGTGCTAACTCTGGTCAGATGCATCAAGTGCTAAATCATCTAATTAGCAATGCCTTTGAGAGTATTGTTGAAAACAGCGGCAGAATCCGTATAGCTACAAAAATCATATCAGGAGCTGAGATTTCAAAATTTCATATTTTTCCTGCTGGCTGCAAGCCTTCGTCAGATATACATGCCTGTATAGAGGTTAGTGATACTGGATATGGAATTCCTGAAGAAACTATTGATAAGATATTTGACCCTTTTTTTACAACTAAATTCATAGGGCGGGGGTTGGGGTTAGCAATTGTATTGGGAATAACAAAAGTATGGGGTGGAATGATTGGTGTTGCCAGTGAGCCTGGTTATGGAAGCTCGTTTATGCTATTTCTTCCACTATCTTCAGAAAATTTTTCCCGAAAACCAAAAAAACCTGCTCAAGCAGAGTTACAAATAAAGTCATCTTTAACTGTGCTGGTGGTGGATGACCATAAGATGGTGCGTAATATGACAGCAGCCATGCTTAAACGTATGGGATTTGAAGTGATAGAAGCTGAAAACGGCAGTCAAGCTATAGAAATATTAGAAAAGAGTAAAGAGTCTGTCAACTGCCTAATAACTGATCTTTCCATGCCCGGTTTGGATGGCTGGGCAACTTTAGATGAAATTAGAAAGATTAAGCCGGGTATTCCTGCTATTTTAGCAAGCGGATACGATGAAGCCTTTGCCATGTCCCGTGATAATTCCGAAAAACCGCAGGCTTTTCTGCACAAACCATACTCAATTAATGATTTGAAGATCGCTTTAGAAAAAGCTATCAATTTGTTGTAAACCAATACCCTAAACTTCAAATACTCTAAACCCCTTATTTCCAAAGCAGTAAATCACATATTGAGATATGTTTATGTTTGGATATTCGTTCTTTGGATATTCTTGTTTCAGCCCTTCAACATAACCCGCTATCTGGATAGTATCCTCTTCTCTAAGGCTAAATTTTTTTACTGTTGTCTTCATCTTTTTCAAATCTGCATTTGAAAAAAGTACTGGTTATAACGGATTTGGGGGAGCAATGATTTTAAGCTGAAAAAAATAAACATCTTCTGTTATTGTTTAGTTTGCAGAAAAAACGATAATCAAGGAGAGTTTATGAATAAATCAGTTGCCACCACA
>JADFZJ010000010.1:6867-82939 GCA_015232555.1 Desulfamplus sp. | reverse complement strand
TCAAGATTACAGGATGGAAAGGGCAACACATTTTGCGACCTCCTTATAAATTGTTATGGTTACTCACCATAACAATTTATAAGGAGGTCGCATTAGCACATGCAAGAACCTAACCGGACACTACTGACTGAAAATATACTTATTGATAGAAAAAATTTTTTTAAAAGAAGAATTTTGGTATCAAGGCTTGATTTAATCAACTTATTATTTGTTGTCAACTAATTCTAAAAAACTATGTAATACTCTATGTTCGAGTTTTCTTTATACTTGGCTCATTATGTGATAAAAGGATTGATTTTTTATATATTGATGGGTTGATTGAATTTAAATATCTGTTACTCAAAGATGCAAAATTTAAAGATATTAAAATGGGGGCAAACAGGCACAAAAACTGAGTTTAATTTGATTAACGTTTTTATTGTTCGCTGTGCTCTTAAGGGCATGGCAGTTATAGTCTTTGATTTCTGATAATTTTTACAACAAGGAGAGAAACATGGCTCAAAATGAGGTAATGAACATCATGGAAAATGCTGACAAGGAGTTGCTGTTGAAGATGGTTGTTGATGCTTTTAGAAGAACTATTGTCCACTATGGTCAGTGGTTTGGAGAAGTTGCACATCAATTGGGCATGGAAAAGGCTATGCAGATTGAAGATGGCGTGTGGGACGCAAGCTATGGCAACCAGATGAACCGTTTGGCGAAAACCTTGGGATTTGGAATGGAAAATGGCATTCCATCAGCACTTACAAAACTTTCAAAAGCTGAACTCCTTGATCTGATTGAAAAACAGGGCATTAACTGGCTTGCAAATGATGGTATCTGGTTTCAGGCTGTCGAGAATAAATATAACATGTATGATGCAAAAAGATGCAACGACACATGTTGGGGAAGGTTCTCTCCTTTTGAAGCTGTGAGAATTAAAAAACTTCTTAATCTGCCTGAGAACGGTGGAATTTCAGCCTTGAAACAGGCACTTGCATTCAGAATGTATGCTGCTATCAACAAGCAGTCAATTGAAGATGTAAATGAGAATTGCATAATATTTAGAATGAACGAGTGCCGTGTCCAGTCTGCCAGAAAACGTAAGGGACTTGATGACTATCCATGCAAATCAGGCGGACTTGTAGAGTATCCAACATTTGCTGTAACTATTGACCCAAGAATTACTACCGAGTGCATTGGCTGTCCTCCTGACGAGCATCCAGAAGGTTGGTATTGTGCATGGAAGTTTACGCTGCATCAAAAAAGCTAACTGTCTTAGAACATAAGCAGCTTAACTGCAATTATAGGGGTGTAGAGTACTGCACCCCTATTCAAATAATAGGATTTAAGATAAATAGATTTAGAAGAGCTAAAGGAGAATTTGAGAAATGGGGCGTTTTGAACGCTTTGAGCTGGCTGTCAACAAGGTGCAGGATTATCCGCCTGTTTTTGAAGCCATAATACCACCAGAGTGCAGTCTATTTCAGGATGTTAGAAGATATCAGAGCTTAACAACCCATCTTGATGTCAGAGTTATCAACATTGACGGACGAATTGAGATTGAGCAGGGAGTTGTTCCTGTGCCATTCTCAAAAATCACCTCTGCTGAACGAAAAGAGCTTATTGAGTATCTTAAAGTGCGTATCAGCAGAGGTGATAATATTGGCTCGTCATGGTCGTTTTTCAGATCAGAGAACAGAAAAAAGCCCATTATCGCATTAGGTGCTAATATTGTTTATAAAAATTCTGTTGCTGGACATTCAAGGGCTATCCATCTGTTGAGCGAGCTTCAAAAAAGCGGTCATAAATTTGGCATGATTATCAAAATTATAGCATCAGTTATAATTGCAGCACTGCTTGCTGGATGTGGATACTTTATTTACGATAGGTTTATCAGGAACGGTGAATTTAAAATTGGTGATAAACTAAGTTTTGGAAAATATTTTCATGGTGCTCAATCGAACGAGATGAAGTTTTATCAGTCTGTATTCCCTGATATTTATGATTGGCTATACTCTAAAATTGTTGATGAACAGCTAATTGCAACAGAGCTTTTAAATCCAGAGTATGTCAAAGATATTCTTATTTGTATGGATAAATCTTTTTATCGGGATAACGGCGGTAGTGCAGATAATAAAGAGAGCATCGAAAATTACAGAGGAACCCGTTTAGCTCTGTTTGTCTATTTTAACTATAATCAGAATGTAAAAGATGCTTTGGAAAAATATAGATATAAACTTGACACAACCGAATTGGGTCGCCTTGCAAAAATATACTCCTGCTCTGACTCAGGTTATACAAGTAATATATTTTATTTTAAAGTTGGAGACCTTGCTATAGAGCCTCCCCAGATTAATCAGTATCTTACCGATAATTTGATATCGTATAACGACTATACAAGACTTAGAGATACTGGTGATTTTTCAGAGATGCTTAAAAAAGATGATATAAATTTTAGGCTGAAAAATTTTCTCTCAGATGTCTATACATTTACGCCGCTTAAGGTTGAAAAGCCTATTGAGGATATGGATATTGAATGGTATCTTCTTACAAAAGTATTTAGTGATCAAAAAATTAATTTTGCAGCTTTTTTCAAACGTAATGAATCAACAATGGTACCAAGAGATATAAGCAGTGAATTGATGAATCAAAATAGTTCTCTAAGTCAAAACGGAGTTGCTAATCAGGCTGCCGTTTTTACATGGTACAAGATTAATGAGGAGCAGAAAAAAGCCCTTAATTTAAGTGCTAACTCAACAGTAATTTTTACAGATAAAGTGGGTCAAAATTTTAGACTTGAGGTTATTGAGAGAAAAATCACAGAGCTTGGACTGGAAAAAATTGAAGGTGAATTTCCTGTTTCAGTCCACAGAGACCTTCTGATGGAAGATTCTAAAGGCAAATATGGTATTCAGTGCTATGATCCGATAACATCGCTTGTTGTATCTAATCTTATCAGCAAATCTTCGTTTGAGGCTGAAAACAAGATATCGCTTAAGCGTGATCCAATACAGATTAACACATCCTTGATACAGCTATCAAAAGATGACAGCTTTTCGACCCAAGCTGTCAATATAAGCCCGGGAAAGACAGGAATTATAAATCTTTTCAAGGATATCGACTACTTTCGTGCCAAACTTGCCAATGGTCAGGATGTTAAATTTGAACGGGCGGATGTCAATCTGTTCAACCCATTTTCCTTCACAATCTATCATGACAGCATCACATTCAGCTACAGGCATGAAATAGGCGGAATGGAGTTTGCGATTAATAAAAAAGTGCTTAGAATTAATAAGTCTGAAGATGGCGGCTATCAAATTGTTGAGATACATTAGCTAAAAATATTGATTCTAAATCTAAAAAATTCTACAAATGTACACAGTTTAATATTTCCATAAATTTTTATAGAGGTAAGAATTAAATTGTATAATTCTATTTTAAGAGACGATATTAAAATTTTAACTATAATAAATACATTATAAAGGAGTACGATTTATGACACAGACAGTCACGCTTGAAATACTGAAACAGGCAATTATGATTGAAAAACGGGGATATGCCTTTTATCGTAAAGTGGGTGAACAGGCAGAAGATGTGGCGGTGAAATCTTTTTTTGAATCAATGGCACAAGAGGAGTTGAGCCATATCAAGGTTCTGACTGCTCAGTTTAAAGTATATAATGAGAAAAAAATGTTTGAATCTGGTTTGTTTAATGAAAATGAAGAGATTCAATTGACAATGTCAATTCTTAACAGCGGCATAATAGAAAAAATTGCAGCAGCAGGATTTGAGGCTGCGGCAATATCGGCATCTATTGCTCTTGAACAGAACTCTATTGATGTATATTCAAGGCGGGCAGAAGAGGCAATAGATACTGAAGAGAAAAAACTTTATACATGGCTTGCAACATGGGAGAGGCATCACTTAAAAATGTTGATGGAGATTGACAGGGCATTGTTGGATCAGGCTTGGAGTGACAGCAGTTTCTGGCCTTTCTAAGGATATAATTGTATTATATAGAGCAATATAGCTTTAAAGTTTAAAATTGGAGATTTTTTTATTTACATGATACCTTTTTATCCAGAATCTATTGAGATTCATTTAGACTTAAGAAATACACTTCATCCTATGCTACAGAAACTTCCTGATGGTATCTCTGAATTTACTTTTGCAAATCTATATCTTTTTCAAAAGTCTCATCAATACAAAATTAGCAAAATTCATAAAGATGGGGGTAATAATGAATCAGAACTATTTATTATTACAGGTTGTGACCGTGTAGCTAATAGTTCTCAATTAGAAAAGTTCTTTATGCTTCCATTTGGGATTCCTGAACAGCCTTTTTTGGATACTCTTTTTAAAGATCACACTACTTTCAAATGTGCATCAGAGAGTCAATCCCTACTCTTATTGAATATGGGTTATGAGATTTTTGAAGACAGGGATAATTTTGATTATCTTTACAAAAGGGAAAATCTTGCTGATCTCCCGGGAAGGCACTATCATAAAAAGAGAAATCTTATCAAAGCATTTGTCAACAACCATAACTATGAGGGACGCCCTCTTCTTGAAGAGTATCTGCCAGATGCTTTGAAAATTCTTGATGAATGGAGATATAGTAGAATTGAAAACGGCAGTGACGATGGAGATTACAGTGCTGCAAAAGAGGCATTAGAAAAGAGCGAGCTGCTTCAGTTGTGCGGTGGAATCTATTATGTAGAAGATGAGCCTGTCGCCTATTCTCTTGGAGAAGAGCTTGCCTGCGGTAAAAGTTTTGTAATCCATTTTGAAAAGGCTGTAAATGGATATAAGGGGTTGTGGCAGTTTGTAAACCAAGCATTTGCATCAATTATCACCGAACATTATGAAACAATTAACCGTGAGCAGGACTTAGGAGATGAGGGGTTAAGGCATGCAAAACTCAGTTATCACCCAACAGATTTTGTGAAAAAATATAAGATCAGACAGAAGACAATTAAGACAATCTAATTAGTTGAAATGTGTAAATAATGAAACAATTATTCTCTTCTAAAGATGCTCCTGTAGGTGTATTTGATTCTGGTGTTGGAGGTTTGTCTGTGTTTAGGGAGATTCGCAGGTATCTTCCCTCAGAAAACTTGATTTATGTTGCGGATTCAGGCTATGCACCTTATGGCAACCGTTCAACCAACTTTATTGAAAAACGTGCGACTGCTATTGCCCATTTTCTTCTTGATTTAAAAGTAAAGGCGATGGTGGTTGCCTGCAATACTGTTACTGTAGTGGCAGTAAACAGGCTGCGTTCATGGTGTCCTGTTCCTATAATTGCTATGGAACCCGCAATAAAACCTGCTGCAACCGTTACAAAATCAGGAGTAATTGGTGTTCTTGCAACAAGTCAGACAATTGCAAGTCCAAGTGTCTCCCGCCTTTGTGCAATGTATGGAAGTAATGTTAATGTACTTTTACAGCCGTGTCCTGGGCTTGTTGAGCAGGTAGAGAGGGCAGAACTCAATACAATATCAACAAGAGCAATGCTTACAAACTATCTTGCTCCTTTGATTGATAAAGGTGCTGATACTATTGTTTTGGGTTGTACGCATTATCCTTTTTTAGGGCAGATGATTCAGGAAGTTGCAGGGAGTGATATCTCTATTATTGATCCAGCGGCTCCAGTTGCTCGAGAACTCTCTCGTCAACTTATCAACCACCAAATATCTGCTATCCCAAGTAATTTTGGTACAGAAAAATTCTTTACAACAGGCTCTATTACACATGTGCAAAAAGTTACCTCAATACTTTGGGGTCAACCTGTAGATGTTCATTGTGTGCCTGAAAATTATTGTGATCTTAATCTGGATAAACCAGAATCAACATATAAGGATATCTTTGAGCCATGTTTAAAAATTATTTCAACAACTCGATTATGATCGTTGATGACAAGCCTGCAAATTTAAAACTTCTTGAGAAGATGCTTTCTGAAAAAGGCTATCTGGTAAGACCTTTTCCTAAAGGGATGATGGCTTTAAATGCAGCTTTTAACGACCCTCCTGACCTTATCCTTCTTGATATAAACATGCCTGAAATAGATGGATTTGAGGTGTGCCGCAGGCTTAAATCTGATGATCGCACTAAACAGGTACCAATAATTTTCATCAGTGCATTGACAGAGACGCTTGATAAAATAAAAGCCTTTGAGATCGGCGGAGTTGACTATGTTACAAAGCCATTTCAGTTTGAAGAGGTTTATGCCAGAGTTAAGACTCATCTTAATCTTAAAGCCACTCAGCAGATGCTTGAGGAGAAAAATCAGTTGCTTGAGAAAACTTTGTCTGATCTAAAAAACACTCAAAACCAGTTGGTTCAATCTGAGAAGATGGCAGCATTAGGTGTATTAACAGCAGGTATTGCCCATGAGATCAATAATCCTGTCAATTTCATAAAAACCAGTGCTTTGGGGTTAGAACAGGACATAAAAGACATTGAGCAGCTTCTCTCTTTTTATAAAGACAACTGCATTACGTGCCGACATAATGATGCAGCAGTTAATGAACATCTGGAATCTCTAAAAAAAGAGATCGATTTTGATCTTTTGATAAGCGAACTTCCTGAACTTATGAATAACATTAATGAGGGGGTGAGCCGTACACAGGAGATAGTTTCAAGTCTTAGACTCTATTCTCGTATGGATGATTTTGACTTAAAAAAAATAGACATCCACTCTTTGATCGATGCTGCTTTAGTGATACTTAAAAACCGTTATAATCAGAAGATTGATATAAAAAAAGAGTATAATATGATGCCTGAAATTTATGGGCAGCCCGGAAAGCTGACTCAAGTATTTACAAACATCTTAGCCAATGCAATTGATGCTTTACAAAACAATTCGATTAATCGTACAGAATCAGATAAAAAAAGAATATCTATAAATACATCTGTTCAATCAAGAGGAAATATAGATTATATTCAGATAGCTATAAATGATAATGGTTATGGTATAGCACCGGAAAACTTAGATAAAATTTTTGACCCCTTTTTCACAACCAAAGATGTTGGTAAAGGCTCTGGATTGGGGCTTGCCATAAGTATTGGCATTGTTCGTGAACATAACGGTATGCTTGAAGTTGATAGCAGTAATGAATCTGGAACAACATTTTCTGTTCTTTTGCCCACTAAAGAGGAAAAATAATGAAAAATATAACTGAAATATCAAAACCTACTATTCTTTATGTAGATGATGATATGGCAAATTTGACCAGCTTTAAAGCTGTTTTTCGGCGGACTTACGAGATATTTATTGCATCTTCTGCCCAGGAAGCAATTGATATTTTACGTTCCAACAAGATTCTTGTTATGATTACAGATCAGAGAATGCCTGGAATGACAGGAAGTGAACTTTTAGAGATTGTTGCTAAAGATTTTCCACACACTCTCCGTTTTATGCTCACAGGTTTTACAGATTACCACCCATTGGTAGATGCGATTAATAAAGGCAGGCTGCATGGATATTTCCCAAAACCATTTGATGCAGAACAAATTAGATCAAGAATTGAGCAAAATCTTAAAAACTACTATTTAGAATTAGAAAATCATCAACTTCTTAAAAAACTTCAAGAGAGTGAGCAGTTTTTAGATACCATTATCGAACACATTCCACATACTATTTGTGTAAAAGATGCTGAAAATCTCGCTTTTGTACGTGTCAATGTTGCAGGAGAAGAGCAGTTTGGTTACTCGAGAGAAGAGATTATTGGAAGAACATCATACGATCTTTTCACACAAGAAGAGGCAGAAATTTTAACTAAAGAGGATAAAGAGGTATTAGCCAGCGGAAAGCCTATTGATATTCCTGAAAAGAAAATTTATATCCATAATAAAGGTGACCGTTGGTTTCACACCCAGAAGATGCCCATTATGGATGAAAATGGTAGTCCTAACTTTCTTCTTATTGTATGCCGAGATATCACAGAGCGTAAATTGATGCTTGAAAAAGAGGAGGTTCTTGAAAAACAGATTCTCCAGCTAAATAAAACGCAGGCACTTGGAAGACTTGCCAGCGGAGTTGCCCACGATTTTAACAACATGCTGTCGCCGATTATCAGCTATACTGGGATGCTTCAGATGGATATTCCTGAAGGTAGCGATTTGAGGCTCTATGTTGACGGAATTTATACAGCAGCTCTTCGCTCTAAAGAGCTGGTGCATCAGATACTGACCTTTAGTCGCAAGGCGGAACTGAAAGCTGTACCTATTAAACTCAAGCCCATAATAAAAGAGGTTTTGCAACTTATTCGTTCCTCATTGCCCTGCAACATTAAAATAGTGGAAAAGATTGATGACTGCGGATTTGTTATTGCCGATGCCACACAAATTCATCAAATTGTTATGAATCTTGCTGCAAATAGTTGTCATGCAATGGAACCTGACGGCGGAGTTCTTACTGTGGAGTTAAAACACGAAGCCCCAGAAACGTCATTGCAAGAGGATTTAAGCGATGAATGCGTCTGCATTAAAATTAAAGACACTGGTTCAGGTATTGACCAAAGCATTATTGACAAGGTGTTTGACCCCTATTTTACAACAAAAAGCAGTGACAAAGGAACAGGACTTGGGCTTTCAGTTGTGCAGGGTATTGTTAAAAGTTATCATGGTGATATTAATATCAAGAGCGAACTTGGAAAAGGGACTGAAGTAACGATTTATCTGCCTATTCACTGCTTGTGAAAAATTATTGCATGTAGGTTATATAACAGAATAATGAGAAATTAGATGGATATTGTAATTAAAAACGGTACTGTTCTGACTATGGATAGTCAGATGAGACGTATTGACAAGGGATATGTTGCTGTTAAAGATGGTCAGATTGTTCAGATTGGTTCATCAGAGCAGTTAGTGGGAACTCAAGCCTTAGAAGTGATTGATGCAAACGGCGGAATTATCATGCCGGGCTTAATTAACAGCCATACTCATGCCTCCATGACGCTTTTTCGCGGTATTGCTGATGATCTTCCGTTAATGGAGTGGCTTAACAACCATATCTTTCCAGCAGAAGCCAAATTGACACCTCATTGGGTATATACAGGTGCAAAACTTGCCTGTGCAGAGATGATCCTATCTGGCACTACATGCTTTTGTGATATGTATCTGTTTGAGGCTGAGGTTGCTAAAGCCGCTTACGACTCTTCAATGAGGGCGGTTGTTGGTGAGGTTCTCTACGATTTTCCATCGCCTTGTTATGGAGAGATTAAGCAGGGTTTTGAATATGTAGCAGCCATGATGGATAAATGGAAATCCAAATCAGGGATTTTAGATCAGAGTCAGATATATTCAAATAGAGATAAAAATGATTTAAATATCAGTTCAAACTCTTTGATTACAGTTGCAGTAGAACCTCACTCCACATATCTTTGCAATCCTGAGCTTCTCCAAAAGGCTGCCGAGCTTGCCCGTAAAAACTCAAGTCCTTTGATTATCCATGTTGCAGAGACATTAAGCGAATCTGCTCAAATCAAAGAAAAATATGGCGTAACTCCTGCAAAATTTTTAGCTGATATTGGCGTTCTTGGCTCAAATCTTGTTGCCTGCCACTCTGTCCATCTTACAGAAGAGGATATGGAGCTATACCAAAAATTTGATGTTAAGGTTGCCCACTGTCCTGAAAGCAATATGAAACTTGCCTCTGGTGTTGCCCCTGTCCCACGGATGCTCGAAAAAGGCATCTGCGTTGGACTTGGTACAGACGGATGTGCAAGCAATAACGATCTTGATCTCTTCCTTGAAATGGACACAGCCGCAAAACTTCATAAGGTGTTTAGCATGAATCCAGAGGTGTTAAATGCTGAGACTGCCCTTAAAATGGCAACCATTAACGGTGCAAGGGCTTTGGGGCTTGACAGCATCACAGGGTCTATAGAAGTTGGCAAACGTGCAGACATTATCGTAGTAAACACATCCGCACCGCACATGGTTCCTATGTACAACCCATATTCCCATCTTGTCTATTCTGCTTCTGGTAATGATGTGTCTACAAGTATCATTGATGGCAAATTGGTTATGAAAGATCGTAAACTTCTAACGATTGATGTTGAGAGTGTGATGGATGAAGTGCAGGAGATCGCCGGGCTTATCGTCAAATAATCTATTGGATTTATAGCATGTTTGAATATTTAGGTAGTCAGTATTATAAAGATTCACTGAAATTATAGAATTATAATAACTTATTGTTCTTGTTGACAAAAATGTTGGAGGTTAATGTATGGCTACATGGTATTGCACAAATTGTCATTTAAAAATAGAGCAGGATACAGCTCCACAAAGCTGTCCAGACTGCCTTGCAGATAGAAGGCTTTTTATTAATATGGAAGAGGGTATTCCTGCAACACCTGAAGATGTAAGAGATATTGCAAGAAAAAAACTTAAAGGTTTATGTGCTGCATATCCTCTTTGTGACGGCAATTTTGATAAAATTTGCCAAAAAGAGGCTTACGGAAAACCGATTGGATTTGGCGGGGCAGGGCAGGGGGTATCATTTAAAAATAATGTTCAATCATTGATGAATATCAAGCTCAAAATGAGGGTTGTAGGAGAGCACACAGAACCAGACACATCAATTGATTTTCTTGGCATAAAACTTGATTTTCCTGTTATGGGTGCGTCAACCGCTGGAATTGAAAAATATAACGATGCAATGCCAGAAAAAGATTTTTGCCGTGCAGTTGTAAGAGGCTGCAAAGAGGCTGGTACAATTGGATGGAGAGGAGATACATGGTTTTATACACCTGAAAAAAATCCAGCTCTTGAAGTGCTTAAAGAGGAAAAGGGTGCTGGCATTCCTATTTTTAAACCAAGATCGCAGGATGTTTTAAAACGTCTTATCCGTATGGCAGAAGATGCTGGATGTCCTGCTGTAGGTGTTGATCTTGACGGATGCGGCTCTACAATCATGGCTCGCCATGGACAGCCCGTGTTTCGTAAAAGTAAAAAAGATATCCGCGAGCTTGTTGAGTTTACACGGCTGCCGTTTATAGCAAAGGGAATAATGGCTCTTGAAGATGCAGAAGCTTGTGCAGAGGCTGGCGTAAAGGTGGTGTCTATATCAAACCACGGGGGCAGGGTGCTTGATTCAACCCCTGGTGTTTCAGAGGTTGTACCTGAGATTTCAGCACACCTCAAAGGCAAAATTCTTATCACTGCTGACGGCGGAATCAGAACTGGCTATGATGTGATCAAGATGATTGCCCTTGGTGCTGATGCTGTTCTGCTTGGCAGAGATATTATCAGGGCATCGGTCGGGGCTGGCTCACTTGGAGTAAAATTGCATCTTGATCACATAAGAAAAGTTTTTAAAAAAGCGATGTTTATGACTGGTCAAACAACGGTTAAAGAAATTAATAATCGGATTATATGTTAATTTAAATATGATGCCCACTGCTATGATATCTTGGTTTCTTTGAATTTATTCATAATGCCAGAAAGCGTGGCAAAGTCCTGATTCATTCCCTGATTGAGTCACTTCTAAAATTAAGATACTCAGATAAATATCAATGAAATTTCGTGAGGCTTTAAGGTCAAAAGTTCAGGGGCAATGGTTACTCTTCAAAACGCTGCTACAAATTCAGAAGAAAGAGAAAGATCATAAAAATCAGGATAATTCACAATGAAAAAAATATAACAGGAGCAATACTCATAAAGAGAGTTATCCTGGAACCATTGTCATGGTTATTGATGAGTCAAAATATAATAAATAGGCTAAATAGGCAAAAAATATGAAAATAGTTGTTACAGGCGGTGCAGGTTATATTGGTAGCCACACATGTGTTGAACTTCTTGAAAACGGGTGGGAGGTTGTAGTTGTCGATAACCTTGCCAACAGCTCTTTTGAGGCACTCAAACGGGTTGAAGAGATCACAGGAAAAAAGATTGAATTTTATCAGACTGATATACGAGACAAATCAAAACTATCAGAAATTTTTAGTGCATACACAAGCAATTCTGAAACTTCCGAAAACCATCAAAAATGCTCTATTGACGCTGTTATTCACTTTGCAGGACTCAAAGCTGTTGGAGAATCTGTTGCACTTCCGCTTGAGTACTATAGCAATAATATAACAGGTACACTTACTTTGCTTGAAGTTATGAAACAATATGGTGTTAAAAATCTTGTATTCAGCTCATCTGCAACTGTATATGGCGATCCACATACACTTCCAATTAAAGAAAATTTTCCTCTATCTGTTACTAACCCTTATGGACGCACAAAACTTATGATTGAGGAGATTCTTAAAGATTTACACGTATCGGATCCGTCATGGAATATTGCCCTTTTAAGATACTTCAATCCTGTAGGAGCAGATTCAAGCGGCAGAATTGGAGAAGACCCTTTTGGTATTCCCAACAATCTTATCCCCTATATTGCACAGGTGGCAGTTGGCAGACTTTCATTTTTGAACATCTTTGGCGATGACTATAATACCCCAGATGGAACAGGCGTGAGAGACTTTATCCATGTTTCTGACCTTGCAGCAGGCCATATTAAAGCTCTGCCAAAATTATTCACAAACCCTGGAGTTGTTGTTTATAATCTTGGTACAGGCAAAGGACATTCTGTTATGGAGCTTGTCCGCTCATTTGAAAAGGCATCAGATAGAAAGATTCCATTTAAAATTGCTCAAAGAAGAGCAGGAGATATAGCGGCATGTTATGCTGATCCGTCAAAAGCAGAGCGAGAGCTTGACTGGAAAGCTGTAAGAACCATTGACGATATGTGTCGTGATACATGGAATTGGCAGAAAAATAACCCTAACGGTTTTAGAAAAGATTAAATAAGGGGAAGGCTGGGGTGCGGTTGAGCCAAAAAAGACAAATCCAAATAGAGTCAAGAATATAGCCTAAAGGAGATAACGTGGGAAACTATATCAGCCTGTTTAAAGATTGTATTAAAAATTCAGATATCAGAAAATCAAAAGACCTTCTGCTTGACCTGCATCTTAACTCAGATCAGAATAAAATTGCCATTTTAGATGAACTGTCAATGGTTTCTGATGAAGTGGCATATACGCTTTTAGATTTTATTATAAGGTTGGAATCCAAGTATTATAAGTCGTTTCAGTTTCATGCCTATGACAGGCTTATTCAGCTTATTACTGACAGAGCACATCTTAATTTTGACTTTGCCTTAATACTTTATAAAAGTAAGGACAGAGAAAAAATTTTGAAAGCAACTTCTCTGCTTAAATATATTCTTACAAACTGTACAGACAGAGAAATTCTCTTTGAAACTATTAATGCTATAGGAAATGAAAAAATAGAATCTCTTGTCCCTGCTATTGGAGAATTTCTTTACTATGATGATGCTACTTTAAAAGATCAGGCTATCAAAAATCTTGTAACTATATCTTCACCAGAAGCGTATAAAATCCTTTTTAACATATCAAAAACAGTTAAAAATGATCGAAATATCATTGCTGCTCTTGATTCATTTAAACCACAAAAATCAACATCTCCAGAAAAAAGTTTAGATATTGAAGAGTTTGAATCAGACAAAAAGCCAATAGAGATAGAGTCTTCTGAAAAAGCAGCAGAACAACAGACAGAAGACCAAACAAAAGAGCAACAGATATCTATATCATCTATAAATCAAGAGAGAGCAGATGGAGAGCTATCATACATAAATATGCTTGGTTCACAATCAATTGAGGATAGGTTTAAGGCATTCAACTATTTTTTAAACTCTGATTCTAAAAATTTAAAACCTGATTCTCAATATATTAAGTCACTTATTGAGAATTTAAAATCCAATAACCACGATCTTGTGATCAATACATTAAAAATAATATCACATACACCGTTTGACGAGATATTGCCTGATATCTACTCATTTTTAAACAGAAAAAATTCTGACCCATCTTTGGAATATGCGGCGTTTGAGGCTTTATGCTCATTTGAAAACTTTAGCTTTACAGAACTTATGATGAGTGCAATTGAAAAAAAGGCAATTCATGTCCGAATTTCTGCTATAAAGGCTTTGGATAAAAATTATAACGATCCTGTTTATGCAAAGGTAAAAAATAGAGTTGAAACTGGACGGGAGTATGGCGAGTCTCTTGTCAATACAATCATTGATGCTCAGGCTAATAACCTTATCAACTATCTTCTTGTTTCAGATGCTTTTGCCGATATGGCATCAACCTATTTAATAAAAAATGCAGCTCCATCTGCTCTAAATAATTATCTTAATATTTTGATAAACAGAGGTCTTAAATCTACTGCAAAGAAGATTGAATTTAAAGCAGATATGGAGCATAAACTACAGAATATGCTGAAAGTAATGGTTATAAGCACATCTGATACTGTTCATAAAATTTATGAAAAATTGCTGTTTAACAACGGTTATATTGCAATCGGATTTAAAACTCCTGAAGAGGCGTTTGAGCTTATTTCAACTGATAAACCTGATCTCATTGTAAGCGATCTATTTTCAAAGGATATGACAGCCTTAGATTTTTCAAAGGAGATTCGAGAGTTTTACAGTAAAAATGATCTTCCATTTTTGATTTCAACTCATCAGAACGACTTTCTTAATATTGATTTGGTAAAAAACTATCCAGATTGTGGTATTAATGGCATTTTTAAATTTCCAGAGATTATAAAAGGGATAAACGAGTTAATAATATAAATGAAAAATACGGTAAAAATAGCTATTGGCTCACGGCTTAAATATTGCCGCAATGTAATAACTCTTGAATTTAAACCTAATTTTACAGATTATTCAGCCGAAGAGACTCAACTTATCCGCAATGCCGATAAAATTTACTATCCCACAGCTTTTTACGCTCATCTGTTCTACACAATGGGCAAGCCAACTTTTCCAAATTTCACCACCTACCATTTTGTTCAGGATAAAATCAGGCAGACTGCTATTTTTAATCTGTTGAATATTCCGCATCCATATACTAAAGTTTTCTATGGTACAAGACAGAAACGTGAGATTCTCAATACCTTTTCATTTCCGTTTATTGCAAAAAAACCAAGAGGCTCATCTATGGGCAGAGGCGTCTATTTGATTAATAATATGGAAGAGCTTTTACAATATCTCTCAACACCACACTTTAATATTTCGCCAAAAGAGGTTATATTACCAAATACAACATCAGATTCTAAATTATCACGAAGCCCTGCATATATTCAGGAATATTGTCCCCATGATCGTGATATAAGAGTAGTTGTTATTGGGAGTAAAGTTGCTATTGCATACTGGAGAGTTGCCAATTCAAAAGATTTTAGGGCAAACATCTCATGCGGAGGTGACATAAGTTTTGATAAAGTTCCTAATAAAGCTATTGAACTTGCACTTGACACAGCAATAAAATGTGGCTGGGATGATGTTGGGCTTGATATTATTCAACATAAAGGAGAGTTTCTTGTAGTTGAGGCAAATATGAAATATGGCAGAAAAGGATTTGCTAAAGCTGGTATTGATTATAATATTTTACTTGAAAATCTTATTGCAGAAGGTACGATATAATTAAAACTTTCTGACACAAAAAGATATATGCATATCAAACAATTAACTACCCTGTAGGAAGTTGTTGGAATTAGACATATAATCAACTACCCCAAAGCAATCAGCGGGGAATTTAGACCTAAAAATGATTAAGCAGAGAGATATTCTAAAATGGATAATTATAATAATATAGATAAAAAGGTTGTAGAACCAGATATCTTGCTTGAAGATGAAGATATTCAAGAAGGCGAAGATATTTTGAAAGATGAGGATATTCTTCCAGATGATGACATTCTGAATCAAGATGATGATGTTAAGATAATAGCATCTGGCGGTTTTCCTAACATTGAAGAGATTCTCAAAGATACATCTCCTGTAAACAGAGCCGATTTTCTGCTTCCGTTCAAAAAACATGGTTCATCCAGCAGTAATGCACTTGTAAAATCTGATCCTCTTCAGAGCTATCTTGCTGAAATTAATAGATACAGGCTTTTGACCCGTGAGGAAGAGGTAAAATTGGGGCAGAAAATTCAGACAGAAAATGACAGCGAATCAGCATATGTAATGGTGACTTCTAATCTGAGGTTAGTTGTAAAGATAGCTCTTGAATTTCAGCGGGTATGGATGCAGAACCTTCTTGATCTTATTCAGGAGGGTAATATTGGTCTTGTACAGGCAGTAAAAAAATTTGATCCCTATAAAAATGTCAAGTTTTCATATTACGCTTCATTTTGGATTAAAGCATATATCCTTAAATTTATTATGGATAACTGGAGGCTTGTTAAGATTGGAACTACACAGGGGCAACGTAAACTTTTTTTCAGGCTCAAAAAAGAGAAACAGAGGCTCATAGACGAGGGTTTTGATCCACGACCAAAGTTGCTTTCAGAGAGAATGGGTGTATCTGAACAAGAAATTGTGGATATGGATCAAAGGCTTGATGGCTGGGATCTATCGCTTGATGAGCCTGTAAGAGACGATTCCAATACAGAACGCATTGAGTTTATCAACAATGATCTTGATTCAACCGAAGATAAAGTTGCAAGAAAGCAGATTGAAGAGATATTACACACAAGAGTTAATGAATTTAAAAAGAGTCTGAAACCAAGAGAGCTTGAAATATTTGAAAAAAGAATATTTTCTGATGAACCTCTTACATTGCAGGAGATAGGAGAGACTTACAACATATCAAGAGAACGTGTTCGTCAGATTGAAAATAATATTATCAAAAAAATGAAAGAGTATTTTAAGAATCAAATTCCAGATTTTGAGGAGTACGACCACAATTAAAACGTATAATTAAAAACTATGTTAGGAGATTTTTATAAATAACTATGAGACAGCATTCAAAGTATTGTTCAAATATATTGTTTATAGTGATGTTTACATCAGCCGCAACTTTTGCCTTTATTTCAATGTCAGGATGCAGCTTTTTGAAAAAAGGTGAATCTGAAAATATTGCGGTTAAGACAACTACTGAAAGCAATAAATCAGAAAATAAAACACCTACGACATTAAAAGATTCTATATCGCCAGAAGATTTAATAAAATCAGAAAATTTTACATTACAAGAAGATAACGAACGAGAGGATGAAAAAGACTATTCTACTGCTGCCTACTACTATTATATGAAATCAGAAAGACACAAACAAAATGGTGAAACTGCTTCTGCCATTGAAGCACTTCAGCAGGCGATTGAAATTGATCCTGGTTCAGTTTATCTCAAAAAAAATCTTATAGTTCTCTACATTATGAATAAAGACAACTTGGGTGCAATGAGAGTGGCTGAAGAGATGTATCAAAAAAGCCCTAATAATCAGGAGATTTTGGCGGTGCTTGCCAAACTGAAACTTCAATTGAATCAGATTAACGAAGCACAGACCCTTTATCAACGCCTTATTAAGATAAATCCTCAAAATCATGACGCATATATTCTTCTTGGTAATATTTATATGAGCAATCAGCGGAATGAAGATGCTTTTACACTTTTCTCAAAAATGGCAAAGCGTTTTCCAGAATCCTATGGAGCACACTTCTTTTTAGGAAAACTTCATTCTCAGAAGAAAAATTTTGCACAAGCAGAAAAAGAGTTTTTGAAAAGCATTGAACTGAGGGGAGACCTTGTAGAGCCAAGATTTGAACTGATTGCAATTTACAAGGCTCGGGAGAGAACAAAATCAGGCAAGGCTTTACAAAAAAATTATAGACAGAAAATTCTCTCTCTTTATCAAGAGATTATCAATATGGATAATTCTAATATCAAAGCTGCAATAGAGCTTCCACTCTATCTGTATAAAAACGGAGAAAAGGCAAAAGCCTCCCAGATGCTTGTTGATTTTGGTCAGAGATACCATAACGATGATGCTGTGATGGTTGCAATGGCAAAAGAGCTTATTAGTAATGAGAATAAAAATGATGCTGTGATTGTTTTTAATGAGATTTTGAAGGAAAATCTCAACAGTTCGGCTGCTGACTCAACTGGTAACTATGACAAATCAGTTATACACTACCTTGCAGGACTCACCTTTGATTCTCTTAAAGAGAGTCAAAGAGCTATAGATCATCTTCTTAAAGTCTCTTCAGGCTCTGAGCAGTATAAAAAATCGATCTTTCATATTGCGTATATTTACAGTCAGTCAGGAGAGAGTAAGAAGTCAATTGAGTTTTTAGAGTCAAAATTGATAGAACTTCCAGGAGACACTGAGTTAATAGGCTATCTATCTGCATTTTATGAAGATAATAACCAGCTTGAGAAGGCACTTGATCTTTTGAAGCAGGGTTTGAAAATAGCTCCTAATGATGTAGAACTTCTGTTTAGATCAGGGGTTATTCTTGATAAATCAGGCGACAAAGACGGAAGCATGGCAGCAATGAAAAAGGTTATTGAACTTGATTCTGAACATGCCAGTGCCCTAAACTATCTTGGCTACACCTATGCTGACCTTGGTATAAAACTTGATGAAGCAGAGGACCTTATCAAAAGGTCATTAGCTCTCAAACCCGATGATGGTTACATTACCGATAGCCTTGGGTGGGTATATTACAAGAAAGGTGAATATGATAAGGCAATAGAAAGTCTTGAACGAGCAGTCTCTCTCTCCTCAGGCGATCCTGTAATTGCAGAGCATCTTGGAGATGCGTACAGGGAAAAAAAGATGTATTCAAAGGCTCTTGAGGCTTATAAAAATGCTCTTTCTAAAAATAAAGATGCTCAAAATAGAGTTATAATTGAAAAAAAGATTAATGAAATAATGGGACAGATCAAGTAAATGAAGATGAATATATTCAAATATGTTGCTGTTTTGACGCTGATAATAATAATCTTTTCAGGATGTTCGCTTAATCAGCAGTATTATTCAAATATTACCAGAAAAAACGAATCTCTTGATATACTAAAAAAGATAGAGAGCATAAACAGAGATGTTAAAACTTCTAAAGGCACTGGCTGGATAACAATTACTGATAAAAAAAAGCAGTCTAAAAAATTCAGAATGGCTTGGGCAGCATCGTTTCCTGACAAGATACGCCTTACACTTTTAAGTGCTGGTCATCCTGTCGAGACTATACTTGCAGATGGCAAATCCGTCACCTTGATATCTCATACAGGCAAGCATAAGACAAAAAAGATCAATTCTGCAAACCCCTCGTTAAGAGATGTTGTTGCAATACCTGTAACTATACAAGATATTCTCTCTATTTTTGCAGGTCAGGTACCTATCTCTAAATTTGATACTGCCCAAATTGCTCAAATATCTTCCTCTTCCCAATTAATTGATACAATGTTGATTCTTAAAAGAAGATGGAACGGTTACTCTCAAAATATTGTTTTAACCTCTGACAATCGTGTGGCAAGTTTTTCACTTCTTAATGAGAACCGCAGACTCGTGCACAGTGTGTTCAACGAACATTACAAAGAGATTGATTCATTCTCAATACCAGTAAAAGTTAAAATAAGAGATAATGAGGGCAGAGTGATCGATTTTGAGATGACTGCCTACCAGCCCAACATAGAGGTAAAGCCAGATATCTTTGTCTTGACAGAATCAAGATAATGCTCATTATCCCCTCTGACAGATACCATAAAAGATTGAAATTTTAGTGACAGAAGATTGATAATAAAAATATACAAATTAAATACAGGAGTTAAAAAAATATCATGCTTTATGAAAGTGTTGATCAGGCAAAAAAGAAAGGTGCAGGCTGTCCATCTCAGAGTAAACAGGCAAATCAACAAGAAGAGCAGGAGAGGATGATTAATGCATCTCTTGCTAAAATAAAACATAAAATCTTTGTGTTAAGCGGTAAAGGAGGTGTTGGAAAGAGCAGCGTATCTGCAAATCTTGCAGCAAGTCTTGCATCTAAAGGGTTTAAGACAGGTCTTATGGATGTTGATCTTCATGGTCCCTCAATTGCTCAGATGATGGGTATGACTAAACTGCTTGATGTATCTCAAAACAACCTTCTTTTGCCACAGAGTATTGGAGAGAACCTCAAGGTCGTATCTATCCAAGCTCTTATGCAGGATAAAGATCAGGCAATTATCTGGAGAGGACCTGCAAAAACTGGTATGATCAAACAGTTTGTCGGCTCTGTAGAGTGGGGCGATCTTGATTTTCTCATTATTGACGCACCCCCCGGAACTGGTGATGAACCAATATCTGTTGTACAGACAATTCCTGATGCAAAAGCTGTTATTGTGACTACCCCACAAGAAGTTGCACTTGCAGATGTCCGTAAATCGATATCTTTCTGTAGAACAGTAAAAATAGAGACTCTTGGAATTGTGGAGAACATGGGACCTTTTAAGTGTCCGCACTGCAACCAAGTTATTGAGCTTTTCAAGAGCGGCGGTGGAGAGGCGACTGCGAAAAAAGAGGGGTTAAATTTTCTTGGCTCAATTCCATTTGATATGGAGGTTGTTGCATCTGGTGATGATGGAGTTCCAATGATGATGCATGATAAACCTTCAAATTTCTCAAAAGCCTTTGACATAATTGTGGAAAACATTACAAAACAGTTGAACTGATAAGAAATAACACTGACATTGAATGACGCTGAATAATTTAAATGAACAGGCAAGGTGGATGAAAGATATTCTCAATAAGAGAGAGCGAGAATATCTTTCTCCACTTGCAGCCTTTAGTGAAAGTGCCATCCGCAGAAAATACGACTCAAGAGCAGAAGACGGCTACAGGCAGAATTTCAGCATTGATGCAGACCGTATTCTCCATTCACTTGCCTACACCCGCTATATTGATAAAACGCAGGTCTTCTCCCTTATCCAGAACGATCATCTTACCCATAGGGTTCTCCATGTTCAGCTCGTTTCAAGAATTGCAAGAACTATTGGTCGATACCTTGGACTTAACGAGGATTTAATCGAAGCAGCAAGCATGGGGCATGACCTTGGACACCCGCCCTTTGGTCACGATGGTGAACGAATTCTTTCAGAGCTTACAAGTCAAAATGGTATTGGTTATTTTCACCATAATATTCAGTCGATTCAAATACTTGAACATATAGAACAAAAAGGAAAAGGGCTGAATCTATCACTCCAGACTCTTGATGCAATTGTCTGCCATAACGGTGAAATTCATTCAACCTATCTTAAACCAGACAGAAAAAGAATCTTTGAAGAGTTTGACAATATAATATTTGATATGTCTCAGGCAGAAAAGTCAAGTGCAATCCCTGTGAATGATATTTCATCTGTACACTCACCTCAACTAACTGGTAATTCTATCTCAACGACTGATCTTATGCCCATGACAATGGAAGGCTGTGTTGTCAGAGCATCGGATACAATTGCATATATTGGAAGAGATATTGAAGATTCTATAAGAGTTGGGTTAATTAAAAGAGATGAGTTACCTTTGAAGTGCGTTCGTCTGCTTGGAAATACTAACGGTACTATTGTCTATAATCTTGTAACTGATCTTATTGCGAACAGCTTGAGGCAGCCTTATATAGCATTTAGCAGTGAGATATCTGATGCTCTCAAAGACCTTAAAGCATTTAATTACGAAAGAATTTACGGCAACCCTGCAATTAAAAAACATCTTGACTTGGTTCAAAAAATTTATGTTCACCACTTTAACTCTTTTTTGAATGAGCTTGAAAGCAGTAACCGTGATTCTACTCCCTGCCAAAAGTTTTTAAATGGACTCTCTGAAAACTACAGAAAGAGCCGCTCCAATGTTGAGATTGTGAGAGATTTCATATCTGGAATGACAGACTCTTTTTTCATCTCATTAGCTCCCCAGCCACTCCAGCCATCTCCCATATTAGTATAATAATTTATCGTTGTGTAAAATGATTGCATGTCCGTTATAGTTAGTAGCAGGGACAGACAAGGTTCTGTCCTTGCTAAAGTTCAATTAGATAATAAAACCTCCCAAAAAATACTATGACTGAATTGGAATAATAACGATATTAACTCTACGATTCATTGCATCATTAGATGATATAGGTTGTGATTCACCAAAACCAAAAACTTCGATTCTGGAAGGATCAACTCCTCTTTGTGTCAGAGCATTAGCTACAGAACGTGCTCTTCTTTCTGATAAAGTTTGATTATAGACATCAGAACCTTGTGAATCTGTATGCCCTTCAACTCTTATTCTTGTCTGAGGATAATCTCTTAAAACTCCAGCCACTCTATCCATCTCTGAATAGGCACCTGCTTTTAACACATCAGAATCAGTATCAAAAAACATACTGGATTGAAAAGTAGCTGTCAAAACATTCTCTGTTCTTACTACAGTGGTCTCTTCAGACTCTACAATTACATTTCTAAGAGCCTGTTCCTGCCTGTCCATGTAAGCACCGATCTGATTGCCTGCAATACCGCCAAGTGCAGCACCTATACCAGCACCGATAAGAGTGCCTTTAGTATTGCCACCAATAACCTGACCAAGCACTGCTCCGACACCTGCCCCAACAAGCGTACCCTGTTGGGTTTTTACCTGCTGATTTGTAGTGCCTGCACAGGAAATGATAAAAATACAAAGTAATGCACCAATTGATAAACGAAATCGTTTCGCTCTTAATAGTTTCATTTTTTTAACTCCTTGTTTCCATAAAATTATAAATATTGTGATAAAAACATAGTATCCACCCTGATCCTTATAAAAACTTAAATATTAAAACTATAAACGACTCAATATTTAAAACGGTTCTAAGGATAGGAAGGCAGATCATTGACACTAAATAATAGTATCAATGATCTAAATAATATTATCAACTTAATTGCTCAAAGTTTATTTTTCAAGAAATATATTTTTTTTGATATCTATTTTTGATATTACATAAAAATCAGCTTTGTTGTTAAATCTTAAAGATTATTTGGATATAAAGGAATAGTTGGATTATTTTAGGTTTTTGGAGAGGAAATGAAAAAAAATATTTTAGTGCTTGCAACAAGAAATAGAGGAAAGACAAGAGAAATAAGAGATATGTTAAAAGACTTTCCTGTTGAAATCCGAAATCTTGATGATTTTGGACCCATTCCTGAAATTGAAGAAGATGGTACAACATTTGATGAAAATGCCTATAAAAAAGCGTCATTTGCATCAAGAATTTTGGGTTATCCTGCAATAGCCGATGATTCAGGGCTTGTGGTTGAAGCTCTTAACGGCAGACCTGGTGTGAGATCAGCACGCTATGCAGGTGAAAAAGCTACTGATCAGATGAATGTCATAAAACTTATAAAGGATTTGAAAGAGAGTGGGTGTGCAAAGCAAGAAATAGAGACGATAAACGTGATAGATCATAAAAAAAATAGAGTCGTTGAAAAAAAACGTCAAGCTGCCTTTGAGTGTGTTATCTCCATTGCAGTTCCAACTGGTGCAGCTTTGACCTATGAAGGCAGGTGTGAAGGTATCATTATAGATGAACCAAGAGGGGAAAACGGTTTTGGCTATGACCCTGTTTTTTTCTATCCTGAGCTTGGAAAGACCTTTGCAGAACTCACAATTGAGGAGAAGGGGCGAGTCAGCCATCGGGGTAGGGCATTTCAAGAGATTGTTCGTGAATTTGGCAAGATACTTACATGGATAGATATCAACATGCCGAGATTTGAACAGGTTGAATGTAAATCATGATGTTTTTAATCATCTTTAGAGCCTGTTTAAATATTCAGGCTCTTAGGGGCTAATTCCGCCAGCTCGCTGCGAGGCTGTTTTTTTAGATTAGATTGAAATTTATAAAAATTAAAGTAATTGAAGGGAGATATAAGCCATGTCAGCACTATCTGAACTTATAAAAAATAACAGGAGTTTCAGACGTTTTGATCAATCTGTAAAGATTGAGTTGGATACATTAAAGTCGTTAATTGATCTTGCACGCTGTTCTGCCTCAGCAGCCAACTTACAGCCTTTGAAATATATACTTTCTGTTGAACCTGTAATGAACGAGCGGATATTCTCCTGTCTTGCATGGGCTGCTTATCTTAAAGACTGGAATGGTCCGTCAGATGGAGAGAAACCGTCAGCATATATTGTGATACTGGGAGATAAGTCGGTTACTGATAATTTTCGCTGCGATCATGGAATTGCTGCACAATCGATTATGCTTGGGGCACGAGAGATTGGATTTGGAGGCTGTATTATTGCTGCTATACATCAAAGAAATATCAGATTTTGTCTTAATATTCATCCAAACCATGAGATACTATTAGTTCTTGCTCTTGGAAAACCAATTGAAGAGGTGTTGATTGAACCTGTTCCAGCAGATGGAAATATCCGTTACTGGCGTGATAGTAATCAAGTTCACCATGTCCCGAAACGGAGTCTTGATGATATTATAGTCTCCTCATATAGTTAGCCAAATATATAATTGTGTCTAATAGTGTTTAATTATGTTTATTATTTATTATGCTGATAGTTAAAAGCCAACTTGCAAAATAAAATGAAAATATTTCTTGTAAATCCTGCTTGTCTTGACGTAAGAATCACGGATGACGATGCGATGTCAATTCCTATAGGGCTATATTATATTGGCTCGCTTATGCTGGATAGAGGAGTTGACACAAGAGTTATAAATCTTGCTCCAATCAAGACTCCTGTTGATTATCTCATTGAGCTTGTTAAGAGCGAACGACCCGACATAATTGGATTTTCTGTACTAAATCCCAACCGTAACTGTGCTATAGATGCTGCAATTGCTGTAAAAAAGCTCAATCCTAAAATCTCTATTGTGTTTGGAGGAGCAGCTCCAACTTTTATACCTGAATATTTTTTCAGAATATGCCCTGCATTAGATTATATTGTTAAGGGGGAAGGGGAGGATACTTTTATTGAACTGTTATCTTTTCATTTGGGTAAATTGAATATCAAAGAGATAAAAGGGCTAATATTTCGTGATAATGGTTCTATTGTTGAAAATTCTGTCAGACCTTTAATATCCAATCTTGATTCTCTGCCTCATCCTGCTAAATACTTTGCTTTTCAGCATATATCACTCTCCAGAGGATGCCCTGGCAGATGCACATTCTGCGGTTCTCCCGATTTTTGGGGCAGGGGTAAGGTGAGATTTCATTCTGCAAATTGGTTTGTTGATGAGATGGAGCTTCTTGTAAAAAGAGGAATTTCTCACTTTTTCGTCTCTGATGACACGTTTACTATGAAAAAAAAGTTAGTTATTGATGTGTGTCAGCAGATTATAGCAAGATTTATCAATCAAGATATCAAGATTACATGGGCAGCTATTTCTCGGGTTGATTTCATAGATGAAGAGATTTTAATGTTCATGCGCAAGGCTGGATGTATCCAAATAAGTTTTGGAGTTGAAAGCGGCTCTGAAGAGATAAGAAAAACTCTTGGCAAGCCTTTTAAAAATGAGACTATTATTAAGGCTTTCAAATTGACCGCATCCTTTGGAATTTTGCCAAGGGCATATTTTATCTATGGTGCCCCGGGAGAGAGTGAACATAGTATCAACCAGAGCATTGATCTGATTGAGCAGATTGAGCCTCTGAGCATGGTATCATATATGTTGGTGGTTTTTCCGGGAACAGCACTTTACAGTAGTTATGGGGCAGACGATATTATATGGGAGCAGAGGATTGAAGATATTCCATGGTTTGAGATCGATCCTAACCTTGATTTTGATCAAGTAAAAAAATTTGGAGATTCATTAAGAAGTGCGTTTTATTCAAATGTCCACCGTTTTGCACTGAATGTCAGACTTGTGGATAATCAAGAACTCTATCCCTATCATGCTGATTTTCTTTCAAGACTTGCAATGACATTCAGCCACGGCGATTATTCGGTTAGCTCAAATATTAATCAATCAGTTTATAAAGCTTCACAACTTCAAAAATCAGATATTTACAACTCAAAGGTGAAACATCAAGATACTACAGCTAAAGCACTTTATGAACGGGCACTTTCATATTATCCTGATTCGCGGGCATATCTTGGGCTTGCCATGCTGATGCAAAAACAGCGGGACTTTCAAGGCAGTGTTGCTGTTATTAAAGAGGCGTTTGAGAATATTTTAGATATCAACTCAGATACAAATTCGCCTACGAAACGTCAGCTTACACTCTGTATGGCTGTAAGTCTTATGAACATGGCAAAATTCAGAGAAGCTCTTGAATTAATTGTACCTTTCAGCCACTATGACGAGATTAAGCCATATATTCATGCCTGTCAGTCAAGGATATGATTTGAGTGTAGCCTTTTTAGAACTAATCCAAACAGTAGAGATGCACGACCGTGCGTCTCTACGCTCAATAAAAATGCAAAAATGCTAGACTTATATGATTTTCTCTGGCGGTATCTTTAGCACCCCCATCCCAAAAAAAAATAGAAAGGCTGCACTCAAATGATATGTATATTTAATTATTCAGGAATTTCAATTCAACAAGAGTTGCAGCGAAACTGCTTATGCTCTTTTAAAGCTCTGTTTTATCATCTATTCCTTGCACTGATTATATTAGGAGAGCTATTTGTAATTCCTGACCAGATATCAGAAGCTCAAGAAATATCAGCAGAACAGTATAAATCTGATTCTCAGGTAGTTCTCACCATAAACCCCGCTCTCGACAGAAAAGCTATCTCACCCTATCTATACGGGATAAATATTGCCAACTGGTGTCCATGGTATTACACCCATAGCGTTGAACAGAGGCTTCGTGATGCTAAAGTTGAGGTTGTGCGTCTTGGTGCAACCAATATGGAGCGATATAATTTTAAAAATAACCGTATGTACAATGTTATCACCAGACAGAACGAATATTTATCTTTGAGCTGGGAGAGTTTTGTTGAGTGGACAAAAAATTCTCTTAATGCCGAGCCGTTTCTTCAGATGTCTGTTTTTGGCAACTTGGCATCAGATTACGATTCAAGTTCTACATCAGATTATGTTGTAAATTCATATAGTGATACCACAAATAGTGATTCTTCTGATATGCAGACAGATAGTTATTCCCATCTTCAATCTACAGAAGAGGTGATCGAGTGGGCTGCCTCTGCTGGTGATGATGTGAAATTTTGGGGCATCGGCAATGAGCCGTGGATTGCATGGAAACGCCACGATTATCCACAAAATTATGCTGACTCTGCACATGGCGATCAGGTACTGAATTTTCACACTTCATACGACTACTACTTTAACCGCTTTGCTACAGTTGCACGCTCAATAAAACAGGCAAATCCTAACGCAAACACTTTGGGTCCCACACCTGCAAACTGGTGGTTTTACTGGTTTAACGACTACTCTCCATTGTGTCCTGTAACAGAAATTGGCACAGATGCCCGTTCAGAGGATTCTGCATGGCAGATAATGTCAAACCCTGACTCTATGTGGAACAGATCAATTTTCCCAGATAGAGGCGAAAATCCTGCAATTGCAGGCTGGGAAGCAGATTCTCAAAAGAGCCTACCTCAATATCTTTTAAGAATGCGATCCTATGAGACAGAACAGAGTGATACAGATTCAATAAACAGCGATTCATCGGATAATAATATAGACAATAGCACAAAGCGTATTGCAAATTATATGGATGTGCATCGTTATATTAGATGTATTACAGAGTATGATGCAATACAAGAACCACGAGGGCTTTTTCAGGAAGATTTCGCAAGCTGGGATATGGAGACCCTTTTTTCAGGTGTTAAAACTAATCTTCTTAACCGCTTAAATAGTGCTATCAACGCATATTATCCAGGAACGCTTCTCTCCTTTTCCGAGTATGGATATTTTTATTGGGACGGCTACCCATCAATCGCACAGATTTCGGCAGTCGGTACAATGGATTTTCTTGGTTTTTTTGCCCGTGGAGGAGTCAATCTTGCCTGTAACTGGTATGTTGGAGAGCCTAACCAGTCTGGTGAAGATTTAACCCATGCACAGCATGACAGTGCTCGTCAGGCGATGTTTGACGAGTCTGGAAATCCAAACCCTCAATATTGGTCATTTTACATGATGAGCAATTTTTTCAGAGGAACATCAATTAAAGCTGAATCAAGTGACTGGGATCGTTTTTCTGTCCATGCCTGTGAGAACGAAAACGGCGATTATGTTGTGTTTGCTGTTAATAAGGGAAGCTATGACAGGGCAACGGGAAATTATGTTGCAAATATGCCTCCTGTCACCGCAACTATTGAGTTTTCCGATTATAATAGTTCCTCTTCTGCCAACTCTTCTACTGGTGTGAACTCTTTTGTTGATGTAAATTCTTCTGTTTCTGCCAATACTTTGCACTTATCACGCATTCTGCGGTATGGAATTGATGACCCATATATGGTGGAAATGGATATCAGTGATATTGAGAATATATTTATTACTGAGTCAGACGGTCAGAGAAAATTTACATTTGATTTTCATCCGCTTGCCATTTACGCTTTTATATTTTCAGGCAGTCAGAAGCAGAGCGACACTTTAACTGTTGATAACAGTTTAAATATTAATAATGGTTTCAATAAAAATTCCAATAATGCTGATGTGTTAGTAACACCTGATATTGTTTATTTTAATGGCTACGATACAGGAAAAATCACAAATGAAGATGGGACAATTTTTACCCATGCAATCAAAATAACAAATAGAAAACCTCGAAAACCAGCATCATGGTCTATCAGAAGTGATTCCAAAAAACCTTTATGGTTAAACGTTGAAGGAGGTTCAAACGGTTTGGCTTATGTAACAGATTCTATATACCTTATAGTTGACAGAACTGGACTTGCTTCAGGCAGCTATGAAACAGAAATTTATGTGAATACTGGAGAACAAGCCCAAGCAGTAAATGGGCAAAATAAAAGTTATTATGAATCGGAACAAGTTGCTGCTGGGGACTACGAGAGTTCAGAAGTAACCAAAATTAGAGTTATCATGGATGTTATTCCGGGAGAAGCTAATGGAGAAAAAATGGTTACTGACTTTGAAACAGGCTCTTTAGCACATACACTCAACCTTATTCCTCCTTACTCTGTAGGCTGGTGGGATGGGCATGGTATGCCAAATGATAGAAATATGCCTTATCTGTATGATTTTTACGTTGACCGAACTTATGATAAACAAAACAGAGAAGAGCTGATTTTTGAAGATTCTGCCACTAATAGTTATAAAAATATTGCATCTTTAAAGAATCGTCTTGGTGGTGCTTTTTGCATGAAAATAGAGTTTGACAGAAGTAATGGAGATACTGAAAACGGCAAGCTCTATCAGAGTTTTGGAACTTATGGGCATGGCAATGCAACCGCTGACTGGGAAGGGTATGATGCTTTTGAGTTTGATATAAAAACAGATACAGTTGATTCTACACACACAAATATGCTTATGATTATAAGCGATAAATCAGGCAATAAGGGGAAGCCTGCAATTAATCTTACCGACAACAACAATCTTGGTATAACTAATAATCTACTATCCAGCAATACTACAAATAACAATACTTTGGTTAATCATAATGATCTTATGAAGATTGAAGATGGGCACTGGAAGACCGTCAGCATACCACTTAACAGTAGATTTTTTGATTGGCGTCACCCTGAAGGTCAAAATGGCTCTGAAACCAAAATGGATTTTTCAGCAATTACACAGGTTGAGTTTGTTCCATGGTCAGGCGATGCCACGAAACAAGGCAGTATATGGCTTGATAATCTGCGTTTGACTCGTGCAGATGACAAACAGAATCAATTGCCTGTTGCAGTTATAGAAAAAAATAGTATATTGGCATTGCCAAATAAAAGCGTAACACTTAACGGATCACAAAGTTATGATCCTGACAACAACGGAGAGATTATAGATTATAGATGGATATCTTCAAATATAAACTCTATAACCAGTGATATAGAAAAACTTTCAGATAACACGATTGCTTCACCAATATTTTTATCGTCAAAAGAGGGCATATATACTTATGATTTAGTTGTAACAGACAACAATGGCGTTGAAAGCAGAAATATCGCACAGGTTGTGGTGACAGTCTCACAGAACATGGTTCCTGATGACAGTAGTATAAGTATCGGAGGCGGTTCTTCAGGAGAGGGATGTTTTTGCAGCACTATTCTTAATTTTAGATTTGCAGATGGAGAAGATATTAGTAGATAACATGACTTATTGAATAAAAGAACATACAAATTATGAACAAAAAAATATCATTCTCACATCTGAATCTGCTGCAAACCACCACCATATTATTGTTGATAATCTATCTTGGTGGTGGTTCGGCGTTTCTATCTCTCAATTACCAGATGTTAATGGGTGCTTTTCTTTTTATGACAGCTTATTTAGCTGTAAAATTAACGCCTTATCATCAGATTGGCAGACTTTTTATAATGGCTGTATGTGGTTTTCTGACATTTCGATATTGGTTTTTTAGGACAACAGTAACCATAACTTTTACAGGGGGAGTTGAGTTTTTCTTTTCTATTCTTCTATATCTTGCAGAGACTTACGGAATTTTAATCTACTTTATGGGAATGTTTGTCAATTCGTCCCCAATATTAAGAGACTCTCCAAAGTTACCATCTTTTGAATTGGATTCTAAAATTGATAAGCTGCCAACAGTAGACATCTATATTCCCACCTACAATGAACCAGAGGAGATGGTGAAAATCACAGCCATAGCCTCTACTCAGCTTTTTTATCCTAAAGACAAATTAAATGTCTATATACTTGATGATGGCGGGACTGTTCAGAAATTGAACGATCCTGATACTGAAAAGGCTTCAAAGGCAAGAGAGCGAGCATGGTGTCTAAAACAGATTGCTAAAGAGCTTTCGATTAATTACGCAACTCGGGATAAAAATGTCAGTGCCAAGGCTGGCAATCTCAATGAATCGCTGATGAGCTGCGAGTGTACATTCGATGAAGATGCCTTTGATAGAATATCCTGTATTAATAAACATTTAGATCAGGGTTGTGGAGAGTTGATTTTAATTCTTGACTGCGACCATGTTCCAGCAAGGGACTTTCTATATAGAACAGTTGGATTTTTTATAGAAGATCCAAAACTATTTCTTTTGCAGACCCCACATTTTTTTATCAATCCTGATCCCGTGGAAAAAAATCTTGAGACATTCCGTAAAAGTCCAAGTGAAAACGAGATGTTTTATGGAGCAATTCACCCTGGACTTGACTTCTGGAATGCCTCATTTTTCTGTGGTTCTGCTGCAATTTTACGCCGTAAATATCTTCTTGAAGTGGGAGGAATTGCGGGTGATACAATAACAGAAGATGCAGAGACCGCCCTTGGTCTCCATGCAAAAGGATACAACAGTGCCTATCTTGCCAAACCCCTTATTATTGGATTAACTCCTGAAACTTTTGATGATTTTATTGTGCAGCGAAGCCGCTGGGCACAGGGAATGATTCAGATTTTTCTGCTCAAAAATCCTATTTTTCAGAAAGGGTTAACCGTTTTTCAAAAAATCTGCTATTTCAACTCCAGCTTTTTCTGGTTCTTTGGCATTGCAAGAGCTGTATTCTTTATCTCTCCTCTAATTTTGCTCTTTTTCGGTCTTAAAATATACAACGCCTCTCTGTTACAGGTTTTAGCCTTTGCCGTTCCACATCTTGCAGGAGCGTATCTTCTATCCAACTATCTTTTTGGACGATACCGCCACCCATTTTTTTCTGAACTTTATGAAACAATACAAAGTTTCTATCTTCTGCCTGCAATTATCTCAGCCATTTTAAAACCAAGGTCTCCAGTCTTTAAAGTGACCCCAAAGTCTGTATCTTTAGAAAAGGATTTTTTAAGCCACCTTGCCACCCCATTTTATATTATGCTTTTTCTTGCCATTTCCGCCTATATTGCAGGAGGTTACAGATGGCTTACGATTCCCGGAGCGGGGGAATCAATTGTTCTTTGTATGGTTTGGAACACTTTTAATATTGTTATGGTTCTATCATGCCTTGGGGTTGTATGGGAAAAGCATCAGATGCGTAAAATGCACAGATACGCTACAGATGAAAAGGTTGTGCTTGATCTTCAAAATGCGGCTACAACGCACTATAGCAATAGTATACACAATAACGATAATATAAAAGATGGTATTACAATAGAGCGTAACAATAACAGTATGGTTTCGTCCACTTTATTTGATTTGTCTCTTTCAGGTGCTGGAATCAAAATTGATAACTCTTTAAATCAGGCGATATCAGAATCCCGGATAAAATCAATAGTAAATGAAGAAATGGTCGGAAAACATATTATAATGAATGCTAAAGACAGCTATGGAGACAGCTACTCACTTCCAATGGAGGTTAAGCAGCACCGACACAAAGGAGATACAATTATTCTTGGCTGTCTGTTTACAGGCAAGAGCCGAGAAGAGATAACGGACATAATCAACTTTGTATATGGTGACAGCAGCAGATGGAAATTTTTCAGCCAAAATCAAAAACAAAAACGTGTAGAAATTGACTATTTTACAGGTTTTTTTACCGTTCTAAAAACAGGATTATTGGGCACATTCACTAATTTTCGGGGAGTGTGGTCTATCATCGCAAATAGAGTAAAAAAGGGATTGGCAAACTAATGAAATGTAATATTAACTTGATTAAATTTATTAAATTGAAATCTCAAATAATTGGATTGTTGCGATTTCTATTTTTTGCAGTTGCATTCTTCTCGATACCTCAAGTCTCTTTTTCTCAAACCATCAGACTTCAGCTAAAAGATATAATGCAGGTGGAAAATATCCGTCTTCAAGGCATAAAAGACAATACTGATAAATATGAGTTTAAGCTCTCAATTCCTGAGCGGTGGCGGGTAAATCAGGCAATTCTGACCTTTTCTTACTCCCACTCATCTTCTCTTATTAAGGATAAATCGCGTCTTGTTTTTTCTTTAGAAGGCAAACCTCTTGCTCAGGTTGCTCTTGATCCGCTCTCTCCACAGGGAGATATTACAGTTGCAATTGCAGGCAAACTCCTCACATCTGGATATCACCCTTTTACCTTTTCTGTTGCCCAGCACTCTGTAGAGGCTAACTGCGAAGACCCAACTGCTCCAGAGCTTTGGACATGGGTAGAGTTATCTGATGCTTTTATTGACTTTGACTTTACGTTAAAGCCTGTCCCTTCTCGTATTTCAGCGTTGAGTGATTTTCTATTTGACCCTAAAAATCCCTTTGCATCTCCTGTGAACCTTATATTTCCAGATTTTCAAGATACTATTAAGTCAGAGTCTAACAACTTAGATATTAACGGCAAAGATGTAGCATCTAATCAAGATAAAAATTTAACATTAAACGATCAATATTTAAAAGCTGTTGGTTTAGCTGCTGCTGGAATAGCCTTGAGATATGATTATAGAATGGTAAATTTTACATCTTCTAATGCCGTTCTATCTGGTATGGATAATGTGATTATTGGAGATGAGGCTTTCTTACGTTCAACCAATGCTCTTGAATATTTTTCAACCAATACAACCAATACAACAAGTATCGCTCAGAACTCAGAAGAAGTTATTAAAGGTCCGTCTCTTATGCTGTTTAAGCTAAAAGATGATATTTACCACTCTCTTATAGTTATAACAGGCAGAAATCCAGATGAAGTTCTTGTTGCAGCAAAGGCGTTTTCCCTTATCGCTCTTCCTCTTCCTGACAGCTCTTTTGCACAGGTAAAAGATATTCAGATTCCGCAGATTCCCGCTTACACCTTTAAAAACGGGATAGAGCCGGGCAAGACATTCAAACTTTCAAATCTTGGCTTTAAAACGCACACATTTGAGGGGATAAGTCCGATACCTAAAGGGTTTAGTTTCAGGCTTCCCTCTGATACCCACCTTTCTCCAAACAGTCAGGCAGTTCTTTCGTTGAATATGGCTTATGGAGCTTCCATGCGTGAAGATTCTGTGCTCAATGTTCAGTTGAATGATCAGTTTGTGGCTGCCATTCCATGCAAGGATAGTGATGGAGGCACATATAGAAATTATAAGGTTGGACTTCTCTTATCCTCAATGCGTGCAGGCTACAACAAGCTGACAATCTCACCCCAGCTTACACCTCTGATAACAGAGCAGTGCACCATGATTCAGACAGGGAATTTAAGGCTTACTGTTTTTGAGGATTCAACATTTACCATGCCGTCAGTTGATAAATGGATTGAGATGCCAAATCTCAGGTCATTTATGTCAGATGCCTTTCCTTTTGGCAGATTGGCTGACATGAGAGAAACTGTTGTGTTTCTACCTGATAGCAAAAAATCCTCATTTGTTGCTGCACTTAATCTGATTGCAATTGCAAGTCAGAAAATTGGTTTTCCGCCGTTAGGACTTGAGTGGTACAGCAATCTACGGATTGGAACAAATGTTGATAAAAACATGATTGATAAAGATATCATTGTAGTCTCTGAAAATTTGTCAATACCTGACAATCTAAGCAGTGCAGCACCTTTGAATCTATACTTGTCAGGCGTAGAACCTTCATCAAGCGTAGAATCAAATTCAAAATCAGGTGTAGAATCTTCATCAGATGTGAAATCAGGTGCAATCAGCTATCCACATTTGATAAGACCCAAAGGATACGAGCCATCTGATGGCAAAGGTTTTTTTTCAAATCTTATTCCCGGTAAAGGCTCACAAATATCAGATATATCAGTTGTGGACTCAAACATTGTTGTTACGCGGTTTGAGCCTCTGATAACAGAGGGAAAAGCTGCTTTAATGCAGTTTCAATCGCCATTTGACCGTAAAAGAACTGTGGTAATGCTCACAGCAGGCAATGCAACCGATATGAGCAACGTTAGCAAAGTTTTGTGGAAACCGAGCGTTCAGGCTACGTGCAGTGGAGATATCACTCTAATCAACCTTATACAGAGAGAAGACAAGGAGTTTGAGATGACTTCGCTTAAAATCGGTGCAAGTTATTACTTAGGAGGAGTTACTCCCCTGCCTTTTATGGAATATTATGCAAACACATATCCTATCTGGTTTATTGTAGGCATCCTTGTGACATGTCTGTTTATTGCTATAGTTCTATATCAAATGATTAAAATAAGACGAAAAAGGAGGTTTGATAATGGTTAACAGGATTAATCTTAATAGGATTAATATTTTTATTTTATTGTTCAGGAATTTCAATTCAAGAATAATTGCAGCGAAGCTGCTTATGTTCTGTTTAACTTTATTTATTATTAACCTCTTCAGCCCTTTTTTCGCTGCTGATTGTTCAAAATCTATTTTTACTATTTTTAAGCTGAGTGCTGCTTGTGCTGAAGATTCTGCTGGAACATGGAGTTATTACAAGAGCCATTTTATCTCTGCTGATGGGCGGGTTACAGATCATTTTCAAAATAATATCAGCCATTCAGAGGGGCAAGGGTATGGGCTTCTGCTTGCACTGCACAATAATGATAAAGCCACTTTTGAGAAGATTATCCACTGGACACAAAACAACATTATGGTCAGAAAAGATGGTCTTGCAGCGTGGAGCTGGGGTAAAAGAGATAATGGAGAGTGGGGAGTTATTGATTATAACAATGCAACTGACGGTGATATTATAATTGCATGGGCACTTCTGATTGGAGGTGAAAAGTGGGAAAATAGTAGCTGGATATCGTGGGCAGAGGCAACTATTGATCGTATTAGACAGAGTTTGACAATAAAAAAAGATAATAAAACGGTTCTGCTTCCAGGGTATTATGGATTTACTAATAAATTAGATAAATCAAGCCAATCTGATAAATCAAATCAATCAGAAAAAGCTGATAAAAAAGAGAAATCTGAAAGCATAAACATTCGGATAAATACCAGCTATTTTATATTTCCAGCTTTTAACGCATTTGCAGACCACACTTCAAATAACAGCAATAGCCCGAACAGTGCAGAAAACAGAAAATTTTGGAAAGAGCTTTACAGTAGCAGTATTACGATTTTAAAGCAATCTTTAGCTGGAAAGATGACCCTTCCTCCAGATTGGCTGAATATTGATGAGAAAGGCAGTTTTGTTTTGGATAAATCTAAAGGAGCAGAATTTTCTTATGATGCAATCAGAGTTCCGCTCTATCTTGCGATGGCAGATGATAAAAAGAGCTTAGAAATTTTCTCGTCATATATTAAATTTTGTGACAAACTTGGATATATTCCAGCTAAAGTTGATCTTTTAGATGAGCAGATATCTATTCAAGAGGCATCAGCAGGATTTCATGCTGTTCTTGCAAAGTGTGCCGCAATGGTCGGAGAGAAATCAATCAGTGAATCACTTATGAAAAAAGCTGAAATTAAGATCAAGCAGGAGAAAGATGATTACTACTCCAACACTTTATATCTGCTTGCCAATTTGCTTTAACTTTTTGAATCTATTTATAATACTGAAGCTCATAACATACTATTTTCATTATATTATGTTGCTATTTATGCTTCTGTAAGGATATTTCTTTTATATGAATAATATAATATATGTATTATTTTTCTTGTCGATTATATCTACTATCTCTATTCCTGAACTATTTGTAATTCCATCTTTAGTTATCAAAGCTGATGCTGCTGAAATTAGGCAGGAAGAGCAGATTCACGCTGGAACAGCATGGAACGCGTACAATAAAAGAAATCTAAACGAAGCAGAACGTCAGTTTCGATTGCTGATTGATATGGAAATTGAAAAACAAATAACATTAGCTGATAATAGCACTACAGAGTCAAAAGAGATTCTGAACCTTACGTTAGGGCTTGGCTACACATTATATCAGCAGGAAAAATATGAGACAGCTTATGAGCTTATCAATGATTTTATTAAAAAGTATGAAAAACATAAAAGTATAAAAATCTCATCTAAAATTAGTCAATTACCTGAAATTGTTAAGATGTTAGAATTAAAGCAGATGATCTGCTCTAAACTTTCAGACATAACCACATCTAAAGCAAAAAAAGGCAGATACGCTACATCTTACGGATATGATAACACTATTTATCACCGCCACAAAAACGGCGATGACGGCACATCAAGAGTTGATGAGAGTGGATTTTCAGCAAGTTTCAACATCCCTAATGTCATGCAATACAACAACATTTTATTAACAGATTTTGATTTGCTCTTGAAATCAAGGTATCTTTCAAATGGCGTAAACTCCAATAATGATAGTGCGGATAACAGCTATATTAATACCACAGGCAGTTTTTACAGAAATCTCAATGGTCAGCAACCTCGTAACGCTTCGAAGAATAATAACCTTATTGTCCATGAGGCTTCTATTAAAATGAGAACTGATCAAATAGATATCCCGCTTGATTTTGATACGCTCTCATTTGATTTTAATATAGTTCCGTTTGATCTTGAAGTAGTTATGGGAATTTCACCTGCTGGCGGTGCAGTTGAGCCAACACCTGTTTTTTCAGTTGCAATAGATCAGAAAAATAGTTGGAGGGCAGAGATTCACCGTTCAAGTGTAAATGACTCTATTCTCTCAATTGTTGGTCTTGATGATCCATATAGTAGAAATCAACCATACAAAAACCAAGAAAACGACTATACCAACTCATATAGCGATAAATCGTGGGGACGTGTTGTAAAAAACGGCATCAGCTTAGGCAAAAATATCTCGTTTGGAGAGAATAACTGGTTATCATTAAATGGAGTATTTGATGCGTATAGGGGCGTGAATGTCATGCAGAACAGCGGGTGGCAGATTAATGCGGCTACTGGTAAAACTATTGTAAGGCAAAATGGAGATCAAATTACATTTGGAGTCTATGCAACATGGATTCACTTTGAACACAACAGCAATTTTTACACATACGGTCATGGTGGTTATTATAGCCCTGACTTCATGCTCACAGCGGGACCTCTTTTTCGATATAAAACAGCATCGTGCAGAGATTATTGGATAGATGCCCAATTTTCAGTTGGTTTAATGGCAGAAGATAACGCAGATGCCCCAAAGTATCCGATTCATTATGAAATTGTAGATGGATTTACAGAAAAAGCACTTTATGAGCTACAGGGAATATACTCAGGAGACAGTTCAGTCGGAGTCGCTGGCTCAATGAAATTAGAGGGCTGGAAAATTATCACAGAGCATCTATCTGCTGGCAGCTTTTTGTCAATGAATGGTGCGTCAGAAGATTTTGAATGGTATTTAGGGGCGGCAATCAAATACTCTTTTAATGCAAGAGATATGTTTTTAAAATAGTTCTGCACCTAAATAATAATCTGCTACATAATTTCTCAATCTTTGCAGTTTTATTCCCCATAGCCTGCTGCAGGGTAGTTCATTATGACATTCTATTCAAATATATCTCCGAGATTTCTCTCTCTAACTGTATAATTTATGGTTACAGTTTTTATTGATCCGTCTGTTTTAAGAGATGAGGGAAACATCACAATACCAGCCTGAATTGTACCTGATCCGATTGATGTAATATTGTCAAGAGGCACCTTTTCAGTGTAAATAGTAGCAACTGTTTCAATGCCAGGACTCACTCCAATAACTTTAACGGTGACAGGGGTAATGTTTACAGATTCAAGAATCAGATTATCTGCAAGTTTGCCTGACCAGTCAACTTGAACAGGAATATTTCTTTCAATCTTGCCAGCCATAACAATCTCTACTGTTTTTGGTTCAACTTTTTTCAAATTGACTCCAGGCGGGAGGATTATATTATCAAGAGATATGTTCACAGAGTTGTGCCCTGCATGAGAGCTTCCAAGTTTAAGCAGAACCTTCACATTTTCAGGCTTCAATGATTTTAAAAGAGGCATTGAACCGCTTAAATGGAGATCAACGGTGTTGGTCGAAGCCTCAATAATGTCAAAGCCCGGTTTTATATCTGTATATTCTACAGGAACATTTATGGTTTTTAATGTCTCCTTGCCTCGGGAAAGACCAAACCAGACACCCGTAATCAATACAAAACAGGCAATTGCAGCAATTGAAAACTCAGAAATTTCCTTCCATTTAGTAACGCCTTTTTCTCTCTTTACAGCACCTGTATGAATACTTAGTATCTCTTGAAGCTCTTCAGCTTTTTTTACATGTTTAATATCAGCGTTTTTAACTATTGTTACATGTCCCCTCTCTTCAGATACTGCAATAACAAGTGCGTCAGAGACTTCGCAAAGTCCGATAGCAGCTCTGTGACGCGTACCGTATCGAGAGGGAAGGTCTGTCCGTTTTGAGAGCGGCAGAAGCACAGAAACATCGGTAATGCGATCCCCATTTATAATAGCTGCACCATCATGGACAGGGTTTTTATCCCAGAAAATCGTGTATATCATCTGCTCTGAGATAACACCATCCCAGAAAATACCACCCTGCACAATCTCGTCAAGGCTCTGCTTTCCGGGAAGAACAAGCAGAGCACCAACTTTTCTTTTGCCAAGCTCAAAAGCACTAATAGTAATAATCTCAACTGGTGTTGAGAGTTTTGTACCGGGAAATCCCCATACAAATGACCGGAGATTTTTAGCTTGAAAAACTGTTGAGATTTCATCCCTGAAAACAATAATCAGAATAATGGCAGCAGCGGTGATAATTCCTTGAATTGCCCATGTTGTAACCACAAGACCCATATAAAGAGCCATGATGTTGAGCACCCAAAGAAGAGATACAACAGGAACGATGCGGATAAGCCTTGAACCTC
Source organism: Desulfamplus sp. (assembly GCA_015232555.1). Classification (GTDB taxonomy): domain Bacteria; phylum Desulfobacterota; class Desulfobacteria; order Desulfobacterales; family Desulfobacteraceae; genus Desulfamplus. The sequence goes on along the minus strand of JADFZJ010000010.1, from coordinate 43,442 downwards.
TGAAGAGAACATAGAGCCTAAAAAGGATATAGCTGTTTATGAGGATATCAACACAATCCTGCCATCTTAAAGAATTTAAAAAATCAAATGTTTCATTCATGTAAAAATCAATCCGAATATGTTTAATGTCAGGAAGTTTTAAGTAGGTGATATGAAAAGCAGTTTAATACTTTTAAGATGTTCAATCAACTACGCTGAATCTTAAAGTGTTAAGCATGTTATCTTTCTCGTCTGTGATTTCAACCCGCCAAGGTCCTTTGTCAGCAGGTCTCAACTGCATTGTGCTGAAGGTTGACCATTCTGGTGCTTTAATAAGAAACCTGTTTGTTGTAACAAATCTATCTCTGTGGTACCACTTATGATATATAAAGGCATTCTGAGATATGTTATCAAATCCAGTAAAGCAGAATATTTTACCAAGAGAAATAGAAAATACAACCGCTGGTTCTGCAGGTTCAAAGCCCTTTATAGATTCACACATGACCGCTTTTGTAAGAACCAGTACAGTGCTTATCTCATCAACCTCAGGTGGTTGAATGTTATCATTCAAATTTGGTGTTGATGAGTTTTCCGCGGCTTTATTATCAAAATTGATAAACACAGCAGGAGGAGCCTCTTCACACTGAGCAGGTATATGATTGAAAAGAAGTATGGCTGTAAACAAAAACATTGCTGTAAAGATAGAACTGATTAAATCCATTCTTCCCAAACAGCGAAGTGGAAAGTCAGCCGAAAATTTTTTTTTTTGCATCTGCATCATTAAATCTTATTCCGTGTTAAGGAGGTTATTTTTTATATTATTTGTCATAAAAGTTTTTTCAAGGGGGAATTCAACTATTTGAAAAAAAATGTTTTTCATGTATATTTATTGGTATGGTTAGAGTGCTGGTTATGACCACACCCCCATAAATGTTGCTGCAACCATAACATAACGGATAAATTTTCCTATAGTTACAAACATAATAAAAAGCCATATATTGCTCTTTAAAATTCCAGCAACCACAGTAAGGGGGTCTCCTACGACTGGAACCCATGCAAACAGAAGACTCCAGTTGCCGTATCGCCTGAATCTGATTTCTGCTGTTGCAATATCAGGATCAGAGAGCCTGAAAAGCTTTGTCATAATCCAGTGTCCTCCTCTGATGCCAACAATATAATTGACCAGAGAGCCGAGGACATTTCCTAATGTTGCAACTGCAATCAACAAAACAGGGTCATACTCGCTGGCTAATAACACTGTAAGTACAATCTCTGAACCAAAAGGTAACATCGTTGCTGCAAAAAATGCACAGGCAAACATTCCTTCATATCCATATTCAGCTAAAAATTCCATGAGTTCCACTATCACGGAATAGAAAAATATGTCAAATAGTCAAATAAATATGATGATATTTTACAATTCTACACTCAAATTAAATTACTAAAGAGATATTCAATATATGCGTATAAAAGAGAGAACCATAAACCAGCAAGTATATACAACCTGTCTCGAACATGGATATCCTGAAATTGTTGCAAGAATCATTGCAGGCAGAACAGATACCTTTGATAAAAACATATTTCAGTTCACACTTGATGCGATTAAACCAGCGGACATCATGGCTGACTGCACAAAAGCCGCAAAGAGAATCGCTCAAGCTATCAACAATAACGAGACAATACTTATTTTTACAGACTACGATGTTGATGGCTGCACATCAATGGCAGTGCTCTATGGAACTTTGCATGATGTGTTTGGCGTGCCTGACTCAAGGATTATCAGACTCACAGGGCACAGAATCCTTGACGGTTACGGTTTAACCGATCCTGTTGCAGATAAAATCCTCTCTTTCAGGCAGGGCATCAGGGAAAATCTTGAAGAATATCATAAGCAAAACTTATGCCATAATAAAGAACAAAATTTTGTCCCTTCAACTCTTGTAATCACTGCTGATGCAGGAGCTTCTGATGGAGCAAGAATCAAAAGACTTGCAGATGCTGGCATTGATGTCATTGTAACAGACCATCACATTATCCCAAAAGAGGGAATTCCAGAAGCAGCATTTGCAGTGGTCAATCCTAAAAGGGAGAACTGCCCCTATGATTCAGATATTGCAGGCTGTGGTGTTGCATGGTTACTTATGACCGCACTTTCAAAAGAGATGGCAAACTCAACAAATACGGAAGATTCCAAAAGGCGTGGAGTTAGCAATTGCAGCACCTGCACTCTTGAGCAGAAACAAAAAATACATCAACTGCTTGATCATGTTGCCCTTGGCACTATTGCTGATCTGGTTCCACTCACTTCAGTCATTAACAGATATTTTGTTAAAAAAGGTCTTGAGTTTATGAACCGAAGAATTAGACCATGTTGGCAGGTTGCATTGAATGGTAAAGATGCAGACAACTGGTTTTTAGCTTTTCAGTTAGCTCCCCGTATTAACGCAAGTTCTCGCATGACGTCTGAGGCAACAACTGCTCTTGACTTTCTTATTAAAGATGATCCAGATATAATTAACCAATCATATCAGCAGCTTGGTATCTTTAACAGTGACAGGCAAAAGATTGAAAAGGAGATGTTTAATGCAGCCAAAGATTCCATGGGTTTAAATCAGTATGTTGAAAATTCGTCACACTTTTTTACAAGTAAAATGCCTTCTATTTTAATCTGTTACAGTGAAAATAACCACCCAGGTATTCAAGGGATTGTAGCTGGTAAACTTACAGAAAATTTTGGAATCCCTGCTATTATGATTGCAGATATTGAAAATGGTTTTGCTGCAGGCTCAGGCAGAGCAGGACAGTTTTTGCATCTAAGAGATGCACTTCAGACATTTGATGAGAGGTTTCCAGGGATATTGATAGCTTATGGCGGACACAGGGCTGCTGCAGGATTCAAACTTCGTAAAGATAATATTGATCTGCTTAAAAAAGAGTTGCCCACAATTGTTGTTGAACAGCTTGATGGTCAAGATATTACACCATATCTTCATACTGACGGCTCTTTAAAAAACAATAACACAAACGGGGAGTTCAATAGTCAGATAAACCTTGAGACCTATTACCATATTGAGGCTTTACACCCTTTTGGCATGGGTTTTCCTTCACCGCTATTCCATGATCAGATGAGAGCAACTGACGTAAAGGTTATGGGAAAAAATCCTGTTCACCTTTCTATGATGCTTGATGGAGTTAAATCTGCCTTTTTTTATGCTCTTGATAAACCAGGTGCCCCTCTTCCTTTAGATTCAGGTGATCTTGTTGATGTTGTTTACACACTTAGTCTAAACTCGTGGCAGGGGAGGGAAAGTTTACAGTTAATTATTAAAAAGATTCTCCCGCCAAATTCTTTAATAGCACCTATGCACAAATAACACTAAAAACCGTAGTGACAGAACATCGTGCTAAATTATGTGTAATCTATGTTCTGTCACTGCCTTCATCATATAAATCAAAAATTGGTATTTGAAATAAAGCTGGTGTTAAACTCACCGTCAGCCAGCATTTTTAATGCTTCTGCAACTCTGACCCAATCTTCTATTTTGTATTTAACCCCTGGTATTGTTGAAAAAGCAGCAAATCTTCTTTCTAAGTATTCATTTATAATATTTTCGTCAGCATCGTCATACTCAAATATGGAAAACGCCTTATACTCTGACTCTTTCTGAGTAATACCTTCTGTGGATACGTAAGTGTCTATAAGCCTTACTTTTCCCTTTGGTGGAACAGGAAGGGATGAATAGCATTGTGCAACAAGATCAGCTGCATCAGGTGTACAAGTTACGGTACCTATTTTTATCATAATTCTTTTACCTTAAAATACCTTAGATGTTAGCGTTAAATAATCTTTTTTCAAAAAAACAGATAACTGTATATGAAATTGTGCCTACCAAGATATGACTATTATAAAAAACAGAACTAATTTTAGAAGCTAACTGCACAGACAAATATCCTTGTCAAAATTAAGTGTTGCAAAATAATCCGTTACTGTCTCTGCCCTTCGGATAAGTTCAATACTGCCATCTGTTTTTAAAAGAAGTTCTTTGGGGCGAAGGTTCGCATTGTAGTTGAATCCCATGGCATGTCCGTGAGCACCAGTATCGTGTATTACTAAAATATCTCCTACGGCTGTTACTGGAAGGGTTCTCTGAACTGCAAATTTATCAATATTCTCACACAAAGAACCTACTACGTCAACTGTTTCATACTCAGAATAAGACTCTTTTCCATGAATGTGAATATGATGATACGCTTCATACATACCGGGACGCATAAGAGATGACATAGATGCATCAACCCCCACATACTTTCTATAAATATCTTTATGATTAATTACGGTTGTCACAAGAACACCGTGCGGTCCAGTCATATATCTTCCACTCTCCATAAAAAGTTTTGGTGCCCAGCCGTTTTTACGTTCAAACTGATTGAGCATCTCTGTTGTCTCGTTACCAAGAGCCTCAATATTCATAACTTTCTGCTCGGGTCTATAGGGAATTCCAAACCCTCCGCCGATATTTATAAATTCAAATTTTATATTCAGGGCATTTGAGACATTTTCCACCATTGATAGAAGCATCAGGGTGGTCTCAGACATATACTCATAATTAAGCTCGTTTGAGGCAAGCATTGTGTGCATACCAAATCTTTTTGCCCCGCGTTTGATCGCCTCACGGTAGGCATCTGATATGTTTTCATGGCTTACACCATATTTTGCCTCTACAGGATTTCCAATGATCTTGTTTCCTCGTCTTCGGGGACCTGGATTATATCTAAAACAGATAAGCTCTGGCATAATCGGAACTTTGGAGACCAACGAAATATCATCTAAATTGAGAATAGAGCCTCCATCAGCATCGGCAGTCTCAAACTGCTCTGTACTTGTGTTGTTTGATGTGAACATTATATCTTCGCCGCTGCTTCCAATGCTGCGGGCAAGCATAACCTCTGGTGATGAACTGCAATCAAAACCAAATCCTTGCTCTTGCATAATTTTCATAATAGATGGGTTAGGAAGAGCTTTTACAGCAAAAAACTCCTTAAACCCTTCTCTGCCTGAGAATGCTCGTTTAAGGTACTGTGCAGTCTCTATTATTCCAGTCTCATCATAAATATGAAAAGGTGTCCCAAAATGTTTTACTGCTTTCTCAACTACAGATGACAATCTTGTTTGAAATCCGCCTGACATTGGCATATCTCTATATCTCCTTTTATTATTATTCAGGAATTTCAATCTAAAAATAATTGCAGCAAAGTTGCTTATTTATATATTAAAGGTCTTTGTTTATATAATTCTTGAACAGATAATTCAATTAAATGTATCAGGCAGAGGAAACCTGGCACTCTCCTTGTATGTTGATAAGGCGATAAAACTTTTTGTGGATTTGATATTTTCAATTGAAGCTATCTTTTGATTGATAAAAGTCTGAAGTTCAAAACCATTACTTGTTCTTACTTTGGCTAAAATACAATCCTCTCCTGCAATATAATGCACTTCCTGAATCTCTTCATACTGGCACAATAGTTCAGCAGACTTTTGTATCTGTGTTGGAGCAATAACTTGTATTAATATAAATGTAATCATTGACTGGTTAAAACATTCAGGATTGAGCCTTACCTCATAGCCTGATATAATGCCTTTGGATTCAAGTTTTTTAATCCTTTCAAGCACTGCTGATGGAGCCATGCCGATATTGCGGGCTATATCCACATTTGGAACTCTCGCTTTTTCCTGCAATATTTTTAATATTTTAAAATCAGTGTCATCCATATTCTTGAGTTTTCCATAGCCATCATTAAAATGATGGTTTATATGAGGTGTCTCTATAATGTTTTATAGCGTATTTGCACATTTAAGAATAAAATATTTGTATTTATGATGATTGTCAAGAATATAATTCTTTAAAATATATTTTTTTATGATTATAATTCATAATTGTTTTGCATCATCAATTTGGCAGGCAAAAAATTCTAAAAGGGTGAATTGTAGTTTTAAGGATAGAAAGAGAGGATATGCTCAAAGTGGTTTGTTAATTTATTTTCCATTGAAAAAAGAGAATGTTTGGTATAGAAAAGATTTGATATGATATAATAAGTGTTATTTGTGAGGTGGACAGACGATAATTTTGGAAAATGAGGCATGACGAATAACAGCAGAAATACTATACTGGTAGTAGATGACGAAGAGGGTATTCTTGAGATTGCACAAGAATATTTTGAACGGCGGGGTTATGATGTCTATACAGCCAGCAATGGCGTTGAAGCCATTAAGATAATAGAATCTGTAAAAATAGGGTGCTGTTTTACAGATATCAATATGCCTGAGATGGATGGACTGGAACTTGCTGAGCATATAAGAATAATCGACAACACTCTTCCTGTTATCGTAATGACAGGATATCCATCATTGGAAAATACTATAAGAACGTTGAAAAACGGTGTGGTAGATTATCTTGTTAAACCTGTCAATCTTGAACAGATGGAGCTAAGTTTAAGACGAATAACTCGTGAAAGAGAGTTGTTTGTTGAAAACTTGATTCTCCGTGAAGAGGTTGAACGCCGTGAACTTTTAAAAGCCTTGAATGATCAACTGCTCTCTCGTATGGATGAGCTTAATACTCTTAACAGAATTATGGAGGATTTTTCCTGTTCTGACTCAAATCAAGATATCTACAACAAGATTGTCTATCTTAGTATGGAAGTGGTCAAGGCAGACAAAGTAAACTTTTATATATATGCAGGAGAGAAATCTTCGTTTTTTCTACAGGCAAGTACAAATATTGACGATATTGTATCAGAAGATATATCGCCTGAGCTGGAGAAGTTTTTTATTGATGTTGTTGCAGATGATAAACCTTGTCTTATTTCAAAAAATTGCGGAGTATTTGGTCTAACAGAGGATATAGAATCTTTTATGGTTGTGCCTATAAAAATAAGAGAGAAGACGTTTGGAATCGTGACAGCCTCTGTTCTATCTAAGCCTAATATATATCAAACAAAATACTTTACAGATAAAGATATCTACTACATGAGTTTTATCACTCAAAAAGCTGCTTCCGCTATTGAAAATACAGCTTTATATGGCAATATTTACGATAATCTATTCGCTACACTATATGCCTTTGTTGCTGCTCTTGAGGCAAGAGACTCCTATACAAGGAAGCATTCAACCCGTGTGGCTGAGGTATCATGTAATATTGGTAAAATAATGGGTTGTTCTCAAGAGGAGATGGATGTTTTGAGCTTTGCGGGGCAGCTTCACGATATAGGTAAAATTGGTATTAGAGATGATATTCTGTTAAAACCAGGCAGATTAACAGACGAAGAGTTTGAGAAGATAAAAGAGCACCCTACAATTGGTTCAGATATAGTAGGGCAGCTTGGGTTATGGGATAAAGAGAAGAGTATTATAAAACATCACCATGAGTATTTTGATGGCAGAGGGTACCCTGATGGATTGAAAGGTTGTGTAATTCCTAAACTTGCAAGGATATTGTCTGTAGCTGATGCCTTTGATGCAATGTCATCTGACAGGGCTTATCGTAAAAAAATGGAAAAAGAGAAAGTTATCTCCATTATAAAAGGATGTTCAGGTACCCAGTTTGATCCTGAGGTGGTTGAGGTGTTCTTGACTATTGTTGATGAGGTCTGGCCTCACGACTCTTGATTGCTAAGATTGGGGTCATACTCCGCCCCTTGCGGCGGGGAGCTTCATTTTTTTAGAAAAAGGTTTTTTTCCTATGAGTGAAATTGAAAATATTGGACGAAGACATTATACAAGAGTGCCGTTTTCGACACGTATTATGTTGATATACAGCGATAGTGAAACAGATATCACAGGCAACTCAACAAACTTGAGCCTTAAAGGGCTTTTTGTAAAAACCGAAAAAAAAGTTTCTCTTGGGATGGAGTGCATGGTTAAAATTATCCTCTCTGGTGGAACCGATGCTCCTGAGCTTCTTATCCACGCAAAAGTTGCAAGAGTTGAGGAAGATGGAATGGGCATTGTATTTGATGCAATGGATTTGGAAGCCTATACTCATTTAAAAAATATTGTGCAGTATAACAGTGCAGAGTGACCTAAATTGTGTAGAGTCAAAAATATGACTGTTAAAACAGTTTGAGGTACTGAATAATGGATGCTAAGTTAATAAACCCTTTTATTAATGCTACGTTGAATGTTTTGGAAACAATGGCTTTTATGAAAGTAAGACCAGGGAAACCATATTTAAAAAAAGATAATGTGGCAAAGGGAGACGTTACAGGAGTTATTGGGCTGACAGGTGCTGCCAATGGAACAATATCAGTTACTTTTCAGGAAAAATGTATTCTTGCCATTGTTTCCAATATGCTTGGTGAAAAGATGATACGTCTGAATGGAGACATTGCAGACGCTGTAGGGGAGCTGACAAACATGGTATCAGGTCAGGCAAGAAAAGAGTTAGAAGAGTTAGGAAGGGTCTTTAAAGCCGCGATTCCTTCGGTCATCATGGGAAGATCTCACAGTATAGCCCATTACACAAACGGTCCGAGAATCGCTATACCGTTTTCTACTGATAATGGCGATTTTACAATAGAAGTATGTTTTGAGAGATAGCATTTTTGAATTTGCGTAAGATACCATCTTACAATGAAAACTGTTTCACTTAAAATATTAATAGAGTAGATATTTTCTTGATAAGAGATTAGAGATTAAGGAGGTTTTAATCAATGAATACATCCATCAAAGTTTTGATTGTAGATGATTTTGCAACCATGCGCAGAATTTTAAAGAATATTTTAAAACAGCTTGGTTTTAAAAATCTTCTGGAAGCTGATGATGGCACAACAGCAATGGAGACCCTCGAAAAAAATGATATTGATCTTGTAATTTCTGACTGGAACATGCCTAAAATGACCGGGCTTGAACTTTTAAAATGGGTAAGAGGAAATAAAAAATATTCAAAAACCCCTTTTCTAATGGTAACGGCAGAGGCACAGAAACAGAATGTTATTGAAGCTGTCCAGGCAGGAGTATCCAATTATGTTGTCAAGCCTTTCACTGCTGAAGCGATCTCAGAGAAGTTAAAAAAGATATTAAAGTAGTAAGGTGATAACAGATGTTACCCAAAACTATGGACTCAAAATTATCTACAAAGAGCTTCTGCTGTAAAGAGATTGCCGGAGTAAGCGATGCTGTAAATCAGGTAATCAATACCATCAGAAAAGTTGCTGTTTCTGACGCATCTGTTTTGATTACAGGTGAAAGCGGAACAGGAAAAGAGCTGGTCGCCAGAGCTATACATAATAATAGCTACAGAAGCAGCGAGCCGATGGTTATCATAAATTGTGGTGCCATTCCCGGGGAATTGCTTGAAAGTGAGCTGTTCGGACACGAGAAAGGTGCTTTTACTGGTGCTCATAGGTCAAGAATCGGGAGATTTGAACTGGCAGATAAAGGTACAGTTTTTCTTGATGAGATTGGTGATATGAGTCCTGATTTGCAGGTCAAACTACTAAGAGCTCTACAAGAGCGCAAGATTGAGAGGGTAGGGGGGATTACAACAACAAATATTGATGTCAGAATTATCTCTGCAACTAATAAAGACCTTGTTGCATCTATTGCACAAGGGACATTTCGTGAAGACCTTTTCTACAGATTAAATGTTATTCCTCTTAAAGTTCCACCGCTCAGAGATCGTATTGATGATTTACCAGTTCTTATTGACCATTTTCAGGAAAAAATCATACAGCGGACAAATGGATATAATTGCTACACTAAGAAAACTTTTTCTGATGAGGCAATATCTGTTTTGAACAGCTACAGTTGGCCCGGAAATATCAGGGAGCTTGAAAATCTTGTTGAGAGACTCTCTGTAATGGTTGAGAGCGAGTTAGTTATGCCGTCTGACCTGCCTGACTATATTATTGCAAGCCAGACTCAGGCAATAGATACAATGTCTATCTCGGGCGTGTTTCAGAAGGGTATTGGGTTTAATGAAGCTGTGGATGAGTATCAGAGGAGTCTGATTCTTTATGCCCTTGAACAGACACACTGGGTAAAGGCAAGGGCAGCAGATTTATTAAAAATGAATCGAACAACCCTTGTAGAAAAAATTAAAAAAATGAATATTGAGCAGGAGCAGGATTTTCCATTTCTGTAATCTGCTCAACTATAAATAATCTGCTCTGACTAACTATTTCAGATATTTTTCAGCATATTGCCTCACTTTTTTTGCCCTCCCTATTTTTTATCCCCTCTGTTATTTTAAGTTTTATTGTTAGAAGGCATATATATTGCATTTTCTCAAGATACGTTATTTGGTATTGTAAATTTGAATTTGATTGTAAAGGTGTAAAATGGCAGAGATGATGGTTCACTCCAAAAAAATGTTAATAATATTCTCTATGCTGTTCTGCGTAATCACTCCTGTTAGAAATGCTGCTGCAAAAAATGCGGAACTTAAAGGTATCTTTTCAGAAAATGAACGACCAGAGATAAGGCTTCAGGTAACAGAAAAGATAACAGGAAAAGTTATTATGGTGGATGACAGGGAAATATTAATTGCCCTTAAAAATATCCGTCCTGCAGAAGGGATGACTCACTTTTATAAATCAAATGATATAATTCGTAAGATAGAGTTAGATGTGCTGCCCGGAAATGTCCTTGCAATTGTGGTTACAGGCAAAAGAGCTTTTAAATCAGTATCACACAATTGGGATAATAGCGGTTTAAATCTGACAGTCAGATTTAATGGAGCTGAGGATAATGAAAAAATAAAATCAGGTAATTCTAAACCAGAACGGCTACATTCAGAGAAACGTACATCCTCTAAGTCTAAATCTTCACCCCAAACAAAGAGAGCCGATAAGTCAAGCCAGCCTACAAAAAAAGTAAAAGAGCCAGAAGTCAGTTCAAAATCAGTAACTTTGACTTCCATGTCAGATTCAAAAGCAGTTGAACCCGCAGTTGTGAAGAGCGAATCTGCCACAGTAGTATCAAAAAAAGAACTTGTCAAACCGAAAAGTAACTATGTGAACAGCAGTGGAGACAAAAAGACTTATGGAACAAGGAAAAACCGTTTATCCGATACAGCAGGTGATATAACTGATATTGTTGCAGCAGCAGATTTAATGTCATGCAATGATAATGAGCTTAAAAAAGCCTACATGCTTATTAAACAGTCTGATTGGCAGAATGCTTTTGATATTTTGGACAGCTATCTTGAAAAAGGCGGGACAGAGTGCATTGAAAAGGCTGATTTCCTCAAAGCATACACTTTTTATCAAATTACTCAAAATAGTGCATCAAACCCATTAAATAAGAAAAGTTTTGAGCAGTTATTGAAAGCTGAATCTCTTTTTCATAACCTTATTGTCAATTGGCCGTCATCACCCCTTGCTCCATTTGCCCACTCGTCTTTAGGTCTTATCTATGACAAATTGGATAACGGTGCAGCTTCTGAAGGTCATTTTACTATTGTTTTGGATAATTATAAATCATATTCAGGTTTACCAGAGGTACTCTATTACCTTGCAAAAATTTACGACGCAAAAGGTGATAAAGATAAGGAGTATAATGAGAGGGCAATTGAAAATTATAGAGAGGTATTTACCAACCATTCAAAGAGTGTTTATGCGGTTGATGCAGGGGTCGGACTTGGCAAGGCTCTGTTTAAAAAGCTCCATTATATTGAGTGCAGAGATATCCTGACCTCTCTTGTGGAGAGCAATCCTGAAATTGTATATGATTCACCAGAAGTTCTAAGAAGCCTTGGTGAAGCTGAATATGCACTGCAAAACAGTGTTCCAGCAAGAGATAACCTAACCAGAGTCTATAATGTGTTCGCTGACATCACTGATAAAGATATGGTTATGACAAAAGTCGGAGATACCTATTTTTATGAAAAAAATTTAGACAGAGCAAAAGCGGTTTATCAGTTTGTTATGGATAAATTTCCTGGTACAGAGGGTTTTCTTGGTAGTGCAATGGGTCTTGCACTCTGTCTAAAAGATAGAGCTAAAATTGAAAAAATTTACAATATGGTTAAGTTAGATTTTGCAGATCACAGGCTGTCTAAGGTTGCAATGATGCGTCTTGCCGAGCTTTACAATAAAAACGGCGAATATGAAAAGTGCATACAGGAGATTGAAAATCTTCTTGCAACTCATCCGACTGGATTACGATACGATGCGGTTAAACTTATGCAGAGTGCCTATGAATCTCTATTTAAAGAGAAACTTAAATCAGGGGAATATCCTGATGTATTAAAAACCTATGAAGGGGCGAAAGTTCTTCTTGACAGATTGGAGAGCCGCGAGATTTTTTTAAGTACAGGACTTGCATATCTGAATGCTCATCTTTATGAACAGGCATTTAACCAGTTGATGGAGTCTTACAAGCAGTATAAACAAAATGAGAGACCGCCTGAACTGCTCTTTGGACTTGGGGTTGCAATGGATGAATCTGGCAGAAGAGATGATGCCTTGAATATCTTCAAGGCATATACAGATCGTTCAGAAACACTGCCTGATAGAGTTCAGGCGTATGTCCGTACAGGCAGTATTCTCTTTGATAAGGGAGAGTTGACCAAGGCTGCAAAAAATTTCAAAAATGCCTATGAATCAAGCAAAGATAGAGTTGAAAAGGGAAATATCCTCAGCCGTGAAGCTGAAGTTTATCAAAAACTCAATGATTGGAAGAAAGTTTCAGAGCTGTTTGAAAAGGCTGTAACAGAATATGTCTCTGCAACAGGCAAAAATTATGATTTAATTTCAAATAGTTACAAATCTCTTGGCAAATCATATTTAGAGCAGAGATTATTTGTAAAAGCAGTAGAGGCGTTCAGTATGGCACTAAAGATATCTGATACAGGCGGGTACAGCTCTGTTGATATTGTCTTTATGCTTGGTGATGCCTACCAGAAAGCCAATGCTCTTGAAAAGGCAAAAGAGGCTTTTGAGAAGGTGGCAGGTACAGATGACTCTATCTGGTCACGCCTTGCAAAGGAGCGTCTGACCACATTAGCATTAGCTGAAAAGGTGTCAAGTTCATAAAAATTTCAGATAGATAGGGTTTTTGTTTTATATAACTGCACAGAAGCAGATTTTGATTATATGGCACATAGAGGTTTTTGATTGTATGTCTGCACAGAGAGTTTTGATTATAGAGCATAATTTCAGAGAACGGATAGAGATAACCCGTTTTTTTGAAGATTTGGGCTATAAAGTTGATGCTGTTCAAGATGGCTCAAGTGCAGAGTCAATTATCAATATTAAAAACAGTGATGACACGGATAAAAATATTCTCCTTGTTATTGCAGATATTGATGCTCCAGCTTTTAATGCTCTTAAGTTTCTTAAACAAGTTAAAGATGTAAAACCGCTGACAGAAGTGATTTTCATATCAGAGCATCCGCTTGTTGAGGAGGCTGTAACACTAATGAAGCATGGTGCTTTTGATTTTATTATTAAGCCTGTCACTTTTGAGCAGATCGAGCTTTATCTTAAAAAATTGTCTGTAAAGAAAAGAGCTGGACAACAGAATGAGGGAATTAAAAATAGCCATACAGCACCTCTAATTGAGATTATAACCTCTGACAAGGGAATGCAGCGTGTGCTCAATATGGCAAAGAGAGTTGCAGACAGCACTGCATCTGTCCTTATTCAGGGAGAGAGTGGGACAGGTAAAGAGCTTTTTGCCCGCTTTATCCACCATAACAGCAAAAGAAGTTCAATGCCGTTTGTCGCACTCAACTGTGCAGCCCTGCCTGAAAACCTTCTTGAAAGTGAGCTGTTTGGACATGAAAAAGGTGCATTTACAGGTGCAATCACAAGAAAAGAGGGAAAATTTGAGCTTGCAAATAATGGCACTCTCTTTCTTGATGAGATTACAGAGATGCAGTATCATCTTCAGGCAAAGCTGCTGAGGGTGCTTCAGGAGAAAACCGTTGACAGGGTTGGAGGCAGAGAACCTGTTCCTGTTAATGTCAGAATTATAGCTTCCACAAACAGAGATATGAAAGAGTCTATCCGCAACGGAGAGTTCAGAGAAGACCTCTACCATCGATTAAATACCATTCCTCTCACCATTCCACCACTTAGGCAGCGTCAAGGAGATTTAAGGCTGCTTTGCGACCACTTTATAAAACACTACAGTATTATTGACGCAAGAGATGTCAAAGGAATGACACCAGAGGCATATCAGATTTTAAGCTCACAAAAATTTACAGGTAATGTGAGAGAACTTCAGAACATGATTCATCGTGCTGTTCTACTTGCTGAAGGTGAATTTATTGAACCGCAGGATCTGCTGATGGAGGATTTTGCTGATGTAGATATTGATGATGTAGATATTGATGAGGACACTTCAGACCCTATTAAGGATAACTCTTATAGCAAGTCTTTAGATGAGATTGCGTATAGTGCCAATGCAATGACAGACGCAATGAGAAATGAACACCCTTTAAGAGATTTTAATATAAATATTGAGTCAGGCTCGCTCAGAGATATTGAAGAGCGAGTTATTTATAATACGCTTGATCGAACTGAAGGCAACCGCACACATGCAGCAAAGTTGCTTGGAATCAGCGTCAGAACACTTAGAAACAAGTTAAATGAATATAAAGAAAAGAGGTGAGGTTTAAACTGCCTCTTACCCGTCTCCTGCCTTTAAAAATCATAAATAAATTTTAACAAACAAAAAGTGTAAAATACTTTGGGCATCAAATGAAGGATGCCAAATTTCAGATAAAAATATAATCTATTTTAGAAAATCCTCATTATATCCTGTTTTATGGCATACAAGTTGCCTTTCAATTTTTTAAGTAAAAATCCCAAATATCAAATATGAGTTTGACAATAGACTGTAAATCAACGTCAAAGTATAGAATTTAATAGGTTTATGAGAAACTCTATGCGATTGTAAAGGAGAGAATAATGAACAATTCAAGAATATACGACAAAACATTTTCAATGCTCTCAAACGCTCTTGATATCTCTGCAAGACGGCACAACCTGATATCTGGTAATATATCCAATATGGATACCATAGGATATAAACCAGTTGATCTTGATTTCAAGAGCACCTTAGAAAAAGCAATGGAAGATAAAGTAGAGCCAGCACCTGTTATGAGCATTACAAATCCTAAACATTTCACAGGCACAAATCCTCCTGAGCCGTTTTCTATTAAAGAGTACATCAGCGAATCCGTTGATCTTAACCATTTGGATTCAGTTGATATTGATACTGAGATGACTAATATTGCCGAGAATAACATCAAATACCGCACCACAACCGAGATGCTTTTAAGAAAGATGACTCTACTTAAGCACTCCATTCAAGAAGGTGGAAGATGATAAAAGTCAAAATATTTAAAAATATTTAATATAATATAAGGAAGGTGATAACTATGGCTATGGATCTTTTAAACGCATCAAGAGTCAGTGCAACTGGTCTTGCAGCACATCGAACAAAGATGAACCTGATAGCTCAGAACCTTGCCAATGTTGAAACTACACGAACTGCTGAGGGGGGACCATACCGCCGTCAGATGGTTATATTCAAGGGCAAGGATATTGATGAGTTTGAGACTGTTCTTGATCAAAAGCTCAAGGCTGATGAGTTTTTCACAAAACACGGAATCTCTCGAATTGATATCAAACCAATAGAGCTATTTAAGCCATTTGAACCGAGTAGGGGAACTGGAGTTGAGGTGGCTGAGATAGTAAAATCTCAGGAAGATTTCAGGCTGGTCTATAACCCTGCCCATCCTGACGCTGACCCAAATACTGGATATGTCAAAATGCCAAATGTCGACCACCTGACAGAGGTTGCAGATATGGTTGTGGCAAAAAGAGCTTATGAGGCAAGTGTAACAGCTCTCTCCAATACTAAAAGCATGATAATGAAAGCTCTTGAGATAGGAAAACAGTAATTTTACAATATACAAATATTTGTTTAAAGAGCGATAAAATGTAAGGTTAATTAGAAACATAGTAAAGGTTAATTAGAAACGGAACAACTGATTGAAAAAAGGTGAGCAACATGACTCTCATATCAAATATTAATAACATAGGTAATTATACAAATAACAGTATAAATAATAATATAAATAGTGATAAAACTAATAAGATAGATAAAATATCTCTAAAAATTGAACCGTTGCAACTTAGAGTGGCGAGACGCGACCCATCATTTGCCGAACGTCTCAATACTGCTGTAAAAGATGTCAACTCTAAGCAAAATTTAGCAGATGAGGCAACTCAGGGAGTTATGAGAGATGAAGTCGGAATTCACGAAGGTATGCTTGCCATTGGTAAGGCTGATACATCTTTGAGGCTTCTTATGCAGGTAAAATCAAAGGCAATGGAAGCATATAAAGAGATTATAAATATGCAGCTATAAAAGAGTTAATATAATCTGAAATATGTAGTAAGAGAGTTAGTATAATCTGAATCACGGATTTCCACAGATTAAAAATAGGTGAAATCTGCTTTAATCAGTGAGTCAAGACAGGAAATATTGCCATGAATCCTTTTTTTGAACAGGTTGTTAAAATATACAGAGAGATGTCTCTCTACAAAAAAATTGCATTAGGAGCTTTGATTATAGTTACAATCTCAGCTTTTATAACCATGTTTGTATGGGCAAACAAGACAGAGTTTCAGCCTGCTTATACTGAGTTATCAGAAGAGGATGCATCCGCGATTGTTTCAAAACTCAAAGAGAACAAGACACCATATAAACTCAGAGACGGCGGCAAGACTATCCTTGTGCCTGAGCCTCAGGTTTATGAAATTCGTCTTGATTTGGCAAAAGAGGGGATTCCTAAGGCATCTGGCGTTGGTTATGAAATTTTTGACAAGACAGATTTCGGAACAACTGAATTTGTTCAAAAGGTAAATAAACTTCGTGCCATTCAAGGAGAACTTGCAAGAACTATCCGTGCCTTTGAAGAGGTTAAAGATGCCAAGGTTATGATCGTTCTTCCCAAAGATTCTGTGTTTGTCGAAGAAACCAAAAAACCATCTGCATCAATTCTTCTTGAACTTAAATCTGATTTGGATGATGAAAAAGTCTCTGCAATTGCTCATCTTGTCTCAAGTGCTATTGAGGATTTGACTCCCGAGCTTGTAACCATTGTAGATACAACTGGAAGAATCCTGTTTGAAGCAAAAACAATGGCACAGAAAAAAGAGCAGAACGAGCAGCAGAAAGTTCAAGAGATTGCAGAGACCCAGTATAAATACAAAGAGCGTTACGAAACAGAACTTGCTGACCGTATTCAGACCATGCTTGAGAGGATAGTTGGTAAGGATAAGGCGATTGTTCGTGTTGTATCTGAAATGGATTTTACCACAAGCAGTACAAACGAAGAGATATACGATCCTTTAGAGAGAAATAATACATTTATCAGAAGCAAAAAACTGCTTACTGAAGCTGCTCGTAAAGGGAGCGAAGATAAAGGAACTCCATCAAGCGTCAATCCGATTACAAACGAAGACCCCAAAGCAGAAAAGAACGTGGAAGAGGTTAAAAAAAGTGATGATACAGTCAACTATGAGATAAGCAGAAGGGTAAGCGAGACTATAAAGCCCATGGCTGTTATAAAAAGGGTCTCTGTTGCAGCAGTTATTGATGGAAAATATGAGTATAAAACTGATGAGAGCGGCAATCGAGTTAAAAACTATGTTCCACGCTCAGAAGATGAGATGAAGCAGTTTTCAGATGTTGTGGGCAAAGCTGTGGGATACAATGAAGAGAGAGAAGATCAGGTATCTGTAGAGAGTTTTCCATTTGCGTCCATTGATGAGATGGGGAAAGACGATGCAGATGTAAAGGGGTGGCGTTTTGTTCAAAAAGAGTACGGAAGAACCATTGCCAATGTGCTGCTTATTATTTTACTGTTCCTTTTTGTCATAAGACCAATTATAAAGACTGCAAAAGATATTCAGACAAGTGTAGAACAGGCAGCCCTCCCTCAGCCTGACCCAAAAGAGTTGCTTGAACAGATTGTAAAAGAGGAGGAAGAAGCGTCAGAGCCGTCATTTGTTGAGCTTGATCCTCAAGAGCAAAAAGAGATTCTCAGTGCAATGCCGCCAGAAGATCGAGACAAGTTTATTGCATCACTTCCATACGCTGATAGAGAGGCATATTTAGACAGTATCAAGATTTCGGAAAAAGCATTGTATCTTGCAAAATCTGACATTGAACGATCTGCCAATATCATAAAGGCATGGCTTACTGAAGCTGAAGCGAAACCGAATGAAAATAGATAAAAATCAAGGAGTAAGATAAATGCCCAATGCCGAAAAAATTGATCCTGCAAAGATGACAGGGGCACAGAAGGCGGCTGTCTTTCTGATTGCAATGGGAGAGGATTACGCTTCAAGTATTTTCAGAACCATGAATGAGGTTCAAATGAGCAGCATCGCTTTTGAGATGGCACATATTGAGGAGATAACGCCAGAGATGCTTGATGCTGTATCAAAAGATTTTGTAGTAAAATTTGAAGGTGACCTTAAAATGCTCATTGAAGGTGAATCTTTTCTCAGGCAGGTGGTTACTAAAAGTCTTCCTGATGACAAGGCACTTGCAATTCTTGATGATCTTGCAAAAAAGAGGCGTGAAAAGCCATTTATCTGGAGCAAAGATGTCAATCTCAATATTTTGAGCGGCTCTATTGTGCTTGAGCATCCCCAGACAATTGCCATGATCCTTGCCCACATGCCCCCTGATATTGCCTCTGCCATTCTTATGGAGGTTTCTGACGATAAAAAGGGTGATATTGCAATAAGAATCGCAAAACTTGGTCAAGTATCTGAAGATATTGTCCGTGATGTTGATGAGGCACTTAAGAAACAACTTAGCGGTGCTGTGGGTCCCGGCGGTGGAAAAATTGGCGGTGTTGAGGTGCTTGTCAATATTATAAATGGCGTAGATAAAGCAACCGAAGAGATTATAATGGGTCATGTTGAAGAGAGCAATCAAGAGATGGCAGATGATATACGCAAGAGAATGTTTGTATTTGAGGATATGGTTGGTGTTGATGACAAGGCAATGAGAGAGATTCTTAAAAAAGTAGAGGGTCAGCAGCTCACCTATGCTTTGAAAACTGCAACCGAAGAGATGAAAAAGAAGATATTCTCCAACCTCTCACAGCGTGCTGGCGATATGCTCAAAGATGATCTTGAGGCTATGGGACCTGTCCGTTTGGCTGAAGTTGAAGAGGCACAGCAGGCAATTGTCCGTGCGGCAAAAGAGTTGGAAGCAGATGGATCCATAACACTTGGCGGTAAAGGAAAAGATGATGTCCTTGTCTGATAGAAATCAGGTCGCACCCACTGAATGTAAGTATGACGATAATGATTTTCATACATGGCATCTCTCTGGATTAGAGCAGTGCGGCAGTGAGAGGTATATAAAAAATAACAGCACAAGTTTTTACTCTGAATCTTTCAAGGTGCTTTACGAACAGGAAAAAAAAGAGGGTTCTGACAAGTTTGTGCGTATTTATGGTCAAGAGCAAGAGCCTTCGGTAAAATCTAAAACTGATAAATCTAAAGTCAATCTTGAAGATGATGATGAGTTTAAACCTTTTACAACTGGTATTGCTTATTTTGATCAAAAGATGTCAGAAAGAAATCTCCAACCACAGGCAGAATCTCATAAGAAGATTTCGGATAAGATACAATCATCAAATAGAAGTGAAACCGATAAAACAGCACCATCTGAAACTTCTCCTAACGAGGCTGATTTCACGGAAGATGAAAATATAGATGATAATATCAACTTAGTGCCTGATGGATTAAGAAAGCGGATATTTGAAGATGCTTACAAAAACGGGTTTGAAAGTGGTCAGACAAAAGGATACGATGATGGTTTAACCCGCGGTATGGAAGAGGGGTTTCAGGCTGGAAATGAAAAAGGGGAGCAAGAGGGTTATGAGGCTGGATTTCAGAAAGGCGAACAAGATGGGTATGATGCTGGTTTTCAGAAAGGTGAAGAGGATGGCAAACTTGTAGGTGATGCAAAGGCGTTGGAGATTATAACCTCTCTTGAAGATATCCTGCACAAGGCTGAACAGTCATGGCAGAACAGCATAAGAACCCATGAGTCCAAAATTCTCTCAATGATCTGCAAAATTGCAGAAAAAATTGTCTTTGCAAAGGTCGAATTGGATGAGGGGATTGTAAAGGAGTCCATACTGAACGCCCTTGCAACCATGCCTGAACCTGAAGATATTGTCCTTAATATCAGCCCTGATGATTACGACTATGTTGAAATGATCAAGGATGATTTTTTTGCAGGTGTAAAGAGCCTGAAAAGTGTGAGCGTTATCTCAAATCCATCTGTCGCAAGGGGTGGATGTAAAATAGAATCCTCAAAAGGCAATGTTGAGACAGATATAAAGACAAGACTTGAACAGGTATTTACAAGTATCATGGGTGCAAGAGTAGCATGACTTTTTCATCTCTGATATGGTCGATAGTTTAAAAATAAGAGATGGTTTACAATGAATCAAGGCGAATTGATGGATATAAACTGGGATAAATATTTGGATACGGTTGATAATTGTGTGACTGTAAGACCAGAGGGTAAAATCACCAAAGTTGTTGGGCTAATTGCTGAAGGAGACGGTCTTGGGCTTGGAGTAGGAAGCCTTTGCAGCATTAAAAATGATCATGGCAGCGAGATCAAGGCAGAGGTTATAGGATTCAGAGACGAAAAAGTTCTTCTTATGCCTTATGGTGATATTCGCGGTATCAGACCCGGCAGCAGAATAATTCCACTTGCAGACCTTCCGCTTGCAGATGTTGGCGATGATCTGCTTGGCAGGGTTGTTGACGGTATGGGCAATCCTATTGACGGCAAAGGTTCATTTAATCCCACTGCAAAGTATTCAATCTATGGCAAACCCATGAACCCGATGGAGCGTAAATCAATTGACGAGCCGCTTGATGTGGGAATTTCTGCCATTAACGTAATGATTACCCTTGGACGAGGTCAGCGTGTTGCGATCATGGCTGGTTCTGGTGTCGGAAAGAGTGTTCTTATGGGCATGATGACTAAACACACAACTGCTGATGTTACGGTAATCGGTCTTATCGGAGAGCGTGGCAGGGAGGTAAAGGATTTTGTAAACCACACACTTGGACCTCAAGGCATGAAAAGTTCGGTTGTCGTTGCGGCAACTTCTGATACTCCGCCATTGGTAAGAATGAGGGGTGCATATCTTGCCACCACAATTGCGGAATATTTCAGGGATCAAGGAAAACACGTTCTGCTGATTGTCGATTCTATTACCCGCTTTGCAATGTCGTCACGCGATGTTGGTCTTGCTGCTGGTGAGCCTCCAACATCAAGAGGCTATACCCCATCATTTTTTGTCCAAATTCCTGTTCTTTTAGAGCGGGTAGGGTATGTTGAAGGGGGCGGCTCAATCACTGGAATCTATACAGTTCTGGTTGAGGGTGATGATCTTAACGATCCAGTTGGAGATACTGTCCGTTCAATTGTTGATGGTCATATTGTTCTTTCAAGGGCAATTGCAAACAAGGGACACTATCCTGCAATTGATGTTCTTGCAAGTGTATCAAGAGTATTTCGTGATGTTGCAAAGCCTGACCATGTTAAATTAAGACAGCAGGCAATTGATATCATGGCAACATACAGAAATGCGGAAGATATGATAAACATTGGTGCGTATGTAGATGGTTCAAACCCTAAAATTGATCAGGCAAAAAGGCTCATGCCTTCAATTGATAATTTTTTAAGGCAGGATATGAACAAGAGAATTGATATAAATACAGGCATTGCAGAGCTTGGTAATATTCTTAAAACTGTTGCTGCACCGTCTCCAAAAGGTAAAAAATAACAGTGAAAAAATTTAATTTCAGACTTCAGCCCGTTCTCAAATATAGAGAGCATCTTGAAAATATTGCTAAACAGGAATATTTTCAGGCGTCTATGGATGTTAAGAGTGCAGAAGAGCAGATTAAGCAGATGGAACAGGGTTATCAGATAACTTCAGATAATGTTGAACAGGAGACCCGCAAAGGTATTCCTGCACAGCTTTTCCGTCAGTATAACGACTATTTGGAGGCACTTGAAAATGACATTATCCTTAAACGCAAAGAGCATGAGCAGCTTCAGAAAGTTCTTGCAGTCAAACAGCAGGCATTAACTAAAAAAAGCGTTGAGAGAAAAGTGATTGAGCGTCTCAGAGAGAAAAAGAAGAGCGAATATGTGGAGGAGTTTATGGCTGAAGATCAAAAGAGAGCTGATGACATGACATCTCTTAAAACAGCAAGGGAGGCTTCAGGTAATGCTTCGTAAAATTTTCAAAATTTTTTTGTTTATGTTTGTTATAACTTTTATCCTATCTGGCTTGTTCCCCACTTTTCCTAATATTCAATCAGACCTACCAACCATTCAAAAGGTATTTGCTGCTGATGATAAGAAAGCAAAAGAAGGTGAAAAGCCTAAAGATGAAGATAAAAAAGAGGATAAAGCAAAACCTGATGATAAAAGTAAAGACAAAGATGCAAAAGCAAAAGAGGGCAAAGAGGGTAAGGATGCTAAAGATAGCAAAGAGGGTGAAAAGCCTCCTCCATGTCCCGAATGTCCAGAGTGCCCTGATCCTGCAAAGTTTGTGTTAAGTGGTCTTGAAGACAGGAAGAAAAAACTTGATGAAGATGAGGCAAAACTTAAACTTGAACGAAAAGAGCTTGAAAAGTTCAAAGAGGAGATTGACGAAAATCTTGCAAAACTTGAGGCACTGAAAAAACAGATACAAGATGATTTGGCTGCTATCCAGAAGGTAAAATCAGAAAAAGAGAGACAAAAAGAGGCTGAACACGAGGCTAAGTTGCAGAGCCTTTCTGTAGTTTATGCCAAAATGCCAACAAAAAATGCGGCTGCTATTTTTGACAAAATGAATGTTGAACTGGCTGCCGAAATAGTAGGACGTATGCCTCCTAAACCAGCATCAAAAATTCTTTCAGAAGTTCAAATGGAGCAGGCTTCAAAGATAAGTGAGAGGCTTGCACAGAAGAAAAAGTGATTTTTAAATTACCCCAGTTCTTTCCTTACCAAGAGAGAAGGTGCTAACCTGATAAGAGGAAAAGAGTAGGGGGAAAACTAATTTATAGACTATTATAACATATAAGGAGAACCAATTATGAAGGTAGTTGCATTTAACGGAAGCCCAAGAAAACATGGAAACACAGCAGGATCATTAAACACAGTAATTGCCGAACTTGAAAGAGAAGGAATTGAGACAGAGATAATCCATGTGGGGAGAGAGGAGATTCACGGATGTGTTGCATGTTTTACCTGTGCAAAGAAAAAGAATGAGCGTTGTGCTTTTGAAGATGATCCTGTTAATGAGTGGATTCAGAAGATGAAGGCAGCAGACGGTATTATTATTGGTTCGCCTGTCCATTTTTCAGGAATTTCAGGAAGAATGAAATCTTTTCTTGATAGAGCTTTTTTTGTGATATCTGTCAATAATGGAATGTTACGTCATAAAGTTGGTGCGGCAGTTGCTGCTGTGAGGCGTTCAGGAGGAGTTACAACAATGGACTCGTTGAACCACTATCTTCTCTACTCTGAGATGATGATACCAAGTGCCAACTACTGGAATGTTGCTTACGGAATGAATCCAGGAGAGATGGAGCAGGATGGGGAGGGGAAACAGATAATGTCTGTCCTTGGGAAAAATATGGCATGGCTGATGAAGTTAATGGAAGCTGGCAAAAAAGTAGTTCCACCACCTGACCAGACAACAAAAATTTTGACAAATTTCATAAGATAGTGCTGGCAATTAGAATGGAACGACTAATTTTATAAGGTAACTTTGGCAATTAGAATGGAAAAAACTAATTTGGTAACTCAATATGAAGAACTGCCGATTATTTATGAAAAGAAAACTCATATCGGATATTCAACAATAGGCAAACAGGGAAATCTAAAAATTGTTAGCATTATGAACTTTTTGCAGGATACTGCCTCAGAACATGCTGACCTTATGGGAGTTTCAGGTTTTCATTTAGCAAAGGAGAACCTTGCTTGGGTCATATTTCGTTATCATATTGATATTAAAAATCATCCTAAATGGCAAGATAGGGTGGCTATACAAACTCAAAGGTTTTCGTGTAAGAACCTTTATGAAATACGTGCTCTAACCATAACACAAGATCAAGATGATTGTTTGACAAAAACAAAGAAAGAGCAAAAGTGTTTGACGAACACACAAGCTCAATCAAAATGTTTGGCACACACTGGCAATGAGATTGTAAATGCTAAAGTCTGTTGGGTTATGATAAATAAAAAAAACGGTAAACCTGTTCGACTTAGCAAATTTATGGATAAAAAGATGCTGGAGAGCAACCAATCTATAAAAGCCAACTATCTTATAGCTAATTCTTCCCAAATAGTTGGCTCTTCTCCAAATAATGAAGGGCTTGAATCATATTTTCCAGATATCATAAAACCTGAAACTATCCATTATCAGTTACCTTTTAAAGTAAGAATGCACGATCTTGACCTGAATGGACATGTCAACAATGCTATATTTGTCGAGTGGGGTGTAGAGACTGTTCCTGAAAGAATTTTTTCCGAATTTTCTCCAGTCACTATTGATGTTATTTTCAATAAAGAGTCGTTGTATGGTGATATTATCATATCTCACACCGAGATAAGAGAACAAGAAGGAAGGCTTTTTACATTGCACTCGATTATCAGGCAGCAAGATCAAGCAGAGCTTGCACGACTAAACATCTACTGGCAGAGCCTGCCTGAGAGAGTTAATCAGTTTTAGAGCATAACTCCCCACAAAGCCTCTGTAAGTCCAGAGTGCCGTTTTACAGGATTTTTTATCATACGGACAATTGATTCTATGGAAGCCGCTATAATCACCTCTTTTTTTGCTCTGGTTATGCCAGTGTAGAGCATCTCTCTTGTAAGAACTGGGCTTTTGCTTTCAGGAACAACAAACAAAACCCTGTCAAACTCTGACCCCTGACTCTTATGCACAGTCAATGCGTAGGCGATTTCATTTTCAGGAAGTCTGCCCGGCATAAATTTTCTAAAACCGTTCTGTCCCTGAAAAAAGACCCTTAACCCATCTTTATCTTTTAAAAATATCCCTATGTCACCATTATAAAGATTCATTGCATAGTCATTTCTTTTAACAATAACAGGCAGTCCATTGTAAAAGCTGCCACGCCTTTTTGTAATAGTGTTGATATTTGACCCTAAGATGTCAACATACCTGTTTATCTCTTCAACTCCGCCTATACCTTTTCTGACGGGTGTCAATATTCTGAAACGTGTTAAAAGCTCAAATGCCTCCTCAGGAGTTGAAGCTCTCAGAGATTTTGCGTACTCTTCCATAGCAACCGATTCTATTAAAGAGTGGATATTTTTTGCATGGTTGTCGGATTGATTGTCATTTTCTTTTCTCTCCATAAAAGTGATATCTCTGTATTTGCCGCTTAAAAGAAGGCTTATCGCCTCTTCTGATTTTCCGCTATTAACCAGATTACTTAAAGCACCAATCCCGCTGTTTTCACCAAATCTGAAACTCTTTTTAAGCATAACAATAGAGTTTGCAATCAATGGGATATCCCTGCTGCCTGACACGTTATCTAAACTTAAACCCGTTCCCATTGATTTTATTTTGTTTGCAAAACCGCAAGTAAAACCGTCAATCCCTGAACAGATATCTCCAAGCACTGCACCAGATTCAACTGATGAGAGCTGATTATTATCTCCTAATAGAATTATCCTTGATTTTATAGGAACTGCATCAAAGAGCTTTGCCATAAGAGGTAGATCAGCCATAGAGGATTCATCAACAATAACAAGGTCATAAGGAAGCGGGTTATCCTTATGGTGTTTGAAAAATACAGAGCCGTGCCTATATCCGAGCAGCCTGTGTATGGTATGTGGTTCAGTGGGAATTGCATCTATCAATGTAAAATTGATCTTTTCAAGAAGAGGGATAGCTTTTTGAACAGCGGAGTTTATAGATTCCATAAGCCTTGCAGCAGCTTTGCCTGTTGGTGCTGTAACAGCTGCTGAAATTTTTCGTCCGTTTTGGGCTTCAAGAATGCAAAGAGCAATAAGTATTTTGGCTATGGTTGTGGTTTTTCCTGTACCAGGACCTCCTGATATTACTGTAAAACGGTTCAAAATAGAGGCAGCAGCAGCCACTTTCTGCCAATCAGGTTGGATTACATTTTTCTGTAAAAAAGAATCGTTAAGTTGACCATTTGAAGAGAAGAGGTTGTCGAGAAGGAGCGAAACATTACTGTATGGCTCAGATATCTGTTCAGTTCGCTCTTTTATATTGAGAGCAAGAAGATTTTCATAATACCAGTATCTTTGAAGATAGAGTCTGCCGCTTGCATCAAGTATCATGGGTGCAAAATCGCCAGGCTTGCCTACTGCTGGACTCTTTTGCAAAATATCTATCCAGATATCTAATTTGGGCAAGATAGCACGGCTCTCTGTATCAGCTATAGCATTTACAAGATCTTTTCCTGCAATTGAAGGGAGATATAAGCAGACATTTCCAGACATGGTTGTGCTGCTTAAAAGAAGGGCGGCTAAAGCGGTTTCAGGAGTGTTATCAATACGTGATATGAATAAAGAAAACTCTCTATCTATATCAGAAAAATCACCCCGTGATATGAATAGAGCAAATTTTCTATCTATGTCAGAAACATCACCCGCTACATCAGAAAATATGGTCTTTTTTAATTTTTCGGCAATATTAATCATTGAATGCCTCCTGCTGTGTAATGTAAGGGAGATTCATATCGATATTCATATTCTTGTTACTATTGAGATTAACATTGATACCAATTTCAGCAGAAATCCGCTCAACAAGCTCTATGTCAGGGCAGTCAAAATAGAGACCTGTATCAGACCTTTGTTTTACACCTCTCATAAATATGTAGAAGACCCCCCCAAAGTGATCGTTATAGCTGTAGCCTTTAACCCTGTTTTTCAGATAGCCATTAAGAGCTACTGTATAGAGAAGATATTGAAGCACGTAACCAGATTTTCTCATTTCGTCATTGAGTAGAGAGATAGAATAGTCGTCAAAACTGTTGCCAAGATGGTTGGTTTTCCAGTCAACTATATAGAATTTTTCGTTATGACAAAATATCATATCAATAAAACCTTTAAGATAGCCCCCTCGTTGCGAGAATCCAAGGCTCTTCATGGTTGATGCAAAATCGGCAGTTGTTCCAGAACCATATTTTTGCATTATTGAAGAAATTGCTGATGAGTTTGTATTCCCAACTGGAAGGAAAAACTCCATTTCGTTTATCCTCTGTTCGTTTCCTATCTGTTTTAGAGATAAGCTATCCATCAGATCAGATTCAAGAACACGATTGAGCATATCCTCAACCCTTACAATATGGTTTGAGTCAAATCCAAATTTTTCAAGCCGCTCTTTTGCGATCTCAATATTTGGGCGTATAAAATCAATACTCTCCATTATCTCGTGAATGCAGCTTCCAGCCCTTGCTCCTCTTGGAAAATCAAAAAAAAGGGACTCTGAAAGTCCCTCTGATGGTTCACCTGTTACAGTTGAATATTTGACTAAATCAGAAGCGTAATCCATCTGATCGTGGTCTGGTGCATGAGAATCCTTACCTGCAAATATTGATGAAAAACTTGATATTTTCCAACCGTCAGGAATCCGACCCTGCTCCTGCTCTTTGAATGTCCTGCATGACAACTTTGCCCTTTTCTCGTGCGGGGGCAGATAGGGTTGCGGCTTGATATCACTATCGCTGATAATCTTCACTCCAATCGTATTATTGGAATTTTTGGCGATTTCATTCACATCTGATCGCATCTTCTCCCAATCAAGATTTTTGGCACTATCAACATTAGGAGAATCGTTAATAGGATCAGTGCCGTGAAAAATCCATGCGAGTGCACAATTTTCAGATTTGTTGATTCTTCCCCAAATTGTAAAACAGGCATATCTTGCTCTTGTAAGTGCTACATAGGCAAGGCGTATTGACTCTGCAAACTCCTCTCTTTGCATGGTTTTTCTGTTTTTTTCAAAATCGTCAGAACCAATATCAAGTGTCTGAACTCCATTGCTGTCGTGAAATTTCAGGATATCGTCAGAACCTCCATCTCTTGAATGGTAAAGATATGGACAAA
Source organism: Desulfamplus sp. (assembly GCA_015232555.1). Classification (GTDB taxonomy): domain Bacteria; phylum Desulfobacterota; class Desulfobacteria; order Desulfobacterales; family Desulfobacteraceae; genus Desulfamplus. The sequence goes on along the minus strand of JADFZJ010000010.1, from coordinate 15,286 downwards.
ATACTACAGGAAACTCAAGCCCCTTGCTTTTGTGAACTGTGATTATCTTAACCGCTTTTTCGTCTGTTTCAAGGCGAAGTCTGTATTCGTCAGACGCTGCCTTCTCTTCATCAACTGCAATCCTTCTTTTTGACAAAAAGTTTATAAGCCCATCAATTCCGGGTTTGAGCTTTATATCTGCAATGTGGAGAAGCTCTGCAATGTGCAGATAGTTGGTAAGTTTTCGCTCTCCTCCTGCATATTCAAGCACTCTTGCCCTAACTCCATTTCGCCCGATCATATAGCGAAACATGGAGATAAAGCCCGATTTTCTCCACACTCTGTTATACTCTAAAAATTCGTTCTGCAACGAGTCATAAAGTTGTTCGTCAACTGTAAGTTTAAATATCTGGCTGCTGTCAAATCCAAAAAATCCTGTAATTAAAGCTGTTTTTAGATTGTTCTCGTTTGACGGTTCAGCCGCAGCTCTCATAAATCGCTCGATCTCTATTGCCTCTTCTTCAGCATAAACAGAACCAGCACTGTAGATAACTCCGGGAATGCTAAGTTTTCTAAGCTCTTGCAGGATAATTGATGTCTGCCTGTTTGTCCTTACCAGTACAGCTATATGTTGAGGTCCAATATTCTCCTCAGTTCTCTTTTTAGAAGAGTTAGAATTGGTTATAATCAGTTTTGCCCTGCCAGCAGAACCCATGTTTATCAGTTCGCTTATTTTAGCAGCCGTATATTTGGCAGCCAACGGCTCTACGTCTCCCTTGTTCATGAAACCCGATGATTTTGTGCAAAGGTTCTGGTCAATAAAGGCTATGTTCATGGGCAAAGCTGGTTTTCCATCAATATAAATGGAACCTTCTTCTCTGTCTGGAGCGTGGTTCACTGGGATAAAATCTATTCCGTTAATAACAAACGGATTGCGTCCTTGCATATTAAAAAGGTTGTTCACAGCAGTTACAAGACCACCGTCTGATCTCCAGTTTGTCTCTAAAGTGTAAGATTTATTTACGCTTTTTTTTGCCTTTAAATATGCGTAGATATCAGCACCTCTAAAGCCGTATATTGCCTGTTTTGGGTCTCCGATAAGGTATAGAAGCGAGTTGTTCTCCTGAAAGATATTTGTAAATATGCTGTATTGAAGCGAATCTGTATCCTGAAATTCATCAATAAGTGCAGCAGAGAACCTTTTTCTGACAGCATCAGCCATTGGTGTATTTCCGTTGCCTACAGCCTTGTGCATAGCAACTAAAAGATCGTCAAATGCCCTCACATTTCTCGCTGTTTTGCTCTTTTTTAAGGCATCATCGGCATATTTGAGAAAATCCAATTTGAGGTTCAGGCAGAATGAGTTGACCATATTTTGAGTTTTGTCAATCAGGCTTATAAAATCCTCAACCTTTTTAAAAAATGGATGGTTGGGAAGTAGTTGGACTGTATTTTTTTTTGCTTTTGTAAGCATGAATCTGTCTGTAAGTTTCTCAATATATCTTACTTTACTCTTATCATGCTCTATATTCCAAAAGTTTTCTGTCTGCACATAAATATCAACTGCATTAAATACGTCTAAGTAGGTATTTTCTTTTATAGACTTTGCATTAAAAACATTATTATCTTGGGCAGTAAGAATAATTTTGATAATTTGCTCTCTCTCTTCTTGCCATATTTTTTTAATAGATGAGTGAAAGCTTTGTAGCTTTCTACTTACTGATATAATTGGATTTTTATTATCCTCAACATCTATAGTCGTGTCGTTTATAGTCGTATCTGTATCAGCATCTAAATTATTAGCCTCAATATTTATAGTTGTGTCTTTTATAGTTAAATTTATATCGGTATCTAAATATTTATTTAAATCAATATGCTTTGGTATGATAGTAAACTCAGGGTCAACTGAGAGGTATTTTATCAACTTTAAAAGAGAGTCAGGTGTTATTTTTTTCACCTGTGGATTACTGAACAAAAAAGGATACATCTTAAGGAAATGGCATCTGTAGTAATCACGGCAGACTTCAAGTAAAATATCGCTGTCATCTAAAAGAAGCTCAGTGTCAAAAAGGGTGCTGCTCTCAAAAGCATTTTCAGATAACAATTTTTGGCAAAACCCGTGGATAGTAAAAATTGCTGCCTCATCAAAACAGACAATAGCCTCCTTTAAGCGATTGTGTGCATTCTTGTTGTTGTGATACTTTCCCACAAGCCACAAAAGAACCGAGTCGCTGCCTGTATAACCGTATGTAAGAGCGTTTAATCCCTCCCTGAGTCTTCGTCGTATTCTATCTCTTAGTTCGTCTGTTGCAGCGACAGTAAATGTGACTACAAGTATCTGATTTATTTTAAGATTAGCCTCAACAACAAGCCGTAAAAAAAGCCCTGCTATTGCATAGGTTTTGCCTGTTCCTGCACTTGCCTCAATAACGCTTCTGCCTTCTAATGGTGCTGAAGTTATATCAAATTTTTTCACAGCTATATTTTCTCCTTATTTACAAAATTATTATATCATGCAATATTCAATTTACAAAACTATCTCTTTTAATTCAATTTATGGTTGTATATAATTTTTCTATTGGCTATTAAATGTATAAAAAGGTAATATTAAAATGAGATTCTGCTTTTTAGCATATAATTTGTGTGCCATTATATTTATATCTATATTAACCCCTATTATTACTAATCCATTGACTGCTTTTTCTCTTAATGATTCCAATAGTCTTTCTTCTAAATTAGATTTGAATCCCCCAATTACATCTCAATCTAAAATATTTATTCTTGAAGAGGGTCTTCAAAAAAAGGATATAACACAATATCTTGATTATTATATTGATTATAGCGGCAGAGACGATAATAAAAAGTTAGATATTCAAACTATTGCATCTAAACAGTTTATCTCATCTTTTAAGCCATTAGACGGAAAATCAGGTTTTGGATACTCTTCATCATCATTCTGGTTTAGACTGACCGTTCAAAATCCCACTTATCAACCTATTAAATGGTTTATTGAGTATCCCTATGCAGTAGTTGATCAATTTATTTTTTATAATCCAATCGTTAATGATACTGACAGGGCAAAGCAGACTTTTTCTATAATAAGAAGCGGGGATAAATATCCTTTTTCTGAGAGAACCGTCAACTTTCGTACCACCATCATTCCAATAACCCAGATACCCGGAGAGACAACGTACTATTTTAATATCATATCTGATGGTGCTATCGTTGTGCCTCTTGTTGCACGAGGAGAAGAGCAGCTACAGCGATATACAAATGCTGATTTAGCTATGAACTGGCTCTATTACGGAGTTATGTTAGCAGCAGTCTTCTACAATTTTTTCATATTTCTATCTATAAGAGAGCTGACCTATCTCTACTTGATTATTTTTGTGTCAGGAATTTCTCTGCTTATAATGGCACAAAACGGATTAGCTTTTCAATATTTGTGGCCAAATAGCACATGGTGGGCAAATATTTGTAACCCTATGTTTGGTATTATAGGTTTTTTAGGGGGAATTCCATTTACAACCTCTTTTTTATCAACAAAAACAGAACTTCCTAAATTTCATACTGTTATGAAGGCTCTTTTATATATCGGCGTGGTTATGCTATTGCTTACCTTTATTATGCCGTATCATGTTGCAACTCAAGCTATGGTTTTGTTTGCAGGTATAAATGTTACTTTAATGCTTGTAGTTGCCATTATTCTATCTATTCGTGGTCAACGTCAGGCGAGATTTTATATCTTGGCATGGTCAAGCATGTTGATAATATCGCTTATGATGGTATTTAAATTTTTTGGATTGCTTGAGGGCAATCTATGGGCGTATGCTGGCGTTCAGCAGATAGGTATGGCACTTCTTATTATTATTCTATCATTTGGACTTGTGGATAAAATAAATATCATTAAGCAGGAAAAACAGAAAGCTCTTGAAGAAAAACAAAATGCCTTAGATATGGTCAGAGCATCTGAAAAGCAGTATCGGCTGCTTGCTGATAATGTAAAAGAGGTTATATGGACATTAGACCTTAAAACTTTAAAAATCAGCTACATCACTCCATCTATCCTCTCAATGATGGGGTACACTCCTGAAGAGGCAAAGAGTCAGTTCAGCTTTAAAAAAATGCTCCCTCCTGAATCTGCAAGAAAAGCAATAAATGCAGTTAAGATGGGCATTGCTCCAGATGAGTTGTCAAGACAGCACCTTGAAGAGAACCCTCCCGTTGAGTTAGAGTGTTACACTAAAGATGGAGATACTATATGGACAGAAACTACTCTCACATTTTTGCGTGATGAGCAGAATAGAGCATTTGAAATGCTTGGTGTTAGCCGTGATATAACAGAACGGAAGAGGTCGGAACGGGAAAAGAGAAAACTTGAAGAGCAGCTTATTCAATCAAATAAACTTGAGGCAATCGGAACTCTTGCTGGTGGCATCTCACATGACATGAACAACATTTTGACTGCAATTATGGGATATGTAGAGATTTCTCTTTCAGATGTTCCATTTGATTCCAAAATCCGTCAGAGGCTCGAAAGGGTTTTAAATGCCTGCCATCGTGCAAGAGACCTTGTAAAACAGATTCTTACATTCAGCCGTCAGGACAGCCAAGAGAATATTCCAGTTAATATAAATATTATGGTTAAAGAGGTTCTTAAACTTATACGGGCATCACTGCCTACAACCATCAAAATTCATCAGACCATTACAAATGAAAAATATATTATAATTGCCGACCCCACAAAAATACATCAGATCATTATGAATCTCTGTTCAAATGCAGGTTATGCAATGCAAGAGAGTGGAGGACTTCTGGCTGTCTGCACTGAAATCCTGGATATTGATCCAGAGAGTGCTGAAAAATATCTTGATCTTAATCATGGTAAATATATTCGTCTGACAGTAAGTGATACAGGACACGGCATGGATAAAAAAGTTATGGAGCGTATTTTTGAACCGTTCTTTACTACAAAACCTCGGGGCAAAGGGACAGGTATGGGGCTTGCAATGGTACATGGTATTTTAAAGAGCCTTGGAGGAAATATCTATGTTTACAGTGAAATTGACAAAGGGACAACATTTCATCTTTTTTTCCCCTGTGCACCAGAAGGAAGCCATATAAAGAGTCAAGGATTTGTTGATATTGCAACAGGAGATGAAACCATTCTCTATGTTGATGATGAAGCCCCTATTGTAGATATGGCTCAGGAGATGCTTACAACTCTTGGATACAGGGTTGAAGGAGTAGTAGGCAGTGTTGAGGCATTTGAAAGATTTAGTCAACAGCCAAAACGGTTTGATATAGTAATAACTGATCAGACCATGCCTGAGATGACAGGGTGTGAGCTTGCAAAAAAAATATGGGAAATCCGCCCTGGACTTCCCATTATTCTATGCTCTGGGTTTAACGATCTTGTAAATCCTGAATCTGCAAAAAGCCTTGGTATTCGTGAGTATGTGATGAAACCATACAGCAAGCAGGAAATATCAATTAAAATAAGAAGAGCACTTCAAAATAATACTTGAAATCGTGAGTATGCTCGCTCCCACTTGTCCCGTAGTCTAATTTTTTGGAGCAGTGCTTTTCATTCAGATACTAAAACCGCTCTCTCCTCATCAGAATCAGCAAGTTCCATAGCAATCTGCATTACTTTATCACCAATAGCTAAGAAAGCATCTACCATATCTGGATCAAAATGTTTCCCTTTACCATCTTTGATTATATCAAGAGCTTTCTTGTGAGAAAAAGCTGGTTTGTAAAACCTTTTGCTGACTAACGCATCATAAACATCAGCAATAGCCATTATCCTTCCAGACATTGGTATTTCATCTGCTTTTATTCCTTCAGGATAGCCCGAGCCATCCCATTTTTCCTGATGGGTGTAGGCAATTTCTCTGGCATATCTCATAAATGAGTTGCTCCCAAGCTTAAGCTCTGCAAATCGTAGTGCATCTCGTCCACATATAGTATGCTTTTTCATCTCAGCAAACTCTTCGTCACTTAACTTGCCAGGTTTCATAAGAATATTATCAGGAACTCCAACCTTACCAATATCGTGTAAAGGTGCTGACTTAAATAGAAGCTCAATAGTCTTATCATCTAAAAAATCTTTAAATTTAGGATGATTTTTAAGTTGTTCTGCAAGCATCTTGACATATCGTTGAGTTCTTAAGATATGCCCCCCAGTTTCAGGGTCTCTTGTCTCAGCCAAACATGCAAGGCTGTAAATAGTAACCTCCTGAGTAAGCATAAGCTCTTTAGTTCTCTCTTGGACTAACTCCTCTAAATTATCTCGATATTTTTTCAACTCTAATTGATTTTTCACCCTTGCTTTAATTAAATCAGGACTAAAAGGTTTGGTTACATAATCTACAGCACCAAGCAATAATCCTTTAGCTTCATCTTTTTCTTCAGTCATTGCTGTCAGAAAAATAACGGGAATATTCTTTGTTGATTCATTCTCCTTCAATCTTTTACACACTTCATAACCGTCAATATTCGGCATCATAATATCTAAAAGAATAAGATCAGGAGGATCCTCCATAATATCTTCAAGAGCTGTCTCTCCATCCATAGCTACTCTAACATCATACATATCTTCTAAAGTATTGACCAAAACGTCGATGTTAGCTTCAGTGTCATCAACTACCATTACAGTAAAATTAATTGATTCCATAAATTATTATCCTAAATATTTTATATCTATCTGTAAGCTCATTTTGCCTAAAGATTACTCTTTAGCTGTTCAACTATCTCAAGAGCCTCTTTAAAATTATATTTCCCAATCAATCGATCAAGTTCCCCTAATTTTGACTTTAATCCATCAGACCAACTTAATGCGTTTATCTCCTCCATGATCTCTTTACATGGTTTGGGCTTTTTTTTCTGCACAAAAGGTTCGAGTCGCTTGAGAAATTCGTTAAGTTGAGTAGCGTCTCTCTGCTTTCCTGCACTCTGATTTACAACTATTTCATCATCTGTCTTTAGTGATAGAATCAAAGAGAGCGTTTTAAGAATCATACTTAGAGCTACATCAAAACGCTCTATTAAAGCCCTGTGATCAGAATTAATATCTGATTTAAAAGCTGCCTCAAGCTCTCCTGCTATGTTTTGCAGAACATGGGACCCGATGGTGCCGGAGACCCCTTTTACTGTGTGGGCTAATCTTACCGCAAGCTCCTGATCGTGTTGTTCAATTGCTGCCAATATCTTTTGAGTAAGCCCCTGATTATCACGGTGAAATTTTTTAAGCAGGTTAATATAAAGTTTCCTGTTACCACTCACCCTGAAAAGACCGACATCTGTGTTGATTCCATCTAAATGGGGTATTTGAATTTCGGTAGCACTCTCATTAGCCCCCTGTGTCAGGATAGATGCCCCTTCTATTTTACTGTTTATTTTTTTGATGTATTCATCAGGCAGAGGACGTTTATCGGGTTTTATCCATTTGACTAACGCCCTGAACACCTCTGAAGGCTCTATGGGCTTGGTTACATAGTCGTTCATACCAATACTCAAGACCTCTTCCTTAACCCCCGCCATTGCATCTGCTGTCATGGCAATAATTGGAATCTCATCAACTATGCCAAACTCTTTTTCATAACTCCGTATCTCTTTGGTTGATGTTCGTCCGTCCATAACTGGCATCTGTAAATCCATAAGCACAACATCGTAGGGTTGTTCACTGCCCGTAATTTTTCCATCTTTTTTCTCGTCAGTTTGTTCGTCTTTTTTTGCTCCTATTGAAGCTTTGTATTGTTCCAGACCAATCTTGCCGTTCTCTGCCACATCAACGTAAAAGCCCTCATCACTTAACAGTTCAACTGCCAACTGCTGATTTATCGCATTATCTTCAACTAAAAGAAGGCGGGCACCTCGAATATCATCAAAACCATTTGGCAGTTCAGCTTTATTTATTCTCCTGTCAACTTTTCTTGCTACTGCTTTTCCAAAGGCATTCATTACAGCATCAAACAAAAGAGATTGAGTTACTGGCTTAATCAAGAATCCATCAAGACTTATCTGTTTTGCCTGACCCATCAGTTGTTCATTGCCATGTGCTGTAACCATAACAATTTTAGGAATTTTAGTAATATCTGGAGCGTGCTGTATCTGTCTTGCAGTCTCAATTCCATCCATTACAGGCATTTGCCAATCCATAAACACAAGACCATAAGGATGCTGACGCTGTTCGCTTGCAATACCTTCGTCTCTTTGTTCGCTTAAAATAGCTTGGTCTTCTTGTTTACTTGCAATAGATTGATTTTTGATCATTTGAAGAGCCATTTGACCTGATGAGGCTGTATCAGCATCAAAACCCAACTGTTCAAGGTAGCTTCTCAAAACCTGACGTGAGGCTTCGTTATCGTCAACAACAAGCATTCTCATCTCTTTAATATCTTCTGGAAGAACAAGAACAGGTTTTGCAACTTTATCA
>JADFZJ010000010.1:0-6852 GCA_015232555.1 Desulfamplus sp. | reverse complement strand
CCAAAATGTGCTCCCTTGACCTGACACGCTATCAACTCCAATTTCTCCGCCCATCATTTCGGCAAGTTTCTTACTGATGGTCAGTCCAAGCCCTGTTCCACCATATTTACGGGTGGTTGAGGCATCAGCCTGCTGGAACGACTGAAATAATTTTCCCCGTTGCTCTTCGGTCAAACCAATGCCTGTATCCTGAACTGCAAAACGGAGAAAAGCCGATTCTCCATCACATTTGATTGTTTTAATGGATAGTGTGATTTCACCATTTTCAGTAAATTTAACAGCATTGTTGGCAAGATTGAGTAGAATTTGCCCCAGCCTCAATGAATCTCCTGTCAAGGCTTTGGGTACATCTGGTTCTACAGCAAATACCAACTCAAGACCCTTTTCCAATGCCTTCATGTTCACTACGTTTGCTAAATTGTGTAATACGTCATCTAAATCAAAATCAATTTCCTCCATATAGAGCTTTCCAGCCTCAATCTTGGAGAAATCGAGAATATCGTTGATGATTCCTAAAAGATTTTGGGCAGAGAGATAAACCTTATTTATGTAATCTCTCTGCTTTGGGTTAAGCTCTGTTTTTAAGGCGAGATTGCTAAGTCCAATAATGGCGTTCATTGGAGTTCTTATTTCGTGGCTCATGTTAGACAAAAAATCGCTTTTTGCCCTTGTGGCTGCTTCGGCTGCTTCTTTGGCAACTTCAAGTTCTCTGGATGTCCTCTGGCTTTCAGTGTTGGCGTTAGCAAGAATGAGATTGATGTCATTGTAATAGGCATTATCCAATGATTTTCTAATCTGGAGACTTTTATATCGCCAGATTAGACTCGCAATATCAGCCTGTGTTAACTCCATACTTGAGCCGTGAGGAAGGCTGTTAATACGCGAATCAAGATTCTGGCAGTCATTTTTCGGTCTCAGACGAAAATGTGTGGTAATGACGATTCTGCTGAATAACGGATTCGGCTCATAAGGCTGGCTGTCGCAGTCAACAGCGATATACTCCATGTCGTTGAAGAGAATGCAGCCACCATAAAATAGCCCCTGCACGAAATCCGAATCCAAAGCCATAACATTTTCGTGAACGGAAATACCTGCTTTTTCATCTATGAACAGGAGGCGACACCATCCGATCTCGTCGTTGGAGCCACCTCGGACTACGGAGTTGTAGCCTTGACCTTCACTGTTTGCGTAAAGCCAATCCAGCCCTGAATGAATCATGGTTTTTCCCGGACCATGCTCATACCAGATTCGCAAAAAGTTGATACCCGCACGGAACAGAACGCTTTTGGAGTTAGGAAAGCAGTGCCTGATGTCATGCAACGCATTAAGCAGCATGGAGTAGGGATACCATTGGCAGGGATCGATCTCCTCTATCTTCAGCCCTATCACTCCCTGCGGGAGAATGCTTAAGTTGTAGAAAGACCCGACCAGACCGAGCAGGAAAGAGCCAGCCACCTCACCTTTTGTAGATTCTCCAATTGCCTCAGCCGCCATGACTGGAAGGTTTTCCGAGTCGCTTTCGTTTATAAAACACATTCTTTCATCAGGAAGGTATGACATGCCTTTACTCATATTTTTTTCCTTATTTTTCTAAAAGAGATAGCACTTGACTCACAGTTAAATGGGGTGCCGCTATTACCTGCTCACGAATGACAGATTTTGACGAATATAATCCAAAAGACTCTCTATCTTTTTTCTCAGAATATCTGGAGAAAAAGGCTTTACTACAAAAGCTGTAACTCCCATTTTTGCTGCTTGAATAACTGCTTTTTTGTCAGATTCTCCAGTAACCATTATAAATGGAATGTGCTTTAACCTCTCGTCTGACCTTACATATTTTAAAATCTCTAATCCATTTTGAAAAGGCATATTCAGGTCTGAAATAATAAGGTCAATTTGTTGAGATTGAATTTTTTTTAGAGCTTGAAGACCATCACCAGCCTCAATACAATTTATCAATCCCATCTGATTCAAAAGACTTATAATGGTATATCGCATGATACCGTAATCATCAGCAACAAGTACTCGTATATTTTTATTAAATTCTGTAGGAGTTGACAAATCAGAAGTGTTAGAAAATTTAGAGGTAGAAGAAGAGGAGTTGCTTGAGGCTATTGTTGATGATGGAAATTTTAGATAAATTATTAGGGCTGTTCGATCTTCTTTATCTGATGTCTCAAAGGAAATCTCACCTTTCAGGGTTTCGGCAATCAATTTGGCTGAATATGTACCAAGACCAGTTCCATCTTTTTTTCCAAATGTGGAGTATTTCTCAAAAAATTTATCTTTAATTTGTTGTGGAACAGCACTTTTGTTCTCTATTTTTATCAATTGTCTGTCGCCGTTCTTAAGAACAATTTGAATTTGCTCATTTTTTGGAGAGGCTTCAATTGCGTTTTTTATTAAATTGGCAAGCATTGAGTAACAGAGCATCTCTTCGCCAGCAACCATGAAGGTTTGATCCTCGCTAAAAGGTTTATCATCTACTGTGATATTAAAACTTAACTCCTTTGTTTTAAAGAGTCCAAGTGTTTCACCTCTTATCTGCTGGATAAGATTTAAAATATTCACTGGAACAAAATTAGGCTTATAATTTCCCTTTTCCATTTTCAACAGATCAAGAGAGCTGTTGACAATCTCCAACATTCGATATCCAGACTCTTCCATCATCTGGAGCATATCTTGCTGGTTTGGCGTAAGATTACCCTCTTTAATCATAATACCTGGAATGTTTATCAACGCATTTAATGGGGTTTTAATATCGTGGCGGGCAATTTGTTCCATCTCTTCACGTAAACGGATATTATCTTTTAGTATCTCATTTTGCTGCTTCAACTCTTTGCGTGCAAGTTGAAGTTCCAAATGGTTTTTAATCCGTGATTTAACAATTGATGGGCTTATAGGTTTTGTAATGTAATCAATGGCTCCAAGCTCAAGCCCTTTTGCCTCATCAATCTCTTCACTCATAGCTGATATAAAGATAATTGGAATCTCTTTAGTAACAGGGTCAGCTTTAACTCTTCGACAAACTTCATATCCATCAATTTCAGGCATCATTATATCTAAAAGGATCAAATCAGGAGGATTTTCAGCTATATCGTGCAAAGCATCTTTACCATTCATAGCAACACTCACATCATAATGATCTCCAAGAAGATCAGATAAAATATCTATATTCTCTTCAGTATCATCAACAACCAGAATGTTGCACTGTTTTACATCGTTCATAACTCACCTTTTCCAATATTGCTGGATAACTTCTCCACAATCTCCAAAGCCTCTTTAAACTTATATTTCCCAATCAATCGATCAAGCTCTTGCAATTTTGACTTAATCTCATCAGACCAACTTAATGCGTTTATCTCCTCCATAATCTCCTTGCATGGCTTTGGTTTTTTCTTCTGTAAAACAGGCTCAAGTTTTTTCATAAATTCAGCAAATTGGGCTGAGTCTCCCTGTTTTGCACCCTCTTTAGTTTGCCCCTCTTTCTGCCCTGAATTTGTTGCAGATACAAAAGAGGATAGAACCTCAAGAGTTTTACGTAATGCTGCGTCAAATCTATCTATTAATGGGGCTAAATTTGTGTCATCTGCATAACCATCTGATTTGAGTGTTGCCTCAAGCTCTGCTCCTATTGTCTGCAAATCAGTTGCCCCAATTGTGCCGCCCACACCCTTTACTGTGTGGGCAAGCCTGACAGCAAGTTCTTGATCTTGCTGTTTAATGGCATCTTGAATCTTAATTGTGGTATCTTGATTATCGCGATGAAATTTTGTCAGAAGGTTCAGATAAAGTTTTTTATTGCCGCTGACTCTTGAGAGTCCAAGTTCTGTGTTTATCCCTTCAAGTGAAGATAAATTTAATTCAGGCTCAGAAGAAGAGGCTGAACCAACACCATTTTTTGCCGTTGCATCTATCTTGCTTAGGTATTCATCAGGCAAAGAGCGTTCAGCAGGCTTTATCCACTTAACTAACGCCTTAAAAAACTCTGACGGCTCTATGGGTTTGGTTACGTAGTCGTTCATGCCTATATTTAAAACATCTTCACGTACCCCGCTCATTGCATCTGCTGTCATGGCAATAATTGGAGTCTCATCACTTATGCCAGCCTCTTTTTCATAACTCCGTATCTCTTTGGTTGATGTTCGTCCGTCCATAACCGGCATCTGTAAATCCATAAGCACAACATCGTAGGGTTGTTCACTGCCCGCAGTTTTTCCATCTTTTTTCTCGTCAGTTTGTTCGTCTTTTTTTGCTCCTATTGAAGCTTTGTATTTTTCCAGACCAATCTTGCCGTTCTCTGCCACATCAACGTAAAAGCCCTCATCACCTAAGAGTTCAATTGCTAACTGCTGATTTATCGCATTATCTTCCACAAGCAGCAGGCGGGCACCTCGAATATCGTTAAAGCCATTGGGAAGTTCGGCTTTATTTATACCTCTATCGACTTTTCTCTCAACAGCTTTTCCAAATGCACCCATTACAGCATCAAACAAAAGAGATTGAGTTACCGGCTTAATCAAGAATCCATCAAGACTTATCTGTTTTGCCTTACCCATCAAATCTTCGCTGCCATGACCTGTAACCATAACAATTTTGGGAATTTTAGTAAGGTCTGGGTCTTGCTGTATCTGTCTTGCGGTCTCAATGCCGTCCATTAACGGCATCTCCCAATCCATAAATACAAGACCGTAAGGCTGCTGGCTTTGCTTGATTGAAGTAGCGTGGTCATCTTGCATACTTGAAGCTGATTGGTCATTTTGCCTGCTTAAAACAGCTTGGTTTTTTTGCGTAATTGAAATAGCCTGAGCTTTTATCATTTCAAGAGCTTCTTTGCCTGATGAAGCTGTATCTGCATCAAACCCCAACTGTTCAAGGTAGAGTTTCAGAATCTGACGAGAGGCTTTATTATCGTCAACAACAAGCATTCTCATCTCTTTAATATCTTCTGGAAGAACAAGAAGACGCTTTTCAATTTTATCATGCCGCCTAAACTTGGCAGTAAACCAGAATGTGCTTCCCTGACCCGCTATACTGTCAACTCCAATCTCTCCGCCCATCATCTCGGAAAGTTTCTTACTGATGGTCAGTCCAAGCCCTGTTCCACCATATTTACGGGTGGTTGAGGCATCAGCCTGCTGGAACGACTGAAACAATTTACTCCGCTGCTCTTCGGTCAAACCAATTCCTGTATCTTGAACAGCAAAACGGATAAACGCTGTCTCTTTATCCACTTGAAGAGGTGTAATGGATAGCGTAATTTCACCATTTTCAGTAAATTTTACGGCATTGTTGGCAAGATTGAGAAGAATTTGACCTAATCGTAATGGATCACCCTTTAACGCTGTCGGCACATCAGAATCTATTGCAAAGAGCAGCTCAAGACCCTTTTCCTGTGCTTTTAAAATCACCAAGCTGCCAATATTGCTTAAAACATCACCTAAATCAAACTCAACTGACTCCATGTTTAGCTTGCCAGCCTCAATCTTGGAAAAATCGAGAATATCGTTGATTATTCCCAAAAGGTTTTGAGCAGAAAGATGGACTTTATTGATATAATCCCGCTGCTTAGGGGTAAGGTCTGTTTTGAGTGCCAAATGGCTCATTCCAATAATGGCATTCATCGGGGTTCGTATCTCATGGCTCATGTTTGCTAAAAAATCGCTCTTTGCACGAGTTGCTGACTCTGCTATCTGTTTTGCATCTTCAAGCTTTGTGTTAGCAGCTTCAAGAGCAGCAAAAGAGTATTTTAGCTGCTTTATCATGGTATTGAAAGCATCTGAAAATTCACCCATAAAACTGACACTCTGATTAAGATCGCCTGTTGCAATCTGCTGGGTTGTCCATGTTAAATGTTTCAAACTTGCCTGAAGGCTTTTGAGCGACTGGACAACCAGCAAATTTATTTTTGGCGGTGCTTGAAAATTTATATCTCCCCGTGCCAATGAGTAAGCTATATCAGTAACAGCACTGTATTCATTTAAAAACCGATTAATATAGCTTACCATCTGGTAAATTTCATTTTCAGGATACCCTTCTGACAGCTTTATAGCCTCTGGTTTTTTACCCTTTAGCAGAAGGTAAAAAACCTCAGTGATTTTATCAATATCCTCTTCTTTAACAGAAAGCATGATATGCTCCTAAGCCACTGGTTTTGCATCAAATCTACACACCCTATCCCCTGAACACCAGCAGTCAACCTCTTTTACATTAAAAGGTTTATTTGTGTACTCTTCTAAAATTCCAGCAATAAAACCTTCATCATAAGTGCAGACAGTTTCATTGCATATTGGCAAACCTGAACAGTCTAAATCTTCTGCAACTGTCATTGTAAGATGCAGTTTCTCAAGGTCTGATTTTTCAATTCGTAAAATACCTATTTTAAGAGATGCAAGAAGCTCTTGGAGTTTAGCAACAAAGCTGTTAAAATCACTCTGTTTGTCAAGAAGTGCCTTGCAAAATTCTCGCCCTGCAAGTTCTCCAGCCTTATAATACAGCCTCTCTGCTATCTCTGTATCAAACTCTTGAATAATCACATCTCTTAATGTGAACTGCATCAGACGATATACAGCAACGTCCATTGTTCCACCAAGATTTGGACGACCCTCTGCAATATCTCCAATCATTGACCACTCAAACATAGACTCATTTCTCTCTTCCTTGAACATGGTTTTTCTCCTTGTTTTTCTCCATTTAGTTTTAAATCCTGTCTTACTAATAAATCTCACAGGTTAACCTCTCCACAATCTCCAACGCCTCTTTAAACTTATATTTCCCAATCAATCGCTCAAGCTCTTGCAATTTTGCCTTAATCTCGTCAGACCAACTTAATGCGTTTATCTCCTCCATTAT
>JADFZJ010000106.1:617-2088 GCA_015232555.1 Desulfamplus sp. | reverse complement strand
TATTCATAAACTCTCCTTGATTATCGTTTTTTCTGCAAACTAAACAATAACAGAAGATGTTTATTTTTTTCAGCTTAAAATCATTGCTCCCCCAAATCCGTTATAACCAGAAAAAAGTTCATCAATATATTTTTGTTCCTGCACCACTACCCTTACAAAACCCATATTTCCAGTTGAATCTATTGCAGAAACAGCATCAATGGTTACTTTGTCAGGGGCTTTATATTTTACAGAATTGCCTGTTTTTTCTATCTCTCCATGAAATGCTTTCCATTTAACGCTTCCATCGGCATTTGTAACGCTTAAAGATATTGTTCCTCCCACTGCAGCAAAAGGGGCGTAAGGCTCAATAAATAGATTGCCGGCATAAGAGAGAGAAACTTGTGCAGCCATGAAAAGCAGAATGAGAGATAATATTTTGGTTGGGTTTGGGGTTTTCATTTTTATGCTCCTGTGTTGTTGACCTCTTGTTTCACCAAGTTGAAACGTATTTCTTTTAATGAGATTTTATCCTCTGATTGCCAGTTGGCAGGGACTGAAATTATTTTCCAACCTTGAGCAGCGTGCCTATTTTGACGAGCCATAAGATCAGCAAAAATACGGTCAAGGTCATAATCCATGCTTGCTGCATGCTGCTGTCTAATCCTACGAACCTCTTTAATAATGCTTTCACTCATCGTAACCTCCTAAAAGTTGATCTGGTGTGCAGATAAAAGGCAGGGATAACCCCTGCCGTTTGAAATGTTGAGCAATTTCAGCCTGAATTTCAGGGTTTGCAATATGACGACAATTCCATGTAAGTAGATAGTCAACAAAATGTACTCAAGATAAATTATACGTTTCATAGCTTATTACCAAATTATATATGATTATTTGACACCCTGAGCTGAAGCTCTGGGCTGATTTTAACCTAAGCCCGCTTAAGCGGGCTTCTTTTTATTTAGCCGAGGGCTTCAGCCCAACGGCTATTTATTCATGCGGGTTATCCTGCTTTATCCTGTCTATCCTGATTCAGATTATGAAGTTTTTAACTATTCCACCTCAAAACACACCCCATCAAGCACAATCAGCCCTTTTTCAGCAGAGATCATCAAATCTTCACCCTCTGGAATCAAGGCGGCATAAAGACAGTATTTACCAGACGGCAGCTTTATCTGAGACAGCGTATCTTGAGTCAACACCATATCAACTACACTAAGCGGTCTGCCAATATCTCTTTGTGTATTCCACTTGCCAGCCTGATAAAGCCGATTGAAATTCTCTGTCTTCAACTGGGTTGAATCTGTAAGCGGACTCTTCAAGGCAACAAAATTGCCATCCGGCATAAGCAAGGCAGCATAAAGGTCATAGCCATAAGCAAGATTTTCGGTTACTGATATTTTCAGAGTATCGCCTGATTGATAGCTCGCTTTATCAGCACTCACCTTAATTGAGCCTTTTTCAGGACACACCATACCATCGCCAACGGTCA
>JADFZJ010000106.1:0-531 GCA_015232555.1 Desulfamplus sp. | reverse complement strand
TAAATATCTGCCTCTGTTTTGGATAAACTTAAATCAGCTTTTGGAAAAGCCATGAGCGGAACGCCTGTATTATCAAGAAGAATATCCATCTGAGGCGGACGAATCTTAGCCCAGACCCCGCTGACTGTTCCTGCCCCAGTAGTAACCTTTGCTTTTAGTAGAGTCTGGTCATTTAGTGTGAGACCTGTTGACGCTGGAATTATACCAGATTGTGTAATCTCCTTAACATGCAGGGTAATATCTGCCATTGTAAGACTGCCGTTAATGTAAACATGTTTGAGCCAGTTACCTTCATCAGCAATGTTGTAAACTCCATCGCCAGTATCGTCAAACTGAGGTTCTTGGGAGAAATTTACAGCTTCACCTCCTGATATTGTTTGATAATTAGTCATTTTTCCTAAAAGTGCCTTGTGTTCGCTTGTTGCGTAGTAAAAGGCTTCGTTAAAACTCATTCCTTGAAGTAATGCTTTAGTAACAAAATAGGTAAAACTCTGGTCTTCTGTTCTGTCAAAATAGGCAAGTCCATCGTCA
>JADFZJ010000105.1 GCA_015232555.1 Desulfamplus sp. | reverse complement strand
TGCTCAAAAATGCAGCCATTAACATCTGTAGAGAAATCGGCTTTGATTCCATCAAAGCTGCATCAATTTATTTTGCCAGTAATGTCAAAGAACTTTTTAAATATTTTAGAACTTAACAGCCCTGCCTCATGGGGATAGATAACTATCTGAGTGCATTGCCTTGGATTGTTTCAAAAGGGACTCATAACCCCTCATGGGGATAGATAACCGGATTCTGGAAAGTTGTGTAGTAACAAGTTTCGGTCTCATAACCCCTCATGGGGATAGATAACTATATGCAAGCTGTTCTAAACATGCCGCTGTTGTCTCTCATAACCCCTCATGGGGATAGATAACAGTGAAGTTTGTTAGTCAGTTCAGCAATTTCTCTACTCTCATAACCCCTCATGGGGATAGATAACAGTGAAGTTTGTTAGTCAGTTCAGCAATTTCTCTACTCTCATAACCCCTCATGGGGATAGATAACCTCAATGTATCACCAGTTAATGATGCCGCCTCCTCTTCTCATAACCCCTCATGGGGATAGATAACATCGGTTGCATTTTAGGCGGGGGAACTTTAATAGGACTCATAACCCCTCATGGGGATAGATAACAATTAATTTATTTAATCTATCGAGCAATGCTGTTTCACTCATAACCCCTCATGGGGATAGATAACTGTTGAACTGTTACCAGCTTCGGAGTTGGAGGATATTCTCATAACCCCTCATGGGGATAGATAACTTTCAGGCTGTTGGGCAATACGCTTCTTGCCTCCTGACTCATAACCCCTCATGGGGATAGATAACTTATCTGCTGCAATATTTGATAAGTCGTCAATCTTTCTCATAACCCCTCATGGGGATAGATAACAACTAATTTTTGAGCTTTTATCTGCCATGATTCGCAACTCATAACCCCTCATGGGGATAGATAACTGAACAATGCTCAAGCCGCGGTTGAAGGTGTTGTCAACTCATAACCCCTCATGGGGATAGATAACCTTTAAATAAGGGTGTTTCGGAGGAGCTTCTGTCATCTCATAACCCCTCATGGGGATAGATAACATGGCGGAGCGTTATTGTTACGGCTGGAGCAGATGACTCATAACCCCTCATGGGGATAGATAACATGCCTATAAACTCTGAATGTAAACCATGAAATAACTCATAACCCCTCATGGGGATAGATAACTGTTTTATGATTTGATGCCCTACATAAGGGATATAGCTCATAACCCCTCATGGGGATAGATAACGCGTTGAACACAGAAGCACAAGTGATTTTTGATTTTTGCTCATAACCCCTCATGGGGATAGATAACTTAAAAGTTTTAAGGTTAAAAACCGCTGAAATCCTTTATTATCATCTCATAACCCCTCATGGGGATAGATAACAATCATTACTGACACACTTTTCGTCACTATACCAATACTCATAACCCCTCATGGGGATAGATAACACAACACCTTCAACCGCGGCTTGAGCATTGTTCATCACTCATAACCCCTCATGGGGATAGATAACATTAATTTATTTAATCTATCGAGCAATGCTGTTGCACTCATAACCCCTCATGGGGATAGATAACTCTCTTAGTCTTATATCAAGCACTTTTTCATTAACAGCTCATAACCCCTCATGGGGATAGATAACTTAAGGTTAAAAACCGCTGAAATCCTTTATTATCAACTCATAACCCCTCATGGGGATAGATAACAACCTTTCTCAAACTGCTTAATGCGATCTTCTTCAACTCATAACCCCTCATGGGGATAGATAACCGCCAAGTTTGGGCATCAACTGCCCTTACCTGAGCCTCATAACCCCTCATGGGGATAGATAACAGCATAATGGCGGAGCACCTGTTCTACAAGTCAAATCTCATAACCCCTCATGGGGATAGATAACTGAGAAGAAAGCTATGGAAAGATGGTATATTAATCCTCATAACCCCTCATGGGGATAGATAACCATAATCGTCAATTTGATAAAAATAGGTTCTTTTATCTCATAACCCCTCATGGGGATAGATAACCAATAACGTGTTAAACAGCCCTGATTATGACCTTTATCTCATAACCCCTCATGGGGATAGATAACTTGCCTGCATATTGAGCATTGCCCTGAAAATGACTTCTCATAACCCCTCATGGGGATAGATAACACCGTCCACTTGCGAAACCCCTAATTCTGTAAGCGGCTCATAACCCCTCATGGGGATAGATAAC
>JADFZJ010000104.1:1380-2252 GCA_015232555.1 Desulfamplus sp. | reverse complement strand
CATTGTGTAATCCATCTTGTCATTATTGAAGGCTTGACAGTAGCTTTTTTCAGTATGGGTTAAGGTGCATAGTTCATCAAAAGAAAGTGATCCGTATTCATTTAGGGCAGCATCAAGACATTCAATATCACTTTTAGAAAAATAAGACATATCAGGCGGGCGTGTTGCTGTCAGTTGATAATGATTGTATTTGTCAATAATTAATGACTCCCTGACTTGTTGCGACTGTTTAGGCGACAGCCATTCATTACCAGTTATCAAATCACGGACACCAGAAGGGACGGGACCATAAGGCATTTTAATATAAATATCCCCTGTAATCGGTCGACCGTATTTATTGATGTGCATTTTATCATTGGAGATATTGAAGAGATTTCAGAATATATACAGGTGTAAACAATGTCTTTTATATGTGGCAATGCCTATTGTTCGTGAAAGTGAAACACTGCCCCAAAGATTTATTGATACAATCCTAAACAAAATATAAAAAGAGAGAGGTATAAAAAGAGATATTATGCCCGCACAACCACAAGAAAAAACAATGATGACTACTGAGGAATATCTTGAACTTGAGAGAGTTTCAGATATAAAGCATGAATATTTTGATGGAGAAATCTTTGCAATGGTAGGTGCAAGCCTAAACCATAATCAGATCAGTGGGAATATCTTTGGTGAACTAAGAAACCAGTTGAAACAGTCTCCATGCAGACCGTTTGTGAATGACTTAAGAGTCAAGATTCAAGAGATTGATAAATACACCTACCCTGATATTGTGGTTGTATGTGGGGATATTGAACTTGAAAAAGAAAATGGAATGGAAACGCTACTCAATCCAGTTGTCATTATTGAGGTGCTTTCTGACTCCACCGAAG
>JADFZJ010000104.1:0-1229 GCA_015232555.1 Desulfamplus sp. | reverse complement strand
CATGATAATGTGGATAAAGCCATCTCAATAGAATCTATAAAGTGTCAGTTGATACTTTCAGATATTTATTACAGAGTTGAATGGTAATAATTACTGTCTCACCAGTAATAAACAAAATATTTAATAGAGGGGGTTTTTTTAATGGAAAGTGCTTTTACAATAGCCGATTGTTTTTTACGGCTCAGCGATGAAGAAGAGTTGCTTTGTAATATGAAATTGCAGAAACTTTTATATTATGCTCAGGGCTTACATTTAGCTCTTTATAATGAGCCTCTATTTAATGAGCGTATTTTTGCATGGACTCATGGTCCTGTAGTGGCAGAAGTTTACTACAAATATAAAAACTTCGGAATTGCAGGAATACCAGCCCCAAAAGGAAAGGAACATAAAAAGCTGTCTGATAAGATAGAGGAGTTAATTACAGAAGTTTTTATTGTGTATGGTCAATTTTCAGCATGGAAATTGAGAGAGTTGACCCATGAAGAACCGCCATGGAATGAAACAACCATTGGAGAGGAAATTGAGCACTCTAAATTAAGAGCCTATTTCTTAACTCAACTTCAAACAGCATAGAAACAAGATGCACAAAACAAAAGAAAAGCGTATCAGCAAGGGTAAGTATCTTAAACCACCGATAACTCCATCTGTAAACCATGACGAACAATATCCAGTGTTTTCATTTAGATTCTTACAGGATAATTTCAGCGTCAACACCTGCAACATTGACCAGCTCAGATTATTTATTGAAAAACTCCACAACATAAGCCAAATAACATGGGGAAAATGGAAATTAGCACAACATAAAGGAATCGGTTATGAAAAGATTGCCAGAAACTCAATAGATGCTCCTATACCTCAAAATATTACTGACGATATCCAATATTTTTTGTCTTTCCGATTCCATAATGGAAGGTGCGTTGGTTTTCGTGATGGAATCATTTTTAATATTCTTTGGGTTGATGGCAGTTTTAAACTTTATGAGCATTAAGAGAGATAGCCATCTCTTGCAGATTCAGGCGTTGACGGGGCGGAAAGAAGGTAAAGGGCTGATGCTCCAATGTTTTCTACTAACAAATTGTTAGTAACTCCGAATTTATCGAAAACATTTAAAAACCTCTGGTTATAACGGATTTGGGGGAGCAATGATTTTAAGCTGAAAAAAATAAACATCTTCTGTTATTGTTTAGTTTGCAGAAAAAACGATAATCAAGGAGAGTTTATGAATAAAT
>JADFZJ010000103.1 GCA_015232555.1 Desulfamplus sp. | reverse complement strand
TTTGGAATTCTAAAAATCCATGCTAACCAATAACTTGAGCCGCAACCGTTTGTCGTTGCTAAGTCTGCATCAGATATCCCATAACATTCTGTCATTTTAAAAGCTATTCAAGCTCCTCAATTGAAAGTGCATTCCATCAGGGACTTTCCATTCTCCTCCCCAGTCAAAGCCATTTTTGACAAAACAATTAACAAAATCTTGTGATAAAACGGGTTTTTTTCCGTATCCATTCCACGCGGCATTTACATCAACTGCCAATCCCCAAGCATGTAGAGACCAAGACTTACTGCATTTTTTCGCTCTGATGTTAAAACAGCCGTCCCAAGTTTTAAGCTCTCTAACACAATCTGACATAATCAGATATTCAAACGCCTTTTCTAAGGGCTTGACTAATAATTTAGAGCAATAAATCCGCTTTGGTATGACTCCAATTTCTAATAAAAGCGGAACATCATACAGCACCATCTCTTTTTCTTTATTCGGGTCTCCAAACTCTCTTAAACAATCCTGACTTGTTATCAATAAATTTCCTCCTGTCTGTTTTTTAATTATGAGGTTTATGTCTCAACATCTGTCTCAATTTCAAATTCTTCAGTTTCAATTTCTTCAGGAAACAATTCTATCCAATCGCTTATCATTGACATTAAAATATCGTTATTTTTTAAATTGCCCATGTCTTTCTTTGTATTGATTTTTAATTTAATAATGACTGCCATTAAAAAATCTCCCTGTTTTATCTATATATCTGTTGCATTTGAAAATATTTTTCAATACCTGAAACAGCATTGCTCGATAGATTAAATAAATTAATTAAATCTATTGTTGTTAATGTTGTGAGATTATTAACTGTAAATGTCTCTTGCTCTGCTTCTCCTACATTCCAGTGCAGTTGTTGTACACGCTCCACTTCTTTTATAACACCATTAACAGTCACAAAATTTTCAAAACTTTCAAACAATATAAAACTATTATCATCTATTGTTGTGACTGCTTTTGACTTCTCGCTGTCTAAATAAATCGAATTTGGTTTACTAAAAGAGGCTGTTTCTTTATTATTTGCACTTACAAAATGAGTAATCCCTAATACATCAATATAATCAACTTGATAACTCCAACCTGATACATCTTCTATAATTTCTATAATTATTTCGGTCTGGTCAGGGGATAAAGTTTTCACTTCTTCATGATAAAAATCAGTATGCCATGTTTTATTCATCTCTGAGTATAGCATCTCTGCTGTTGTTATATTACCGCAACCAAATCTAACAATATTGTCACTATCGCAGCTTTGTTTTATGATTTGATGCCCTACATAAGGGATATATGGTGGAACAAGAGGAGCACAATTTTTTACAATATTATAAGAAACCCCCGATGCCATCCAATATTCCTCAAATACATAAGATTTATTTTTTTCATCTAAATAAACATAGTCATCAATCGGATATCCGTAAGAAGATAGATTATTTGTATGTTTTATTGTTGTTGTATTTGTTGTGTTGTCTTGTGAGTCTTCTGTTCTATAAAGATTTTTTTTGCAATAGTAACGCCCGCAATCATTACTAACACACTTTTCGTCACTATACCAGTAAGTCGTTGTGCTGTAATTACTCTCGTCTTTTTCTTCAAGATATTCCTTGATTCCGTTAATGAATCGCTCAAATCGGATTGTATTAATTTCTGCACTTTTCAAACTATTTGCTTCATAAACAGATGTAATCATACTGTAATCAAAAGGCTGTTGTAATATTTGAGAAGTGTCTTGAGGATTAATCAACTCTTCAACTTGGTTTTTTGTAATGTTATAAAAAAGGCACAATTTGTTTTTGTTACCATTTTTATAATGAATTTCAACAACTATCCCGCATCCCTTTGGCTCTTCTTTAAATCCAATAATCGTAGCTGTTGAGTAAAGCCCAGCTTCAAAACGTACCAGAACATCATCTCCAATATCAAAAGCCCCGCCATTACAGCTCATATACTCAATCGGCACATTCGCCATTGTTTTAATATAGTTTATATTTAAATTTTGTTGAGTTGAACGTATGTCCTCAATGTTTATTGTTGCTAAGTTGCCACTTTTTGCCGTAATTCTTGCATATCTATATAACGGCTTCCACTTCTGCCACCCGGGTAACATCGCCAAATTATAAAAACATTGAGCAGGAGTCATTATTTTAGTCAACATCAACTGCCCGTCTCGTTCTGTGTTATACGCTGCCGTTTCTTTATCGTACGCAGGATAAATATTAAAAAACTGACT
>JADFZJ010000102.1 GCA_015232555.1 Desulfamplus sp. | reverse complement strand
AAATGACTAATTCCTCCTCCATATGTTCCGATCCAGAGTCCACCGTCACTGGCGGATAAGAGGAATGTCACCCAAGTGGACGCCAATCCTGAATTAGCCTTATCAAATATATCCCATATTAGGTCTGATCTAAAGTGAGTAAGACCATTGTTAGTTCCAATCCAGAGTCCACCGCTACCATCAGATAAAAGGGCATTAATAAAATTGTCTGGCAATTCCGAGTTATTTGTGTTGAATATCTCCCATGTGCCATTGGATTTGAAGTGACTAAGACCGACCGTTCCAATCCAGATTCCACCATTTCCGTCGGATAAGAGAGATGTGATATAATTTGACGGTAATTCTGAGTTATCAGTGGTAAACTTCTCCCATGTAGCGTCGGATTTGAAGTGAACAAGAGAGTCAACGGTTCCGATCCAGAGACCGCTTCTATGGTCAGATAAGAGACATGTGATATTATTGTTGGGTAATCCATCTAAATTAGTGAATACCTGAATAATATATCCTGTTTCCGCATCTCTTTTTTCCAATCCACCTTCTGTTCCTACCCATAGTGTTTTACCATCATCTGACAGCAATAGAGCCTGAACATTGCTACGGCTTGTAAATATCTCCCAATTCTGCCTTTCTGCCTCTACACGATTTTCTGATAATGCTATTGAAGGCAGCAACGACAAACAAACTAAAAACACGTAAAACCAATGAGTTGAGTTAAAGAATCTGAATCTTTTTTGTTCTGATTTCATGTACAATCTCCTTAAAGATGGTCAGGGTTTGAAATACCATTTGAAAAATATCAGGGTATTGAATACACTAACATTATGAAAAAATACAGAATAGTTATAGATACCAATGTTTTTATAAGTGCCTTGCGGTCAAAAAGAGGGGCTTCTTATAAATTGCTGTCCATGATTGACAGCGGAAACTTTGAAACAGCAATTTCAGTTCCTCTTATTCTTGAATATGAGGATGTGGCAAAGCGTCAAACTCACACTTTAGGGCTTTCACCCGCAGATATTGATGATATTCTTGATTATATATGCCAAATCGGGAACAAAAGAGAAATTTTCTATTTGTGGAGACCCATACTAAAAGACCCGAAAGATGATATGG
This sequence comes from Desulfamplus sp., assembly GCA_015232555.1. Taxonomy (GTDB): domain Bacteria; phylum Desulfobacterota; class Desulfobacteria; order Desulfobacterales; family Desulfobacteraceae; genus Desulfamplus. Next base: position 1,328 of record JADFZJ010000102.1, on the reverse strand, counting down.
TTTTGGAGCTTGCAGTTGAATCAGAAAGTGATTATATCCTGACATATAATAAAAAGGATTTTCTGCAAAGTATAAGTTTTGGCATAGAAATACTAACTCCAAAGGAATTTTTGGAAATATTGGGAGAACTATAATGACAACATTAAGCATAAACCTTCCTGATTCTTTACATAAAAAGGCAAAAGAGCTTGCGTCTAATGGGCAGATGTCAATAAATCAGCTTATTACAACTGCACTGGCTGAAAAAATTGCAGCACTTACTACAGATTTCTATATTGAAAATAGGGCAAAGAGTGGGGATAGGAAGAAATTTTTGAACGCATTGTCAAAGGTTAAAGATATTCCACCTGAAAAATATGATGAATTGTAGTGATCGCTGCCCTGTATTCCGTATTAAAAGTGTAAACACGGGGGTTTACACTTACATATTAACCGTAACCTCTTCCCAACACAACCTATCAAATCCCAGCGACACCACAGCAAAGCTCTTCAGCCTGAAATTTGTTCCTGAATACCTCTCTTTCAATATTTGACTGTATTCTCTGACCTGCTCAAGAGCATCTTTCATTGCCTCACGCATCTTTGGAAGATTAGAAAGTTCCTCAACTGACAATGCTTTTGCCTCTTCTCCGCTTACTCCAGCAATTGCAAGGCTCACAAATTTAAACTCAATCAGCACATCAAAAAGCTGAAATTTTCGCATATCTGGACGGATAATCATTGTTAAATCGGCAAAACGGCGGTCAATCTCTTTTTCTGAATCCATGATAAACAAAATATCGTTGTAAAGAAGTGTGAGAAATGCAGTTTTCACGGTCAGTTCATTTGCCCAGCGGTAATCGCGGTTGCTGAAGACTTTGAAATAGCGATTTTCAACAAAATTACAAAGTTCTCGTATATCGCCTTTTTGGTAGAGTTTTTTAGCAACATCTCTGCCCATATCTCTATCTTGAGGTTCTGGCAAAAACAATTCGTTTATCCTCTCAACATAGAGGCGTTTCATAATGACATTGGGAACTTTCATCTTAATTTCAGCGTTTAAAGTCTGCCCCGCAATTGTAAGAACTCCAAAATAGTAGAGAAACGAGACAAGAAAAGCCCTATCATGGCTTTTGTCTGACAGCATCCGCTCAATTCCGAACTTTTGGCTGATCTCCTCAATTGCAACCTCATGGTCGTCTTGCATCAAATCCAAGATAAGCTGGCGACCACCATTAATTTTAGAGATATAATCTAATTTTGCCTGATCCATTGAAAGATTGTGGTCAAGCATATTTTTTGGGGGCTTGCACATCTCTTGGAGGTTATCAAGAAAATAGAGTGCTAAA
>JADFZJ010000101.1 GCA_015232555.1 Desulfamplus sp. | reverse complement strand
GCCCAATTTGCTGAATTTATGAAAAAACTTGAGCCTGTTTTACAGAAGAAAAAACCAAAGCCATGCAAAGAGATTATGGAGGAGATAAACGCATTTAATTGGTCACTTGAGATTAAGTCAAAATTGCAAGAGCTTGATCGATTGATTGGAAAGTATAAGTTTAAAGAGGCTTTGGCGATTGTGGAGAGGTTAGCTGTTCAAGGGGGATAATTTTTTATGGGAGAGATTTGAGAACAAAATAGAGCCTTTTTTGCAGTAGGTTTGTCAGTAGATTTATAAACATTTTTATACTTTTGAAAGGAGGTAGTTATGATTACAAAAAAGTTGTGGATTACGATTATTTGTTTATGGTCTTTTCATTTGAGCATTGCATCAACTTATGCACGTTCTTTAGAAGAGATAAAGAAATCAGGAGAGTTAAGATTATGTGTAGCTGGATCAAGCTACGAGCTTTACACAAAGACAGGAACTGCATTTGCAGAGAGTTTAGGAGTTAAGGCAAATGTAAAAAGATTAGAGGTATGGGATAAACTTTTTGAGAATAAAGAGGGTGTGGTGGACAAAGAAGCTGTCTATACACCTTATCTTATGGAGACAGGAGAGTGCGACTGCTATCCTAATGATATGGTTATAAATGAATGGCGTCTAAAAAAAATGGAGTTTGCAGTGCTGTTTAAAACCCGCATGACTGTAGTGATCAACAAGGATAATCAGAATAATATCAAAAGCGAAGTTGCTCTTAAAGGGAAACGGGCGGCTGTTATGAAAGGCACGAGCTACCACACATGGATGGAAGAGAAAAATAAAATAGATTTTAGCGACAACCCTATTCAGATTACATTGATGTCAACTGATGAGAGCATGAATGCAGTGGATAGCAAAACTGTGGATTTTACAATTATCGGAGCTGACGGGGCACTGAATTGGACACGGAACAAAGTTAAAAACTCAATGGTTGGATTTTTTGTTGGACCTGTCAATCAGGTCGGATGGGGATTTAAAAAAGATGATAAAGAGCTTATTGAAGCGGCAAAAATATTTTTTGATTCTCAACGCAAGCTAAACTCTAAGTTTGATCTAATCTGGAAAGAGAAGGTCGGCATATCTCTTAGTGAGTTTAATCTGTTCATCACCAGCCTTCTTGGAGAATAAAGTTGTGAAAAATAGCTTGAACATTAAGGATCGGTTTGTTGTCAATTTTATGAAAAATCGATCTCTTGGGGTTAAATTTGCATTTTTTTCTGCATCTTTGATTGTTAGTGTGATCTCTATTTTCACCATTGTTATCTCTTTTTATCAGGCAAGTTCTTTAAAAGATGAGCTTAATCACCAACTTAAATCAAATGTTTATTATGGCGTTGAAACTATTGAAAGATTTTATGAAGATATTGAAACTAAAATAGAATTGTGGAGTATGCAGCCAATTGTTAAGGTATTTTTAAATAATCCAGCAATGGCTGCACTTTCATCTTCAGGATTATCCTCTTTTTTTACAGCTATTCGCTCAAAAGAGTTGTGGATTCAAGACATTCTATTAGTTGATAGTGGTAAGATTGTATATAAAGATAATCCATTAGAGTTAAAAAATTATGAACTGTATAATCAAACAGTTATTAAAAGCTGTATCCCCCCCTTCTCCTCTGTAGTGGATATGAATCAGATCGAACAAGAATTGCACTTCCCCGCTTTTATCATCAGCAGACAATTTTCAGAAGATGGAATAATTCAAGCAGGTAAATTCTTTGTCATAGTCCTCAATTTACAAATGATAAATGAAAAATTCTTTGATAAATTGATGATTGGGAAACGTGGATTTATAACGCTTGCGGCACTGTCGTTAGATCAACAGATTCTTTTTGCCAACAAACAGATTGCTTCCTCTAAATTGGGTGATTGTAATTTTTCGATAAGCTCTTTTGAAGAAGAGTCCAAATTTCAAATGCAGTGTAGTTCAATGTTGGTAGATTATCAAAAGCTCTCCAATGCCCCTATATATGTTGTAGGAGCTGCATCTACTAAAGATATACATGATTCTGTTTTAACAATGATAATAATTTCTATTGTGTTAGGAGTTATTACAAGTATTGCTGGTATCTTAGGTGTTCTTTTGCTTTCAAAACAGATCACAAAGCCTCTTATTGGACTAACTTTGAAAGTTAAACAATCTCTGTTTAACGATCCTGAACAAAAAGAGTTTTATGTTGAGTCAGACAATATAGAACGTAATGAGATTAATGTTTTAGAAAAATATTTTGATATTATGTTTGCACGTATTCAGGAATATACTCAATCTTTAGAGGAAAAAGTATTACAAAGAACAGAGGAGTTAGAAGCCACGAAAGCAAGTCTTATTATTGCCAAAGATTCTGCAGAAGCTGCAACTCGTGCAAAAAGCGATTTTCTTGCCAACATGAGCCACGAAATACGAACCCCAATGAATGCTATTATTGGAATGAGCCATTTGGCACTCAAAACTGAACTTAATCCAAAACAGAGAGACTACATAAATAAAGTCTATCTCTCTGCACAAAATCTTTTAGGAATAATTAACGATATTTTAGACTTTTCCAAGATTGAGGCTGGCAAGCTAAACATGGAGTCAGTTGAGTTTGATTTAGGTGATGTTTTAAGCAATATTGGCAGCTTGGTGATTTTAAAAGCACAGGAAAAGGGTCTTGAGTTGCTCTTTGCAATAGATTCTGATGTGCCAACAGCGTTAAAGGGTGATCCATTGCGATTGGGTCAGATTCTTCTCAATCTTGCCAACAATGCCGTAAAATTTA
>JADFZJ010000100.1 GCA_015232555.1 Desulfamplus sp. | reverse complement strand
CTTTCAATTGAGGAGCTTGAATAGCTTTTAAAATGACAGAATGTTATGGGATATCTGATGCAGACTTAGCAACGACAAACGGTTGCGGCTCAAGTTATTGGTTAGCATGGATTTTTAGAATTCCAAAATGGTTTTCACATGAGTTTTATTGTGCGTGTGCGGAACATGACATTCTCTATCAAGAAGGAGTTTGGTTATCTGATAAAATATTTGCTGATAATCTGTTAATCTCAAAACTTTATGAGTCTGCTATCAATGACAATAGTTTTATTAGAGCAGAGATTAAGTTTCTTGTTATTGAAATCATTGCCTTTGCACTTTCAACAAAGTTGAGTGAGCTTTGTTTTATTAAAGCAAATCTTTCACAAGAGAAGCAGCTAAAAGAGACAAAATTTTTTTAGTTTTTTTTGGCTAATAATTAGCCAGAAACGATTAAAAGTTTTAAAGTTAAAACCCGCTGAAATCCTTTCCCGACGTGGTCGGGATGAGAGGATTTGAACCTCCGACACCAGCGTCCCGAACGCTGAAACAAAAAACAACTCATTGTAATCATTATGTTTTTATTCCTGATATTTGGCTAATAAATATTATTAGCCAAATATGATTTATTAGTCAGAATATTAGCCATTATGCTTATCCTTATTGAAATTGAGTGATGGAATGAGATTTATATTTGTTCTATGCATATCAATATCTGTATGCTGATAAATCCTTGATGTTGTATCTGTTCTTGTATGCCCTAACATTTCAGATGTGCTTTTCAAATCCCCTCCAGCCTTAAGAATATTTGTTGCGAACGCATGGCGGAAGTCATACAGCCTTAATCGTCTTGTGATTCCAGCTTTTGCTTTTGCTGTAATAAATGATTTTTTGATTGATTTAACTTTTTGCCCTTTCCAAAGAATAATATAATTATTGAGCAATCTTGATGCAGAGTTGATATTGATATCAGAATTAATATTATCAGCCGTTTTCCAATGCTCAAGATGCAATCTAAAATCAGGGTGAAGAGGAATAAATCTATCTTTTAAACCGCCCTTTTTCGCTGAAATTATATGGATTATCCCTGATTCAAAATTGATATCTGCCCATTTTAAAGAAAACAGCTCGGCAACACCTGGACGCAACCCTGTATAAAAAGAGATTATCAAAGAGCGTTTGAGGTGCTCAGGAGCACAAGATAAAATCCGTTGAATCTCATCAAAAGTTGGTGGCAGGATAATCTCATCATCACGAGTGGGCTTTTTAAAGCCTGCCAACGGGTTAGACTGAATATATTTTTCATTAACAGCCCAATTTAAAATAGCTTGAATATCTGAAAGCTCTCTATGGACAGTTGTTTTACTGATTGTTTTGCCCGTCTTTGTGTTTGCAATTGTTGATAGTCTCTTCTTGATGTATTCTCTGATTTTGCTATGGGTTAATCTCAGGGCTTCAATATCACCGATTTCAGGCAGGATAACACCTGTCAACTTATAATAAAGATTATCAATTGATGTTTTGGGCAGTTCAATTGCTTTTGCTTTGATGTATTCGTTCGCAAGTTCACCGAATGTAGGGGATAAAATCTTGATATCTCTTTTGACATATTCCCTGATTTGATTTTGAGATTTTAATTCATTATTACGCTCAATTGTTTTTTGTTGAGCCTCAAGACCTCTGCCGAAATACTCAAATCTTTTCCGTTTATCAGGACCATAATAATGGACGCACCATCTGCCGTCTTTTTTTTGTGTAATTGCCATAATTTGACAAATATTGTATAATAAGATTAACTTTCAACTTTTAAGAGGAGCTTAAAAAATGGATACAGAAAACATAGAGCTGAAAAATGAAGAAATTAATTTGATTCCGATTGACTTACCAGACGAATCCATTTCCTTCGACCAGCAGATGTCAGCTTTGTTGGAGAACGTGAACATTTCAAAAGAGACTCTAAAATTTCAAAGAACTTGTCATTGTCAATGTCAGAATTTTCAGCCGTTTGCTCAAGAATATCAGCCGCCAGAATCTTAAATTGCGGGTTTGATTCAAACATTATTTCGGTCAATAAATGATTAACATAGGTAATTGCTTTAACGTCTTTGTTTAATTTATTGACCATAAAAGTAAGTTGGTTGATATGCTCAGTTAATTTATCCATGTTTAAAGCCTTCCGTTTCTTAGTCTTATATCCAGCACTTTTTCATTAACAGGGTCATAATCAATTTCATAAATCATGTTTTGCCATGCACCGAAGCCGTTTTGCATTTTTATTTTATCCCCGAGATAAGTAACCGTAAGATTTTTAATATTCAACCATCTATAACGGCTGATTTTTGGCTCAAGACCACCATCAGTCCATTCAAACTGATATTTTGCCATTCGCTCAATAGTCTTATCTGCTGCATAAATGGCTTTTAAACTATGTTTATCAGCCCAACAGTTTAAATCTGTTTTGCACCTTTCATTATCTTCTGCCCGTTGCCTCTCTCTTTCAATCTTTTGCTTTTCATCATTTATTGCTTGCTGAACTTTTGCCTCTGGTGTTGGTGCGTTCACAAATGTTGTATATTTGTCATATCCCCACACAACAACAAACAATACAACAAAGAGAGTCAGACAGCCGATACAGCCGTTTTGTTTTGGTAAAACTAAACCGCAATGCGGACAGGTTTGGGCTTTAAAACTTAAATCACCTCCACAGTCAGGACACTTTCTTAATTTTGGGTTGACTTTCTTTTCAGGTGGAGGCTCTTGATGTTCAATAATATGTTGATGTAGAGGTCGATTTTTGGCTTTAGATATAATGACTCCACAGTCAGGACATTCTATTGAATTATCATCTATTTCTT